>NZ_PSWS01000058.1 GCF_002932875.1 Rathayibacter tritici
AGGCGATCCGACTGACATCCCCGACCTCGTCAAGCGGGACTTCACCGCAAACCGACCCGGCTGCAAATGGGTCGGTGATATCACCTATATCCGCACCTGGGAAGGATGGGTCTACCTCGCGACCGTCCTCGACTGCTATTCAAAGAAGGTCGTCGGGTACGCCCTCGCCGACCACATGCGTACCGAACTCGTCAGCGAAGCTCTCGAAATGGCGGCAAGGAACCAGCCGAACCGGGCCGCGAAAACGATCTTCCACAGCGACCGCGGCTCCGTTTACACCTCCGCCGACTTCGGGAAACTCGCGAAGAAGCTCGACATCAGACAATCGATGGGCCGGACGGGAGTCTGCTGGGACAACGCGTGGGCCGAATCATTCAACGGAACACTGAAGAACGAGCGCTGCAATCGCACTCAATATCCGACAAGAGAGAAAGCGATCCGCGACGTGACACGGTACATCGAACTGCGTTACAATCAACAACGACTTCACTCGGGGCTTGACTATCGGACCCCGAACGAAGCCGAGCAGGCATGGATCACCGAGAACCTCGCCGCGTAGACAACTATTCAACTGGTCCAGGAAACGTTGGGCAGCTCATCTTGTGATGAACTCCCGGTCTAAGGAGCCGACGCTCCGCACTGTCCGAATTGTCTCGGAAGGGCAGTACCGGGGAACGGTCCAGTGCGACTACTCGCTCGCGATGACGCGGACGATCGATGTGCTCGGCCACGCGACGTTCGATACGAAGGAGGACGACAACTTCTACGCAACGGTGGAGCAGGAAGAAAACGGCAATGTTCGCGAGGCGGCCCTCGCCAGTCCGGCGCACGCGAACCGCGACAAGCCGCTGAGCCCGCCCGCCGTCGGACTGACGGGACTGCTGCTCGCCCGCTACGGCGAGCCCGGCGGGGAGCAACCGACCACCGACGAGGGCGCCTACGACGCCCTGCTGACGCACGGCGCGAGCCTCTTCGGCGGCCCGTGACCGCGAGGGGGTGCGGCGGAGTCGCCGCGGGCGGGCCGAGTAGACTGGCCGCCGGAAATCCCCCCGAATCACCAGACGGAGACGCATGTCCGAGATCACGGCCGATACGGTCGCCCATCTGGCCCAGCTGGCCAGGATCGACCTCACTTCCGATGAGATCGGCAGCCTGACCAGGGAGCTCGGCCAGATCGTCGACTCCGTGCGCGCGGTCCAGGCGGTCGCCACGCCGGACGTGCCGGCGACCAGCCACCCGATCCCGCTCCAGAACGTCTTCCGCCCCGACGTGGTCGGCGAGACCCTCACGCTCGAGCAGGCCCTTTCCGGCGCGCCCGAGCACGACGGCAGCCGCTTCCAGGTCTCCGCGATCCTGGGGGAGGAGCAGTGAGTGCGCACGGCGACGCGCTCGTCCGCCTGAGCGCCTCTGCCCTGTCCGAGAGACTGGCCGACGGCTCGGTCTCCTCGGTCGAGGCCACTCGCGCCCACCTCGAGCGCATCGACGCGGTCGACGGAGCAGTCCACGCTTTCCTGCACGTCGCGCGCGAGGGTGCCGTTGCGTCCGCCGAGGCCGTCGACCGCCGCCGCGCCGATGGCGAGGCGCTGCACCCGCTCGCCGGCGTGCCCCTCGCGGTCAAGGACGTCATCGTGACGAACGACATGCCGACCACCAGCGGCTCTCGGATCCTCGAGGGTTGGCGCCCGCCGTACGACGCGACGGTGATGCGGAAGGTCCGCGAGGCAGGACTCGTGCCGATCGGCAAGACCAACATGGACGAGTTCGCGATGGGCTCGACGACCGAGCGTTCCGCCTATGGCCCCACCCACAACCCGTGGGACCTCGACCGCATCCCCGGCGGCTCCGGTGGCGGATCCGCTGCGGCCGTCGCGAGCTACGAGGTCCCACTGGCCCTCGGCTCCGACACCGGCGGCTCGATCCGTCAGCCCGCCCACGTCACCGGCACGGTCGGCGTGAAGCCGACCTACGGCGGCGTCTCGCGGTACGGAGCGATCGCGCTCGCCTCGAGCCTCGACCAGATCGGCCCGGTCTCTCGGACCGTCCTCGACTCCGCCCTGCTGCACGACGTGATCGCCGGGCACGACCCGCGCGACTCCACCTCGCTCCGCGACTCCTGGCCCTCCTTCGCCGACGCCGTCCGCCGCGCTGACGTGACAGGCCTGCGGATCGGCGTGGTGAAGGAACTCGACGGCGGCGAGGGCTTCCAGCCCGGCGTGCTGGCCCGATTCCATGAGGCTCTCGAGATTCTCCAGGGCGCGGGAGCCGAGGTTGTCGAGGTCAGCCTCCCGAGCATCGAGCACGCGGTCGCCGCGTACTACCTGATCCTTCCGGCCGAGGCCTCCAGCAACCTCGCCAAGTTCGACTCGGTGCGCTTCGGCCTGCGCGTCACTCCCGAGGGCGGCGGCACCGTCGAGCAGGTGATGGCCGCGACCCGGGAGCAGGGCTTCGGCCCCGAGGTCAAGCGCCGGATCATCCTGGGCACCTACGCCCTCTCGGCCGGCTACTACGACGCTTATTACGGCAGCGCGCAGAAGGTGCGGACGCTGGTGCAGCGCGACTTCGACGCCGCGTTCGCGAGCGTCGACGTCATCGCTTCGCCGACCGCGCCGACCACCGCCTACCGCCTCGGCGAGAAGCTCGACGACCCGCTGGCGATGTACCGCGGTGACATCGCGACCATTCCGGCGAACCTGGCCGGCATCCCCGGCATCTCCGTGCCCGCCGGTCTGGCCGACGAGGACGGCCTGCCCGTGGGCGTGCAGTTCCTTGCTCCCGCTCGCGAGGACGTGCGCCTCTACACGGTCGGCGCCGCGCTGGAGGCGCTGCTGGAGGAGAAGTGGGGCCACCCGCTACTCGCTCAGGCACCCGACCTGACCCACTCCGTGCTCTCCGCGACCGAGGAAGGTGCCGTCTGATGGCCTCCGCGCACACGTCCGCCCCCGAGCTGATGGACTACGACGAGGTCTTCGAGACCTTCGAGCCGGTGCTCGGCTTCGAGGTGCACGTCGAACTCAACACGACGACCAAGATGTTCTCGGACGCGCCCAACGAGTTCGGCTCCGAGCCCAACACGAATGTCACTCCCGTCGACCTCGGCCTCCCCGGCTCGCTGCCCGTGGTCAACGAGCAGGCCGTCCGGTACTCGATCAGCCTCGGCCTCGCTCTGGGCTGCTCGATCGCGCCGTCCAGCCGGTTCGCGCGGAAGAACTACTTCTACCCCGATCTCGCGAAGAACTACCAGATCTCGCAGTTCGACGAGCCGATCGCGTTCGAGGGCTCCGTCGAGATCGAGCTGAGCGACGGCTCGCTCGTGCAGATCCCGATCGAGCGCGCGCACATGGAGGAGGACGCCGGCAAGCTCACGCACGTCGGCGGCGCGACCGGCCGCATCCAGGGCGCCGAGTACTCGCTCGTCGACTACAACCGTGCGGGCGTCCCGCTGGTCGAGATCGTCACCAAGCCGATCTACGGAGCCGGGAAGAGCGCGCCGGAGTACGCGAAGGCTTACGTCGCAACCATCCGTGACATCGTGCTCGCGCTGGGCATTTCCGACGCCAAGATGGAGCGCGGCAACCTCCGCTGCGACGCGAACGTCTCGCTCCGCCCGATCGGCCAGGAGAAGCTCGGCACCCGCACCGAGACCAAAAACGTGAACTCCCTGCGCTCGGTTGAGCGTGCCGTGCGTTACGAGATCCAGCGCCAGGCGGCGATCCTTGCCTCCGGCGGCACGATCACTCAGGAGACGCGCCACTGGCACGAGGACACCGGACGCACCTCCGCGGGCCGGCCTAAGAGCGACGCCGACGACTACCGCTACTTCCCGGAACCCGATCTGCTTCCCGTCGTGCCGAGCCACGAGCTGATCGAGGAGCTGCGCGCCGCGCTCCCCGAGAAGCCCGCGGAGCGCCGTCGCCGCCTGAAGACCGAGTGGGGCTTCACCGATCTCGAGTTCCAGGACGTCGCCAACAGCGGCCTGCTGGTGGAGATCACCGAGACCATCGCCGCCGGCGCGACTGCGCAGGCTGCCCGCAAGTGGTGGACCGGCGAGATCGCGCGGCTCGCGAACGCGGCGGGCGAGGACCCGGCCGCCCTCGTCACCCCCGCCCACGTCGCCGAGCTCGCCGGGCTGATCGAGAGCGGTACGCTGACCGACCGCCTCGCCCGGGAAGTCCTCCAGGGCGTCATCGCCGGGGAGGGCACACCGCAGGAGGTCGTCGACGCCCGCGGACTCGCGGTCGTGTCGGACGACGGCGCGCTCATCGAGGCGATCGACGCGGCGCTGGCCTCGCAGCCGGACGTGCTCGCGAAGATCCGCGACGGCAAGGTGCAGGCCGCTGGCGCCGTGATCGGCGCCGTCATGAAGGCGATGAAGGGCCAGGCCGACGCGGCCCGTGTCCGCGAACTCGTCCTGGCGCGCGCGGCCGGCTGAACCGGTGGGTGCGGAGGTGCGGTCATGAGCGGTGGATCCGGCGACGCACCCGTCCCCACACGGCTCGAGCTACCGGCGGGCGCGCTCCTGCGCCCGCTGGTCTCGAGCGACGCGGACCTCCTGCACGAGGCGATCGGCGAGCAGCGCTCCTGGCTCGCCGCGCTGCTGCCCGCCGATGACCCGGCCGCGCTCCCGTCTGCCTCCCTCGGTGACGATGTGCGCGGGCTCCTGCGGGTCGAGGAGGAGGCGCGCGCCGGCCGGGCATACGCGTCCTGCTCGTCGGCCCGGACCGCACGGACGCGGTGGGCGCTGTGAGCGTGCGACCCGGTGGCGGCGACTCCGCCGAGGCCTCCTGGTGGGTCGTTCCCGCCGTCCGCGGGTCGCGGCTCGAGGAGGAGCTCGACGCCTACACGCGCCGCTGGTTGCAGCAGCACTGGCCGTTCGAGACCGTGACCACTCCCGACAATCGTCCAGACGATCCCGCCGCTCTGGCCGGCGCGAATATCGTCGCTCTCGTCCCGGCCGTCCCGGAACTGACGGCCCCGCCACAACCGGATGGGGACTCGGCCACTCGACTCTGGGCGCAGTACCGCGCCGCGCATCCGGCCGTCGAGGAGGAGCTCCCGCCTGTCGAGTCCTTCGGCGACAGCACCGCGATGGCCGACGAGTTGCTGGGCCTCGTGCGGCGCGGTGTGAAGACGGCCACCGCCTCACTCGCCGCAGACGGCGCACCCGCCGCGGGCGAGCACTGGATCGTCTGCGATGGCGGCGGGATCGCGCGGGTGGTCCTCGTGACCGAGGGGGTGCGGATCGGTCCGCTGGACTCGGTCGACGACGCCTTCGCCTGGGCCGAGGGCGAGGGCGAGCGCACCCGCGAGTACTGGCTCGACGGGCACCGCCGCTTCTTCTCCCGCGTCTCGTCCGGCGGCATCGGCGATGTCGTCTTCGAGCGCTTCCGCGTGGTGTGGCCAGAGGCCGACGCTGAGCGAGCAGCTGCCTTCGCCCGCTCGATCGGAGCGTCCCGCCCCGAGGAGCTCGACGGAACTCCCGCGCACGACTAGGGGGTTTCCCGGATACCCCGCTCAGCCGCCCTACGACACAGTGGAGTCATGGCTACTCTCGTGCGCCCCCGTCGGGGCAAGATCATCGCCGGCGTCTGTGCCGGTCTCGCCCGCCGTTTCGGCTGGAGCCCCTTCCTGGTGCGGCTCCTGTTCGTGCTCTCGTGCCTGCTCCCCGGGCCGCAGATCATCGCGTACCTCGTGATGTGGGTGGTCATTCCGAAGCAGAAGTGACCCGGGCCCTCTCGCTCCGAGCCACCGCTGAGAGAACGCTCAGCCTGTGAAGCGGTGGGAGGCCTACCGTGGCGCTGTGCGCCCGTCGGGCGCCGAGGAGGAGATCATGGGATTCCTGGACCGACTGCTGGGCCGCGACGAGCAGCCCGAGAGCGCACGTCGCTCAACCTACGCCCCGCCCCAGGCTGCGGACCGCAGGCCCGAGTACGGTTCCCCGCCGGCGACCTCCCCGCGCAGCGACGACGAGCGGGCGATCGAGCGCTACCGCTACCTCCTCCGCACGGCGCCGCCCGAGGCGATCGAGCAGGTGCACCGCGAGGCCTTCGAGCAGCTGACCCCCCAGCAGCGTCAGCAGGTGTTCCGCGAACTCAGCGAGGGTGCGCCCGTGGGTGACGCGCCGAAGGACGACGATCCCCGCACGCTCGCCCAGTCCGCGACGCGGAGCGAGCTGCGCCAGCCCGGGTTCATGGAGCGCCGCTTCGCCGGTGGTGGCGGCATGGGCTTCGGCGGCGTCCTCGCCTCCTCGATGCTCGGCACGATCGCCGGCTTCGCGATCGGCTCGGCCGTCGCGGGTGCCTTCCTCCCGGACGCGGGCGGCGACTACGCGGGCGGCGAGGACGCGGGTGACGCGTCGGCCGATGGCGGAGCGGACGCGGGCAGTTCCGGAGCGGACGCGGGCGATGGTGGCTGGGGCGACTCCGGCGGCGACGTCGGTGGCGCGGATTTCGGTGGCGCGGATTTCGGTGGCGCGGATTTCGGTGGCGGGGATTTCGGTGGCGGGGACTTCGGCGGCGACTTCGGTTTCTAGCTCGGATACCGAGGGCCCCGACCACAAGGAGTGGTCGGGGCCCTCGGTTCATTCCGGGCTCAGTCGCCGTCGGTCAGCATCGCCTTCACCTGGCGGCGGAGGACCTTGCCGATCATGTTCCGCGGCAGCTCGTCGACCACTGTGATCCGCTTGGGCACCTTGTAGGCGGTCAGCGCCTCGCGCACGGCCTTCCGCGCCGCGCCGACGTCGAGCTGCGCACCCGGCTCCAGCACGACGGCGGCCGCCACGGATTCGCCGCTGCGGGGATCGGGTAGACCGACCACGGCCACCTCCTTGATCTCGGGCAGACGCAACAGCACCTCTTCCACCTCGGACGGCGAGACGTTGAAGCCGCCGGTGATCACGAGTTCTTTGAGCCGGTCGACGATGCGCACGAAGCCGTCCTCGTCGATCGTTGCGATGTCTCCGGTGCGGAACCAGCCGTCGCTCGTGAAGGTCGCTGCCGTCTCCTCGGGCTTGCGGTAATAGCCGCGGAACACCTGCGGACCACGGACGATCAGCTCGCCCTGCTCACCGACCGCCATCTCCCTGGCCGGGTCGTCCGGGTCGACAATTCGGACGTCCGTGCCCGGCAGCGGAAGACCGACCGTTCCGGCGCGCCGCGTGGGCCCGACGGGATTCGCCATCAGCACCGGCGAGGTCTCCGAGAGGCCGTAGCCCTCGACGAGCGTCCCGCCCGTGAGCGCCTCGAACGACTCGACGAGAGCCGGATCCAGCGGCATCGCGCCGGAGATCGCGATCTCGATGCCGTGGAGCGAGACTCCGCTCTGCTGAGCGCTGCGCGCCAGGCGCTCCGCGATCGGCGGCACAGCCGGGAGGAACGTGGCGGGGTGCTTCTTCACCACCTTCAGCACCAGCTCCGGGTCGAACTTGGGGAACAGCACCAGTCGCGCGCCCATGCTCATCGCAAAGGTGAGGCAGAGCGTGAGGCCGTAAGCGTGGAACATCGGCAGCACCGCATAGACGACGCAATCGCCACGTCGAACCGTGGGCACCCAGGCGCGCGACTGGGCGGCGTTCGCGGTGAGGTTCGCGTGGGTCAACTCGGCGGCCTTGGGCGTGCCGGTCGTGCCGCTCGTGTACTGGATGACCGCCAGGTCCTCCGCCGTCGGCCGTGGGTGCTCGGAGTCGATCCGGCGGCGCAGCAGCGACTCCCACTCGACCGCCCCCCGAGCCGGACCCGTGAGGGCGAATCGCGACTCTCGTGCCTTCTTCAGGGGGAGGCGCAGGGCCGCTCGCAGTGGCGCGGGCATGGCCCGCGTGAGGTCGACGGCGATGACGGACTCGATGCCGAGATCGGCGGGAAGATCGTGCACCGTCGGGACGACGCGGGTCCAGGCGATCACGACGCGAGCGCCGTGGTCCTCGAACTGGTGCCGGAGCTCGCGCGGCGTGTACAGCGGATTGTGCTCGACGACGACGGCGCCGAGCCGGAGGATCGCGTAGAAGGCGACAACGTGCTGAGGGCAGTTGGGCAGAATGAGGGCCACCGGGTCGCCCGCGCGCACGCCCAGGCGGCGCAGGCCCTCGGCGGCCCGTTCGACCTCGTCGGCGAGCTGGGAGTAGCTGGTCGAGCGGCCGAAGAACTCGAGCGCGACGTGCTGCGGATAGCGCTCGGCCGACTCGGTGACAATATCCACGAGCGAGCCGGTCGGGAGCTCGAGCTCCGTCGGCACGCCGGGAGCGTAGCTGCGGGTCCAGGGGCGGGGCGGGTGGGTGCTCACCCGCCCCACTCTAGAAGGCGGTGCCGGTGCTCAGACTCCCTGCGCCACAGCATCCTCGATCGGCGTCGGACCCGAGACGATCTCCCAGGTCTTGGCGATCGAGGTCGGCTGGGCCAGCGCAGCGATCACGGTGGCCGCAACGTCCGCCCGAGGGATGCTGCCCTTCTCGACGGAGGTGCCGAGCGTGATCGAGCCGGTGCCCTCGTCGTCGGTGAGTCCGCCCGGGCGGAGGATCGTGTAGTCGAGTCCGGAGTCGCGCAGCGCCGCGTCGGCGTCGCGCTTGGCCTCGACGTAGGCCTTCCAGCCCTCCTCGGTGTCCTCGGGCAGCGGCTCGTCCACGCCGATGGCGCTGACCTGCACGAAGTGCGCAACCCCGATGATCGCGGCGGCCTTCTGGCTGAGCACGGACGCCCCCAGGTCGACGGTGCGCTTGCGCTCGGGGCCGGAGTCGGGCCCCGCGCCGGCGGTGAAGACCATGCCGTCAACCTGGCCGAGCGCCTCGGCGAAAGCCTCGACTGTGGTGTCCTCGAGGTCGTGCACGAGCGGCTCGCCGCCGAGGCGGATGATGTCCTCCGCATGATCGGGGTTGCGGATCACTCCGACCGACTCATGTCCGGCGTCGTAGAGCAGGTGCAGGATCTGCTGCCCCACCTTGCCGTGGGCTCCGATGACAGCAATACGGGTCATGGATGTTCCTCTCCTCGTCGGGGCGGGCCGCCCCGGGTTCGTGGTCGCCCTCATCCTGCTGCGGCCTCCTCCGAGCGCCCCAGGCCTTGACGGCGTGCTCAGGCTGCCAGGCGGTCGTCGCGACCGGTGATCGCGAGCAGGCGGCTCTGCAGCGATGCGGCCGCGCCGACGGGCACGGGTGCGGCGTAGAGCCCGCTGGCTCGCAGAGTCGCCTCCTGGGGTGCGAACAGCTCCCAGACGGCCGCCACGAGTTCGTCGTCGAGTCGTTCGTCACTGCTGGTCGCACGGGCGAGGTCCCAGGCGTGCACGGTCACGTCGGCCGTCTGCTCCTGCAGGAGCTCGACGGCACTGACGGTGTCGCGTCCCAGCTGCACGGTGGCCTCCGGATCGACGGACTGGGCGACGGCGCGCAGGCTGTCGGTCACGCGGCGCCACTCGCTCCGCAGGTCGGGCGCGACGGGCTCGAGACGGAGGGCCGACTCGTCGCCGCCGGACAGGAGCGTGTGCGCGCGCTGCTGCTCGCGGACGACGTGCAACACCAGCGCGCGCGTATCCCACTCGCTGTCGGGCGTGGGGGAGGACCAGTCCTGGACTGCGCTGAGCCGGAGCTCGAAGGCGCGGTGGGCGCGGTCCTGCAGATCGAGCCAGCGGGCCAACTCCGCGCTGGTGCTCGTCGTAGTGGCGGTGGGGGAGTCGGGCTGCTCGTGCGTCATGGTCTCTCCGGAGCGTCGTGGTGCTCGGGTCAACCACGAGCGGTCTGCGCTCATTCCCCGACCGCGCAGTCCTTCCCCGACCGCGCAGTCCTTCCCCGACCGCGCAGTCCTTCCCCGACCGCGCAGTCCTTCCCCGACCGCGCAGTCCGCTCCGGGCGTGCCAGCAATGTCGGTGGTGCGTGCGACCATGAGGCGGAGTGCAGGTGAGCAGGACGGCACGGTGTGAGCAAGCAGGACGGCACGGTGTGAGCAAGCAGGACGGCACGGCTCGGCAGGTCACGACCGAGCCCTTCGACGACCCGCGCGCGAGCATCCTGCACATCGACATGGACGCGTTCTTCGCCTCCGTCGAGCTGCTCGATCGGCCGGATCTGCGGGGGAGACCGGTCATCGTCGGCCACCACGGCGCGCGCTCGGTCGTCACCGCCGCCACCTACGAGGCCCGCCGCTACGGCGTCAACTCCGCGATGCCGATGGCGGTCGCCCTCCGCCGCTGCCCGCATGCCGTGGTCCTCGAGCCGCACATGGAGCGCTACCGCGAGGCCTCCCGCCGCGTAATGGCGATTTTCGACTCGTTCACACCGTTGGTCGAGCGTCTGAGCATCGACGAGGCATTCCTCGACGTCGCGGGTGCCCGCCGCCTCTCCGGCTCACCGTTCGCGATCGGCACCGAGATCCGCCGCCGGGTCCACGACGAGTTGGGTTTGACCTGCTCCGTCGGGATCGCCAGTACCAAGTTCGTCGCCAAGCTCGCCTCCGGCCGCTCCAAACCCGACGGCCTGCTCGTCGTCCCCGCCGACGCGGTCCGCGAGTTCCTCGATCCGCTGCCCGTGAGCGCCCTGTGGGGGGTCGGCGCCAGCACCGAAGAGGCACTCGTGCGCCGGGGCCTGCGCACCGTGGCCGACGTCGCTTCCACTCCGCTGACCTCGTTGGTCTCGGCGCTCGGCGAGGCCACCGGGCGCCGCCTGCACGCCCTGGCGAACGGCGTGGACCCGCGGCCGGTCGACACCCGTCAGATCGAGAAGAGCGCCGGCCACGAGATCACCTTCGCCGACGATGTGGCCGACCCCGAGCTCGTGCGGCGAGAACTGCTGCGGCTCTGCGACAAGGTCGCGGTGCGGATGCGCCGCTCCGGCGTGCGCTGCCGCACGGTCGCGGTCAAGGTCCGCTTCGGCGACTTCAGCACCCTCACCCGGTCGCGCACGCTCGTCGAGGCGACCGACGTCGCCTGGGTCCTCTACGAGGCGTCCTCCGCACTGCTGGAGGCGGCGAATCCGCTCCGCCGCCCCGTGCGGCTGATCGGCGTGCGCGGCGAGCAGCTTGTTGAGGGCGACGACGTCGCGTTCTCGCTGTGGAGCGACTCCGACGACTGGCGCGACGCTGAGCTCGCGGTCGACGGTGTGGCGGCCCGCTTCGGCTCCGCGGCCGTCCGCCCCGCCTCGCTGCTCTCCCCCAGGGCCCCCGAGTCGGCGAAGGGGATCGACCTGAGCGACACGCTCGCTACGCGGAACCGATCGTCAGACTGATGGGCCGGTGGTCGGAGCCGTTCGGCGGCAGGACCGCCAGGGTCGCGGCCGGAACGCCGTCGGCCAGGGCATGGTCGAGCGAGACCAGCGGCAGAACCGACGGCCAGGTCGCCGGGAAGCCGACTCCGCCGGTGCGCACCAGTCCCGCCTCGGCGAGCACGGGCGCGAGCAGATGATCGTCGGTCGGCGTGTTGAAGTCGCCGATGACCAGGGTCCGCGCCGACGCATCATCACGGAGCACTGTGGCGAGGTTCGAGAGCATCGTGTCCCGCTCCGCGTGCTCACCCGGCCGGAACGATGCCAGGTGCACGACGAACAGGCGCGTGCCGCCCACCGGGGTGTCCACATCGACCGCCAGCGCACGCTTCCAGCCGAGACCGAGATCGAGTGGCTCCTCAGCCGTCAGCTCGGTGCGGCTCCAGACGCCGACGGTGCTCGAGACGAAGGAGTAGGGGTACTCGTTGGCCAGCTCGTCATCGACGGCGCGCACGGCTGCCCCGTCGAGCTCCTGCAGGGTGATCACGTCAGGATCGCGCGCGGCGAGAGACGCGGCGAGTTCACCCGCGTCCTGGCTCGTCTTGATGTTCTGGCTGATGACGGTGAACACCCCGGAGCGAACCGGCGGCGCGGGCAGCGCGACAGGCAGGACCAGCACGCCGTAGACCATCGCCAGCACGGTGACGGCGGCCGCCGTCCGCCGCGAGCGGAGAGTCGCCCCGGCAGCGATGAGCAGCAGGACGAGCAGTCCCGTCCAGGGGATCCCGACTTCCAGCACCGACAGCCAGCCGAGCGGATCCGGCAGCACCCGGTGCAGGGCGAGGAACGCCGCCAGGACCAGGCTCGCGATCGCGACCGCAACCGAGCGCACAGGGCGGCGGCGGGAGCGAGCGGGCATCAGACGATCATGTCAGCCGGTCCCGGAGGATGCATGGGCGAGTCCTGTACGCTCCGGCGGGCCGCTTGTCGCCGCGGAGAGGCGCGGAGTACCGTCGCACCATGCCCAACATCGCAGTCTCCCTGGCCGACACCGTCACTACCGCGGGTACCTCGACGATCTACGGCGAGCCCGTCACCGTCGACGGTGTCTCGCTCGTCCCCGTCGCTCTGCGCTGGTTCGGCTTCGGCGGAGGCAGCGGATCCGAGGGCGGCCAGGAGGGCGGCGGCGGAGGCGGCGGCGCCACGGTCATCCCGATCGGCGCGTACATCAAGGACGACCTGGGCCTGCGGTTCCAACCCAACGTGATCTCGGTTCTGGCTGTCGGCATCCCCTTCGTCTGGGTCACCGGCAAGGCCCTGGCCCGCATCATCCGCGCCCTGAAGAAATAGTCGGAGCGGTCGTCCGTCACCTGGCACGTTGCTGGCGCGCGGGGTACCACTTCTTCTTCGTCCGGCCGAAGCCGACGATCAGCCGTTCGACGTCGTCCGGCCGCTTCGGGTCGTAGATCACCGCCGCCGGCTCACCCGCCATCCAGGCGTCGCCCCGCTTCTGCGGGTACTTCAGGGCACGCTTTTCCTCGCCCTCGGCGGTGCGGTAGACGACCAGGAGACGCCCCAGATCCCGGGCGGAATCGCGGTCGCCTCGCGCTGGATCCGGCCCGACCACGCTGGCCGTCACTCGGGTGCCGTAGCTGAGGAGCTCGCGGCGGATCCGCGCACGGCGCTGCCAGAGCAGAGCCTGCAGCAACACGAGCAGCACCACGGCGAGAACGACGACCACCGACCAGGACATGACGTCTATGATTACCGACGAACACGGGAGTCCGGTGCACCGGACTGAGAGGAAGGCAGAAGCCTTCGACCGTCGAACCTGATCTGGGTCATGCCAGCGAAGGAACGTTTCGATCTCCTCTTCTCCAACCCGTGCCCTCCATTCGCTCCCACGAAAGGGCACGCCAGTGCAGAAAACGAACGCGCAGAAAACGACCGCGCAGAACACGAACGCGCAGCCCCTCGGCTCCTCCACCGCCACAGCTCGGCGGAACCTGCGCTGGCGGGTGGTCGACATCGTGGTGGCGAGCGTCGTCGCTGTCGCGAGCGGGGTCGTCTTCTGGGCCTGGGGCCTGGCGACGAACGTCCTCGGCCTCGCCTTCGACTTCCTACCCGGGCTCGGCGGGCTCCTCGGCGGCGGCTGGCTCTTCGCCGGCGTCCTGGGCGGCCTGATCATCCGCAAGCCCGGAGCGGCGCTCTTCACTGAGCTCGTCGCCGCGGCGGTCTCCGCGCTGATCGGCACCCAGTGGGGGTACACCGTGCTGATCTCCGGCCTGGTCCAGGGGCTCGGCGCCGAGATCGTCCTCGCGCTCTTCCTCTACCGCAGCGGCCGTCCGCTCGTTGCGATGCTCGCCGGCGCCGGCGCGGGCCTCGCCCTCGCGATCAACGACCTGCTGTCGTACTACGCCGCGAATGACGCGCTCTTCATGAGCGTGTACGTCGTGTCCTCGATCGTGTCGGGCGTTATCCTGGCCGGTCTGCTGTCCTGGTTCGCAGTTCGCGGACTCGCCGCCTCCGGTGCGCTGGACCGGTTCGCCTCCGGTCGCGAGGGCCGAACGGTCGAGGGAGCCGGCGCGGTCGCCCGATGAGCGGCGCGTCCGTCCGGGCCCGGGGCTGGAGCTGGCGTCACGCGGGACGCTCTCGTTCCGCCATCTCTGGGCTCGATCTCGCTCTGGAGCCGGGCGAGCGCGTGCTGCTGCTCGGCCCCTCCGGAGCGGGCAAGAGCACGCTTCTGCACGCGCTGGCTGGGGTCCTCGGCGACGAAGAGGACGGAGCCGCGGCAGGAGAGCTCGCGATCGACGGCGCAGCCCCGCTCGCTCGACGCGGAGTCGCCGGCCTCGTGCTGCAGGACCCGGACACCCAGGCAGTGCTCGCGCGGGTCGGTGACGACGTCGCCTTCGCCTGCGAGAACCTCGGTGTGCCGCCCGCGGAGATCCCCGCCCGAGTGCGGCAGGCACTGGAGGACGTCGGGCTCGACGTGCCGCTCGGCCACTCCACCTCGGCACTCTCCGGCGGGCAGAAGCAGCGGCTCGCCCTGGCGGGCGTTCTCGCGATGCGCCCTCGGCTCCTCCTGCTGGACGAGCCGACCGCGAACCTCGACCCCGAGGGGGTGCGGGAGGTGCGAGCGGCAGTCGAGCGCACGGCGGCCCGCACGGGAGCGACGCTGATCGTGGTCGAGCACCGGGTCGATGTCTGGGTCGATCTGGTCGACCGCATCGTGGTCCTCGACCGCGACGGCGCGGTCGTCGCCGACGGTGCACCGGCCGAGGTCCTGCGTGAGGCGCGCGAGGTGCTCCGCGCCTCGGGCGTCTGGCTGCCGGGCGAGCATCCCCAGCGCCGAGCCCCCAGCATCCTGGCGTCACCGGCCGTGCTCAGCACACGCGATCTCTCGATAGGCCGGCCCGTCTTCGGGCGCCGTGGCGCCACCGTCGTCGCCTCCGGGCTCGACCTCGCCGTCGCTTCCGCTCGGGTCACGGCCGTGCTCGGGCCCAACGGCGTCGGAAAGTCGACCCTGGCTCTCACGCTGGCCGGCCTCCTCCCGCCGGTCGCGGGGCGCGTGAGCGCCTCCGAGTCGCTGCGGGCCGGCGCCGGGCCCGATCCGATCCGCTGGAGCTCCGCTCAGCTCGCCGAGCGGATCGCGATGGTCTTTCAGGAACCGGAGCACCAGTTCCTCACCGCTCGGGTGCGCGCCGAGCTCGCCCTCGGCGCCCGGGACGGGGCGGAGCGCCGGCGCGCGGAGGAG
Source organism: Rathayibacter tritici (assembly GCF_002932875.1). GTDB lineage: Bacteria > Actinomycetota > Actinomycetes > Actinomycetales > Microbacteriaceae > Rathayibacter > Rathayibacter tritici. The sequence continues at coordinate 14,931 of NZ_PSWS01000058.1, forward strand.
TTGCTGGATCGTCTCGGACTCGCTCACCTGGCCGACGCGAACCCCTTCACTCTGTCCGGAGGTGAGAAGCGGCGGCTCGCGGTCGCGTCCGCTCTCACCCGGAAGCCGTCCGTGCTCGTGCTCGATGAGCCGACGTTCGGGCAGGACCGTCTCACCTGGGAGGTCCTCGTCGGCCTTCTCGCCGAGCAGCGCATCGAGGGCGTGGCGGTGCTCGCCATCACCCACGACGAGGCGCTGGTGGCGGCCCTCGCCGACTCGGTCCTCACCCTCGGCGCACGCGAAGCGGTGTCCGGATGACGCTCCTGGATGCCCTGCCCGCCCGCGGTCGGATCGCTCGCGCGAACCCCGTGGCGAAGCTACTGGCGAGCCTGGTGATCGCCCTCGCTCTGATCCTCACCGTCGATGCCGTCTCGGCTGCTACCGCGCTCGTGCTCGAGCTGCTGGTCCTGCCGTTCGCCGGGCTCCGGGTAGGCGAGCTCGTCCGGCGGACGGCGCCCGTCTGGGTCGCCGCCCCGCTGGCCGGGCTCTCCACCGTCCTCTACGGGCGTGACAGCGGAACCGTCTACGCAGAGTTCCTGATCGTCTCGGTGACCGAGGGCTCGGTCGCGCTCGGTGCAGCCATCACCCTGCGGGTGCTGGCGATTGGTCTGCCGAGCGTGGTCCTGATCGCGACCACCGACCCGACCGATCTCGCGGACGGCCTCGCCCAGATCCTTCGGCTGCCCTCGCGCTTCGTGCTCGGCGCCCTCGCCGGTATGCGAGTGGTCGGCCTGCTCGTCGACGATTGGCGCACCCTCTCGATGGCCCGCCGGGCGCGGGGCGTCGCCGACGGCCGAGGGGCCGTGCACGCACTGCGCGGTCTCGCTTCGCGGAGCTTCTCGCTGTTCGTCCTGGCGATCCGGCGGGGGAGCAGGCTGGCGACGGCGATGGAGGCGAAGGGGTTCGGCTCCGGAGTCCCGCGCACCTGGGCCCGGGAGTCGCGGCTGCGAGCGGGAGACCTGCTGCTGATCGCAGGTGCACTGGCGATCGCGGCGACGGCCGTCACGGTGTCCGTCGTGTCCGGAGCGTGGAGCTTCGTGCTGCATGGCTGAGCGGGGCGTTCCCCTGACCGGTGCGTCGGTGCGTCAGCTCTCCCGGTCAATCCTCGCGAGACGCTGTCGCACTGTCCTCGTGGACGGGCCGAGCGGTTCCGGGAAGTCCACGGTCGCGCGCGCACTGGTGGAGCAGATCCGCCTCGCGCCGGGCGCACCGACTATCGCTCTCGTGCAGATGGACGACCTCTACCCCGGGTGGTCGGGCCTGGACCGGGCGTCTCAGGAAAGCGCCCGGGTGCTCGTGCGCCCGCACGCTCTCGGACTCGCGGCGCACTGGCGCCCGTGGAACTGGGCTGCCGGGACGACGGCCGGCCGACGAGTCGTCCGTGAGGATGTTCTCGTGCTCGAAGGCTGCGGGTCGGCCAGCGCCGACGCGCGGCGCGTTGCGGACCTGGTCATCTGGCTCGAAGCGGGCGACGAGCTGCGGAGGGCGCGCGCACTCGCCCGCGACGGTGAGCTCTTCGCGGCGCACTGGGATGCCTGGGATCGGAGCTTCCGCTCGTACTGCGAGCGTGAGCGGCCGCGCCGGGGGGCAGACCTCGTGCTGGACTCGAGTGGCGCAGCAGGAGACGCCTGAGGCGGGGAGAATCGACGCTCGACCGGGCGAGCGCCGCGTCGTGCAGCGGGGCGTCAGGCCCAGCCGAGGTCGTGCAGCCGCTCGTCGTCGATGCCGTAGAAGTGCGCGATCTCGTGCACGAGTGTGACGTGGATCTCGTCCCGCAGGGAGTCCAGATCCTCGCAGGCCGCCAGGTGCGGCTCCCGGAACACAACGATGCGGTCGGGCATCTCGCCGAATCCGTAGCGCTCGCGCTCGGTCAGTGCGACGCCGTCGTAGTAGCCCAGCACATCGAGAGTGCCGTCCTCCGGCCGGTCCTCCACGACGAACACGAGGTTGTCGAGGCCGTCGACCATATCGTCGGGGAGGGCGTCGAGCTCGGCAACGACCAGGGCCTCGAAGGCGTACTCGTCCAGGTCGAGCATCCGTGGCCTCTCTCTACGCGTGCTCGTGATCGGCCGCTGGAGAGGCGAAGAGGCCCGGAGTCGGAACTCCGGGCCTCTTCCGCTGCATGTACAGCTACTGGGGTGAGTAACGGGGCTCGAACCCGCGACCTCCTAGACCACAACCAGGCGCTCTGCCAACTGAGCTATACCCACCAGGAGCGTGTTCCGCCGGGGCGACCCCGCGAAGCACCTGTACGAGAGTACTACATCCGCGAGGCGAACTCGTCCACGACGGCGGCCGAGACAGCCTGCACCTCGGCCGTGGTCGGTCCCGGCTCCGCCACGAAGACGGCGCGGCGGTAGTACTGGAGTTCCCGGATGCTCTCGAGGATGTCTGCGAGAGCGCGGTGGCCGCCATTCTTCTTCGGGGCGTTGAAGTAGATGCGGGGGAACCAGCGCCGGGCCAGCTCCTTGATCGTGCTGACGTCGACGTTGCGGTAGTGCAGGTGAGCGTCGAGGCGGGGCATGAACGTGGCCAGGAACGCGCGGTCGGTGCCGATCGAGTTGCCGGCGAGCGGCGCCTGCTGCTCGGCCGGGACATGCCGGAGCACGTACTCGAGCACTTCGTACTCGGCTTCCGCGACACTCACTCCGGAGGGAATCTCGGTGAGCAGCCCCGAGGTCTCGTGCATCGTCCGGACGAACTCACCCATGTTCTTGAGCGCGGTGGCGTCCGGTCTGATGACGAGCGAGAGGCCCTCATCCAGGGGATTCAGCTCGAAGTCGGTGACGACGACAGCGATCTCGACCAGCTCGTCGACGGCGAGATCGAGCCCCGTCATCTCGCAGTCGATCCAGACAAGACGGTCGGGGGCGCTACTCATGCCGGGCAGTCTATCCGCGGCCACCGACACCCGATCCTGTCCGCGCGCTCCTCCTAGACTGAATCCCCGTGATCGCGCTCGTCTGCTCCCTTCTGATCGTCAACGCCGTGTGGAATGCGGTCGTCTGGCCGCCCTTCCTGCGTCGCGTGCGGAAGGATCCGCGCGCACGCGATGCCGATGGCCGGGCGACGACCTTCCTCCGCGTCCACACGGTGCTCATCGGGACCTCGCTCGCCCTCGCCGCCGTTTCGCTCGTCGGGGGAGTGCTCGGACTAGTCCAGGGCGCGTAGTCGGCAGGGGAGCGGGCTCGGACGGACGTCGAGGTGGAACGAGAACGTCCGACGAGGATCCGGCGCCGAGCCGATCCTCGCCGTCTGCGACAACCCGGCGGTGATCGCGCTGTGGTCCGACGAGCGCCTACCGACCGTCGTCATCCCGGGCTGGGGTGTCCGCCTGACGGAGGGTCCTCCCCTCGAACCGACGGCGGTCTGAGGGCCGAGTGTGACGTTCCGGCGCTGCGGTGCCCCCGGCAGGACTCGAACCTGCGACCGTCAGATTAGAAGGCTGCTGCTCTATCCGCTGAGCTACGGGGGCGCCTGGTCAGGGTACTACGAGGCCGAGCGGGCGCCCGTCGTCCTGGCGTCCCCCGCGGGCGGGTCACCCGCTCGACATCCGCGGTTTCATCCTCCCGCCTGGCCCTCGAACGAGGACTCGCGGGTCCTGCATCCGTAACACACCGGTACATCGGAGGCAACACCGGCGTGTTTCCCAACGGATGTCGGTGGAGTGTCATTCGGGCATCTACTGTGGAGTTGTCCGGAATTACAACGACGTAACGAACGGAGGTACGACCATGCTGCTCCTCGCCATCCTCGGTGGAATCGCCGTCGCGTGGACGATCGTCGCGGCGCCCCTCGCCGTGCTGGTCGGCCGAGTCGCCCGTGCACGAGATGCACACAGCTAGTCCGTACATGCACCGCCGCACCACAGAGAAGGCCCCGACCGCTATCGCGATCGGGGCCTTCTCTGCATCTTCGGGTGGTGGCTGCTGGGGAGATGCGCTGGTGATCGGCCTTAGAGGGCAGTGTGCTCGTCCCGCTGGTCGTTCTCGGCGGCGGAGCGCTGGAAGCGGGCTTCGTCCGCGCGGACGACGGCGTCGTCCTGGCCGTCCGGATCGGCCGGGGCGCCGGCCGGTGTGCCGTCGCCGCGGAAGGCCTGCCCATTGTTCCCGACGGGCGACGGAGCGCCCGCGTCCTGCTCGGACTCCTTACCGGCAGTGACGGGCTTCGTCTCGACGGGCGGCAGCTCTTCGACGGTGCGCTCGCGCGAGGGGACGTCCAAGCGATCGACGTCGGCGAGGAGGCGGTGCGTCTCGTCCTGCGATGCGTCTGCGGCCGACGGCGGCAGGACGATCGTGGGAGTCACGGCGGCGGCCGTACCCTCCGCAGCGCCGGACGCGGTCGCGGCACCCACGACGACGGGGGCCACCGCCGCCGGCTGAGCGGCCGAGGGAGTGGTCCCCTCCGGTGCCGTCCTCCCGGTGTTCCCGATCTGCTCGGCCAGGTCCGAGAGTGCCGACTCGGCCGAGTCCTCACGACCGGTCTCCGAGAATCGCCAGCGCTCGAGGTCTTCCAGGAACGCCTTCCGCGCGCGCCCCGGCTTGTCGCGCCAGAGCACCAGTCGGTCGCGGAACTCGCCCACGCTCGCCTGCGTCTGGTACCCGCCGGTGCTGGAGGTGTGCTTGAGTTCGGCGAGCTCGTGTGCGGCCCAGTTGGCTGCGACTCCGGAGCCCTTGATCGGCAGCAAGCGCAGGTGGGTCTCGGCCTGGGCCGATGCGCGGTCGCTGAGGACGCGTTCGGGGCTGCTCAGGGCGTTCCAAGCGGAGGCATCGACGGCGGCATCCACGAGCGTCGCGATGATCGCGTTCTTGCGCTCGTAATCCTGCTGCCGGATCAGGCGCGCTATCGACGCGCGAAAGACGGAGCCGATCACGACCGCTCCGATCACGACCGCCAACAGCACCACGACGGCCGTGAAGACCGCCTGGTGCCCGTCACTCGTACGGATCCAGGACATGAACTCGTTCCACCACTGCATGGGGCGAACGCTAGCCGTGGCCGCCACCGCCTCTCGTTCGGCACGCCGCCGAGCGGATGGATCGGCGCGGACTCAAGCGACCCGGAACACCTCGATCGCGTCATCGACACTCCAGAACTCGCCCAGCTCGGCACCCGCGGGCATCCCCGCGCGAAGGAGCCGGGCGCGGTAACGCTCACCGAGCGGGTCGTCCACGAGCTCGATGTGGCCGACGACGGACCCCGAGCCGGAGCTGACGCGCCACAGCCGGGAGTTGACGCGAGTGAGCGACGGCGGGGTGCGGATCGCGTGCAGAGTGGACAGTGACATCGGTTCCTCCTGCTTCAGGGTCGGAGCACTCACCGGCTGAGTGCTGTCGCAGACTACGGCCGACCACCGACATCCCCGGCCGCGATTCAGCGCAGGGTCGTGCCGTGCACCGCGAACTCCTCGATGGCCTCGATCTCCTCCGCTGAGAGGGGTCCTGCGTCGAGCGCAGCGACGTTCTGCTCGAGCTGGGCGACGCTCGAGGCGCCGATGATCGCGCTGGTGACCGTCGGCACGCGGAGCACCCAGCTCAGCGCGAGCTGCGCCAGTGACTGCCCGCGCTGCTGGGCGATCGCCGTCAGGCCCCGCGCCCGCGCGAGGTACGCGTCATCGATCCGGTCGGCGGAGAGGAAGCGGGAGGTTGCGGCGCGAGAACCCTCCGGGACGGTGCCGTCGAGGTAGCGGTCGGTCAGCAGGCCCTGCGCCAGCGGCGAGAAGACGATGCAGCCGGATCCGAGTTCGTCCAGGACGGGGAAGAGGCCGTCCTCAGGGCCGCGGTCGAAGAGGGAGTAGCGCGGCTGGTGCAGCAGGAGCGGGACGCCGCTGCCCGCAAGCGCAGCCTCGGCCGCCCGGGTCTGCTCGGGCGAGTAATTGGAGATGCCGGCGTAGAGCGCCTTGCCCTGCTGCACGGCGGTGACCAGGGCGCCCATGGTCTCCTCGATCGGTGTCTCAGGGTCCGGCCGGTGGGAGTAGAAGACGTCGACGTAGTCCACGCCGATCCGCCGCAGGCTTTGATCGAGGGAGGAGAGCAGATACTTGCGCGACCCGCCGTCGCCGTACGGCCCCGGCCACATGTCGTAACCGGCCTTCGAGGAGATCACCATCTCGTCGCGATAGGGCAGGAGGTCCTCGGCGAGGATCCGACCGAAGGCTGTCTCGGCTGCCCCGTAAGGCGGTCCATAGTTGTTCGCGAGGTCGACATGGGTGATGCCGAGGTCGAACGCGCGGCGCAGGATCGCCCGCTGAGTGTCGAGGGTGCGGTCGGACCCGAAGTTGTGCCAGAGGCCCAGAGAGAGCGCGGGCAGGAGCAACCCGCTCCGTCCGGTGCGTCGGTAGTCCATACGGTCGTAGCGGGCGGGGGCGGCGTCGTAGCTCACGCGGCGACTCTATTCCAGGGGTGCGGGCTCACGGAATGCACAGGGCCGAGAGGGTGTTGGATCAGGGGACGCGCCCGGCGCCCCGGATGCGTCGATGCGACAGGAAGTGAGTCACACGCAATGCGCACATTCGTACTCGCCGGAGGATGCTTCTGGTGTTTGGACGCCGTCTATCGCGTCCTTGATGGCGTGACCGACGTCGTTTCCGGTTACACCGGCGGCCGCACGACCGAACCCGACTACGAGGACGTCTGCTCCGGTCGCACCGGGCACGCGGAGGCGGTCGCCGTCACCTTCGACCCCGAGATGATCCCCGAGCAGGTGATCCTCGATGTCTTCTTCACCCTGCACGACCCCCGCCAGCTGAACCGTCAGGGCAACGACGTCGGCACGCAGTACCGCTCAGCGATGTTCTACTCCTCGGACGAGGAGAAGGAACTGTTCGAGTCCGCCCGTGACCGGGCGTCGGAGTGGTGGGAGGGCCCGATCGTCACCGAGATCTCTCCCTTGGGGGTCTACTACCCGGCGGAGGACTATCACCAGGACTTCTTCGCGAAGAACCCGGGGCAGGGCTACTGCCTCGCCGTCGCGCTGCCGAAGGTGAATAAAATCCGTTCGTCGTACTCGTCCTACATCACCGCGTCGTAACGCTCCTCCACAGGGAACGGCTTCGTCGGTTTCTCCCCAGAAGGGCCCACCTCCACCTCGGAGTCGGGCCCTTCGTCGCGACACTGTCTCTGCGGCGCCCGAGCGGTACCAGCCCCCTCCGCCCGGGCGCCGTCTCCGCCGCAGACGTGGCGGGGGAGGATGAAGAGAGGACACGACCATGACCGACACACTGACCGTCATCGGGACCATCGGCACCGACCCACGGAGCATCGACACCTCCACCGGCACGGCAATGACCAGCTTCCGCCTGGCCACAGCGCAGCGACGCTACGACCGAACCGAGCAGCGCTGGATCGACGTCTCTACCAACTGGTACACCGTCACTGCGTTCAACGGCCTCGCCGGCAACGCGCTGTCCTCTCTGTCCCGGGGCGACCGAGTCCTGGTCACCGGCCGACTCGGCGTGAAGGCGTGGGAGGCGGGCGGGAAGACCGGGACCGATGTGGTCATCACGGCCGAGGGCATCGGACACGATCTCGCCTGGGGTACGACCCGCTACACGAAGACCGTGGTGCGGGTCGCCGCGCCCGCCGCCCCCGCGGGTGAGCCGGCCTGGAGCGAGGAGGCGCCCGGGGAGGGGTCCACGCCGAAGGACTGGGGAGGCGCGACGGAGGGATCCGGAGCCGTCCGTGCTGCGGAGGAATCGCGATCGATGGTCGGGCGTGAGGAGGACGCTCCGCTGATCTCGGTAGGATCCGGGGACACCCCGTTCTGATCAGGGGCCCGAAGCGAGAGCCGCTGCGGTGGGGAGGAGCCAGGCGTGAGACGCAACCGCGCGGCCCATATCGTGCTCGCGATCGGCGCTCTCACCGCCTGCCTCGGTGGCTGCACGGCGCCCGGAGCGCCCGAGCCCGACACCTCGGCAACCGCGTCGCAAGAGTCGGTTCCCGAACAGGCCGCCCCCGCCGCCTATGTCCCCGGCGGGACGACCGAGCAGAACCTCCCGGCCTTCGAGCAGACGTTGCGGTCGGCCGCAGAGCCCGATCCTGAGGTGGCCGGTTCGAGGGTGGTCCAGGCGCTCGTTGCAGCCGGATTCCCTCGCGAGTCACTGCAAGTGACGGCCGACGAGACCTCGGTCGGACTCGACGCGGACTCGGTGCAGGTCTCCGTCAAGCTCGGCGAGTCCTGCCTCGTTGGTCAGTACGGTCCGAAGAGCGGCGGTGTGCGGGCCGTGATCGCGGCGCCGATCGCGACCGGTGCCTGCCTCGTCGGCCGTACGGAGCCGATCGAGGGCTGAGACGCTCGTACCCCGAACGGGGTGCGAGTCGGAGAACCGATGCTCGAAAAGGGAGGCACGGTGCTCCTGCGGGGTCGGCCTGCCCGTGGCTGATCGGGCCGCCGAGCACAGCGGAACCGCCGGTGGCGCACCTCTCTCCGTTGCGAGCACCGGCGGGAGTGTGTCGATCCGGGCGGACAACGACCCTGCCCGGGCCCCCTCGGTCGGGTTAGGCTGCCCTGACCGACATCTGTGCCCCATCTGAGGATCACGGGGACGATCGTGCCGACGGGAGTGTTCGGCACGAGGACCACGACGAGGGGGAACTCGCCATGACCACAGCCCAATCGCCTGCGACGACGCGGGGGAGGTGGCTGCGTTCCGCGGTCGCCGTTGTCGGCGCCACCGCCGTCATCCTCGGCGTCACGAGCGGGGGCGGGGCAGCGTCGGCCGAGACCCGTCGCGTCGGAATGTCGACGGCTCCGTACACCTGGTCGGTCACGGAGGACTACAGCGCAGCTCAGGTCGCGCCGGTCGCCGCGGACGCCACCGAACTCGAGATCACCCTCTCGAGGTCGGCCCGCCCGACGTCGCCCTACCCCGACTTCACCACGGTGAACTGGACGGTCGGCGCTCTGCGGGGCCAGAGCGAGCTCACCTCGGGTAGCCGGACCTTCCGCATCCCGCTGAAGCAGAGCCTGTCCTCTCTCGGTGGCTCGTCGATCCCGCTGCAGCTGACCGCGCAGAAGGAGCCGCTGAGCGCCTCCGCGAAGCCGTACGGCCAGGCGTTCGACATCGGATACGAGCTCTTCACCACCGCAACCCTCACTGTGGGCGGGAACGCCGGCGCGGGGCTCGGCCGGGTCGACCTGTCCGGGGACGCTGTGAGCCTTGCCCGCGGAGGCTCTTTCTGGGGCACGAACTCGAGCGCGCAGAACGTCGCAGACAACGACGTGATCGTCCTCGAATCCAACAGTGCAGGCTTCTTCGACCTCGAGGGCCTCACCGCGAACGTCGGGCCGAGTCGCTCCAACCGCCTCGGCGCGCAGATCAGCGTCGACAGTGATCAGTCCGCCGTCTCCGTGACCGTCCCCGCCGGCGCCTACGCCGCCTCGAAGGACGCCGCGGGCAGTCTCGTCCAGGTCTCCGGAATCAGCCGAGGCCGCGGGCAGCCGGCCGGGACCACCGTGAACATGGACGCGGCGATCCGTGTGACGGGGGGCGGCTCGACCACGCCGCCGGCCACGCCCACCCCGACCGCCACAGCGACGACTCCTCCCGCCGGAGGATCGCCGACGGTCTCGCGGATCGCCGGCGTCGATCGCCAGGCCACCGCGGTCGAGGTGTCCAAGCGCACCTTCGGCGTGAACGTGCCCGTCGTCTACGTCGCCACCGGCCAGAACTTCCCCGACGCGTTGAGCGCCGGACCTGCCGCGGCGAAGCAGGGCGGCCCGCTGCTGCTGGTCGATCGGGACTCGATGAGCCAGGTCGTCCGCGACGAGCTGACCCGCCTGAAGCCCGCGAAGATCGTCGTCGTCGGGTCCGAGCTGAGTATCGGCGGCCAGGTCTACCGAGACCTGACTGCCTACGCGAAGAACGGCGACATCCGCCGCCTCGGCGGAGTCGACCGGTACGACACCTCGAAGCGGATCATCCAGTACGCCTTCTCCGGCGGCTCGTCCAGGGCCTGGCTGGCGACGGGGGAGAAGTTCCCCGATGCCCTCAGCGCCAGCGCGGCAGCCGGCGCGGTTGACGCTCCCGTGATCCTGACCAACGGGACGGGCGCCACGGCGGACGCCCTCACCCGCGGAATCATCAGTGGACTCGGGGTGAAGACGCTGACCATCGCGGGCTCACCGCTCTCCGTCAGCTCCGGCATCGAGCGCTCGATCCAGGGGCCGGAGATCACCCGCATCGGCGGAACCGACCGCTACGACACGTCGGAGAAGCTGAACCGGGCCGCCTTCGGCGCGGTGAAGACCGTGTACCTCGCCACCGGCGAGAACTTCCCCGACGCCCTCGCAGGAGCTACGGCTGCCGGCTTCACCGGCAGCCCGCTGTTCGCGGTGCAGCCCACCTGCGTGCCCGCGGCCGTCCTGGCCGACATCTCCGCCTCCGGAGCGAGCCGGGTCGTTCTGCTCGGCAGCACGAGGACACTGTCCGACTCGGTGGCGGCGCTGACGCCCTGCGGCTGATCCGGGACTGCTGACGCTTTCCGCCCTCCCCGCGCGTCCGCCGGCAGGGAGGGCGGTTCGTCTTCCGGCACTCCTGCCGACGCGGGGGAGCGACTTGCCGTTATCCTCAACTGGTGCGGGTGGTCCCGCGGCCCGCGCTCCGCGTCGGGCCGGGGACCGGCGTTCCGCCCCGGTCCGAGCCTCCGGCAGCGCCCACGCGCGGAGCAGGGGACGAGCGGGCGACGCGACTCCGCGCAGACCTACGGACTTGAGGACTTAGTGTGGCTGAATACATTTACTCGATGGTGCGCGCGCGCAAGGCGGTCGGCGACAAGCTGATTCTGGACGATGTGACCATGTCGTTCCTGCCCGGCGCGAAGATCGGCGTGGTCGGGCCCAACGGCGCCGGCAAGTCGACGATCCTGAAGATCATGGCGGGCCTGGACACTCCCAGCAACGGCGAGGCGCGGCTGAGCCCGGGCTACTCCGTCGGCATTCTGATGCAGGAGCCGGAGCTCGACGAGACGAAGACGGTTCTCGAGAACGTCCAGGAGGGCGTCGGCGAGATCAAGGGCAAGATCGACCGTTTCAACGAGATCTCGCTCGCGATGGCCGACCCGGACGCAGACTTCGACAGTCTCCTTGCCGAGATGGGCACCCTGCAGGAGGCCATCGACGCCGCGGACGCCTGGGACCTCGACTCGCAGCTGGAGCAGGCGATGGACGCACTGCGCACCCCGCCGGGCGACTCGCTCGTCACTAACCTCTCCGGTGGCGAGAAGCGACGCGTGGCGCTCACCAAGCTCCTGCTGCAGAAGCCAGACCTGCTGCTGCTCGATGAGCCCACGAACCACCTCGATGCCGAGAGCGTGCTCTGGCTGGAGCAGTTCCTCTCCAAGTACCCCGGCGCCGTACTGGCCGTCACTCACGACCGGTACTTCCTCGACAACGTCGCGGAGTGGATCGCCGAGGTCGACCGCGGCCACCTGTACCCCTACGAGGGCAACTACTCGACCTACCTCGAGAAGAAGAGCGCACGCCTGGAGGTCCAGGGCAAGAAGGACGCCAAGCTCGCCAAGCGCCTCACCACCGAGCTGGACTGGGTGCGCAGCAACGCGAAGGGCCGTCAGGCGAAGTCGAAGGCGCGCCTGGCGCGCTATGAGGAGATGGCAGCAGAGGCCGAGAAGACGCGGGTGCTCGACTTCGAAGAGATCGTGATCCCGGTCGGCCCGCGCCTGGGAGCGCAGGTGATCGACGCGAAGAAGCTGCACAAGCAGTTCGGCGAGCGCGTCCTCATCGACGACCTCAGCTTCACCCTGCCCCGCAACGGCATCGTGGGCGTCATCGGCCCGAACGGCGTCGGCAAGACGACGCTGTTCAAGACGATCGTCGGCTTCGAGCCGCTCGACTCGGGCGACCTGAAGATCGGCGAGACCGTCGACATCTCCTACGTCGACCAGAGCCGCGGCGGCATCGACCCGCAGAAAAACCTGTGGGAGGTCGTCTCGGACGGCCACGACTACATCACGGTCGGCAAGACCGAGATCCCCTCGCGCGCCTACGTCTCCCAGTTCGGCTTCAAGGGCCCGGACCAGCAGAAGAAGGCCGGAGTCCTCTCCGGTGGTGAGCGCAACCGGCTCAACCTGGCGCTGACCCTCAAGCAGGGCGGTAACCTGCTCCTGCTCGACGAGCCCACCAACGACCTCGACGTCGAGACCCTCGGCAGCCTCGAGAACGCGCTCCTCGAGTTCCCGGGCTGCGCAGTGGTGATCACCCACGACCGGTGGTTCCTCGACCGGATCGCCACCCACATCCTCGCCTACGAGGGAACCGAGGCGGACCCGGCCAACTGGTACTGGTTCGAGGGCAACTTCGAGGCGTATGAGGAGAACAAAATCGAGCGCCTGGGCCCGGACGCGGCGAAGCCGCATCGCTCCGCTTACCGCAAGCTCACCCGCGACTGATGCGCCTGCACGTCGCCATCCCGCTGCGCTGGTCGGACGTCGACGCCTACGCGCACGTGAACAACGCCGAGATGCTGCGCCTGCTCGAAGAGGCGCGCATCCAGGCGTTCTGGAAGCCGGACTCACCGCAGGCCGGTGGGATGGCGACGGCGGTGCTCGACGCGCGGCCCGGAACGACGTCGATCAGCCTGATCGCGCGGCAGGAGATCGAGTACCTCGCGCCGATCCCGTACATGCGTGCGCCGATCGACGTGGAGCTGTGGATCGGGCGGATCGGCGGGGCGAGCTTCGAGGTCTGCTACGAGTTGTACTCGCCCGCCGGCGTCGTCCCGCGGGTGCTTTTCACGAAGGCCGCCACGACACTCGTCCTGGTTACCGCCGAGACCGGGCGGCCCGAGCGCGTCCCGGAGGAGGTGCGCGGGGCGTGGGGCCCCTACGTCGAGGAGCCGGTCAGGTTCTCCACGCGTCGCTGATCCGGCGCTCCTGCGGGTTCGGTCCGAACACGGAGGTCGTCTCCGGCTCGTGATTCTCGGCTCGGCTCGCTCGATCCCGGACTTCTCGCGAGCCGGACGTGATCCGGCGAGCCGAAGCCGGAGGTCGAGCGCGGCAGCTACGCCAGCGGGACACGAACCATGCCCTCCTGGGCGACGCTCGCCACCAGTAGGCCATCGCGGGTGTAGATCCGCCCGAGCGAGAGGCCGCGCCCGCCGGACGCGCTCGGTGACTCCTGCACATAGAGGAGCCACTGGTCCACCCGCGCGGGGCGATGCCACCACATCGCGTGGTCGAGGCTCGCGATGCGCAGCCCCGGCGTGGTCCAGGCCGCGCCGTGGCGGCGGAGCGTGGATTCGAGGATCGTGTAGTCGCTCGCGTAGGCGAGGGCCGCGCGGTGCAGCATCGCGTCGTCCGGCAGGGGGCCCAGCGAGCGCATCCACACGCTCTGGTGCGCCACCCGCTCGGGGTCGGCCCGGAGGTAGACGGGCTGCTCGACATGGCGCACGTCGAAGGGGCGCTGGGTGGCCCAGAAGCTGCCGACCGGATGGTCGACCCCCGCCAGGACCTCGGCGGTGCTCGGCAGCGACTCCGGATCGGGGACGCCCTCCGGCATCGGAGCCTGGTGGTCGAGCCCGTCGTCGTCGGTCTGGAACGAGGCGATCATCGAGAGGATCGGCCGTCCGTTCTGGTAGGCCTGCGTGCGCCGCGTGCAGAACGAGCGGCCGTCGTGGATCCGGTCGACCGAGAATGTGATCGGCAGGGTGACGTCGCCCGGGCGGAGGAAGTAGCCGTGCATGGAGTGCACGGAGCGCTCCTCGACGGTGCGGCCGGCCGCGATCAAGGACTGTGCGAGGACCTGGCCGCCGAAGACGCGCCCCTCGGGCATCCACTGCGACGGCCCTGTCGAAATGTCCTCGCTGGTACGGGCGCCCGTATCGACGAGATCGAGTGCGGTGAGGAACGAGGAGAGGGGGTCGGGCACGGTACCTCCGGGGTGTCGGGCGGTAGGGCGGGCCGCCTCGGGTAAGTTTATCGACGCGATGAGTTCGTCCTTCTCCCTGGCGGATCCGCCGAGCCTGTCGGATCTGCGTGTCTTCCTGGGTCGTTCGGCCCGGGTCGAGGACGGTGCGGTCCGGCTGCTCGCCGACGACCACGTGCTGGCCGTCTATACGCCGGTCCTTCAGCCACGAGGGCTGCTCGACCGCTCCTCCACTGTGCTGGGCCTGCGGGTCTTCGCGCTCGGCGAGCCCGCCGAGTTCGACAGGATCGTACCGATCCGGGCGCTCTCGGACCGACTCGCCCGGTTGCAGTGGGAGCCGGGCGGAGCGGACGGCAAGCCGGTCGTGCTGCCCGACGGCGACGACGCGACGGCGGGGCCCTGGGCGGGCGTCTCCCCGCCCCGCGGTGGCTGGACTCGACGCGAACCGGTGGACCCCGGCTTCTTGGAGCGGGTGGCGCGCGAGGGGATCGACGAGATCGCGGCTGCCGTCGGCTCCGAGACCGGCGAGCAGATCGTCGGCCGCGTGCGCGTGAGCGTGTGGGGGCGCCCGCTCGACGGCCTCCCGGACGTCCCCGCCGGTGCGGCGTTCGCGCTCTTCGCACTCGGATTCCTCGGCGCCGATGATCCGGTGGCGCTACTGGAGAGCGGGGCCTGGCGCCGGCTCACGTCCCGTCGCGGACACGTCCTCGTCCGCACTCCGGGCTGAGCCGTCGGCTACTCCTCGAAGGTGTTCACCATCGCGTGGGCGGCGCGCTCCAGATAGTCCCAGAGCAGGGCGTCGTCTGCCGGAGCGAGGTCGAGCTCGTCGACGGCGGTGCGCATGTGCTGGAGCCAGTGGTCGCGGGCCTCGGGGTTGATCCGGAAGGGCTGGTGCCGCATCCGCAGGCGCGGATGGCCCCGCTGCTCGCTGTAGGTGCCCGGCCCGCCCCAGTACTGCTCGAGGAAGCCGGTGAGACGCTGAATCGCGCCCTCGAGGTCGTGCTCGGGGTACATCGGCCAGAGCACCTCGTCCTCGCGGACACCCTCGTAGAATCGGCGCACCAGGCGCTCGAAGGTCGGTCGGCCGCCGAGATGCTCCCAGAAGCTGCGGAGCGGAGGCGTCCCGCCGATCTGCAGGCCGCTCACGAGCGCGGCTCCGACGCTCCGGGAACGCTGCCGTCGGTCGACGGAGGCGTCCCGCCCCCGCGCCGCAGCGCCCGGGGGAGCCGAACGGGCTTGCCGTGCTCGGTGCTGATCGTGGGGGAGGGAGTGGTCCGTGGCGGCTTGGCGCCTCCGACACTCGTCGCGCCCTCGAAGCCCTCGAGCACGACGGTCGCGAGGGAGGGCAGCTTCACGTCGAGTGCGTCGAGCGACGTCTTCAGACGCAGCCGCAGCTCGCGGGCGACGTCGTCCTTCGCGGTGGTGCGCGTTTTGACGACGACCCGGATGACCAGGGCGTCGTCGGCGATCGACTCCAGCCCCCAGAGTTCCGGCTTCTCGATGATCCGGGCGCGCCACCGGCTGCTCGCGGCGAGGTCGTTCGCCGTGGCGAGGACGGTGGACTGCACCTGCTCGAGATCCGTCTCGTACGGCACTGCGAGGTCGACGATCACGCGGGACCAGCCCTGCGACATGTTGCCGACCCGGACGATCTCGCCGTTGCGGACGAACCAGAGGGTGCCGTTGACGTCGCGGATCTGGGTGACGCGGACGCCGACCGACTCGACCACGCCGGTGGCCTGCCCGGTGTCGACGACGTCCCCGACGCCGAGCTGGTCTTCCGCGACCATGAAGAGGCCGTTCAGCACGTCCTTCACGATGTTCTGGGCGCCGAAGCCCAGGCCCGCGCCGAGCGCGGCTGTCAGCAGGGCGAAGGAGCCGATCAGATCCTTGTCGATGGTCGTCACGATCATCACCAGGGCGATGACGACGATCAGAATCGAGCTGAGATTGTTCAGGATCGAGCCGAGCGTGCGCGTGCGCTGCACTACCCGCACGGCCGCGAGCGGCGAGGCGGCGATCGACTGGGTGTCTTCGACCCGCTGCCGACGCTTCACCCCCGAGACGATCTGGTCGACCACGCGACCGATCACGAAGTGCGCGATGACGCGCACCAGCAGCGCGCCCAGCACGATCCCGAGGATCGCGATCACCTTCCAGAAGGCGTCGGACTCGAAGAAGGAGACGGTGGCGACGACAGGGTCCGGGGTGGAGGTCTGAAGAAGCAGCATGACCGCTCCAGGCTACGGGACGCCTCCCTCCGAGTCGGGTGCACGAGCCCCGCGCGCGTATAGATTCGAGTCGGGTCCGCACGGACCCGGACACCGCCCTGGGAAGGACGCCCGATGCTCCACTCCACCCGGACTCCCGCCGAGAAGCGCCGCCTCTTCCGCGAGCGCCTCGCTTCGGGCGAGCTGCTGCAGCTGCCCGGCGCGTTCACTCCTCTCTCCGCACGCCTGATCGAGGCGAAGGGCTTCGACGGGATCTACGTCTCGGGCGCCGTGCTCTCGGCCGAGCTGGGACTGCCGGACATTGGGCTGACCACCCTCTCCGAGGTTGCCGACCGCGGGCAGCAGATCGCGCGGATGACCGACCTCCCGGTCCTGGTGGACGCCGACACCGGCTTCGGCGAGCCGCTGAACGTGGCGCGCACCGTGCAGATGCTCGAGGACGCCGGAGTTGCGGGGCTGCACATCGAGGACCAGGTGAACCCCAAGCGCTGCGGGCACCTGGACGGCAAGGCCGTCGTCGACGGGGCCACCTCGGTGCGCAGGATCGCGGCGGCGGTCGACGCGCGGCGCGACTGCGACCTCGTGATCATGGCGCGCACCGACATCCGGGCCCTCGACGGGCTGCCGGCCGCGATCGACCGGGCGAAGCGGCTGGTTGACGCCGGTGCCGACGCGGTCTTCCCCGAGGCGATGCGCGACCTGTCCGAGTTCGAGGCGGTCCGCGCGGCGATCGACGTGCCGATCCTCGCCAACATGACGGAGTTCGGCAAGAGCGAGCTGTTCACGGCGCAGCAGCTCACCGATGTCGGCGTCACCATCGTGATCCACCCGGTGTCGCTGCTGCGGATCGCGATGGGCGCGGCGATGCGCGCGCTCGACACGCTCAAGGCTGAGGGATCGCTCCGCTCGGAGGTGCCCGGGATGCAGACGCGCGCCGAGCTCTACGAACTGCTGGACTACGCCTCCTACAGCCGCTTCGACGAGGGCGTCTTCGACTTCTCGCTCGCCGACCACTACGGCGCCTGACCGCACCCCACCGGCACCAGCCGGCGGCGCGCACCGGCGCCGTCGCCCGCCTCTCCCCCAGGAGCGAACAATGAGCACGACCGACCAGGACATCCGCAAGGGACTCGTGGGGGTCGTCGTCGACACGACGGCGGTCTCGAAGGTCGACCCGGAGTCGAACTCGCTGCTCTATCGCGGCTACCCGGTTCAGGAGCTCGCCGCCCAGACCTCGTTCGAGGACGTGGCCTGGCTGCTCTGGCACGGCGAACTGCCCACGAGCGAACAGGCTGCGGAACTCGCGGCCGTGGAGCGCGCCCATCGCGCCCTCGCAGCGGAGGTTCGCACCGTGATCGACCTGCTGCCACTCGCAGCGCACCCGATGGACGTCGTGCGGACGGCCGTCAGCGTCCTGGGCGCGCTCGACCCCGACCCGGACGCCGATGCTCCCGGCGCCGTGCTCGATCGCTCGGTGCGGCTCTGGGCGGCGCTGCCGGCGATCGTCGCGTCTGCACAGCGGCGCAGGCGAGGGCTCGAGCCGATCGAGCCGCGCGATGACCTGGGCTACTCCGAGAACTTCCTCTGGATGACGTTCGGCGAGGTGCCGGAGCCGGTCGTCGTCGACGCCTTCCGCGTCTCGCTGGTGCTCTACGCCGAGCACTCCTTCAACGCGTCGACCTTTACCGCGCGCGTCGTGACGTCGACGCTCTCGGACGTCTATTCCGCCGTCACCGCGGCGATCGGAGCCCTCAAGGGCCCGCTGCACGGCGGAGCGAACGAGGCGGTGCTGCACGTGCTGGACGAGGTCGGCACCGGGCCCGAGGCGAAGCGGCGCTCTCAAGAGTGGCTCTCCGCCGCGCTCGCGCAGAAGCGGAAGGTGATGGGATTCGGGCACCGGGTCTACAAATCGGGCGACTCGCGGGTGCCGACGATGGACGCGGCGCTTCGCCGGCTCGCCGAGCACGAGGACGCCGGCGACCTGATGAAGCTCTACGACGCCCTGGCCGAGGCGATGGCCCAGCGCACGGGCATCCTGCCCAACCTCGACTACCCGTCGGGACCCGCCTACCGCCTGATGGGTTTCGACATCGAGATCTTCACGCCCCTGTTCGTCGCGGCGCGCGTGGTGGGCTGGACGGCACACGTGATCGAGCAGCGGGGCTCGAACGCGCTGATCCGGCCGCTCTCGGCGTACGACGGACCGCAGCGCCGCTCGGTCCCGCAGCGCTGAGGCGTCGCGGGACCGAGCGGTGGCAAGTCACCCCTGGGCGTCCCGCTCCTGGGCGCGAAGTGCTCGTTCCACGCCGGCCAGGTTCTCGATCACGAGGCGGCGCAGCGCCGGGACCTCCGGATTCGCCTCCAGCCAGGCGCGGGTGGCGTCGACGATCTGCTGCGAGGGCGTGGCGGCCGGGTAGAACCCGACGACCAGGTATTCGGCGATCTTGTAGCTCTTGGACTCCCAGAGTGAGCGGAGGGCGTCGAAGTAGACCGGGATCATCGCCTCGAGCAGGTGCGTGTCGGCGACACGCTGGAAGCCGAGGCCGGTGGAGCGGACGATCGTGTTCGGCGCCGAGTCGTCGGCCGTGACCGACTCCCAGGCCGCGCGCTTGGCTTCCGCGGTCGGCAGCGCGGCACGGGCGTGCGCAGCCGACTGCTGGCCGGTCGCCGTGTTGTCCGAGGCGAGCGCGGCGTCGATGTCGTCCGCTCCGGCGCGCCCTCCGGCAACGAGCGCGATCAGCAGCTCCCAGCCGAGGTCGGTGTCGATGTCCAGGCCCTCGAGCGTGGCGGAGCCGTCGAGCAGCGCCTGCACGGCCTCGAGGTGCGCCGGAGTGGACGCGACCGTGGCGAAGAACTTCACGAACTGGAACTGCGCGTCGCTGCCCGGCTCGGCGGTCTGCGCGAGCGTCCAGAGCTGATCCCCCGTCTCCTCGATGACCTCGGCCCGGAACTCCGGAGCGACGTACTGGGTGGCGGTGGCCACGAGTTGGTTGAGCACCGTCCGCAGGGTCGTGGACTCCGTCTCGGTGGCACTGTTGCCGAGCACGAGGCGGACGAAGTCGCGCGGGGCGGACTCGGCGTCGCGTGTCGCGTCCCAGGCCGAGCCCCAGACGAGGGAGCGGGCCAGCGGGCTCTCGATGCCCGCGAGGTGCTCGATGGCGACGGCGAGCGAGTCCGCATCGAGGCGGATCTTCGCATAGGCGAGGTCGTCGTCGTTGAGCAGGATGAGGGCCGGGCGGGTGCGGCCGATCAGCTCGGGCACCTCGGTGCGCTCGCCGTCCACGTCGAGTTCGAGCCGGTCGACGCGGACGAGGCGCTCGCCCTCGAAGTCGTACAGCCCGATCGCCAACCGGTGCGGGCGGATCGTCGGATACTCCTCGACCGCGCTCTGCAGGATCGCGAACGACGCGATCACTCCGCTCTCATCGACCGCGATCTCCGGGCGGAGCGTATTCACGCCCGCCGTCTCGAGCCACTGCGCCGACCAGTCGGTGAGGTCGCGTCCACTGGTCGCCTCGAGCTCGACCAGCAGGTCGCGCAGCTCGGTGTTCGAGAACGCGTGCTTCACGAAGTAGTCGTGCACTCCCGCGAGGAACTCCTTCTCGCCGACCCACGCGACCAGCTGCTTCACCACCGACGCCCCCTTGGCGTAGGTGATGCCGTCGAAGTTGACCTGGACGTCCTCGAGGTCGTTGATCGTCGCGACGATCGGGTGGGTGGAGGGCAGCTGGTCCTGGCGGTAGGCCCAGCTCTTCTCCATTGCGGCGAACGTGGTCCACGCCTCGGTCCACTCGGTGGCCTCGGCGGTGGCGAGGGTGGAGGCGTATTCGGCGAACGACTCGTTCAGCCAGAGGTCGTTCCACCACTTCATCGTGACCAGGTCGCCGAACCACATGTGCGCGAGCTCGTGCAGGATCGTGACGACCCGGCGCTCCTTGACCGCGTCCGTCACCTTCGAGCGGAACACGTAGGTCTCGGTGAAGGTCACCGCTCCCGCGTTCTCCATCGCGCCGGCGTTGAACTCGGGCACGAACAGCTGGTCGTACTTCGCGAACGGGTAGGGGACGCCGAACTTCTCCTCGTAGAAGGCGAAGCCCTGCTTCGTCTTCTCGAACACGTAGTCGGCGTCCAGGAAGGGGGCGAGGGAGGCTCGCGCGAACACGCCGAGCGGGATCGTGCGGCCGTCGGAGGAGACGAGGGAGTCGGTCCGGACGACGTACGGGCCCGCGATGAGGGCCGTGATGTACGAGGAGATGCGCGGCGTGGGCTCGAAGCGCCAGATCGCGGTCCCCTCGCCCGCAGGCTCCGGCTCGGGCGTCGGCTGGTTCGACACGACCTGCCACTGCGCGGGCGCGGTGACGGTGAAGCGGAACTGCGCCTTCAGATCCGGCTGCTCGAAGACCGCGAAGACGCGGCGGGAGTCGGGGACCTCGAACTGCGAGTACAGGTACACCTCGTTGTCGACTGGATCGACGAAGCGGTGCAGGCCCTCGCCCGTGTTGGTGTACACCGCGTCGGCGACGACGGTGAGCTCGTTGTCGGCGGCGAGGGAGTCCAGCCGAAGACGCACGCCGTCGGCGACCTCGGCCGGGTCGAGCTCGACGCCGTTCAGGGTGACGGAGTGGACCGTGCGCGTGATCGCGTCGATGAAGCTGGATGCTCCGGCGGTGGCGGAGAAGCGCACGGTGGTCGTGCTGAGGAAGGTCTCGGCACCCCGGGTCAGATCCAGAGCGATGTCGTAGTCGTGGACCTGGATCAGCGAGGCGCGCTGCTGCGCCTCGCTCCGGGTGAGGTTGTCTCCTGGCACGGGGGTGCTCCATCCGTTCGTCTCGGCGCTGCCGCGGGCGCCGGGGTGCGGACGCCGCCGATCCACCCTAGGGCCGTGGCGACCCGCCGGGGAGCCCCGCCGCCGCGATCCCCGGAGCCGCCTGGGAGCGGCGGCTGCGGCTCCTGCGAGCGGCGTACCGTGTCTCCATGACCTCTGTGGACTTCTGGTTCGATCCCTCCTGCCCGTGGGCCTGGATGACGTCGCGATTCGTCGACGAGGTGACCCCCGCCCGCGAGCTCGACGTGCAGTGGCACATCATGAGCCTCGCCGTCCTCAACGAGGACAAGGACGTGGACGACTCGTACCGCGCCTTCCTCCCGCGCGCGCTCCGCTACACGCGCCTGGTCGCCGCCGTCGCCGAGCGCGAGGGCCGCGAGCACGTGAAGCCGCTCTACGACGCGCTCGGCACCCGCATCCACGTGGGCGGCCGCACCGACGTCGACGCGGTGATCGCTGAGTCGCTCGCCGAGCTCGGCCTGCCCGCGGAGCTCGCCGCGTACGCCGACTCGGACGAGTACGACGAGCCGATGCGCGCCTCCCACGTCGACGGGATCGAGCGCGTCGGCCAGGACGTCGGCACGCCGGTCATCGCGATCGGCGACGTCGCCTTCTTCGGCCCCGTCATTTCGCCGACCCCGCGCGGGGAGCAGGCGCTGACGCTCTGGGACGGCATCGTCGCGGCGGCCTCGTTCGACGGCTTCTTCGAACTCAAGCGCTCGCGGACCCGCGACCCGCAGTTTGACTGAGCCGGCCCGCGGTACTCTGACTCCCGGCCCGGGCACCGCGGGTCGCAGACGTCTCCTGGAGGAGTTCTCTCGTGCGCATCCACCTCGCCACGGACCACGCAGGGCTGGACTTCAGCCGTCACCTGATCGAGCACCTGAGTGCCGCCGGTCACGAGGTGGTCGACCACGGCCCCACCTCCTACGACCCGCTGGACGACTATCCGTCCTTCTGCATCACCGCCGCGGCCGCGGTCGTGCGCGATCAGGAGGCGGGGGTCCAGGCCCTCGGCGTCGTCTTCGGCGGCTCGGGCAACGGCGAGCAGATCGCCGCGAACAAGGTCGCGGGTGTGCGCGCGGCCCTGGTCTGGAATCTCAGCACCGCGGTGCTCGCCCGCCAGCACAACGACGCCAACGTCATCTCGATCGGTGCGCGCCAGCACTCGGTCGAGGAGGCGACGGGCTTCATCGACGCGTTCGTCGCCGAGCCCTTCAGTTTCGAGGAGCGCCACGTGCGCCGCATCGCACAGCTCGCCGAGTACGAGGCGACCGGGGACATCGCCGGCCGCTTCGTCGACTCCGCCGCGAAGGAGCGCTGAGTGCCCGAGGGGCACTCCGTTCACCGGATCGCACTGCAGTTCGAGCGCGACGTCGTCGGGCACCGTGTCGCGACCAGCAGCCCCCAGGGTCGCTTCACAGAGGGAGCCGCGGTGCTGGACGGCCGCGAGCTGCGCGAGTCGACCGCTGTCGGCAAGCACCTTCTGCTCCGCTTTGAGGGAGAGCTCACCCTGCACGTGCACCTCGGCCTCTACGGGGCGTGGGACTTCCTCGGGCACGTCTCGCCGCTGTTCCCCGAGGGGAAGGCCGGCAGCAGCATCGGCGCCCCGCGCCGCCGACGCGCGGTGCGCCTGTCCGAGACGGAGCACGAGACCGACTCCGACCTCGACGCATTCCCGCCGCCGCCCGTGGGGGCGGTGCGGGTGCGCATCCAGACGGAGGAGACCGTCGCCGACCTGCGCGGCCCCACCGCGTGCGAGGTGATGGACCCCGCCCAGGTGGCTGTCTTGCTCGCCCGGCTCGGCCCGGATCCCGCCGCCGACGACTCCGACGAGGCGCGCGATCGCTTCGTGAACCGGCTGCGCAAGACGGCCACCCCGGTCGGCCTGGTGCTGATGGACCAGTCCGTCGTCAGCGGCATCGGCAACATCTACCGCGCCGAGCTGCTCTACCGTGCGGGCCTCGATCCACACACGCCGGGCAAGCAGGTGCCGCTCGAGCTTGCGCAGGAGTTGTGGCACGACTGGGCGCACCTGCTCGAGGACGGCATCCGCACCGGCATGATGATCACGCGCCGCGGCCTGACGAAGACGGAGCGCTCGAAGGCCGTCCGCAGCCGCGCCGAGCGCAACTACGTCTACAAGCGCGAGGGCCTGCCGTGCCGGGTCTGCGGCACGAACGTCCTGCTCGAGGAGATCGGTGCGCGCAAGCTCTACTGGTGCCCGGTGTGCCAGTCGTGAGCACCGGAGCACTGGAGGCCCGCCTGCCCCACGACCACCGAGCGCTCCCCACCGCGACCCGGCGGGCCGGTCGATGAGCCGCGGGCTCCTGCTGCAGGGCGCCCGCCTCCTCGGGTCCTCCACGCCCTGTGCCGTGCAGCTGCGCGAGGGCCGCGTGGCAGCGATCGGGCCCGACGTCGTGCCCGCTCCCGGCGATGAGGTGCGCAACCTCGACGGGCGCTGGCTGCTCCCCGGGCTCTGGGACGAGCACGTCCACTTCTCGCAGTGGGCGATGACGGCCCCGCGCCTGAACGTCTCGGCGGCCGCTTCGGCCCGCGAGACGGCGGACGCGGTGCGGCGAAGACTCGCGGAGCAACCGGGCGCCGGCACTCTGATCGGTTTCGGTTTCCGCGACGGGCTCTGGCCCGAGCCGCCGACGACCGCGCTCCTCGACGAGGTCTCTCCCGAGCGGCCGGTCGTGCTGATCAGCGGCGACCTGCACTGCGCCTGGCTGAACTCCGCCGCCTACCGGCAGTACGGCGTCGCTCCGGAGCGGGAACTCGTCCGCGAGGACCCCTGCTTCGAGCTGGTCACCGCGCTCGGTGCGCTCGGCGACGACGAGCTCGATGCTCTTACCGACGCGGCGGCCGGGCGGGCGGCGGCTCGGGGCGTGGTCGGTGTCGTCGATCTGGAGATGGGCTGGAACGCGGGCGACTGGGTCCGCCGCGTCGGCCGCGGCATACGCTCCCTCCGCGTCGACACCGGCGTCTACCGCGACGACCTCGATCGGGCCCTGGCCGAGGGCCTGCGCTCGGGAGAGGAGCTCCCGGGCGGCGGGGGATTGCTGCGGATGGGGCCCCTCAAGGTCCTGATCGACGGCTCACTCAACACCCGGACCGCCTACTGCGCCCACCCCTATGCCGACCACGACGACTGCGGTGTGCTCACGGTGGAGCCCGCCGAACTCGACGCGCTGCTCGCCCGCGCGGCCGCCGGCGGAATCCGCTCGACCGTGCACGCGATCGGCGACGCGGCGGTGACTCTCGCCCTGGACGCACTCGGCCGGGTCGGCGGGGGACGCATTGAGCACGCTCAGCTGCTGGCCGAGTCCGACCTGCCGCGGTTTGCCGCGCTCGGCGTGGACGCCGGAGTGCAGCCGGCGCACGCACTCGACGACCGTGAGGTGGCAGAGCGCTACTGGCCGGGACGCACCGGTCGCGCGTTCCCGCTGCGCTCGCTGCTCGACTCCGGAGCCCGCGTCGTACTCGGCTCGGACGCGCCGGTCGCGCCGCTGGATCCGTGGGTCGCCGTCTCGGCCGCGGTCTCCCGGGCGCTTCCCGGCGACGAGCCGTGGCACCCGGAGCAGCGGGTGAGTGTGGAGGAGGCGATCATCGCCTCGACCCGGGTGCGGCGGCTGATACCCGCGGTCGGTGATCCGGCCGATCTGGTCGTGGTGGAGCGTGATCCGCTCCGCTCGGACCCCGCCGAGCTCCGCTCGATGCCCGTCGCGGCGACGCTCCTGGCCGGACGCTTCACGCACGGAGCCTGACCACTCGCCGCGGGCCTCGCGCGTCGCGGGGACGACGAACGGCCCCCGGATCCGAGGATCCGCGGGCCGTTGTGGGCGTGGTCGCTCAGCTCTCGCTGACGTGCGCGAAGAGGAACCAGCGGTCCTTCTCGAGGCCGCGGCCGATCTCGATGGCGACATCCTGGCTGCTCGCGTCGATCTCGGCGAGCTCGGCGATCGCCGTGTTGACGATCGAGATCGCGACGTCCATCTGGCGGATGATCTCGACGATCGCGTTCTCGGAGCGCTGGAAGCCGGGGGTGAGCGGCTCGGACTGCGTCGCCGACGCGACGGTCTGGATGCGGGCGTCGACCGGGAGGCCCAGGGCGACGACGCGCTCCGCGGCCAGATCAGCCCACTCGATGGCGCGGCCAACGATCGCGTCGAGGAGCTCGTGGACGCCGATGAAGTTCGCGCCGCGGACGTGCCAGTGCGCCTGCTTGCCGTTGACGGCGAGCGCGGTCATCTCGACGACGACGGGGCTGAGGAACTGAGCGACTCCGGAGGCGACATCGGGGTTCGAGGAGGTGTGCGACGTGATGGACGTGGTAGACATCGTCTGGTCCTTTCGAGAGGGGGTGACTGATCGTCAACTGTACGCAGATCCCGCGGTGCCGCAAGGAAGCGCAGGCTCGGCTCAGTGGGGCGAAGGGCAGGCTCGCCTGCCTCGCGCACCGCCGATCCGGGGGTCTGCCCCCGGGCGTCCGCGGCCGGACGCCGATACGCTCGACCGGTCTACCGGGACGACCGCTCCGGCCAGGAGGGGCCGAGGAGCACCGGCGAGGAGAGGCGTATGAGCACCGTATCGACCGCGCTCAGGGAGGCCGCCCGCGCGTACCTCCGGCTGTGGTGCGGGCTGCCGCGCGAAGTACTCTCGCTGGTCGCCGCCGTCCCTGTCGCCCTCGTCGGCGCCCTCTGCGCCGGCCTTGCTCTCGCGCTGACCCTCGGGTTCGTCGGCGTCCTGATCGGCCTCGTCTTCCTGCCCGCCGCCCTCTACACCGCGCGACTGTTCTCCCGTGCCACTGTCGGCCTCGACGTCCTCGCCGGTCGACCCGCGGTGCCGCGCCCGCAGTGGCGGCGGCCACCAGCCTCCGCGACGCCGTCGACATTCGCGCTGTACGGCCCGGTGATCGACGGCCACTACTGGCTCGCGCTGGTGCACACACTCGTCGTCGGTCCACTCGTCGCCGTGCTGTTCGGGCTGCTTCTCGCGCTGTGGATCTGGGCGGGAGTCGGCGGGCTGGTGGCCGCGCTGAGGGGCACCGCTGGACCCGCCCGCCTGCTGGCCGAGCAGGGCGCCGCGCTCCTGAACGTCGCGCAGCCGCCGACCGCGCTGATCACCGCGGCTGCGCTCGCCACCACGGTCCTCTTCGTCTCGACCCTGCCGTTCGCTACGCGGGGGCTCACCCTCGCGCGCTGGCTGATCGACCGGCTGCTCCTGGGGCCCTGGGAGTCGGAGGCGCTGCAGCGCGAGGTCGCCGAGCTGAGCGCTTCCCGCGGTGCGGCGGTCGCCGCTGAGGACCGCGCTCTGCGCCGGCTCGAGCGGGACATCCACGACGGCCCGCAGCAGCGCCTGATCCGGGTGCAGATGGATCTCGCCTCCGCTCGCAACCGCCTCGGCGCCGATCCGGAGTCGGCCGGGCGGCTCGTCGACGAGGCCCGCGAGCACGTGGGCGCCGCGCTCGATGAGCTTCGGGCGCTCTCTCGGGGAGTCGCGCCGCCGATCCTGCAGGACCGGGGCTTCGAGGCGGCCGTGCGCTCGCTCGCCGCCCTGGGCTCGGTACCGATCGAGGTGCTCGTGGAGCATTCGCTCGGGGACATTCCGCCGGAGGTCGAGCGCAGCGTCTACTTCGTGGTCGCCGAGCTTCTCGCCAACGTGTCCAAGCACTCGCACGCCCAGTCCGTGCGGGTGCACCTGGACACGCGTGACTCAGGCACGCCGGGAGAACGCTGGTTCGATACCTGGGTCATCGACGACGGAATCGGTGGAGCGTCGACTGTCCCCGGCCACGGGCTGGAGGGGGCTGACGGCCGTGTCCGGGGCCTGCGCGGGATC
The DNA here is from genome assembly GCF_002932875.1 of Rathayibacter tritici. Lineage (GTDB taxonomy): Bacteria > Actinomycetota > Actinomycetes > Actinomycetales > Microbacteriaceae > Rathayibacter > Rathayibacter tritici. Next base: position 41,748 of record NZ_PSWS01000058.1, read on the forward strand.
TTCACGGTGGACTCGCCCGTCGGCGGACCGAGCACCGTGGGCGTCCACGTCCCCTACCGGCCGATCGTTCTATCCTGAGGGCGTGTCCGTCATCCGCGTCGCCATCGCCGAGGACTCGGTCCTCCTGCGCGAGGGCCTGGTCCGACTCTTCGAAGACGCAGGATTCGCCTCCGTGGGTGCCTTCGGGGATGCTGACGGACTGCTCGCCGCCCTCGTCCATGATTCTGCCGCGGTCGATGTCGCCGTGCTCGATGTGCGGATGCCGCCGACGTTCCGGGACGAGGGGGTCCGTGCGGCGCTCGAGATCCGCCGCCGCCATCCCGGCATTGCGGTCCTGCTGCTCAGCCAGTACGTCGAGGTCACCTATGCGCAGGAGCTGCTCAGCTCGGGCGACGGCGGGCTGGGCTACCTGCTGAAGGACCGGGTCGCTTCGGTGGAGGAGCTGCGGGATGCCGTCGAGCGTGTTGCGGCCGGCGGAACCGTCCTCGATCCGCAGGTCGTCGCCTCGCTCCTGCAGCGCAACCGCGATCCGCTCGCCGCGCTCACCCCGCGCGAGCGCGAGGTGCTGGAGCAGATGGCGCAGGGCCGTACGAACGCAGGGATCGCCGCCGCCCTCTTCGTCGGCGTGGGGGCCGTGGAGAAGAACGTGACCGCGATCTTTCAGAAGCTCGGACTCGAGGACTCGGGATCCGATCACCGCCGCGTGCTGGCCGTGCTCGCCTGGCTGCGCGCCGGCCACTGAGCCCGAGAGAGAGGACCACCGGATGACGTCGACCCGCGCGGAGGGCGCTCGCGTTCTCGCCCTGCCCGGTGGCCGCACGCCCGAGATCGCCGCCACGGCCTGGATCGCTCCGGGCGCGACCGTGGTCGGCTCCGTGCTGCTGAGCGAGCAGGCGAGCGTCTGGTACGGAGCTGTGCTCCGCGCCGAGCACGCCCGGATCGAACTGGGCGCCCGCAGCAATCTGCAGGACGGCGTGGTCGTCCATGTCGACACCGGTCACGACGCGGTGATCGGTGCGGGTGTGTCGGTCGGGCACAACGCCGTCCTGCACGGCTGCACGCTCGAGGACGACGTGCTGGTCGGGATGAACGCGACCGTCCTGAACGGGGCCGTGATCGGCTCCGGCTCGCTCGTCGCCGCGGGTGCTGTCGTGCTGGAGGGGACCCTCGTCCCGCCGGGCTCGCTGGTCGCGGGCGTCCCGGCGAAGGTCCGCCGCGAGCTGTCCGAGCAGGAGCGGGTGGGCATCCGCCGCAATGCTGCCTCGTACCTCGCACTGACGGAGGAACACCGCGGCGCGATCGGCTGATCATCGGCTGAGGAGTGCGCGGGGAAGCCGGCTCAGACCGGTGAGCAGTCGCGTCAGGCGCGCGCGGCGGAGAGCCGATGTCGACGGCCCCACCTCGGGGTGCTCCGCACGGAAGCCGTCCTCTGCCGGCCACAGGGCCTCGGCGAGGAGACGGTGGCGCCGGTGCAGCGGCGTCGAGCGGAAGGCGCGGACCCAGGCCAGAGTCCGCCCGCGATGCGCGTTCGAGGCGTGCAGGACCCAGTCGGCGTAGGCCTCGACGTTCCGCGGCGGCGACACCGAGGGCACCCCGAGGCGGGTCAGGAACGGAGCGAGAGTGGCGGTCGCGTCGGTCGCGTCGGCCAGGCGCAGCAGAGCGTCGATCGAGAGGTCAGCGCGTCCGCTGCCCCACCGCTGCACAAGTCCGTCGAGCTCTCGTCGGCCGCGGGCAGCGGCAGGATGGCGCAGGGCGTGCAGCGCGAGAACAGCGCTGTTCGCGACCGGATCCGCGACCAGGACCGCCGCAGCGGCCAGCTCGGCCGGCAGCCTTCGTGCCCAGAGCTCGTCGAAGACCGTGTCACTCGGTGCCAGAAATCCGGGGAAGGCGTGGTGCACGTCGATGTCGCACGGCCACTGGTCATGCAGCAGCGTCACCGAGTGCAGCGGCAGGATCCGCGGCGCCGACATCCCGGGTCGCTCCCGCCAGCCCCGCACACGCAACTCCGCCAGGAGATCAGCACAGCGGGCGGGCTCGACCAGAGCATCGACGTCACTCGAGCGGTACGGATCGCGCAGCTGCTGCTGTTCGAGGACCGGCCCCTTGACCGAGAGACAGCGGATCCCGCGGTCGCGGGCGATGCGACCGACCAGCGCATGCCCGAGCAGGATCGCGTCGTCTGTGCGCAGTCGGCCGATCATCCGCAGACGTCAGTGGAGGGCGCAGGAGACGCCTCGAGGAACCCGAGAGCGGCCAGGGTACACAGAAAGGCCAGGACGTCCTCGCGGATGTCGTCTTCCCGCTCGCCGGTGAGCGCGGCGAGGCGCACGATCATCGCCTCTGCGGAGCAGGGTGCGGCGGTCTGCCGCCAGATCAGCGGGGCGGCGCCCTCCAAGAGGACGGGGTGCGCCCCCGGGGCACCGAGGTCGAGGATCGTCGTACGGTCCTTCCGATCAACGACCGCCAGCCCCGACCTACGGGACCACAGTTCCTTCGCCGCTGCTGTCTGCTGCATCCGCGCTGCCTCCTCCTCGTCGTCCTCCGGGGCAGAAGACCGTGTGCCTGCGCCCCGGACTCCTGGTTAGCCGTCCAGCTCTGCCGTGCTCAGGCCGAACGTCAGTTCAGGATTCTGGACGCCGGCGTAGATGAAGCCGAAGGGGTTATCGCCCCCGACGATCGCGTTGTAGACGCCGGTCACTTCGAACGCTCCGGTCTGCGAGTCGATCGGAACAAGAAGTCCAGCGTCCCGGCGCAGGTCGACGCGGCCGGGCGAGGGCTCGGAGAAGCTCAGGACGACCTGCTCCGGCAGCGGTCCGCCGGTCACTGAGACGGTCCCGGTCAGGGTGGGGAAGTCGACTCGCGAGCCATTGCGAGTACCGCGGTACTGGACTGGGTTGAACGCGATGGAGCCGGAGCGGGGCTCCGGGTCGGTGACGCTGATGGTCGCTGTGCCCGCCGTGTACCCGTCGACGGAGGCGGTCACCGTGCCGGTGATGACGGCGGAGGGGCTGGTGACGTTGGGGACCACGAAGGTTCCATCGGCCTGGACGGGCACACTGCCGGGGCCGCTGAAGCCGGGGAGTAGCGCAGAAGCACGACGGTCGGGACGCGGCCCGACACGTACCCCGTCAGCGTGATGGTGCCCAGTCCGGTGCGATTGACATAGGTACTGGGTGCGAAGCCGACCGTGCCGGTCCCGGAGGCGGCGAGTGCCGGTGTCGCGACAGCGAGTGCGATCACGGGAACGGACCAGCCCGCGGCGCGCAGGGCGGCCCGTCGGGTCGGTTGCGTCGTCGAAGCTGGGAGGGCGGTGTTCTCAGTCATTCGGGGTTCTCCTTGTCGCGGATCACGGCGGGGAGGTGTTCCCAGCCGCGTGGTCGATCATCACAAGGAGGTCAGTGAGTCGGGGACAAAAACGGTAGATGCCCCACTGACGAGGGGACAGGGGGACCGGCGGAAAGCTGGCGTACGAACGCGCACCGTGCGGCGGCGGATCAGTCGCGGCACAGACGCCGACGGCGCCCCTGCTGTGGAACCGCGGAGGGATGATGAGACGTCAGAGGGGCTGACGAGAACGATGAGGGGCTGACGAGAATCGAACTCGCATCATCTGTTTGGAAGACAGAGGCTTTACCACTAAGCTACAGCCCCGACTCGGCGGCCTGGCGGCGCCGATCGGTGTGACTCGATCTGACGACCGGGCACCAGGACAGCGTAGTACATCACGCGAAGGTCGGGAACACGGCCGTGCACAGCGCGGGGTTCGCGCCGCGTGACCGAGCCAGCGGGCCACCGCCGCGCCGTTCCGGTCGCAGTGGCCGCCGTGCAGTACACTTGCGAAGGCCATTTCGGCGTGTTGCGCGAGCGGACGTGCGGGGAAGGCTCGACGAGAGTCTCACGCACGGTCCCCAGGTCCGCGCATCCGGGGCGTAGCTCAGCTTGGCTAGAGCGCCCGCTTTGGGAGCGGGAGGTCGCAGGTTCGAATCCTGTCGCCCCGACCACGAGTACTCATCGTGACGACATCGACCCGTGACGACCGTCATCCGGCGCCGACACCAACCAGCACAGGAGATCCCCTCACGTGAAGACCACGGTAGAACAGCTGAGCCCGACCCGCGTGAAGCTCGCGATTTCGGTCACCCCGGACGAGCTCGGCCCGAGCATCACGCACGCCTACGGACACATCGCCGAGCAGATCACCGTCCCCGGCTTCCGTAAGGGCAAGGTCCCGCCGGCGATCGTCGATCAGCGCGTCGGCAAGGCAGCCGTGCTCGAGCACGCGGTCAACGAGGGTCTGGACGGCTTCTATCGTGAGGCCGTTCGCGAGAGCGAGGTGCGCCCGCTGGGCCGTCCGCAGGCCGACATCGTCGCCTGGCCGAGTGACAAGGACTTCACCGGCGACCTCGAGCTCGCCATCGAGGTCGATGTGCGCCCCGAGATCACCGTCCCGAACTACGACGGCATCGAGCTGACCGTCGATGCAGCCGAGGTCACCGACGCCGATGTCGACGCCGAGCTGGACACGCTCCGCAGCCGCTTCGGCACCCTGGTCACCGTCGACCGCCCGGCGACGACCGGTGACTTCGCACAGATCGATCTGGTCGCCACCATCGACGGGGTCGAGGTCGACACCGCCAACGCCATCTCCTACGAGCTCGGCTCGGGCGAGCTGATCGAGGGCATCGACGAGGCGCTCGACTCGCTGACCGCGGGCGAGAGCACCACCTTCACCGCCCCGCTGCTCGGCGGCGACCACGCCGGCGAGCAGGCCGAGATCGCCGTCACCCTCACCGCCGTCAAGGAGCGCGAGCTGCCGGACGCCGACGACGACTTCGCTCAGATCGCCAGCGAGTTCGACACGATCGCCGAGCTGCGCGAGTCGCTCAAGGAGCAGTCCGCTCAGCAGAAGACCTTCGGGCAGGGCGGCGAGGCTCGTGAGAAGCTCGTCGAGGCGCTGCTTGCCCTCGTCGAGGTGCCCGTGCCGACCGGCCTCGTCGAGGACGAGGTGCACCGCCACCTCGAGGGCGAAAACCGCCTCGAGGACGACGAGCACCGCGCAGAGGTGACCGAGGCCAGTGAGAAGACCTTCAGGACGCAGATCCTCCTCGACCACGTCGTCGAGCAGGAGAAGGTCCAGGTCAGCCAGGACGAACTCATGCAGTACCTGATCCAGGGTGCGGCGCAGTACGGCATGGAGCCGAACGAGTTCATCAAGATCCTGTCCGAGAACAACCAGATCGGCCAGATGGTTGGTGAGGTCGCCCGCAACAAGGCGCTCGCGATCGTCCTGGGCAAAGCGAAGGTCACCGATACCGAGGGCAACCCCGTCGACCTGACCGCGTTCACCGCCGTTGCCAGTGACGACGAGTCCGCCGATGCGGCCGAGTCCGGCGCTTCAGAGGAGTCCGTCGCTTCGGAGGGAACCGAGATCGTCGAGGAGGCCCAGGCCGCCGCCGACGCCGAGGTTCCCGCCGAGCCCGACGCCGACGAGGAGCCCGCCCCGGCCCCCAAGAAGAAGCGCGCGCCCGCCAAGAAGAAGGCGGCCGCTGCCGCCGAGGAGACCCCGGCCGCGGAGTAGTCCCCGCGAGCACGACCAGGAGCCGCCCCCGATCCGTCGGAGGGCGGCTCCTGCCGTTGGTGGGCTCCGCTCCGCCGCGGGCGAACACCGCCGACTCCCGCTCCGCCCCCGGCGAACACGGCCAGGTCGGGCTGGTGCCGTCCGATAGATTCGCCTCCGAAGCGACAACTGAAACGGAGCAATACATGGCCGACATGGTTATGCCCAACAGTGTTTTCGACCGCCTGCTCAAGGACCGGATCATCTGGCTCGGTTCCGAGGTGCGCGACGAGAACGCGAACGAGATCGCCGCGAAGCTCCTGCTCCTGGCAGCCGAGGACTCCGAGCGGGACATCTACCTCTACATCAACTCGCCCGGCGGCTCGATCACCGCGGGCATGGCGATCTACGACACGATGCAGTTCGTCCCGAACGACATCGTGACCGTGGGTATCGGAATGGCGGCCTCGATGGGCCAGCTGCTCCTCACCGCCGGAACCCAGGGCAAGCGCTACATCACCCCGAACGCGCGGGTGCTCCTGCACCAGCCGCACGGCGGCTTCGGTGGCACCGCCTCCGACATCCAGACCCAGGCGCAGCTCATCCTCGATATGAAGAAGCGCCTCGCCGAGATCACCGCGAAGGCGACCGGCAAGACCGTCGAGCAGGTCAACGAGGACGGCGACCGCGACCGCTGGTTCAGCGCCGAGGAGGCTCTGGCCTACGGCTTCGTGGACCACATCCGCTCGTCGGCGACCGACGTGGCCGGCGGTGGCGGAACCGCCGTCGACGAGTAGTCCAGCGAACGCGCCGAGAGATCAGGAACAGACAATGACCACACCCACCTTCGGCACAACGGCGTTCGGCTCGGGAGCCGCGCCGTCCTCTCGTTACATCCTGCCTACGTTCGAGGAGCGCACGGCCTACGGCTACAAGCGCCAAGATCCGTACGCGAAGCTCTTCGAGGACCGCATCATCTTCCTCGGCGTGCAGGTCGACGACGCCTCCGCGGACGACATCATGGCGCAGCTCCTCGTTCTGGAGAGCCAGGACCCGGACCGCGACATCGTGATGTACATCAACTCGCCCGGTGGCTCCTTCACCGCGATGACGGCGATCTACGACACGATGCAGTACATCCGTCCGCACATCCAGACGGTCGTGCTCGGTCAGGCCGCCTCGGCCGCTGCCGTGCTGACCGCCGCGGGCACGCCCGGCAAACGCCTCGCCCTGCCGAACGCGCGCATCCTCATTCACCAGCCCGCCGTGCAGCAGGGCGGAGGCCAGGCCTCGGACATCGAGATCCAGGCCGCCGAAATCATGCGCATGCGCGAGTGGCTCGAGGAGACGCTCTCGCACCACTCGAACCGCTCGATCGAGCAGGTCAAGAAGGACATCGACCGGGACAAGATCCTCGGCGCGAGCGATGCGCTCGAGTACGGGCTCATCGACCAGGTCCTCACCAGCCGTAAGAGCTTGCCGGCTCTCACGGCCTGAGAATCGCCGACCAGGGGCCGGGGGACGGAGTCATCCGCCGCCCGGCCCCTTCTCCGTCTGCCGCGATCCCGTAGCAAAGCGCCACGCGAGCCGCAAGGCGCGGCGAATCCGGCCCGCCTGCCGAGCGTCCGCGGCTCAGCGGCTAGGCTCGGAGCAGTGTATGAGGGGGTCGTCCCCCTCGCACTCGCCGGGGCCCCGGGCTCCGCCGTTCGACTCGACAGACGCACGACAAGGAAGTGGAGCATCCCCGTGGCACGTATTGGCGAAAGCGCCGACCTGCTGAAGTGCTCCTTCTGCGGCAAGAGCCAGAAGCAGGTTCAGCAGCTCATCGCAGGACCTGGTGTCTACATCTGCGACGAGTGCGTCGAACTCTGCAACGAAATCATCGAGGAGCGCCTCTCCGAGTCGAGCGAGGAGACGAGCCACGAGTTCGACCTCCCGAAACCGAAGGAGATCTTCGGCTTCCTCGAGGAGTACGTGATCGGGCAGGAGCAGGCCAAGAAGGCCCTCGCCGTCGCGGTCTACAACCATTACAAGCGGGTGCGCGCCCGCAACACCATTACCGCCGCTGATGCGATCCACGACGAAGTCGAGATCGCCAAGAGCAACATCCTGCTCATCGGGCCCACCGGTTGCGGCAAGACCTATCTCGCGCAGACCCTCGCGAAGCGGCTCAATGTGCCGTTCGCGGTCGCGGACGCAACGGCCCTCACCGAGGCGGGCTATGTGGGCGAGGACGTCGAGAACATCCTGCTCAAGCTCATTCAGGCCGCCGACTACGACGTCAAGCGTGCCGAGACCGGCATCATCTACATCGACGAGGTCGACAAGATCGCGCGGAAGGCCGAGAACCCCTCGATCACCCGCGACGTCTCCGGGGAGGGGGTGCAGCAGGCGCTGCTCAAAATCCTGGAGGGCACCGTCGCCTCGGTGCCGCCGCAGGGTGGTCGCAAGCACCCGCACCAGGAGTTCATCCAGATCGACACGACGAACGTCCTCTTCATCGTCGCCGGTGCCTTCGCCGGGCTTGAAGACATCATCTCGTCGCGGGCGGGCAAGCGCGGCATCGGCTTCGGCGCCCCGCTGCACAACAAGGACGACGAGATCAACATCTTCAGCGAGGTGCTCCCGGAGGACCTGCACAAGTTCGGACTGATCCCCGAGTTCATCGGGCGACTGCCCGTCGTCACCACGGTCACCCAACTCGACCAGGACGCGCTGATGCAGATTCTCACCGAGCCTCGTAACGCGTTGGTGAAGCAGTACCAGCGAATGTTCGAGATCGACGGCGTCGAGTTCGATTTCGACCGAGGCGCCCTGGAGGCGATCGCCGACCTGGCGGTCCTCCGCCAGACAGGCGCCCGCGGGCTGCGTGCGATCCTCGAGGAGGTGCTGGGCCCGATCATGTTCGAGGTGCCATCCTCCGATGAGGTGGCGCGGGTCGTGGTTACCCGCGCGGCCGTGCTCGACAATGCGGCGCCGACGATCGTGCCCCACGCTCCCCGTCGCCAGGAGAAGAGCGCCTAGGCACTGCTCGCCTCGGCGCGCCAGTTCACCGCGATTGGCCCGGCGGATCGACGATCGTGCCGCATCGACGTCCCTACTCTGGCGGAGCGCGCCGCAGGTGTGCCCGGGGGCCCGCGGCTCCCGGCTGACACGCCGGGAGGCTCCGCCATCGTTCAGCCGCTCCTTGCCGGAATCGTTGCCGCCCTCACCGGCTTCTCCAGCTCGTTCGCGATCGTGCTCGCCGGAGTCGTCGCGGTCGGCGCGACCGACGCGCAGGCCGCGTCGGGCCTGCTCGCGGTCTGCGTGCTGCAGGGCGTGCTCTGCATCGCCCTGAGCGTTCACTACCGCGTGCCGATGACCTTCGCCTGGAGCACTCCTGGTGCTGCGCTGCTGGCCGCCACGGCGACGCTCCCGGGCGGTTTCGACCGTGCGGTCGGCGCGTTTCTGGTCGCCTCCGCTCTGCTCGTGGTCACCGGGCTGTGGCCGGCGCTCGGGAGTCTGGTGGCGCGCATCCCGCGGCCGCTGGCGAACGCCATGCTCGCTGGCATTCTGTTCCCGCTCGTCCTGGCGCCGGTGCGGGCGGCGGTCGAGATTCCCGCGCTCGCACTGCCGGTAATCCTGCTCTGGTTGCTCCTCCTGCGGCTGCTGCCCCGCTGGGCGGTGCCGACCGCGATCGCGCTGGCGATCGTCCTGCTGGTGGTCGCGGACGGTGCCGCTCTGGCCGGTGCTCCGCTGCTGCCGGTGCCGCAGTTCGTCGCTCCGGTGTTCGAGATCGGCGCGATGGTGGGGATCGGCCTGCCGCTCTACGTCGTGACGATGGCCGGACAGAACATCCCGGGTATGGCGGTGCTGTCGAGCTTCGGCTACGCGGCCCACTCTCGGCCAGCGATCGTCGCGACCGGCGCCCTCTCCGGAGTCTCCGCGGTCTTCGGGGGAGTGCCGATCAACTACGCCGCACTCAGCGCCGCGCTGACGGCCGGCCCCGAAGCGTCGCCGCATCCGGAGCAGCGCTGGATCGCCTCGGTGTCGGCGGGCGCCTCCTACCTGGTGCTCGGCGTGTTCGCGGGGGCGGCCGCCGCGCTGGTGTCCTCCGCGAGCCCGCTGCTGATCGAGGCGGTCGCCGGGCTGGCGCTGCTGGGCGTGTTCGTCGCGGCGGTGCAGTCTGCCGTCGAGGACCTACGGCTGCGGCTGCCCGCGGCCGCGACCCTCCTGGTCACCGCCTCCGGTACGACGATCGCCGGGATCGGCTCTGCCTTCTGGGGGCTGGTCGTCGGGCTCGTCCTCCTGGCCTGGCTCGTTCCGAGGCGCCACTAGAGGGGGCGCGGGGGTGCGAGCAGGGGTCGGTCTGTATGGCCGCGCAGGGGAGAAGACCTGGGCGACGGAGGTGCTGCACGAGCGAGGCGCGCCGGCCCGGGTGCGCCGACGAGTTCACGACGCTTCCGCGCCGCGGATCAGCCCCAGTCGTCGTCCTCGCCCTCGACCCGGCCCTGCGGCTGCGTGATGGAGGCCGCGTCCTCGTCGGGGCGGTAGCTGATTGTTGTGCCGTCGTCGAGTTCGAGGACGGGCTTGCCCTCGAGCCAGGTCAGCGTCCACCGCCAGTCGGCGGTCGCCGTGCCGATCGCGGCGAGGTCGCGCTCGGCATCGCCGATCGCGGTGACCACGATGTCGGGAAGGGTCTGCGGCGGAGCCTGGCCCACTACCCAGCGGGTTCCGAGCTGCATGCGAGGGTCCTCTCGTCGGTAAGGAGGGAGGCGGGACGGTCCCGCCTCTCGGGGAAGAGCGCTACGCCTCGGTCTCGAGCTCGATGCTCACCGCGAGCGCGTCGCCCTCCGCGAAATCGAGCGCCGCAATCCGTCCCACTGCCGCGAGATCGCCGGCCGCGAGGCGCAGCGACGCGACGAGATCGGCCGGAGCCGTGACCATCGCCGAGCGGGCCGGTGTCTTCTGCGAGGCCTTCGCGTCGGTCTTCGCGCGGCGGATCGCCGTGAGCACCGAACTCGCGGCGGCCAGCACGGCGGGGTCGCCGCCCAGGCCCTCGACGGTCGGCCAGGGGCGCAGATGCACCGAGTCGTCGTGCGACCACGACCAGGTCTGCTCCGTCGCGAACGGCAGGAACGGTGCGAACAGGCGCTGCAGCACGTCGAGCGACCGGTGCAGGGCGGCCGCCGCGGACGCGCCGTCCTCGCTGTAGGCGCGCTCCTTCACCAGCTCCAGGTAGTCGTCACAGAACGTCCAGAAGAACGCCTCCGTCGTCTCGAGGGCGCGGGCATGGTCGTAGTTCTCCAGTGCCGTCGTCGCGTCGGCGATCACGGTGTCGAGGGTGGCGAGCATGCTGAGATCCAGCGGATCCGTGACCCCGGCGCCCTCGGCCTGCGGGAAGCCGTGGATGAACTTCGCCGCGTTGAGGATCTTGATCGCCAGACGGCGGCCGATCTTGATCTGCGTCGGATTCTGCGGATCGAAGGCCGCGTCGGTGCCCAGCCGCGAGGAGGCGGCCCAGTAGCGCACCGCGTCCGAACCGTGCTGCTCCAGCATCGCGGCCGGAGTGACCACGTTCCCCTTCGACTTCGACATCTTCTTGCGGTCGGGGTCGACGATAAAGCCCGAAACGGTGGCATTCCGCCAGGGTGCACGGCCGTCCTCGAGCTGGGAGCGCAGGAGGGTCGAGAAAAGCCAGGTGCGGATGATGTCCTGGCCCTGGGGCCGCAGATCGTAGGGGGCCACGAGCTGCCAGAGGTCGTCGTCGCGCTCCCAGCCGCCCGCGAGCTGCGGGGTCAGCGAGGAGGTCGCCCAAGTGTCCATCACGTCGAGCTCGCCCTGGAAGCCGCCCGCGACTCCGCGCTGGTCCTCGGAGTAGCCGGGGGCGGGGTCGCTGGACGGATCCACGGGCAGGGCCGCCTCCTCGGGCACGATCGGCGAGTCGAAGACAGGGTTGCCGTCGCCGTCGAGCGGATACCAGACCGGGATCGGTACGCCGAAGAAGCGCTGGCGCGAGATCAGCCAGTCGCCCGAGAGGCCGTTCACCCAGTTCTCGTAGCGGACACGCATGAACTCGGGGACGAAGCGCACCTCGCGGCCGAGCTCCAGCAGGCGCTCCTTGAGCGACGCGTCGCGAGCACCGTTGCTGATGTACCACTGGCGGGTCGAGACGATCTCGAGCGGCTTGTCGCCCTTCTCGAAGAACTTGACCTGGTGCGTGATCGGCCGGGGGTCGCCGATCATCTCCCCGGACTCCTTCAGCAGCGCCACGACAGCCTGCTTGGCCGAGAAGACGGTCTTGCCGGCGAGCTGCTGGTAGGCGGACCGACCGGTGTCGCTCGTGATCGCGGCAGGCGCCTCCGAGACGAGGCGGCCGTCGAAACCGATGATCGCGCGGTTGGGCAGGTCGAGTTCGCGCCACCAGACCACGTCGGTGATGTCGCCGAAGGTGCAGATCATCGCGATGCCCGAGCCCTTGTCCTTCTGCGCGAGGTGGTGCGCGAGCACTGGGACCTCCACGTCGAAGAGCGGCGTGCGGACGGTGGTGCCGAACAGCGCCTGGTAGCGCTCGTCGTCGGGATGGGCGACCAGGGCGACACAGGCGGGCAGCAGCTCCGGGCGGGTCGTTTCGATGACGACGTCCTCGCCGCCCTCGCGGTGGAAGCCCAGCCGGTGGTAGGCGCCGGGCTGGTCCTTGTCCTCGAGCTCGGCCTGCGCAACCGCGGTGCGGAAGGTGATGTCCCAGAGCGTCGGGGCCTGCGCCTGGTAGGCCTCGCCGCGGGCGAGAGTGCGCAGGAAGGCGCGCTGAGACGCGGCCTGCGACTCGTCGCCGATGGTGCGGTAGCTCTGCGACCAGTCCACCGAGAGCCCGAGCATCCGCCAGACGTCCTCGAACTGCTTCTCGTCCTCCACGGTGAGGCGCTCGCACAGCTCGATAAAATTGCGACGCGAGATCGGCTTCTGAGCGGCCGCCTTGCTGCTCGCGGTGTCGCCGCCCTCGAACGGAGGCGTAAAGCCCGGCTCGTACGGGAGCGTCGGGTCGCAGCGCACTCCGTAGTAGTTCTGCACCCGGCGCTCGGTGGGCAGACCGTTGTCGTCCCAGCCCATCGGGTAGAAGACTTTCTTGCCGCGCATCCGCTGGAACCGAGCCACGACGTCGGTGTGCGTGTAGGAGAAGACGTGCCCGATGTGCAGCGAACCGGACGCGGTGGGCGGCGGTGTGTCGATCGAGTAGACGTCGTCCCGGGTGAGGCCGGTGCGGTCGAACCGGTAGGTCCCGTCGGTCTGCCAGCGCGGGCCCCAGTAGCCCTCTAATCCCTCGAGGGCGGGCTTCGCGGGGAGGCGGTCGGCGAGGGTCATGATGCTCCGGTTCGCTGTGGGCGGCACCGTGTCGGTGGTGATGGTGCCTGGATGGGGGCTCCGGGGCGGGTCGCCCGTCGGCCGTGCCGATTCTAGCCGAGCGACGGGAGTGGGGTCAGCCGAGGACGGGCGCGAAACCGGCGCAGACAGGTGCGAGCGCCTCATCGAGGTACGGCACGAGCTCGCCGCGGGTCGGCCCGGCCGCGGCCCAGGCCTGCACCGCGGCGACCGCGGCTCCGATACTCGCGTAGGCGATGGCCCGGGCCAGGTGGGAGGGCAGCGGATGCGCGCTCCGCTCGTGCACGAAGCGCGCGATCACGGCCGCCTGGCGGGCGAGGCGAGAGAGGGCCGACGCCTGCAGCTCGTGCACGCTGCCGATCAGCTCCGACTGGGTGAGCACCCACGGCACGCTCGCCGGGCCGAAGCCGGAGCCGATGGCGAGGAGCGCGTCGCGGAGAGCAGCCATCACTCCGTCCTGGCAGCCGGCCTGAGCCAGGGCCTCGGGAAGCTCGGCCAGCCGGTCGTCGACCAGCACCCAGAACACGTCGCTCTTGGACTCGAAGTAGTTGAAGAACGTGTTGCGGGAGACTCCTGCGCGCTGGGCGATCTGCTCGATGGTCGTGCCCGCGTAGCTCCGCTCGACGAACAGGTCCAGGGCGGCGTCCTCGAGCATCGAGCGCGACGATGCGCGAGGCCGTCCGCGCTGCACTCCTGACACCATGACCTGCTCCTGCTCCACTTTCCCCGACGCGCTAGGATAGCGGCGGAAGACGTCGACCCGGCCATCACCGGTGAGTCTCCGGAAGAACGGCATCGGCTCCGGCCGGTGCCCAGTAGACCCGGACGGGTGCGGCCCGTAACAGCCGATCGAGTGGGAACGCGTCAGTGGACACTCCTCCGGGAGGGTCCGGCCGACCGGTCCAAGCGAGGTGGTACCGCGACCCGGCCCGGGGTCTGAGATCCGGGCGGGCCGTCCTCGTGCAGACCAGCAGCACTGCCAGGAGACCGCACGTGACCTACCCTCTGACCCCGCCCACCCCGCACGGAGCCGAGCCCGCCGAGGACTCCGCGTTCGGACGGGGGGTGACCCCGTCGCCGCGTTTCCCCGAGATCGAGGAGCGCGTGCTGGCCTACTGGAAGGCGGACGACACCTTCCAGGAGTCGATCCGCCAGCGTGAGGGCGCACCGGAATGGGTGTTCTACGACGGCCCCCCGTTCGCCAACGGCCTGCCGCACTACGGGCACCTGCTCACCGGCTACGCCAAGGACGTCTTCCCCCGCTTCGAGACGATGCGCGGGAAGCAGGTGCACCGCCGCTTCGGCTGGGACACGCACGGACTGCCCGCCGAGCTCGAGGCGGAGCGCCAGCTCGGCATCACCGATAAGTCGCAGATCGAGGAGATGGGCGTCGCGGCCTTCAACGCCGCCGCGAAGGAGTCGGTGCTGCGCTACACGGGGGAGTGGCAGGAGTACGTCACCCGCCAGGCGCGCTGGGTCGACTTCGATGACGACTACAAAACGCTGGATCCCTCCTTCATGGAGTCCGTGATCTGGGCGTTCAAGCAGCTGTACGACAAGGGCCTCGCCTACGAGGGCCACCGCGTGCTGCCGTACTGCTGGCGCGACCAGACTCCGCTCTCGAACCACGAGCTGCGGATGGACGACGACGTCTACGCGATGCGCCAGGACCAGACGGTCACCGTCACCTTCCCGCTGGTGGGCGAGACGGCGGAGGCGCTGCAGCTGACGGCGGTCCGCGCGCTCGCCTGGACGACGACGCCGTGGACACTGCCGACGAACCTCGCGCTCGCCGTGGGGCCGGACATCGAGTACGCCGTCGTTCCCGCCGGCCCGAACGGCGCTGCCGACGGCAAGGGTGAGCCGGAGGAGCGCGAGCTGTCGGCCGAGTACCTCCTCGCCATCGACCAGGTCGGCGCCTACGCGAAAGACCTCGGCTATCCCGATGCGGAGTCGGCCCTGGCCGCCGTCTCGCGCACGCACCGCGGCGCGGAGTTGGAGGGGATCAGCTACGACCGCCTCTGGGACCACTACGCCGACACCCGGGCCTGGGGCACGCAGAACGCGTGGCGCATCCTCGTCGCCGACTACGTGACCACCAGCGAGGGCACCGGCATCGTGCACCAGGCGCCCGCCTACGGCGAAGAGGACCAGAAGGTCTGTGAGGCGGCGGGCATCCCCGTCATCATCTCGGTGGACGACGGCGGCCGCTTTCTGCCGCAGATCAGCGAGGTCGCCGGCTTGCAGGTCTTCGACGCGAACAAGCCGCTCACGCAGCTGCTCCGTGCCGAGCACCGCCTGCTCCGCCAGGCGAGGTATGAGCACTCGTACCCGCATTGCTGGCGCTGCCGCAACCCGCTGATCTACAAGGCGGTCTCGAGCTGGTTCGTGCGCGTCACCGCGCTTCGCGACCGGATGGAAGAGCTCAACCAGGAGATCACCTGGGTGCCCGAGAACGTCAAGGACGGGCAATTCGGCAAGTGGCTGTCGGGGGCTCGCGACTGGTCGATCAGCCGCAATCGCTACTTCGGCTCACCGATCCCGGTCTGGAAGAGCGACGACCCCGAGTACCCGCGTATCGACGTCTACGGCTCCCTCGACGAGCTCGAGCGCGACTTCGGCGTGCGGCCAGAGGACCTGCACCGCCCGTACATCGACGACCTCACCCGCCCGAACCCCGACGACCCCACCGGCCGCTCGACGATGCGGCGCATCAGCGATGTGCTCGACGTCTGGTTCGACTCCGGATCGATGCCCTTCGCCCAGGTGCACTACCCGTTCGAGAACGCCGACTGGTTCGACACTCACAACCCGGCGGACTTCATCGTCGAGTACATCGGGCAGACCCGCGGCTGGTTCTACACGCTGCACGTGCTCTCCACCGCGCTCTTCGACCGACCGGCGTTCCGCAACGTGGTGAGCCACGGCATCGTGCTGGGCAATGACGGGCAGAAGATGTCGAAATCGCTGCGCAACTACCCCGACGTGGCGGAGGTCTTCGACCGAGACGGTTCGGACGCGATGCGCTGGTTCCTGATGTCGAGCCCGGTGCTGCGCGGCGGCAACCTCGTCGTCACCGAGGAGGGCATCCGCGAGGGCGTCCGCCAGGTGCTCCTGCCGCTGTGGAGCACCTGGTACTTCTTCTCCCTCTACGCCAACGCCTCGGCGGGAGGCGGCTACGAGGCGACCAGGCGCACCGACTCCGACGACGTGCTCGACCGCTACCTGCTGGCCAAGACTCGCGACCTCGTCGCGACCGTCACCGGCCACCTCGAGGCCCTCGACTCGACGCTCGCGGCCGCCGCACTGCGGGACTTCGCGGACGTCCTCACCAACTGGTACGTCCGGCGGTCCCGCGACCGCTTCTGGCGGGGAGTCGACGAGGAGGGACACGGGTCCGCGGCATTCGACACCCTCTTCACCGTCCTCGAGACCGTGTGCCGGGTGGCCGCGCCACTGCTCCCGCTCGTGAGCGAGCAGATCTGGCAGGGCCTCACCGGCGGCCGTAGCGTCCATCTGGCCGACTGGCCGGAGGCGGACGAGTTCCCCGCCGACGAGGTGCTCGTGCATGGGATGGACGCGGTGCGCGCGATCTCGTCGACCGCTCTCTCGCTGCGCAAGCAGGCCGGGCTCCGCGTCCGCCTACCGCTCGCGCGCCTGAGCGTCGTGATCGCGGACGCCGAGGAGCTCGCGCCCTTCGAGGCAATCCTCCGTGACGAGTTGAACGTGAAAGAGGTGTCGCTGGTGCCGCTCGTCGGCTCCAGCGCGGCCGACTACGGAGTCACCTCTCGGCTCGCGGTGAATGCGCGCGCCGCCGGTCCGCGCCTCGGCAAGGGCGTGCAGAGCGTGATCAGGGCCGCGAAGGCCGGCGATTGGAGCGAGACGGACGGCGTCGTCACCGCCGGTGGCGTCGAGCTGGTCCAGGGCGAGTACGAGCTCACGCTCGAGGTCGGCGGCTCGGCCGGCGATGATCGCGCCATCGCCCTGCTCCCGCGCGGCGGCTTCGTGCTGCTCGACACCGCGACCACGCCCGAGCTCGAGGCGGAGGGGCTCGCGCGCGACCTCATCCGCGCGGTGCAGGACGCCCGCAAGGCGGCCGGCCTCGAGGTCAGCGACCGGATCGTGTTGGACGTCGTGCTCGACGAGCCGAGCCTGCGGGCGCTCGAACCGCACGCGCTGTGGATCGCGGAGGAGACGCTCGCGACCGGCTGCGCGTTCACTCCGCTCACCACGGCGCTGGAGGGCGGCGAGGGCGCGATCGCGTTCGGCCCCGCCGGCACCGCCATCATCCGCGTCGAGAAGGTCGAGGCCGCCGATGTCTGATCCGCTCGAGACCGACGACGGCGATCGCGCAGCCGCCGACGCCGTCTACGCGGCGCTCCTCGAGCGCCTGGGCGAGGCGAGCATCCGGCCGCGCCTCGCGCCGACCCGCCGCGCCGTCGAGATCCTCGGTGACCCGCAACGGGCCTACCCGGTCATCCAGATCGCGGGCACCAACGGCAAGACCTCGACCAGCCGGATGATCGAGAGCCTCCTGCGCGCCCACGGGCTGCGGGTGGGGCTGTTCACCAGTCCGCACCTCGAGCGCTTCAACGAGCGGATCGTGATCGACGGCGAGCCGATCTCTGACCGCCGGCTCGCCGACAACTGGCAGGACGTCGAGCCGTACCTGCGGATGACCGATGCCGAGCTCGCCGAGCAGGGCGAGGCGCCGCTGTCGTTCTTCGAGGCGATCACCGTCCTGGCCTACGCCGCCTTCGCCGACACCCCGGTGGACGTCGCCGTGGTCGAGGTGGGCATGGGCGGCGAGTGGGATTCGACGACCGTCGCCGACGCGCAGGTCGCCGTCTTCACGCCGATAGCCCTCGACCACATGGAGCGCCTCGGCTCGAGCATAGAGGAGATCGCACGGACGAAGTCGGGCATCGTGAAGCCGCTGGCGTCCGTGGTCTCGGCGAAGCAGGTCCCGGAGGCGGAGGCGGTGCTGCGGCAGGCGGCCGAGGCCACCGAATCCTCGATCGTCGTCGAGGGGGCGGATTTCGACGTCGACTCGACGACCGTCGCGGTCGGCGGGCAGGTCGTCACCGTTCGCGGACTGGTCAGCACCTACGAGCAGCTCCTGCTGCCGATCTTCGGCGACCACCAGGCCGAGAACGCGGCCGTCGCCGTCGCCGCCGTCGAGACCTTCCTCGGCGGCGGCACACAAGAACTCACCGGCGACGTCCTCGACGAGGGCTTCGCCGCCGCGACCTCTCCGGGCCGCCTTCAGCTCGTCGGCCTCGCACCGCGCACGATCGTGGACGCCGCTCACAATCCGCATGGCGCGGCATCGCTCGCCGCCGCGCTCGGCCGCTACTTCGACTTCGACCGCGTCACCGCCGTCCTCGGCGTCCTCGCCGAGAAGGACGCCGAGGGGATCCTCCGGGAGCTGCGACCGGTCGTGGACGAGCTGATCGTGACGACCGCACCGAGTGGGCGCGCGATGCCCGCCGACCAGCTCGCGGCCCTGGCCCGGACGGTGTTCCCGGAGGAGGCGGTCCGCGTCGCGGACGATCCGTTGGGCGCGCTCACCGCCGGTCGCGTCCTCGCGGCGCGCACCGAGAAGGGCGCGCTCCTGGTCACCGGCTCGATCACTCTCGTCGGTCGCACAATCACCGCCGCGCGCGACGAGAACTGGCTCGGCTCGTGAGGGCCGGTCGGCCCCGCCGCACCCGGACGGTCCGCGAGAGCCTCGGCTCGATCATCCTCGGCTTCGAGGCGGTCATCGTCTTCCTCGCCACGCTCGTCGCCTTCGGGCTGAAGGCCGCCGATCCCGTCGTCGTGCTGGTCGGCGGAGCGGTGGTCTGCCTCGCTCTCGTCGCGACGCTGGGTCTGCTGAACCGCCCGGTCGGCTTCCGCATCGGCTGGCTGCTGCAGTTCGTTATCGTGGCCTCGGGCCTACTGGTCCCGATCATGTACGTCATCGGCGCCGCGTTCGTGGCGCTGTGGACCTACTGCATGGTCACCGGCACCCGCCTAGACGCTCAGACCCGACACGACATCGAGACGGGGAGGGCGGCGGAGCCCACCGACCCCATCGACCCCACCGAAGGAGACCGCTGAATCATGGCCACCCAGGAGACTCTCGTCCTCGTCAAGCCCGACGGCGTCGCCCGCAACCTCACTGGCGAGATCCTGCGCCGCATCGAGGCGAAGGGATACTCCCTCGTCGACGTGAAGCTCGTCGAGGCAGACCGTGCGCTGCTCGCCGCGCACTACGCCGAGCACGAGGGCAAGCCGTTCTACGAGCCCCTCGTCGAGTTCATGGAGAGCGGACCGATCGTCGCCCTCCGCATCGCCGGTGACCGCGTCATCGAAGGGTTCCGCGCTCTCGCCGGCACCACCGACCCGACCACCGCTGCGCCCGGCACCATCCGCGGTGATCTCGGCCGCGACTGGGGACTGAAGGTGCAGCAGAACCTCGTGCACGGCTCCGACTCCGAGGAGTCGGCCACGCGCGAGCTCGGCCTCTGGTTCGCCTGACCTCAGGTGTGCTCCACCCGCGGTGTGCTCGATCCGATCGACCGCCTGCCTCTGACGGGAGTCGTCAGAGGTAGGCGAGCACGTCGAGGCGCACCTGCGCGATCACCGCGATCAGCAGGTAGCAGATCAGCGTGATGAACCCGCTCCAGCCGTAGGCGGCGCCGGCGACTCGGCGCACTCCGGCCGGCACCGGGTACACGCCCTCGCGGAGATTCCGGAGCGTCACCAGCCAGAAGCCGGGGATGACGACCGCCCAGGTGAGCATGCACCAGGGGCAGAGCGTCCCGAGCGCGAAGATGCTCGTCGCGACGAGCCAGCCGACGAACACGAGGGCCAGCAGGAACCCGAGGTTGAAGAACGCCCAGAACCAGCGATCGAACCGGGCGCCCGCAAGCAGACCGGCGCCCACCACGATCGGCGCAATCCACGTTGCGAGGCCGATGAGCGGGTTCGGGAAGCCGAAGACCGCCCCCTGCGCCGAGGTCAGGTTCGCGCTGCACTGCACCAGCAGGCTGAAGTCGCAGCCCAGGCTTGCACCGGGGTCCGTGAGCGCCGCGAACTTGTCAAGGGTGAGAGCGAAGGCGGCGGTCCAGCCGATCACGCCCAGGACGATCAGCAGGACGGCGAAGGTGACGGGGCGCTGCTGGGAGGGGGCGTCGCGCACCCCGAGATCGCTGGACACCGGGGGATTATGACACGCGTCGGACCAGCGCCTCTGGGAATGCGTGCGATAATCGGAGCCGTCGGTCCGGGAGATCCCGCATCGACGCGAAGAAGGTTTACCGGGCGAGTACCGGGCCACAGGAGATCGCCAGCGTTCCGCGAATGGACGCGCCGGATCTCCGCTCCGCCGGGAGACGACCGCAGGTCGCACCGCGGGGGAGCGCGTGTCGGATAGTCAGTTCCGAGAGTGCAGCTGCAACCGGAGTCACGCGCCACGAGAGCGACGGGACCGGGGGAGCGGAAGGATTCGCGTCGGGCTGAGGCCCCTCGCACGAGAGAAGCATCCGGGAAGACGACGCGGCGGACGACCCGGCCGAGGAGTGCACCAGGAATGGTGGAAGACAACAGTACGAGCGGATCCGATCCGGACCGCGACGAGCCCCGCAGCGGGGCCAGGAAGATCAGCCGCCTCTTCGGTGGCCGCCGGGCCACCCGGCGGACCGAGTCGAGCGCGCCAGTGACAGGGGAGACGATCATCGACAGCAACGAGACCGACCGGACCGCGATCGCGGGCGTCGGGCAGCCCGAATCGGGCAGTGCCGACCAGCCCGACACCGGAAGTGCCGACCAGCCCGACGCCGGAGGCGGGGTTGCCGCCGAGACCGGGAGTGCCGACCAGGACGGCAGCGCCGTTCAGGCGGGCGAGCCGTCAACGTCGACGGGCGCGGTGTTCGCTGATGCCCCGGCTCAGACCGCGGCGGCCGATCAGGAGGAGCCACGACGTCCCGCCCTGCCGAGTCCGTCGCTCCTGTTCCAGGCGCCGGTCCTCCCCGACTACGTCGAACTGGCCCCGCTGCCGCCCCGCGGTGCACCGCTGGGCGTTGAGGAGGAGCGCGAGCGTCCCTCCGAGGAGCAGGGCTCCGTTCGCCGCCGCTCGCGCCGTCGCAGCGGCGAAAGTGAGCGCTCGGGGTCCAATGACCCGGAGAACACCGTGGTCCGGGTCCGCCAGCCGCGCGAGCAGCGCGAGACGCGCGAGCCCGAACTCATCACCGAGCCTCAGCGGATCAAGGGCTCCACTCGCCTCGAGGCGAAGAAGCAGCGCCGCCGCGATGGCCGCGACGCCGGCCGCCGGCGCACGGTGGTCACCGAGTCCGAGTTCCTCGCCCGCCGCGAGGCCGTGGACCGTGTCATGGTGGTCCGCTCGAAGGAGGACAGCATCCGCATCGGCGTGCTGGAGGACGGTGTGCTCGCCGAGCACTACGTCGCCCGCTCGCAGGAGGCGTCGCTGATCGGCAACGTCTACCTCGGTCGCGTGCAGAATGTCCTGCCCAGCATGGAGGCCGCCTTCGTCGACATCGGACGTGGTCGCAACGCCGTGCTCTACTCCGGCGAGGTCGACTGGGACGCCGCGAACAACGCCGGTGGCCCGCGTCGCATCGAGCTGGCGCTCAAGCCCGGCGACCGCGTCCTCGTGCAGGTCTCGAAGGACCCCGTCGGCCACAAGGGCGCCCGGCTCACGAGCCAGATCTCCCTCCCCGGCCGCTACCTCGTCTACGTGCCCAACGGCTCGATGAACGGCATCTCGCGCAAGCTGCCCGACACGGAGCGCGCGCGCCTCAAGAAGATCCTGAAGGAGGTGCTCCCCGAGAACGTGGGCGTCATCGTGCGCACCGCCGCCGAGGGCGCCACGGAGGAGCAGCTGACCGTCGACGTCGAGCGCTTGACCGCGCAGTGGACCGCCCTCAGCACAAAGGCCGCAACCGGGCAGGCTCCCGCCCTCCTGCACAGCGAGCCCGACCTCCTGATCAAGATCGTCCGCGACGTCTTCAACGAGGACTTCGAGAAGATGGTGATCGCCGGCGAGGACGCCCGCGAAATCATCGAGCTCTACCTCAGCCAGGTCGCCCCCGACCTGCTCGAGCGTGTCGAGATCTATACCGGCGAGAAGGACGCGTTCGACGAGTTCCGGATCACCGAGCAGATCGAGAAGGCGCTGGAGCGCAAGGTCTGGTTGCCCAGCGGCGGCTCGCTCGTGATCGACCGCACCGAGGCGATGACGGTGGTGGACGTGAACACCGGCAAGTTCGTCGGCTCGGGCGGCAACCTCGAGGAGACCGTCACCAAGAACAACCTGGAGGCGGCCGAGGAGATCGTCCGTCAGCTGCGCCTGCGCGACATCGGCGGCATCATCGTCGTCGACTTCATCGACATGGTGCTCGAGTCCAACCGCGATCTCGTGCTCCGCCGTCTGGTCGAGTGCCTCAGCCGCGACCGCACCAAGCACCAGGTGGCCGAGGTCACCTCGCTCGGCCTTGTGCAGATGACCCGCAAGAAGTTGGGCCTGGGCCTGCTCGAGACCTTCAGCGAGAACTGCGAGGTCTGTGCCGGACGGGGCGTCATCGTCCATCACGACCCGGTCTTCAAGCACCGCTCCACCGCCGCTCCGCAGCAGGAGCAGCGCCGCCGCGGCAAGGGTGGCGAGCAGCAGCCCGCCGCCTCGGGCCGCTCGAACGGCGCGCAGAACGGCCAGGGCGCCTCGGCGACCAAGGCTGTGAGCACCCACGCCATCACCGACGACGCGAAGAACGCGCTCGCGCAGATCGCCGCGAGCACCATCCAGCCCCAGGCCGTGCGCCAGGCGGCGGAGGTGGCCGCGACACTTGTCGAGGACGCCACGGACGCGGTCGCGGCGGAGGCACCCGAGGAGATCACCGAGATCGCGCAGGAGCAGCCGACCGAGTCCAGTCGTCGCGGCGAGCGTCCCGCCCGGGGTGAGCGCCGCCGTCGCAGCCGCGATCGCGAGCCGCGCCCGGAGGTCGCCGAGGCGCCCGAGGCGCCGATCGAGGTCCCCGTCGAGGAGGAGGCCGCGCCGGCCGCTGCCGCGCCGATCCTCGATATCCCGATCGCTCCGCTCACGCCCCCGCGCCGGGTCCGCAGCGAGGTGGCCGAGCACCTGCTCGACTCCGTACTCGATGCGCTGCCTGCCCCGAAGCAGCCCGGTCAGGGCCGCGCCAGGAGCCGACGCGTCACCACGGCGGCCCTCACCGGAGTCGCGGTCATCCCCGAGCAGACCCCGCGCCGCGCCGACCAGTAGCGCGACGTGGCATCAGGAGGGCTCGGTAGTCGGCGACAGCCGACGCCGGGCCCTTTCGGCGTCCCGGTCGCGCCCACGGACGCGGAGCCCGCTCTCGCGCAGCCGCTCGACCAGCTCCCGCGCGCTGACCGTCACCGCTCCGGCGGCGACGAACTCGTCGATCCGCTCCTCGGGCACGTCGTAGTGATCCAGATCGAAGCCGCGCTCGGACACGCCGAGGCGGCGCGCGAAGTCGTGCAGCTCCTCCAGGGAGGCGTCGCTGACCAGGTGCGCCCAAAGCCGACCGTGGGCCGGCCAGCGCGCGGTATCCACGAGGATGGCCATTCCCCCATCGTAGGCGGCGCGCCGTCCGTTCATCCGTGTCGCGCTCGACTATCGTGACGGGGTCGCCGGTCGGGCGGACGCGGCTCCAGGGCTGTGCGCGTTTGACCGTGGAGCACGGATCCCGTACTCTTGACCGTTGGTGTGGCGCGCTCCATGTGCTCACGCAGATTTCCGTTGTCGCTCGGCCCCTCGCGGGGCGCGGGCCGCGGTGCCGGTTCCCTCGTGTCGTGAGGAGACGGGTACGAACCGGAAGACCGGGGCTCAGCCCCGTCCCTACAAGCCCCGGACGAGGCCTCCGCTCCGTCCAGATGAGAAACAGGTACGAGAAGTGGTTTACGCAGTTGTGCGCGCCGGCGGTCGGCAGGAGAAGGTCGAGGTCGGCACCATCGTGACGATGGACCGGGTCAAGGCCGACAAGAACGGCACCGTGCAGCTTCCTGCCGTGCTGCTCGTCGACGGCGAGTCGATCACCTCGGACGCGGCGACCCTCGCGGGCGTCACCGTCACCGCCGAGGTGCTCGAGGACCTCCGCGGTCCGAAGATCATCATCCAGAAGTTCAAGAACAAGACCGGTTACAAGAAGCGCCAGGGGCACCGTCAGGACCTCACGCGCGTCAAGGTCACCGGCATCAAGTAGTCCTGCACAAGAATTGAGCTGACCTGCCGGGCGAGCCATCGCTCAGCGGGGGATCAGCACGGGGCTGCGGCCCCCGGTCTCGAGGAGATGAGAAATGGCACACAAGAAGGGCGCGAGTTCCACTCGCAACGGTCGCGACTCGAACGCGCAGCGTCTCGGCGTCAAGCGCTTCGGCGGCCAGGTCGTGAACGCGGGCGAGATCATCGTCCGCCAGCGCGGCACGCACTTCCACCCCGGCGCGAATGTCGGACGCGGTGGCGACGACACTCTGTTCGCCCTCTCGGCGGGTGCTGTCGAGTTCGGCAGCAAGGGTGGCCGCAAGGTCGTCAACATCGTGGCGGCCGCCCAGTAGGGTCGACCTCCTCGGCCGCACAGGCACAGGACGCAAGGGGCGGGCTTCGGCTCGCCCCTTGCGCGTTTCTCGGGGCGCAGCCCCTCGGCGTCGGCATCTCGGCGCCCCTCGCACTCACGGACGGATTCACATCATGGTCACCTTCGTCGACAACGTCACGCTGCATCTGCGTGCCGGCCACGGCGGCAATGGCTGCGTCTCCGTCCGCCGCGAGAAGTTCAAACCGCTCGCCGGGCCCGACGGCGGCAACGGCGGTCACGGCGGCGACATCGTCCTCGTCGCCGACCCGCAGACGACGACACTGCTCGCCTACCACCGCCATCCGCACCGCAGCTCCGACAACGGCGGCCCCGGCATGGGCGACCACCGCGCAGGGGGCAACGGCGAGCTCCTGGAACTGCCCGTCCCGGTCGGCACAGTCGTGAAGTCGTCCGCCGGCGACGAGCTGATCGACATGGACGAGCCGGGCCTGCGGTTCGTCATCGCTCCGGGCGGGCAGGGCGGGCTCGGCAACGCGTCGCTGGCGACCACCAAGCGCAAGGCCCCCGGCTTCGCGCTGCTGGGAACGCCGGGTTGGGAGGGCGATGTCGTCCTTGAGCTGAAGACCGTCGCCGATGTGGCGCTGGTCGGATTCCCGTCGGCGGGCAAGTCGAGCCTGGTCGCGGCCATCTCGGCGGCCAAGCCCAAGATCGCCGACTACCCCTTCACTACCCTCGCCCCGAATCTCGGCGTGGTTCAGGCGGGGGAGTCGCGATTCACCGTCGCGGACGTCCCCGGATTGATCGAGGGTGCGAGCGAGGGCAAGGGCCTAGGCCTGGAGTTCCTGCGCCACGTCGAGCGCTGCACCGCGCTCGTCCACGTGCTCGACTGCGCCACGCTCGAGCCCGGCCGCGACCCGCTGACGGACCTCGACATCATCCTGGGCGAGCTCGCGGCGTACCCCGTCGGCGACGGACAGATTCCCCTGATCGAGCGCCCGCAGTTGATCGCCCTCAACAAGGTCGACGTTCCCGAGGCCCACGAACTGGCCGACTTCGTCCGGGCCGACCTCGAGAGCCGCGGCTACCGCGTGTTCGAGATCTCGGCGGTCAGCCACTCCGGGCTCCGTCAGCTCACCTTCGCCCTCGCTGAGATCGTCGAGAAGCACCGCCTGGAGCTTGCCGCCGTGCCGCGGGCCGAGCGGATCACGATCCGACCCCGCGCCGTGGACGAGAAAGACTTCGAGATCAAGGTCGAGGGCGGCTCGTACGGCAACGTCTACCGCGTGCTCGGCACGAAGCCCGTGCGCTGGGTCGCCCAGACCGACTTCACGAACGACGAGGCGGTCGGCTTCCTCGCCGACCGTCTGGCCAAGCTCGGAGTCGAGAACGGCCTGTTCACGGCGGGTGCGGTCGCCGGCTCCACGGTCGTCATCGGCCCAGGCGACGGCGTCGTCTTCGACTGGGAGCCCACCCTCACCTCGACGGCCGAGCTCATCACAGCGCCCCGTGGCACCGATGTCCGCCTGGACGAGAACCGGCGCAAGACCCGCAACGAGCGCCGCGAGGACTACTTCGAGCGGATGGACGCCAAGGCCCAGGCCCGGGCCGAACTCGAACGCGAGCGGCAGGGCGGCGTCTGGCGCGTCGCCGATGAGGACGACGGCACGGAGCACAACGAGCAGAGCTGACCCTGCCCTCGGGGTCGTCTGCGCCTACACTGGCCGGATGCCGCAGACGACCCCCGCCAGCAGTGCGCTGACCGAGCGGTTCGCCGCCTCCCGTGCAGCATCGCGCTCCCTCCGCAGCGCGACGACCGACCTCAAGAACCGGGCGCTGCTTGCTCTGGCCGACGCGCTGCGCGCCAGCGCCGAACGAGTCGTGCCGGCGAACGAGCTCGACCTCCAGCGCGGTCGGGAGAGCGGGATGAGCGCGGGACTGCAGGACCGCCTCCGCCTCGACGCCGCGCGCCTGGGCTCTCTCGCCGACGCCGTCGTCGCGGTCGCCGGGCTCACCGATCCGGTCGGGCAGACGGTGCGGGGAGCGAACCTGCCCAACGGAGCCTCGCTGACGCAGGTGCGCGTGCCCTTCGGAGTGGTCGGAGCGATCTACGAGGCCCGGCCCAACGTCACCATCGACATCGCCGCGCTCGCGCTCAAGAGCGGCAACGCCGTTGTCCTACGCGGGGGCACCGCCGCCGAGAACACGAACCGCGTCCTGGTCGAGCTGCTTCAGGAGGCGGTCGCCTCGGTAGGGCTTCCGGCCGAGCTGATCCAGAGCGTCGATGACCACGGCCGTGAAGGCGCGAAGGCGCTGATGCGCGCGCGGGGCTTTGTCGACGTGCTGGTGCCGAGGGGGAGCGCGGGGCTGATCGAATCCGTGGTGACGGAGTCGACGGTCCCCGTGATCGAGACGGGCGCCGGAGTGGTCCACGTCTTCCTCGATGCCAGCGCCGACGAGCAGTGGGCCCTCGACATCGTGCACAACGCGAAGGTCCAGCGCCCGAGCACCTGCAATGCCCTCGAGACCCTCCTCGTGCACCAGGACGCGGCGGAGCGCCTGCTGCCGCCGGTGCTCGGACGCCTCGCTGAGGCGGGCGTGACTGTGCACGGGGACGAGCGCGTCGTGGCTCTCTGGCCGGATGCCGTTCCGGCCACCGAGGAGGACTGGTCGGCCGAGTACTATTCGCTCGACCTCGCGGTCGCTGTGGTCGACGACCTCGATGCGGCGATGGCCCACATCGACCGCTACTCGACGCACCACACCGAGTCGATCGTGACCGAAGACCTCCGCAGCGCCGAGCGCTTCCTCGCTGAGGTCGACTCGGCCGTCGTGATGGTCAACGCGTCGACCCGCTTCACCGACGGCGGAGAGTTCGGCTTCGGCGCCGAGGTCGGCATCTCGACCCAGAAGCTCCACGCGCGGGGCCCGATGGGCCTGGCCGAGCTGACCAGCACAAAGTGGTTGTTGCGCGGCTCCGGTCAGGTTCGCCCCTGACCGACGCGGACGATTCGGCGCCCCGCGGCGTCCGGGTAGACTCGACGAAGCCCCGCCGGGGCGACCACGACCTCCAAGGAGCACTGCATGTCCCTCGCGACGACCGTCCTCGCCGAAGCAGCGGCCCATGCGGAGCTGCCGTTCCCCCCGATCGTCTTCGGGCTGATCGCCGCCGTCGCCTTTACGGCGCTCGGCTTCGTCACCTGGAGCTACCGCGATGTCGCAAACCGCCACTCGCACAAGACGGGTGCGGGCTCGAACGACCAGCACGGTCACGGTCACTAGGCGGGGAGCCCAGCGATCGTGACGTCCGCCGCGAGCGGAGGCCCGCGGCGTCCCCGTATCGGCGTGATGGGCGGCACCTTCGACCCGATCCACCACGGCCACCTGGTCGCCGCGTCCGAGGTGGCCCAGTCGTTCGACTTGGACGAGGTCGTCTTCGTCCCCACCGGTCAGCCGTGGCACAAAAAGACAGTCACCTCGGCCGAGCACCGCTACCTGATGACGGTCATCGCCACCGCATCGAACCCGAGCTTCACGGTCAGCCGCGTCGACGTCGATCGGGTCGGGACGACCTATACGATCGATACCCTGCGCGATATCCACACCGCGCATCCGGACGCCGAGCTCTTCTTCATCACCGGCGCGGACGCGGTCGCGCAGATCCTCAGCTGGAAGGATTACGACGAGCTGTGGGAGCTGGCTCACTTCGTCGCCGTCAGCCGACCGGGGCACGTCCTCAACGTTTCGGGATTGCCGGCCCAGGACGTATCCTTGTTGGAGATTCCGGCACTAGCGATTTCCTCGACGGACTGTCGGAGCCGCGTGAACCGGGGTCATCCGGTCTGGTACCTGGTTCCCGACGGTGTCGTCCAGTACATCTCGAAGCACCACCTGTATCGGAGTACGTCATGACAGTTCAGCCCGAGGAGAAGCCGCTCACCCGGCGCGAGATCCGCGAGCGCGAGAGGCGCGAGGCCGGCGCGGCCCCTGCTGCCGTCGCTGCGACGACCTCTCGTCGAGCTGCCACGGCCTCCGTCACCACCGCCGGCGACATGCCGGTGCTCACTCCGACTCAGGCCCTGAGGATCACACCCGTCGACCCGGGCCCCGCGAGCGAACCCGACCTGCGCACCTCCTCGACGGAGATCGTCGCCACCGAGAACGCGACCGGCCGGCCGCTGACCCGTCGCGAGCTGCGCGCCCTGCTGGCGCAGCAGCAGGCCGCGAAGGTTGCGGCGACGCCGGAGGCCGAGCCGTCGGCTCTCGCCGGTCGGGAGCGGTCCAGCGAGGTCGAGGACGCGCTCGAGCGCGCGTCGGCGCTTCCGCCGACGGGCGCAGTGGCCGTGGTCGAGGCCGCCGACGAGTCGCGCGACGCCGAGCCGGTCCCCGAGATCGAGGACGCCGCCACCGAGGGGGGCGTGCCCGAGGCCGCCGAGACGGCTGCGCCGCTCGAGGAGTCGGAGGCGTCCGACGATGCCGCGCCTCCTTCGACCGAGTCCGATGACCCCGCGCCCGAGGAGCCGACGGCGACCAGCGGGCTCGAGGAGCCGGCCGGTGCGTCGTCCTCGTCCGACACGCCGGAGGAGCAGGACGGGCCGGCGCCTGCGGAGGAGCCGGAGCCTGCGGGTCAGACCGTGGATGAACCCGCGCCTGAGCCCGAGCAGCCGCATCTCAACACCGCCCTGTTCGCCTCGGTCGGCGGCTCGCTCGACATCGTCGACGAGAAGGCGACCGAGATCACCGGCAGCTTCGAACCGCCGATCGAGCACCTCGCCATCACCGAGGAGTTGGACAGCAAGTCGAAGGAGGAGGTGGACGCCTCGTTCGACTCCCTCATTGCGAGCGGAGTCGCCGCCACCGGCGCCGTCACGACGACCAACGCGCTGATCCTGCCGACCACCGGCCCCGCCACCTCCATCGGAACCGACTCGGGCGAGATCCTCGTCACCGGATCGTTCGACCTCCCGCGAAGCCTCGGCTCCACGGGGCAGCACCCGAACCTCTACGACTCGCCCGACGTCGACCGCTACGTCGACCGCATCGACCGCGAGCAGCCCGCTGGCGAGTCCGAGCCGGTCCGTGCCTCCAGCGCCGTGTCGACTCACGCCGCGGGAACCTCCATGATCGCGCCGCAGAAACGCGCCGGCATCAGCGTCCCGGTCGTTCTCGCGATCACCGCCGCCGTCCTCCTGGTCGCCTCGATCGCGCTGTTCATCGGTGGCTTCGTGCTCAACATCTTCTGACCTCCACCACCAACACTGAAGGCTTCATGACTGCTACCGACTCCGCCCGCGCCCTGCTCCAGCTCGCGGCCACCGCCGCCGACTCCAAGGGCGGAGAGGACCTCGTCGCCCTCGATGTCTCGGGACCGCTGCCGCTCGTCGACATCTTCCTCCTCGCCACCGGCCGCTCCGAGCGAAACGTGGTCGCCATTGCGAACGAGGTGGAGGATCGCCTGAACGAGTCCGGTGCCAAGCTCCTGCGTCGCGAGGGCCGTGCGGAGGGGCGCTGGATCCTGCTCGACTTCGGAGACCTGGTCGTGCACGTCTTCCACGAAGAGGACCGGATGTACTACTCGCTGGAGCGCCTGTGGAAGGACTGCCCGACGGTGCCGTTCACGATCGACCGGACGGCCGCCGTCGAGGCGACGACGCCCTCGACCTGACGAACACGCCCGGCGACAGCGGTCGATTTCCCTTCGCGCCGTTCATGTTGTAATTTATTCGAGTTGCTTCCGCCGGGCGGAAAAGGCAAGAGAAACGGTCGATCACGATCAGCGATCGAGTAAAAATCGTACGGCGTACGGGTCCGTGGCGCAGCTGGTAGCGCACCTGCATGGCATGCAGGGGGTCAGGGGTTCGAATCCCCTCGGATCCACCGAACAGGTCCGCACTCCTCCGGGAGTGCGGACCTTCGTCGTATCCGGGGCGACCCGCTCGGTTGGGCTCCGTTCGGATCCTTCCCCGTCAGGTCACCCCGTCAGGTCACCTCGTCGGGCAGGCTCGTCATGCTGCGCCGTTAGGCCGCCCGCGGTCCCACCGGCTCCACGTGGGCACCGCAGCCGGTCAGGAACGTTGAGAGTTCCCCCCAGGCGTCCTCCGCGATGGTGGTGTGGGGACGCCGCGCGAGGTCGGCCAGTGCATCCGTCAGCTCCTCCGCGCCGGTGACGATTCGGGTCCGCACCGAGCCGGCGCCCTGCCATGCGGGAGCGTAGGTCGTGACGTCCGGGTGGCTGTAGAGGACCGCGGTATCGAACCACGGAGTCGGCAGTCCCTGCTCGGCGAGGTGGTCCTTCAAGCGGGCAGCCTGTGTCCGGACGTGCAGGGCGGGGACCCGGTGCTCGAGGTGCGTCCTGACCGTCCACTGCGCCGCGGTGTCCGGAGCGATCTGGACGGCGAACGCATCGGGCAGCGCGTCCTCGTCCATGAGCACGCCGTAGGACGGGTGCACAGTACCGGGCCGAACGCCGTCGAAGACCACCCCCTGCCAGTACTTGGCCTCGATGATGATCGCTCCGTGCCGGGTCAGCAGGAGGTGATCGATCTGGGCGAGGAAGCGCCGCGTCGTTCGGGCATCAGCCGGCACGAAGACGACATTCGTAGCGAGCAGGCCGGACAAACCCGCCGCGAGGCAGGCCTCGCGGATCAACCGGTGCGAGACGGCCTCTCCCTTCCAGGTCTTCGCGAGTGCTCTCCGACTCTGCTCGGCCTCCTCACGCACCGTCTGGAGCTCGACCTGCCTCTCCTCGAGCTCCGCCTCGTGCGTGCGGGACACAGCGTCGAGATGATCCCGGTGGCCCTGCTGGAGCTGCGCGGAGGAGCGCTCGTTCTCCTCCGCGGCTCTGCGCGCGTCGACCGCCGCCGCCGCACGCCGCCTTCGTCCGAGCAGAATCGTGATCACGAGGGTCAGGGTCAGCACGGCCGTTACGGCCCAGGGCAGTGTCTCGTTCATGCCGCCAGGCAATCACGGACCACCGACCACGCGCCCGTGGCGCTCGATAACGCGCCGACCCGGCGGATCGGCCAGGCGGCATCCTCGCCACCTTCAAGCGGGCCGTGCGGGTGACGCCCTTCACGCCGTCGAGACCGAGCACCGCGCTGGGCGCCCCTACCCTGGACACATGCCCACTCTGCGCGACGTCCACGCCGTCATCGATCGTCTCTGGCCCGAGGCGGCTGCCGAGAGCTGGGACGCTCCCGGACTGGTGACGGGTGACCCCGCCGCCTCCGTCGAACGCATTCTGCTGACCGTCGATGTCGTCTCGGACACCGTCGCCGAAGCGGTCGACGGCGGCTTCCAGCTGCTGATCGCGCACCACCCGCTGCTGTTGCGCGGAGTCACCTCGATTGCGGAGGACGGCTACAAGGGGCGCCTGCTCGCCGAGCTGATCCGCAGCGGCTGCGCCCTCGTGTCGGCCCACACGAACGCCGACATCGTGACCGACGGCGTCTCGGATGTCATCGCGACGCGGCTCGGCCTGACCGGCGCCACACCGCTGGTCCCCGGCTCCGACCCCTCCGTCGGGCTGGGGCGTGTCGGCGACCTGCCGGAGGAGGTCACCCTCGGCCGTCTCGCCGCGGCGGTCGCCGACCTCCTGCCCGCCACGGCCGGGGGAGTGCGGGTCGCGGGCGGCTACGAGAGCCCGGTGCGCCGCGTCTCGCTCTGCGCAGGAGCGGGGGACTCGCTCCTGGACGCCCCCGCGGTCCGCACGAGCGACGTCTTCATCACCGCCGACCTCCGGCACCACCCGGCCTCGGAGGCCCGTGAGAAGGCTCTGCACGGGACAGGCCCCGCGCTCATCGACGTCTCGCACTGGGCGAGTGAGTGGCTGTGGCTCGACGTCGCCGCGGCCGCTCTGCGCGAGGCCCTCCCCACGGTGACCGTCGAGGTGAGCGAGACCCGTACCGACCCGTGGGATTTCGCGATCGTGCACTGAGCTGCCGCGGGCACGGGAGAATGGACGCGGCGCGCCCACCCTGCGTGCCGGGAACGAGGACCGCCACGTGAAAGCCAGCCCCGCACACCAGCGCGAACTCCTGACTCTGGCGAGTCTGGACACGAGGGGAGCACAGCTGCGCCACGCGCTCGCGACGCTTCCGCAGATCGCGCGGATCCAGGCGATGCAGGCCCGTGACAACGAGACCCGTCGCGGCCTCGCCGAGCGCACCGGGCGCCTCGAAGACGTGCGCACCGAACTCGGCCGCATCGAGTCTGACGTCAGCGTCGTCGAGAAGCGCCTCACGCGCGACCGGGACCGCCTGCAGACCGCATCTGCCGCGAAGGACATCGCCGCGCTCGAGAGCGAGATCTCCTCCTTGGTGAAACGCCGGGGCGACCTGGAGGACATCGAGCTGACGCTGATGGAGCGCATCGAGGGCATCGAAGCCGAGGTCGCCGCCGCTCGAGCCGAGCGCGACGAGGTCATCGCCTCGCTCACCACTCTCGCCGAGGAGCGCGACGCGCAGGCCGAGAAGCTCCGCGACAAGCAGGAGGCGCTGGCCCGCGACCGCGCCGATCTCGTCACGACGCTCCCAGAGGATCTCGTCGAGCTCTACGACAAGCAGCGCGCCCGCTATGGCGTCGGAGCGGCACTGCTGCGCGGCAAGGTGTCCGAGGGCAGCGGAGTCGCGCTCACCGAGTCGGATCTGTCCTGGATCCGCGCTTCTGCACCGGACGAGGTTGTCCTCTGCCCCGATAGCGGCTGCATCCTGGTGCGCGGCGAAGAGTCGACGCTCGCCTGAGCCGTACACTGGACGGGCGAACGGGTCGGCAAGACGGTCGCGTCACCGCGGCGAGAGCCCGGTGCCGAGGAACGTCCGGGCTCCGCAGAGCAGGGCGGTGGGTAACACCCACCCGGGGCGACCCGCGAGACAGTGCCACAGAGAACAGACCGCCGCAGGCTTCGGTCGGCGGTAAGGGTGAAACGGTGGTGTAAGAGACCACCAGGGGCCGGAGTGATCCGGTCCGCTCGGTAAACCTCGCCCGGAGCAAGGTCAGACAGAGGACGATGCGGCTGCTCGTCGGGTCCTCGGGTAGACCGCTGGAGGGTCACGGCAACGTGGCTCCGAGAGAGATGGCCGTCCAGCGCCCGCCGAGAGGCGCGGCGTGAACAGAACCCGGCGTATCAGCCGACCCCTTCGCCATGAGATGCCCCGCCCCGGCGGGGCATCTCATGCCCGTGCCGCCTTCCGCGTACGGCGGTCTCGAAACGCCGCCGGGTACTCCGACCAGCACGTCCCCCGCGCGTCGCAGCCCCACCATCAGCGGCCGCCGCCCGTAGCCGACCGCGACCCGCTCTACGAAACGCACCACCCTGGCACGCCAACCGCGCCGCGGCGGGCGGGGACCGCCGCGGACAACAACTCAGCCCGCGAGGGCTGCCGCGCCGAGTATGCCGGCGTTGTTGCGTAGCGCGGCGGGGATGATCGGCGTGCGCAGATCGAGTAGCGGCAGGAATTCCTCGTGGTGTTTGGAGATGCCGCCGCCGACGATGAAGAGGTCGGGCCAGAGGAGCGCCTCGAGGTGGGAGTAGTAGCGCTGGAGTCGCTTCGCCCAGTGCTTGTAGTCGAGGTCGTCGCGCTCCTTGGCGGCGAATGACGCCTTCTTCTCGTAGTCTCCGCCGTGGATCTCGAGGTGGCCGAGCTCTGCGTTGGGGATGAGGGTCCCGTCGTGGATCTGCGCCGTGCCGATTCCCGTGCCGAGGGTGGTCATGATGACCAGGCCCTTGGTGTCCTTCGCCGCTCCGAAGCGGGATTCGGCGTAGCCCGCCGCGTCGGCGTCGTTGACGAAGAAGATGTTCCGGTTGAGCGCGTCTTCGAACAGCTTCTCGGCCTCGAGGCCGATCCATTCGTCCGAGACGTTGGCCGCCGACATCGTGCGGCCGTGGACGACGACGGCCGGGAAGCAGATGCCGACCGGGGTGTCCGAGGGGAGGTCCGGAATGTGCTCGAGGATCTGCTGAACGGTGGCGACGATGTCCTTCGGCTTTCCGCCGTCGGGGGTGGCGAGCTTCATCCTGTCGCTGAGCAGTGTGCCCGCGGCCAGGTCGACCGAAGCCCCCTTAATGCCCGTTCCCCCGATGTCGATCCCGATGGCGGTCGCCGCAGCAGTCATAGTCGCCATGCTAGCGAAGGGCGAGTGGTTCGGCCCGAAGCGGGGTCCAGCGTAGGATCGCGCGCATGGCTGACGGCGACGCGAATTCCTGGTGGTACAACCTCACGGCCGGCACGGTGGAGCAGGGCTTCGTATCCCCCTCCGTCGACCGGGTCGGACCTTTCTCCTCACGCGAGGAGGCGGCGCATGCTCTGGAGCGGCTGCGCGAGAACAGCCGGAAGTGGGCCGAGGAGGACGCTGCCGAGGACCGCTAGGCGCGGCTATTCGTAGCTGTGCTCGGCGCCGGGGTAGGCACCGGACTCGACGTCCTCCCGGTAGGCGGTTACGGCTCCGGTCAGTACTCCCCGCAGGTCGGCATACTGCTTGACGAAACGGGGGATGCGACCAGTGGTGAAGCCTGCGAAGTCGGTCCACACGAGGAGCTGGCCATCCACATCGGGTCCCGCACCGACTCCGATCGTCGGGATCCGTAGCTCCTGGGTGACCTGCCGCGCCGCATCAGCCGGAACCATCTCGAGGACGACGGCGAAGGCGCCCGCCTCCTGGACGGCATGCGCGTCGGCGAGCAGCTGCTCGAGCCCCTCGCCACGGCCCTGGACCATGTGCCCGCCGAGCCCGTGCTCGCTCTGCGGCGTGAAGCCGATGTGCGCCATGACGGGGATGCCCGCCTCGACGATGCGGCGGATCTGCTCGGCCGAGCGCACTCCACCCTCGAGCTTCACCGCGTGCGCGTGCGTCTCCTTCATGAAGCGGAAAGCCGTGTGCAGCGCGTCGTCGGGCCCGGACTCGTACGAGCCGAAGGGCATATCGGCAACGACGAAGGCACGCTCCACGGCCCCAGCGACAGCACGCGCCAGGGGGATCAGCTCATCGACGGTCACGGGGAGCGTCGTGTCGTAGCCGAGTACGGTATTGCCGGCGGAGTCACCGACGAGGAGGAAGTCGATCCCGGCCTCGTCGAAAATCTTCGCCGTCAGCTGGTCGTAGCTCGTCAGCCCGGTGATGCGGACACCGGAGTCCTTCGCGGTCTGGAAGTGGCGGGTTCGAACGCGTTTGGCGGGCTGCGCGGGCATGGGCGCCAGTCTACGGCGCGCCTGCAGCGCCCCGCGGGCCCCGGTCGAAGGCAGTAGCCTGAGGGTCGAAACAGGAGGGGTCTGGATGGACAAGCAACGGGACTTCGTTCTTCGCACCATTGAAGAGCGAGGGATCAAATTCGTTCGCCTCTGGTTCACCGATGTCGTCGGCACGCTCAAGTCGGTCGCCATCGCGCCGGCCGAGGTCGAGGGCGCGTTCGCGGAGGGCCTCGGCTTCGACGGTTCCGCGATCGAGGGCCTCACCCGCTCGTTCGAGGCGGACGTCCTGGCGCACCCCGACCCCTCGACGTTCCAGATCCTGCCGTGGCGCGGAGAGATCGACCCGACGGCGCGGATGTTCTGCGACATCACGACGCCCGACGGTCAGCCCGCCGTCGCCGATCCGCGCAACGTGCTCAAGCGCACGCTGGCGAAGGCGGCTGAGCGCGGGTTCACGTTCTACACGCACCCCGAGATCGAGTTCTATCTGCTGAAGTCGTCGTCGTTCGGCGCCGAGGGGCCGGAGCCGGTCGACTCCGCCGGGTACTTCGACAACGTCCCCGGAGGCACGGCGCACGACTTCCGGCGGCGCTCCGTGCGGATGCTGGAGGACTTGGGTATCTCGGTCGAGTTCAGCCACCACGAGGCGGGACCCGGTCAGAACGAGATCGACCTCCGCTACGCCGATGCGCTCACGACGGCCGACAACATCATGACCTTCCGCACGGTTATTAAGGAGGTGGCGATCGAGCAGGGCGTGTACGCGACCTTCATGCCCAAGCCGCTCTCCGGGCACCCCGGCTCGGGCATGCACACCCACCTGTCACTCTTCGAGGGCGACGTGAACGTGTTCTACGAGCAGGGCGCCCAGTACCAGCTGTCCAAGCTCGGCCGGCAGTTCATCGCGGGCTTGCTCAAGCACGCCCCCGAGATCACCGCGGTGACCAACCAGTTCGTCAACTCCTACAAGCGCCTCTGGGGCGGAGACGAAGCGCCGAGCTACGTCTCGTGGGGCCACAACAACCGCTCCGCCCTCGTGCGAGTGCCGCTGTACAAGCCGAACAAGGGCCAGTCCTCGCGCATCGAGTACCGTGCCCTCGACTCCGCGGCGAACCCCTACCTCGCCTACTCGCTGCTCCTGGCCGCCGGGTTGAAGGGCATTGAGGAGGGCTACGAGCTCCCCGCCGAGGCCGAGGACAACGTCTGGGCGCTCTCGGACGCGGAGCGCCGTGCACTCGGCTACGGGGCCCTGCCCGCGAGTTTGGACCGCGCCATCTCGCTGATGGAGGAGTCGGAGCTGGTCGCGGAGACGCTGGGCGAGCAGGTGTTCAACTTCGTGCTGCTCAACAAGCGGAAGGACTGGGCCGAGTATCGCGCCCAGGTCACTCCGTACGAGCTGCGCAGCAACCTCGAGATGCTCTGACCTCTCGGCCATGCCCCGGGAACGCTCTCTGCGCGATGTCGCTCGCCTCGGCTTCGCCGCGCTCGGCGAGACCGGAGCGCGGCTGGCCGAGGCGGAGCTGCTGGCGGGTCGGCAGCTCGAGTCCGTACTGCCCTCCTTTGCTCGCGTGGCCGATCCGGACGAGGCTCTGCTCGCACTGATCGACATGCTGCGGCGGAACCGCGATCGGATGGACGCGGTCCTCGCCGACGATGAGGCTCTGACGCGCCTGCTGCTGGTGGTCGGGGCCTCCTCCGGGCTCTCCGACTTCCTGCAGCGGCGTCCCGAGGAGCTCGCGAGCATCCTGGAGCCGGTCCGGACTCTTTCCGGCCGCGCCGAGATGAGGGCCGAGCTGCTGGATTCGGTCGGCGCGATCGACGGCTTCTCGACGCTTCGGGAGGAGGCGGGGTGGACCGCGCTGCGCGTGCGGTACCGACGCCTGCTCACCCGGATCGTGGTGCACGACCTCAGCCAAGCCGATCCGGTTTCGGCGATCGACCGGGTGACACGCGCGCTAGCCGACCTCGCCGGCGCGGCGTTGGAGGCCTCGCTCGCCGTGGCGCGGAGCGAGCTGGTCGGCGGCGCAGGCCCCGGACATGTCGGCCGGGACGAGGTGGCGGCCACCCGCTTCGCCGTGATCGGCATGGGCAAGGCCGGCGCCTCCGAGCTCAACTACGTCAGCGACGTCGATGTGATCTTCGTGGCCGAGGGCGACCCGGAGCGCGGGCTCTCGAACGCGCGCGCGATCGACATCGCCACCCGGCTCGCCGTTCTACTGATGCGCGGCACGTCCGCCCTGGCGATGGAGCCGGAGCTGTGGGAGGTCGACCCGAACCTCCGGCCGGAGGGAAAGCAGGGTGCCCTCGTGCGCACCCTCGAGTCCCACATCGCCTACTACGACCGCTGGGCGAAGAGCTGGGAGTTCCAGGCGCTCCTCAAGGCGCGTCCGCTCGCCGGCGATCTGGAGCTCGGTCGGGCGTACGTCGATGCGGTAGCGCCGAAAGTGTGGTCGAGCGCCTCCCGTGAGAACTTCGTCGAGTCGGTCCAGCGGATGCGCGAGCGAGTCACCGCGAACATCCCGCAGAACGATGTCCACTACCAGATCAAGCTCGGGCCTGGCGGGCTGCGCGACATCGAGTTCACGGTGCAGCTGCTGCAACTCGTGCACGGGCAGACCGACGACGAGATCCACATGCCCGGCACTCTGCTCGCCCTGGGAGCACTCGCCGAGCGCGGCTACATCGGCCGCGCCGCTGCGGAGGAGTTCGCGCAGGACTACCGCGCGCTGCGCCTCCTGGAGCACCGCGTGCAACTGCGGCGCCTGCGTCGAACGCATCTCATGCCCCGCGACGAGCACGAACTCCGCACCCTCGCCCGCTCCAGCGGCCTCGCTCGCACGGCGGAGGAACTGCTGAGCGTCTGGAACGGCATCAAGAACCGCGTTCGCGGCCTGCACGAGCGTCTGTTCTACCGCCCGCTCCTCTCGGCCGTTGCCGCACTCTCCGACGGGGGAACCGAGCTCTCCACCGGCCAGGCGGAGGCGCGCCTCGCCGCCATCGGCTTCGCGGACGCCCGGGGGGCACTGGGCCACATTGCCGCGATGACCTCGGGCGTCTCGCGCCGCGCGAGCATCCAGCGCCACCTCGTTCCGGTGATGTTGCAGTGGTTCGCGGACGGCCCGGACCCTGACTACGGACTGCTCGCGTTCCGTCGGCTCAGCGACGTCCTCGGCGGTACGCCCTGGTTCCTCCGCATGCTGCGCGACTCCTCGGGCGCCGCGAAGCGCCTGACGACGGTGCTCTCGGGATCGCGTTTCGTCGGTGAACTCCTCGACCGGATCCCGGAGTCGGCCGCGTGGCTCGAGGACGACGACGCTGTACGCCCGCGAAACGCCGCCCAGCTGGGCGAGGAGGTCCGCGCCGTGCTCGCCCGCCACGACAGCGCCGACGCGGTGGCCTCCGTCCTGCGTTCGATGCGCAGGCGGGAGGTACTGCGGACAGCAATGGGCGGCATACTGGGGCTCAGCACCATCGACGAGATCGCGACGAGCCTCACCGACATCATCAGCGCCCTGCTGACCGGGGTGCTCGCTGCCATTCGCCGCGACAGCGACACGCGGCCCGGCTCCCAGGCCGAGTTCGCGATCATCGGCATGGGGCGCTACGGAGGAGCGGAGCTCGGCTTCGGCTCGGACGCCGACGTCATGTACGTGCAGCGACCAGGGACAGCCGAACCGCACCAGGCGCAGCTGTACTCCCAGTTCGTTGTCGCGGAGCTGGTGCGGTTGACCGAGGACTCGCGCCTCCCGCTGGACCTCGACGCCGACCTGCGCCCCGAAGGCAAGAACGGGCCGCTCGTGCGCTCTCTCGACTCGTACCGGGCCTACTATGCCCGTTGGTCGCTGACGTGGGAGGCGCAGGCGTTGCTGCGAGCCAGGGGAGTGGCAGGCGACCAGGCGCTGATCGACGACTTCACGGAGCTGGCCGACGGCGTTCGCTATCCCGCCGAGATCTCGGACCGCGACATCCGCGAGGTGAAGCGGATCAAGGCTCGCGTCGAGAGCGAGCGCCTGCCGCAGGGCGCCGATCCCCGCCGACACCTCAAACTCGGCCGCGGATCGCTGAGCGACGTGGAGTGGCTGGTGCAGCTCCTCCAGCTGCAGCACGCGCGCTCCTTGCCGCCCCTCCGGACCACGTCGACCCTCGTAGCGCTGGCGGTGGCGGAGGAGGAGGGCTTGATCGGCGGCCAGGATGCGAAGCGACTCCGCGCGGCCTGGATCCTCGCCTCCCGCGTCCGCTCGGGCACCACGCTCTGGGGGAACCGTACGAGCGACGTCCTCCCTACCGATCGCCGCCAGCTCGAGGGCGTCGCGCGCCTGCTGGAGTACCCGGCCGGCTCCGCGACGGCCCTGGAGGACGACTATCTCGGCGTAACCCGCCGAGCCCGCGCGGTCTTCGAGCGGCTGTTCTACGGGCCAGCCGCGGGGGACTCTCCGACCCACCGCTGACGCCTGCCTCCGAGAACGGCGAAGGGCCGCTCCTCCGAAAAGGAACGGCCCGTCTGGCGGTGCTGCGGGACTAGACCCCGTAGTACAGCTCGAACTCGAACGGGTGCGGGCGCTGCGCGAGGGGCTTGATCTCCTTCTCGCGCTTGTACTCGATCCAGGTATCGATGAGCTCCTGCGTGAACACGCCGCCCTGGAGCAGGAAGTCGTGGTCGGCCTCGAGGGCGTCGAGTGCCTCGCCGAGGGTCGCGGGGACCTGCGGGATGAGCTTCGCCTCCTCGGGGGGCAGCTCATAGAGGTCCTTGTCGACCGGCTCGTGCGGCTCGATGCGGTTCTTGATGCCGTCCAGGCCCGCCATCAGCTGAGCGGCGAACGCGAGGTAGGGGTTGCCGGAGGCGTCGGGCGCGCGGAACTCGATGCGCTTCGCCTTCGGGTTGGTGCCCGTGATCGGGATACGGATGGACGCGGAGCGGTTGCCGGCCGAGTACACGAGGTTGACCGGCGCCTCGAAGCCCGGGATCAGGCGGTGGTACGAGTTGACCGTCGGGTTCGTGAACGCGAGGACCGCGGGGGCGTGCTTGAGCAGGCCGCCGATGTACCAGCGCGCGACATCCGAGAGTCCGCCGTAGCCGTTCTCGTCATAGAACAGCGGCGTGCCGTCGTTCCACAGCGACTGGTGCGTGTGCATGCCCGAGCCGTTGTCGCCGAAGAGGGGCTTGGGCATGAATGTTGCGGTCTTGCCCCACTGCTCGGCCGTGTTCTTGACGATGTACTTGAACTTCAGGATGTCGTCCGCCGCGTGCACCATCGTGTCGAAGCGGTAGTTGATCTCGGCCTGTCCGCCGGTGCCCACCTCGTGGTGCGACCGCTCGAGGATGAGGCCGGCATCGATCAGCTTGAGGCAGATGTCGTCGCGGAGGTCGGCCTGCTTGTCGACCGGGCTGACGGGGAAGTAGCCGCCCTTGTAGGGCGTCTTGTTGCCGAGGTTACCGCCCTCCTCGACACGTCCCGAGTTCCACGCACCCTCGACGGAGTCGACGGAGTGGAAGGCCGCGTTCTGCGTGACCTCGTAGCGGACGTCGTCAAAGATGTAGAACTCGGCCTCGGGGGCGAAGAACGCCGTGTCGGCGATGCCGGTCGACGCGAGGTACTTCTCGGCCTTCTTCGCGACCTGGCGGGGGTCTTTGGAGTAGATCTCGCCGTTGCGCGGGTTGTAGATGTCGAAGACGAGGATCAGTGTGCGCTCGACGCGGAACGGGTCCACGTAGGCGGTCGTCACGTCGGGGATCAGCTGCATGTCCGATTCGTGGATGTTCGCGAATCCGCGGATCGAGGACCCGTCGAAGAGCTGGCCGACGGAGAAGAACTCTTCGTCGACAGTCGAGGCGGGGATGTTGAAGTGCTGCTGGACACCGGGGAGGTCGGTGAACCGGATGTCGAGGAACTTGACGTCCGTGTCCTTGATGAACGTGAGCACCTCGGAAGAATCTTTAAACATGCAAAGGTCTCCAATGGCGTAACGGGTCGCTGCTGAACGCAGCTGCTCCAGGGTAGTGACGGGGGGTTTCCCCACCGTGTCCCTGTTGTTTCCGGCATGTTACGGCGCCGGGCCGGACCGCCGCGCCCGCTCCGCTGTCCCGAGGCCGCTGCGAGACTCCGCGGATAAGATCGAAGGATGTCAGCCGCCGATCGCAGGACCTTCGCCGACGCCGCCCCGAGCGAGTACCCGGGGGAGCGCCTCGGCCTCCCCCGCGAGGGCCGGCTCTCGATCGGACGTCCGGGACGCCGCATCGCCGCCCTCGCCGTCGACTTCGCGGTGTCCGCCTTGCTCTCGCTGGCCTTCTTCGACTACGACCGCTGGGCGAGCCTGCTGCTCTTTATTGTGCTGCAGGTGGTCTTCATCCCCACGATCGGCGGCAGCGTCGGCCACCGCCTCCTCGGCATGCGCGTCGTCCGGCTCGGTGGTGGCTGGGTCGGTGTGTGGCGCCCGCTCGTGCGCTCCGTGCTGCTGGCGGTGCTCGTTCCCGCGCTCGTCTGGGACTCGGACCAGCGCGGCTTCCACGACAAGGTCGCCGGCACAGTGCTCGTGCGCTCCTAACGGATGCCGTGCCTGGCGAACATCAGCGCGGGCGCTGCGACCGCACCTTGAAGGGGTCGACGCCCTTCGGGATCGGCAGCGAGGTGTTCAAGGAGGAGAGCCGGTTCTTGACCGCGATCACCTCCGCCTTCGTGAGGACCTTCTTCGTCTTCGCGAGGCGGCGCGGTACCCGATGCAGCGGCGTGGCGTCGGCATCCGGGCCGACAGTCACGAACGTGACGGGGACGTTCGGCAGGATCCGCGACACCTTGCGCCGTTCGTCCTCCAGCATCCGCTTGGTTCGGGAGGCGGGACCCTCGGCGATCAGCACGACGCCGCCGCGCCCGACCGCGCGGTAGACCGCGTCCTGGGTCTTGCCATTGACGGCGACGGGCATCTCGCCGCCGGTCCAGGTGCCGCGCAGACCGCTGCGCAGGACCGCGCCCACCGCTCCGGGCTGCCCGGCGATCTGGCCGTAGGCGGCGCGCTCGGCGCGACGGGAGAGGACCGCGAGACCGGCGACCAGGCCCGCCATCACGCCGACGACGATCCACAGCGCGATCACGAAGCCGTTGCCGTTGCCGAGCAGGATTCCGAGGAGCACGCCCAGCAGGACGGGGAGCAGGAGGGCGAGGAGGATGATCCACACGGCGCTGCTGTCGTAGCGGCGGGTCATCTGGAACACCTGCCACATCTGCTTGAGACGTCCGGGTTCCTTGGCCGCCTTCGTCGACGGTTCCGTGCTGCGTGCCATGACCACAAGGATACCGAGCGGGAGCTCCGCGGCCGACCGGGAGAGAGATCCGGCTCCTCCACA
The DNA here is from genome assembly GCF_002932875.1 of Rathayibacter tritici. Lineage (GTDB taxonomy): Bacteria > Actinomycetota > Actinomycetes > Actinomycetales > Microbacteriaceae > Rathayibacter > Rathayibacter tritici. The sequence goes on from NZ_PSWS01000058.1 coordinate 84,759, forward strand.
GGGGTGAACTGCGTCGTTCTCTCCACCGATCGGGGAGAGCACTCCCCGCGCTGCGTGGCAGCCGGGCAGGCTCTCCCCATGATGAGCAGCGGGACGGCCCAGGGCCGGATGCACGGCGCCGGCCGGATGGACGGGGAGAAGCGCCCGCCCGTCACGCCCGCCTCCGACGACCCCGGGTTCGCGTCGCGGGTCCTCCGACGCCGGGAGGCGGAGGAGCTGCGGAGCGTGCCGGTCGCCGTTCTCGCCGAGCATCGGCATCGCGAGCGTATCGTTCGCATGGAGCCGCGGCACGGTAAGCGCAGTGTGCTGACCTCTCCTGCTGTCGTCGCCGTCCTCGAGCAGTTTCTGACGGCCGGGCGGACGATCGGGCCGGGTGCCGCGGTGACCCTCCTCGCACCTGTGGTCGGTGCTGTGCGTTCCGCCGCGGCCGAGGGCATCTGGCTCGCTCCGACAGCGGACGACATCGGCCTGACCGAGCAGGGCCGCCCGGTGCTGCTGCTGACGACCCCGGCCGTCGACACTCCACGGGAGGCACGCGAGTCACTTCAACGAGTTCTGGAGCGTGTCGGCCCCCACTGCCCGAAGCTTCCCGTCGCGGCCCTCGCCCGGCATCGCGATCTGCTGGCGCTGGAGGGTACGCTCTACGGGCTCGCCGATCCGCAGGGCATCGGGGAGGAAGTGCGCGCTCTTCGGGCGAGCGCAGGGGCCGGCATCCGGCCAAGCGCCGCATCGGTGCCGCTCGGTAGGCACCGACGCGTGCATCCGCTCGACGGTTGGCCTGATCGCGCGCGTGCCCTCGCGGTGCGGCGACGGGGTCCGCTGGCCACGGCACTCGTGATCCTGCTGGGTGCAGTACTCACCGGGATGCTCGCCGGGTCTCCGGACGAGCTGCGCGCTGCCGGCGCGGCGGACTCGGTGTCGACGAGCAGCGGCACTCCGTACCCGACGGTAAATCCGTCGCTGCCCCCGACTCCTGCTGCACAGGCTGTCCCGGCCGCGCTCGAGGCAGAGGAAGCGGCGGAACTCCTGCTCGCCGCTGCACGAGCATGCGAAGACCACAGCTGCACCCGGCGCCTCGTCACTGCGGACTCTCCGCTCGGTACGGTCGGCGACGGAGTCGCCGACCGCCTGCCCGCTCACGGCGACGTATCGGCGGTCCTCGCCGACGTGAACGGAGCGTCGGCAGTGGTCCATCTCGGAACACCGCCGGGAACAGCAGCGGCCTCCGTCCTGATCATCAGGACGGAGGCCGGCTGGCTTATCCGCGACGTCTATGCCGGAGCGACCCCATGAGAGGGCGGCTCAGCGCGGGCAGCTCAGATGCCGAGGTCGTTCTCGAACGAGCCCTCTTCGAGGCGCTCCTTGATCGCGACCAGGAAGCGCGCCGCGTCGGCCCCGTCGACGGTGCGGTGGTCGTAGGAGAGCGCGAGGAAGACGGTCGAGCGGATCGCGATGGCGTCAGCGCCGTCCACCTGCACGATGGCCGGCTTCTTGGTGACGATGCCGGTGCCGAGGATCGCCGTCTGCGGGAGGAAGACGACGGGGGTGTCGAACAGGGCACCGCGCGAGCCGGTGTTGGTCAGCGTGAAGGTGCCGCCGGCGAGCTCGTCGGGCTTGAGCTTGTTGTTGCGGGTGCGCTCGGCCAGGTCCCCGATCGTCGTGGCGATTTGTGCGAGGTTCAGCTCGGACGCATTCTTCAGGACCGGAGTCAGCAGGCCGCGCTCGGTGTCGACGGCGATGCTGATGTTCTCGTGGTCCGGGTAGACGATCGACTCGCCGTCCAGCGTCGAGTTGATCACCGGGTAGGCCTTGAGCGCCTCCGCGGCCGCCAGAGCGAAGAACGGGAGGAAGGACAGCTTGGCGCCGGTCTTCTCCTGGAAGCTCGTCTTGACGGAGTCGCGGAAGCGGGCGACGGCGGTGACGTCGACCTCGATCACCGATGTGAGCTGAGCACTGGTCTGCATCGACTCGACCGCGCGCTGAGCGAGCACCTTGCGCAGACGCGACATCGGCTGCGTCGTGCCGCGCAGCGGCGAGGTCTCGAGCGGGGTGCGGGCGAGCGTGGCGGCGGCGCCTGCCGGAGCCGGCACCGGCGCGGCGGGAGCCGACTTCGCGGCCTCGACCGCATCGAGGACGTCCTGCTTGCGGATACGGCCTCCGACGCCGGTACCGGTGAGGGTCGAGAGGTCGATGCCGTTCTCGCCCGCGAGCTTGCGCACGAGGGGGGTGACGTAGCCGGGGTTGGAGTCAGTCGGCTCCGGCGAGGCGGCAGGCGCAGCAGCCGGAGCGGGGGCCGCGGCAGCTGCCGGAGCAGGAGCAGCCGCAGGCGCAGGCGCAGGCGCAGGCGCAGACGGAGCGGGAGCCGCGGCCTCGGGGGCGGCGGGCTTCTCGGCCGCCGGTGCGGGCTCAGGCTCGGCCGGAGCGGGACCCTCGGCGTCGCTGTCCGCGTCGACCGACGGCGTCGCCTCCTCCGTCGGCTCGGTCTCAGCGGCCTCGACCTCGGGGGTCTCCTGCGTCGAAGCCTCGGGCTCGGCCGAGGTCGTGGCTCCGGAACCGTCCCCGATGCGGACCAGCTCGGCGCCGACCTCGACCGTCTCGTCCTCCTGGACGAGGATCTCCTCGATCACGCCCGCGATCGGCGACGGGATCTCGGTGTCGACCTTGTCGGTCGAGACCTCGAGCAGGGGCTCGTCCACCTCGACGCGGTCCCCGACGTTCTTCAGCCAGCGGGTGACCGTTCCTTCCGTGACACTCTCTCCGAGTGCCGGGAGGCTGACGGATTCGCTCATGAGCCTGTCTCCTTAAGACGCTTGTGTTTCCATGTTCAGCTTAGTGATGCGGACGCGGCGGGTCGCCGCCCCGCAGTGGTTCTACAGAGCGTGCAGCGGCTTCCCGGCCAGCGCGAGGTGCGCCTCGCCGAGCGCCTCGTTCTGAGTGGGATGGGCGTGCAGGTGGGGGGCGACGTCCTCGGGGTGCGCTTCCCAGTTCACGATGAGCTGGGCCTCGCCGATCAGCTCGCCGACCCGCGCGCCGACCATGTGGACACCGACGACGGGACCGTCGAGCACGCGCACGACCTTGACAGAGCCCGTCGTGCCGATGATCGTGCTGCGGGCGTTACCGCCCAGCCCGTAGTCGTACACGGCGACGCGCTCAGCGCCGTACTCGGCGATCGCACGCGCCTCACTGAGGCCGACGGAGGCGACCTCCGGGTCGCTATAGGTCACCTTCGGCACGTTGACATCCAAGACGACCTGCGGGCCGAGCCCGGCAATCTCCTCCGCTACGAAGATCCCCTGCTGGAAACTCCGATGCGCGAGCTGCAGGCCCGGAACAATGTCGCCGACGGCGTACACGCCGGGGACGGAGGTCTGCAACCGCTCATCGGTGAGGACGTAGCCCCGATCGAGGCTCACGCCGACCTCCTCCAGGCCGATGTCCGCGGTCACCGGGCCGCGGCCGACGGCGACGAGCAGCACCTCACCCTCCACGGTGGCGCCGCTCTCGAGCGTCACCGAGACGCCGCCCTCGCCCTGCGAGACCGAGGCGACGCGAGATCCCAGCTGGAAGGCGATCCCGCGCTTGCGGAAGGCCCGCTCAAGCTGCTTGCTGACGCTCTCGTCCTCATTGGGGACGAGGTGGGGGAGGGCCTCGACGATCGTCACCTCTGCTCCGAACGAGCGCCAGACGCTGGCGAACTCGACGCCGATCACTCCGCCGCCGAGAACGACGACCTTCGCGGGCACGTGAGCGAGCTCGAGCGCCTGGTCGCTCGTGATGATGCGTCCACCGATCTCGATCCCGGGGAGCGTCCGCGAGGCGGATCCCGTGGCGACGACGACCGACCCGCCGTGCAGCACGTGCTCACCCACCGTCACCGTGCCCGCCGCGCTCAGACGACCCTCGCCGGAGACCACGGTGATGCCGCGCGAGGACACGAGACTCTGCAGACCCTTGTACTTGCCCGCGACGACGCCCTCGCGGTAGCGGGTCACTCCCGCCATGTCGATGCCGGCGAAGCTCGAGAGCACACCGTACTTGCCGCCCTCTCGAGCGCCGTCCGCCAGCTCTGCGGCGTGCAGGAGTGCCTTGGTCGGCACACAGCCGCGATGCAGGCAGGTCCCGCCGAGCTTGTCGCGCTCGACGAGCGCGACGCTCATCCCGAGCTGCGACGCCCGCAGGGCGGCCGCGTACCCGCCGCTGCCACCTCCGAGCACGACCAGGTCGTAGCGCTCTTCCGACACCCAGTGACTCCCTCGCGACGTGCGGTCCCGCTGCCCGGCCGACCTGATCCGGCGCACAACGCTCGGCGGATCGGGAGGAGGGACGAGGCGGAATCTCCCGCCCTGTCGACCCTACTACGCGCTCGCGAAGCCCTCGGCCAGTGCGATCAGCGCTCGGACGGAGGCGCCGGTGGCACCGGCTCCGGTGAAGCCGTAGCCGGTTCCTCCGTTGCTCGAGGGCCCGGCAATGTCGAGGTGCGCCCACGGAATCCGGGTCGCGTCGTCTCCCTCTCCGCGCGTGCCGACGAACTCGCGAAGGAAGTGGCCGGCGAGCAGCATCCCGCCGGCGATGTTGCCCGGCTTGACGTTCGCGATGTCGGCGATCTCGGAGTTGAGCAGCGGTCGCAGCTCGGCGGGAAGGGGCATCTGCCAGAAGGTCTCACCGGCCGTGCGAGCAGCCTCGAGGACACTCGCGACGAGCTCGTCATCGCCGAGGATGCCGATGGTCCGGTTGCCCAGGGCGACGACCGAGGCCCCGGTCAGCGTGGCAACATCGACGATCGCATCAGGCTGCTCCTCGCTCGCGGCAACGAGGCCGTCGGCGAGCACCAGGCGACCCTCGGCGTCGGTGTTCAGCACCTCGACTGTGGTCCCGCCGCGAACCGTGAGCACGTCGTCGGGCCGGATCGCCGTGCCCGAAGGCAGGTTCTCGGCAATGCAGAGCCACGCGGTCGCGCGCAGCGGCAGGCCGAGCTCGGCGATAGCGCGGACGACGGCGTAGACAGTGGCCGCTCCCGCCATATCGGTCTTCATCCCGATCATCGACATCGGCGGCTTGAGCGAAAGTCCGCCGCTGTCGAAAGTGATGCCCTTGCCGACGAGCGCGAGGTGAGTGCTCGCTCCCTCGGGCGAGTAGACGACCTTCACCAGTCGCGGCGGGCGGGAGGAGCCGCTGCCGACGCCGAGAATGCCGCCGAACCCCTCCTCAGCGAGGGCCTTTTCGTCCCAGACGGTGACCTCGAGGGGCAGCCCCTCCGCGCCGGACTGCACGGCCTCGGCGAGTGTCTTGGGGTAGAGGTGCGACGGAGGAGTGTTGACCAGGTCCTTGACCGTCGAGACGGCGCGGCCGAGCACGAGTGCACGGTCGAGGACGGCGGTGTCGGCGGTCTCGGGGGCGCCCAGCAGGACGACGCGCTCGACAGCCGGCTTCACCGTCGCGGCGGTGGTGCCCCGGAAGGCGGTGAAAGCGTAGGAGCCGAGAGCCGCGCCTTCCGCAACGGCGGCATGAGTGCCGTCGGAACCGGCGGGAAGCGCCAGGGCGACGGAGGCGGAGCCGGCCAGCAGGCGGACAGCGGCCCCGGCGGCGCTGCGCAGGGCGGTGTCATCGGGCTCCGCCGAGCCGAGGCCGACGAGGACGACCACTCCCGCGCGGACCGAGGACGGCACGCGGACGAGCGTGTCGGCGGCACCGGTTGCGCCCAGCGCGCTGAGCGCGGAAGCCAGCTCCTCGAAGCCCTCTGCGCCGACGAGTCGAGGACCGTCAGGCCCGGGGGCGACGCCCAGGACCAGGGCGTCGGTGTCGATGTCGGAGGCGGGGACGCTCGAGTACTCGAGAGAGGAGAGGGGCATGGCGGCAATGCTAGGCGCTGTTCGCTGAGGGCTCAGCGGACCCGGCCGGAGCGGGGAGACCCCCGTTTACACTGGACCCATGCTGGATCCGGAAGACCTGTTCGAGATCGAGGGCGACCTCTCCGAGATCCCGCGCGGGCTGCACCTCGTCGCGGGTCTGACCGGCTCGGCGGACGCCGGCGGCGCGGTGGGCCAGCTCGGCGAGTACCTGTTCCAGACACTCGAACACCGCCAGGTCGTGGTCTTCGACCAGGACCAGCTCCTCGACTACCGTGCTCGGCGTCCCATCATCACCTTCGACCAGGACCACTTGACCGACTACCGACCGGCGATGCTTCGGCTCTCGCTCGCGCACGACGAACTGCATCAGCCGTTCCTTCTGCTCACCGGTTTCGAGCCCGACTTTCAGTGGGAGCGGTTCACCCGGGCCGTGGTCTCGCTGATCGAGCGCCTCGACGTTGCGTCGACGACCTGGGTTCAGGCGATACCGATGCCGGTGCCGCACACGCGGCCCGTCGGAGTCACCGTGAGCGGCAACCGCGAAGACCTGATCGACGCGATGTCGGTGTGGAGGCCGCACACGCAGGTCCCCTCGAACGTCCTCCACCTGCTCGAGCTGCGCCTCTACCAGCGCGGTCTCGCCGTCGTCGGATTCGCGTTGCTGATCCCGCACTACCTCTCGGACACCGAATACCCGCAGGCGGCCGTCGCGGCGCTCGAGAGCATTTCGGCCTCGACCGGTCTGATCTTCCCGACCGATCGCCTGCGCGAAAGCGGGCGGGAGTTCCTCGGCAAGGTCGACGAGCAGGTGGGCGGAAACGAGGAGCTGCACACACTGGTCTCGGCCCTCGAGGCCCGCCACGACACCTACATGGAGGGGACGAGCCTGCGCTCGCCGCTCACCGACGAGGACGGCTTCGTTCCCAGCGCCGACGCCATCGCCGCTGAACTCGAGAAGTTCCTCGCCATCCGACGCCCCGGCGAGGAGCCGACCGCCCCCTGAGCGGCCGTAGGATCGGATGAGTGCGGAATCGTCGAGCCTGGTTCGTCTTCAGTGCCGGAGCCTTCGCCTACCTCGTAGCGGTCCTGGACCGCACAACACTGGGCGTCGCCGGAGTGGACGCGGCTGAGCGGTTCGGGGTGGCGGCCGCCGTCCTCTCAACGCTCGCCGTCGTCCAGCTGATCGTCTACGCCGGGATGCAGATCCCAGTCGGAATCCTGATCGACCGATTCGGTCCGCGGACCCTCATCCTCTCGGGCACCGCCCTGATGATGGCCGGACAGGTCGTGGTCGCGCTCGCACCGAACATCGGTGTTGCGATCCTCGGCCGCGTCCTACTGGGAGCGGGCGATGCGGCTATCTTCACCTCGGTGATCCGCCTGATCGTCACCTGGTTCAGCGGGCCGATCGTGCCCCAGCTCTCCCAATGGATCGGAAACATCGGCCAGGTCGGCCAGATCCTCTCCGCTCTTCCGTTCGCGGCGGTTCTGCACACCTTCGGCTGGGAGCCGGCGTTCCTCTCGGCCGCGGGCTTGGGCGCCGTGGCCTTCCTCGGCGTCCTCCTCCTCATCGCCGATGTCCCGCCGCGCACCGAGCCGATCGTTCTCGTACCGCCGACACTCCGCGCGACGATCGCGCAGCTCGGAGTGAGCATGCGACGGCCGGGGACGCAGCTCGGCTTCTGGTCGCACTTCGTGACGCAGTCCTCCGGCACGGTGTTCACGCTCCTCTGGGGCTACCCGTTCCTCGTCTACGCGATCGGCCTGCCGCCCACGGTCGCGGCACCAACACTCACCATCGTCGTGATCGCGGGGATCATCGTCGGGCCGGTCCTCGGGATCCTGACCGCGCGCCACCCGACGCGGCGCAGCAACCTCGTACTCGGCATCGTCTCGGCGATGGCCGTCGCCTGGACCGTCGTGCTGGTCTGGCCCGGCGTCCCGCCGTACTGGCTGATCGTCCTCCTGCTGATCGTCGTAGGCGCGGGCGGCCCCGGGTCGATGATCGGGTTCGACTTCGCCCGCACCTTCAATCCCGCGAGGAGCCTCGGCGCGGCCAACGGCGTCGTGAACGTCGGGGGTTTTCTCGCCAGCTTCACGATGATGTTCGCGATCGGCCTGATCCTGGACGCGCTCGCGGGCCCGGGTGCCGCCTCCGCGCAGACCTATGCGTTGGAGCACTTCCGCCTGGCGTGGTGCGTGCAATACGTGGTGATCGGAGCCGGAGTCGTGGGGCTCCTGCTCGCGCGTCGCCGGACCCGCCGTCGTCTCGCGGAGGACGAGGGAATAACAGTGGCCCCGCTATGGGTTGCACTCAATGATCGTCTGCGCCGCGGCCGCGCCGGGCGATGACCATCGTCTTCGCCGATTCGCCGATCCGAAAACTCAGCCGTCGTGTAGACATACTGTCCCCAGGAGCGGTCCGGATCCCTCGGACCGAGTCCCACTCGCGCCGCACCGCACGGCTGCACTACTCAGACGTGCAATAATTGTCAATAGGACCCGTTCGGGTCGAGGAGCACCAGGCCCACGTCGGGCGTGCGACGTCCTCGACTTGACATGGGTCCTCGTAATGCCCACCGACGGACGACGCCTTTCCTGGCGCCGCCCGCCTCCGGGTCGCAACGGATGGAGAGGTGCCGCCATGGCCACCAGAGCTACCAAGACCGCAACGCTCGACGCCGTCGACGACGACGCGACGACGACCACGAAGAAGCCCGCGGCGCGCAAGCCCGCGGCGAAGACCACGGCGGCCAAGAACGCCGCCGCCAAGACCACGCGCTCGCGCGCCACCACCAAGGCGGCTGCACCGGCGGAGACCGACGAGGAGCCGACAGGCCCCACCGAGCCCGACGAGGCCGAGGTCGCGGAGGACGAGGAGACCGAGGTCGTCGTCGAGGACACCGAGACCGAGGCCAAAGACGACACGGAGACGCCCGAGGCTCCGGCCGCCGTTGCGACCGCTCCGGTCGAGCCGCTCCCCAGCGGTGCACTCGTCCTCTCGTTCGGCGGCGAGGACGACGAAGTCCCCGTCTACTCGACCGCGATCACCGGCGCCACCGCCGATCCGGTCAAGGACTATCTCAAGCAGATCGGCAAGGTCGCGCTCCTCAACGCGGCCGAGGAGGTCGAGCTCGCGATGCGCATCGAGGCCGGCCTGTTCGCCGAGGACAAGCTCGCCAACTCCAGCGAGCTCAGCCCGGAGCTCGTCCGCGAGCTGCGCTGGGTGGCCAAGGATGGGCAGCGCGCGAAGAGTCACCTGCTTGGAGCGAACCTCCGACTCGTCGTCAGCCTTGCGAAGCGCTACACGGGTCGCGGCATGCAGTTCCTCGACCTGATCCAGGAGGGGAACCTCGGTCTGATCCGTGCCGTCGAAAAGTTCGACTACACCAAGGGCTTCAAGTTCTCGACCTACGCGACCTGGTGGATCCGCCAGGCGATCACCCGAGCGATGGCCGATCAGGCGCGCACCATCCGCATCCCGGTGCACATGGTCGAGGTCATCAACAAGCTCGCCCGCGTGCAGCGCCAGATGCTGCAGGACCTGGGTCGCGAGCCCACGCCCGAGGAGCTCTCGCGCGAGCTCGACATGACCCCCGAGAAGGTCATCGAGGTGCAGAAGTACGGCCGCGAGCCGATCTCGCTGCACACTCCTCTGGGCGAGGACGGCGACAGCGAGTTCGGCGACCTCATCGAGGACACCGAGGCGGTCGTCCCGGCCGACGCGGTCGGCTTCACCATGCTGCAGAAGCAGCTGGAGTCGCTGCTCGACTCGCTCTCGGAGCGCGAGGCCGGCGTGATCCGCATGCGCTTCGGTCTCGGCGACGGCATGCCGAAGACGCTCGACCAGATCGGCGATACCTTCGGTGTGACGCGCGAGCGCATCCGGCAGATCGAATCCAAGACGATGGCCAAGCTCCGCCACCCGTCCCGCTCGCAGTCGCTCCGCGACTACCTCGAGTAGGCCGGTGATCCGCTATGCGCCGGCGGTCCTCCTCGGGAGGGCCGCTCGGTTCGCTGCGCGGCTCCGCAAGCCCGGCGGAGGGTCCGCCGTGCCCGGGCTCGTCGTGAACCGGGTCGCGCCCGGGTTTCTGCCCGCCGCGCTCGACGGCTTCCCCGACGGCCTCGTCGTCGTGACTGGATCCGCGGGCAAATCGACCACCACCAAGATGCTGGTCGCCGTCCTCCGCGCGCACGGTCTCCGCGTGTTCACCAATCCCTCCACGGCCAACATCGCGCAGGGCCTCACCTCCGCTCTGCTCGAACGCGCCGACCTGCGCGGGCGGATCGATGCGGACATCGCCGTCCTCGAGATGGACGAGGGGCACGGTGCCCGGCTCGCGCCCCGGATGCGCCCCCGGGTCGTGCTGCTGACGAACGTCGTCGTCGACCAGATCGACCGCTTCTTCGATCCGGCGATGGTCGCCCGCATGCTCGGCACGATCGCGTCCCGAGCCACCGGTCCCGTCGTGCTCAATGCCGACGACCGCCACATCGCCGATGTCGCGACCTCGCTCCCAGACGATCGGGTTCGCTGGTACGGGGTCTCCGACGCGGTGCGCGCATCTGCTGCGGGCGGTCTGGGCTACGCCTCGGAGTCGGACGGCGGCGCCGATCGCGCCACCACCATCGTCGACAGCACTCAGGGAGCGGCCGCGCGGATCGTCAGTGACGGCGATCCGCTCGAGGTGCGCCTGCCCGCCCGGGGAGTGCACTACGCGGTCGACGCCGCAGCCGCCGTCTCGACGGCCCGTGCCGTCCTGGCCGAGCGCTTCGACGCGACGCTGACCGCATCCGCGCTGTCCGCCATCGACCCCGTCTTCGGGCGCGGCGAGATCGTCACTGTGCGCGGACACGAGGTCGAGTTCGTGCTCGTGCAAAACCCGGCCAGCTACCGTCTGAACATCACCGAGATCCCCGAGGGGACCGAGCAGATCATGCTCGCTATCGGCTCCGACGTCCGCGACCCCTCCTACTTCTGGCCCGTCGACACCTCGGTGCTCGGACGCGTGCGGATCGTCTCGGGGTCGAAGGCGCAGGAGGCGGCGCTGCACCTGCGCTACGACGGAGTCGTCATCGACGAGGTCGACGACGACCTCGGCCGCGCGCTCGACACCTTCCTCGCACTGCCGACCCCCGTCTCCGGCCGGAAGACCATCATTTTCTCGGCCGACTCCATGCGCCGCACGCGCGCGCACCTGCAACTCGTCACCAACCGCGAGGAGACCGCGTGACCACCCTCCGCATCGCCGTGCTCGCCCCCGATGTCTTGGACAGCAACGGCGACGCAGCGAACGCCCGGGTCCTCGCGGCCCGCGCACGCTGGTCGGGGGTCGCGGCCGACGTCGTACCCCTGGCCGTCGCCGCGGATGCGGAGGTGCGCCCGGACGTGCTGGTCGCCGGCACCGGCGCCGACGAGGACCTGGCCGCTGTGCTCGCACTCCTGCGAGAAGTGGCTCCGACGCTGCGCTCGTGGGTCGAGCAGGGTACGCAGGTCCTCGCCGTGGGCGCCGGTTGGGACATGCTGGCGGGGTCGATCAGCACTCCGCATGGCGAGGTCGAGGGCATCGGCCTTTTTCCCGGCGCGTCGATCGCGGGGGAGCGGGTGACCGACGACCTCCTGGTCGAGAGCTCCTCTGGCGTCCTGGTGGGCTTCGAGAACCACGAGCGCCGGATGACCGGCATCGCTCCCGCGGACGCGTTGGGCCGGGTGCTGCACGGCACCGGGGACGGAGTCGGTTATGAGGGCTACTCCGCGGGTGGCTTGCTCGGCACACACCTGCACGGCCCTGTTCTGGCAAAGAACCCGGTACTCGCCGATACGATCCTGCGCCGCGCGCTCGGCGACTCCTACTCCGCGTCCGACGCGCGCATCCGCACGGTCGATGACACGGCACGAGCCGCCCGCGATGTGATCGCGAAGCGGCTCGGTGTCGGTCGGTAGCGGTGTCGGTCAGTGCGGCATGGACACGCCGTCCGAGCCGGTCGGGAACCAGCTAGGGGCGCTGCTCCTCGAAAAGCCGGGCGGACTCGTCGTGCCAGCTCTGGGCGATGCCGGAGAGCTTCTCCTGATACTTCTTGCCGTGGTGTGCGCAGAACAGCAGTTCTCCGTTGTTCACGACCACTCGGATGTACGCCTGCGCACCGCAGCTGTCGCAGCGGTCGGCGGCGGAGAGCTGGTGGGCGCTGGCGAGTTCGTCCACGCCGTTCTGGGTTGCTGTGGTCGACATGACTTGGCCTCCTGCACTCGGTCTTCGATCTCTGCTTAGTGGAACCCATCCAAGCACGCGATTGTTTCCGCACGGAGTCGATCGGGCGGCATTTCGCTCTGCGCGTAGGGGCACTCGTCCGGCGGACATCGGGCGCACGCGGTGCGTCGCGCCACCGCGGTCGAATCCGCTCACGAAAGTAGACTGAGCGGATGGCCTCTACCGACTACAACGCCCGGCATCTCTCCGTCCTCGAGGGTCTCGAAGCGGTTCGGAAGCGGCCCGGCATGTACATCGGCTCGACCGATTCGCGCGGCCTCATGCACTGCCTGTGGGAGGTCATCGACAACTCCGTCGACGAGGCCTTGGCCGGGCACGGCACCGAGATCAGCGTGCTGCTGCACGCGGATGGCAGCGTCGAGGTACGCGACCGTGCGCGGGGCATCCCCGTCGACATCGAGCCCAAGACCGGACTCTCCGGCGTGGAGGTCGTCTTCACGAAGCTGCATGCCGGTGGCAAATTCGGCTCCGGCTCGTACGCCGCGTCCGGCGGTCTCCACGGGGTCGGCGCCTCGGTGGTCAACGCGCTCTCGGAGCGCCTGGATGTCGAGGTCGACCGCAATGGCCGTACCTACCGGATGTCGTTCCACCGCGGCGAGCCGGGCCGCTTCGCCGATACGGGCGAGCCCACTCCCGACGCCCCGTTCATGCCGTTCGAGAACGGATCGGAGCTGGCGGTGGTCGGGAAGGTCGCCAAGGGCGTCACCGGCACCCGCGTGCGCTATTGGGCCGACCGCCAGATTTTCACGAAGGGCGCGTCGTTCCAGACGGATGACCTGGTGACCCGCGCTCGGCAGACCGCGTTCCTGGTCCCGGGGCTCACGATCGACATCGTCGACGACCGGGCGGAGGAGCGCCGCGCCGAGATGTTCCGCTACGACGGCGGCATCTCGGAGTTCGTCGAGTTCCTGGCTCCCGATGCGCCCGTGACCGATGTGCTGCGTCTGACCGGCTCGGGAACCTTCACGGAAACGGTGCCGGTGCTCACTCCCGGCGGCGCGATGGTGCCCACCGAGGTGGAGCGCACCTGCGAGGTCGACATCGCGCTGCGCTGGGGGACCGGCTACGAGACGGTGATGCGCAGCTTCGTCAACATCATCTCGACGCCCAAGGGCGGGACGCACCAGACCGGCTTCGAGCAGGGCCTGCTGAAGCTGCTCCGCTCGCAGGTGGAGGCGAATGCGCGGCGCCTGAAGGTCGGCTCGGACAAGCTCGAGAAGGACGACGTGCTTGCGGGACTCAGCGCCGTACTGACCGTGCGCCTCCCCGAGCCACAGTTCGAGGGCCAGACCAAAGAAGTGCTCGGTACGCCCGCGGTCCGCGCGATCGTCGCCTCGACCATCGGCTCGACTCTGGGCGCCGTCTTTTCCTCCACCCGCCGCGAGGACAAGGCGCAGACCGCGCAATTGCTCGAGAAGGTCGTCGCCGAAATGAAGTCGCGGATCTCGGCCCGCGCGCATAAGGAGACTCAGCGCCGCAAGAACGCGCTGGAGTCGTCCTCGCTGCCGGCGAAGCTCGTGGACTGCCGCAGCAACGACGTCGAGAACAGCGAGCTCTTCATCGTCGAGGGCGACTCCGCGCTCGGCACGGCGAAGCTCGCCCGTCACAGCGAGTACCAGGCGCTGCTGCCGATCCGCGGGAAGATCCTCAATACGCAGAAGGCGAGCATCGCCGACATGCTCTCGAACGCCGAGTGCGCGTCGATGATCCAGGTGATCGGCGCCGGCTCCGGCCGCTCCTTCGATCTGTCCGCTGCGCGCTACGGGAAGATCATCCTGATGAGCGACGCCGATGTGGACGGTGCCCACATTCGCACGCTGCTGCTGACGCTCTTCTTCCGCTACATGCGGCCCCTGGTCGAGGCGGGGCGCGTGTTCGCGGCCGTGCCTCCGCTGCACCGCCTAGTCGTGCTGAACGCGGGCAAGAAGCCGAACGAGACGATCTACACCTACTCCGAGAAGGAGCTGCAGAGCGTTCTCGCCACCCTCGGCAAAGCGGGTCGCCGCTACCAAGACCCGATCCAGCGCTACAAGGGCCTCGGCGAGATGGACGCTGACCAGCTTGCGACGACGACGATGGACCGCGCCCGACGAACACTGCGCCGGGTGCGGGTCGCCGACGCCGAGAACGCCGGGCGGGTCTTCGAGCTGCTGATGGGCAACGACGTCGCACCGCGCAAGGAGTTCATTGTCCGCGGCTCGGAGTCGCTCTCGCGGGACCGCATCGACGTCTGACGTGCGGGCGTCCCGGCGTCAGAACAGCTCGGGCGCCGCTCCCAGGGTGGCGATCGGGGCCGCGAGGGCGACTCCGGAGCCGTCGCGCTTCATCCCGGAGTCCGGGAGAGCGGCAGCCGAGCCGTCGGCCTCGAGGGCGTGTGCGGGACCGGGACCGACCCAGGCGACTCCGAGGGCCGTCTCGCCCTTGAGGAAGCGGTGAGCGCGCACTCCGCCGGTGGCTCGGCCCTTTGCGGGGAACTCGGAGAATGACGACACCTTCGCGCTGCCGGTGTCGGTCCCCGAGAGCGCCCAGCTGTCGACGGCGACTGTCGCGACGACCGCCCCGTCCCTGTCTTCGGCAGCGACGACGGCGAAGTGCACGACGTCGTCGGTCTCGGCGAGCTTCACTCCGACCATGCCCGCGGCGGTGCGCCCCTGGGGGCGAACAGCGGACGCGGAGAAACGCAGGAGCTGCGCCTCGCCGGTCACAAAGACGAGCTCGTCCTCCTCGGCCGAGGCGGCCGCTCCAACGACGGCGTCCTTGGGCTTCAGCGCGATGAGCTCGATGTCCGGGCGGTTCGGCAGCTCGCCCGGCGCGACGCGCTTGACCACGCCCTGCAGGGTGCCGAGGGCGATCGGCCGCTCGTCGTCGAGTGCAACGAGAGCGAGCACCCGCTCGTCCTTGGCGAGATGCGGGAGGTAATCGCTCATGCGTACCCCGGCGCCGAGCTGCACGGAGGAGGAGGGGACGGCCGGCACGTCGACGGGGGAGAAGCGCAACAGCCGCCCTGCGCTGGTGACGGCCCCGATCTCGGCACGGGTGGTCGTGTCGAGGACGCTCAGCACCGCGTCGTGCTTCGAGCGGCGGGTGGCGCGCTCGGGGTGCGGCGCCGCGTCGGGGTCGCGGTCGATGCGCACCATGCGGCCGGTGGTGCTGAGGAGTACCCGGCAGGGGACATCGGCGATCTCAAGGACGGCCGCGGCCTTGCGCCCGGTGGTGGCGACGGAGGGGCGCGCCTCGGTCAGCAGGGTCCGCCGGGGGGTGCCCAGGCGCTGGGCGACGTCGTCGAGCTCGTCCGAGACCAGCTCGTCGATCCGCGAGCGACTGGCGAGCAGGGCCTCCAGCTCGGCGATCTCGGCGAGCAGAGTGTCGCGCTCGGTCTCGAGCTCGATGCGCGAGAACTTCGTGAGCCGGCGCAGCTGGAGTTCGAGGATGTAGTCGGCCTGCAGAGTGCTGAGGTCGAACACCTCGATCAGCCGGGCGCGGGCCGACGCCGTGTCGTCGCTGCTACGGATGAGGTGGATCACCTCGTCGATGTCCAGAATCGCGAGGAGAAGCCCCTCGACGAGGTGCAGCCGCTCCTGGCGCTTGCGCAGGCGGTAGCGGGATCGGCGGGTGACGACCTGCACACGGTGGCCGATGTAGACCTGCAGCAGCTCCTTGAGACCGAGAGTGCGCGGTCCGCCGTCGACCAGTGCGACAGTGTTGATCGAGAACGCGTCCTCGAGCGGGGTATAGCGATACAGCTGTTCCAGGACGGCCTCGGGGCTGAATCCGGTCTTGATGCCGATCACCAGGCGGAGGCCGTTGTCGCGATCCGTGAGGTCGGTGACGTCCGAAATGCCGCTGAGCTTCTTGTTCTGCACCCCGTCCTTGATCTTGTCGATCACCTTCTCGGCGCCGACGAGGTAGGGCAGCTCGGTGACGACCAGGCCGGACTTGCGCGCGGTGATGCTCTCGACCGAGACGCGGGCGCGGGTCTTGAAGCTGCCCCGGCCGGTCGCATAGGCATCGCGCACACCCGCGAGGCCGACGATCGTTCCACCGCTGGGGAAATCGGGGCCGGGGACGAACGACATCAGGTCGTCGAGGGAGGCGTCCGGGTGCGCGATAAGGTGCCGCGCCGCTCCGATCACCTCGACGAGGTTGTGCGGTGCCATATTCGTCGCCATGCCGACGGCGATGCCGCTCGCGCCGTTGACCAGCAGGTTCGGGAACGCGGACGGGAGGACCTCGGGCTGGTCGTGCGAGTTGTCGTAGTTGGGTACGAAGTCGACGACGTCCTCGCCGAGGTGCTCGGTCATCGCCGTGGCGGCCGGAGCGAGACGGGCCTCGGTGTAGCGCGCCGCGGCCGGCCCGTCGTCGAGGGAACCGAAGTTGCCATGACCATCGACGAGCGCCACCCGCATGGTGAACGGCTGCGCGAGTCGCACCAGGGAGTCGTAGATCGAGGCGTCTCCGTGCGGGTGCAGTTTTCCCATCACCTCGCCGACCACGCGGGCCGACTTCACGTGCCCGTGGTCGGGTCGCAGACCCATCTCGCTCATCATGTAGAGAATGCGGCGCTGCACGGGCTTCAAACCGTCCCGGGCGTCGGGGAGCGCGCGCGAGTAGATGACCGAGTAGGCGTATTCGAGGAAGGATCCCTCCATCTCGGCCGAGACGTCGACGTCCTCGATGCGTTCGGTGAGCGAGGATCCGGAGGAGGGGGCTGCAGCGTTCATGACTCACTTCGGTGGCGGACGCGGGACGGCGGCGGGGGAGTGCACCGCCAATCGGTTCCCGACGAGCGGAGCGGAAGCAGCGCCTCGCGGACGGGACCGGCCTTCCCGTGCACGCAGGCGATCCGTTGCACCGGCCCGGCGGGAGCGGCGGTGCTGTGCGAAACTGGGCGCAATGCCCCACATGCTACCGCCAGCCCCCGACGGGCGGCGGAGCCTCGCCGACGTCCTGCCGGGAGCCTTCGACGCGCTCCTGGGTCGCCCCGGCCTCTTCGGATCTCCGCGAGTCGAGCGCATCGTGGTG
Organism: Rathayibacter tritici; assembly: GCF_002932875.1. Lineage (GTDB taxonomy): Bacteria > Actinomycetota > Actinomycetes > Actinomycetales > Microbacteriaceae > Rathayibacter > Rathayibacter tritici. Next base: position 101,902 of record NZ_PSWS01000058.1, read on the forward strand.
GTCCTGGTCGACGGCCTCGGGGCCGCGAACCTTCGCCAGCGCTCGGGCCACTCGCGCATCCTCGCCCCCGCGCTGAACCGCGGCACCACCCTCGTCTCCGGATTCCCGACGACCACGGCGGTCGCCCTCGCGAGCCTCACCACGGGCCTGCGCCCGGGCGGGCACGGGATGGTCGGTTACCGCGTGCTCGACCGCGCCTCCGACCGCCTGGTGAACCAACTCTCCGGCTGGGACGAGCGGATGGTGCCCGAGCAGTGGCAGACGCAGCCCACGGTCTTCGAGCAGGCCTCGGCCGCCGGTATCCGAGCGGGAGTGATCGGCCCCGCGCGATACGCGTACTCGGGTCTCACCCGCGCGATCCTCCGTGGCGCCGACTACCACTCCGCAGGCGGCGTCGCCGAGCGCTTCACGGCGGCACGCGCCCTGTTGGACGAGGGCGGACGACAGCTGGTGTACCTCTACGTCCCCGAACTCGACCAGGCGGCGCACGCGCGGGGCTGGGAATCGCCGGAGTGGACCCGCGCCCTCGAGCTGCTAGACGGCGAGGTCGGCGGCGCAGTCCGGGGGCTCTCGGCTCGGGAGGGGCTGCTGGTCACCGCCGACCACGGGATCGTGGACGTTCCCGCCTCCTCGCACGTGCTGATCGAGCGCAGCCCGCTGCTCGAGGGCGTCCGGCACCTCGGCGGAGAGCCGCGCTGCCTCCAGCTGCACCTCGAAACGGGCGTACCGGCCGAGGAGGTGGCGCGGCGCTGGGTCGAAGCGGAGGGATCGCGCGCCTGGATCGCGACACGCGAGGAGGTCGTGGCGAGCGGCTGGTTCGGTGAGGTCTCGCCGACAGCGGCCGACCGGATGGGCGACGTGTTCGTCGCAGCGCGGAAGACCGTCGCCTACTACGCGGCGGACGACTCCTCCGGTCGCTCGATGCTCGGGCAGCACGGCTCCCTCACGCCGGAGGAGACACAGGTGCCGCTCCTGCGCTTCGGCGCGCTGGCCTGAGCGGATCCGGGCGCCCGTGAGCGCCGGTCAGTCGTCCGTGCGGGCTCCGAAGACGATCTCGTCCCAGCTCGGCATCGCGGCGCGGCCCCGGCGCATGCTCCCGCGCACGCCCGACGGCTGCTCGGGGGCCGCAGGAGCGGCACGCGGTGGCTCCGGCGCCTTCTCGACCACAGGAGCCTCGACCTCGGGCTCCGGCTCCTCGCGGACACGAAGGTTCGATGCGTGATCGCGCTCGCCGCGACGTCGCCGCAGGGCGTCGAGCAGGTCGGCGGTGTCAGTGAGATTGCGCTCGCGCTGCTCCGTGGTGCTGGTGATGGGACGGGGCAGTGTCGAGATCGGGCGCGGGGCCTCGGCGAGGGCCGGCTGCGGCTCCGTGTCGGAGGGACGCACGGCGGCGGGACGCGCGTGCGGCATCGCAGCCGGCCGGCCGGCCGTCGGGTGATCGGACCGGGCGGGTCGGGTCGGTGCCTCGGCCGAGTCCGGGTCGAAGCGCGTCGCGAGCTCATCGACGGCGGCGGGGATGACGGCACGCAGACGGGGGATCAGCGTCGGACGGATCTCGCCCTGCTGGGACAGCGTGATGGCCTCGGACGTCAGTGGGGAGAGCAGCGCCTTCCGCGGGTCAAAACGCCAGCGGGCGTCGTGATCGATCTCGTCCGAGCGGAAGAGGAGCTTGACGACCCAGCCGTCCTCCTCCTTCCAGCTGGACCACTGCTCGCCCTCGGCCCCGAGGGCGACGAGCCGGTCGCGAATCACGTCGCCGAACGGCGTCCCCTCCTCGAGCGGATCGGGGTCGGTGCTCGTGTAGACGCGGACCGCGAGTGCGGAGGCGACGATGTGCTCGCGCTCGGCGGTGACCGGACCCTCGAAGCGCTGCACATAATCCAGGTCGGCGCCGGTGAGATCGGCGACCTCCTCCGCCGAAAGCCCAGAGCGGATATGCGCCTGGATCTCGCGGGGAGAGACACGCTTCTCACGAGGAGGGAGAGAGTGGACGCGCGGACGCAGCTGGCTCTGCAACGTCTCGTCGATGCGGACCGAGAAGCGCTCGCCGCCTTCGGACACGAGCACGAGCGATCCGCCCTCGACGCCGATCACCTTCAGTTCCATCATCGCGGGGACCCTCCTTGTGGACGCGGACCGGGCAAGGATGCCACGCGCCCGGGCCGTTGACCGGGAATACCCCGGGCGGGTCGAAAGTTGGTGCGGAAGGAGGCGGGGCGAGCGGGTGTCAAGAGCCGTCCGCGGTGGTTTGCGAATCGATGCGTCGTGATGCACACTGACCCCGCCGATTTGTTGAACAGCAGAAATAAGAAGTGGATGGGAATGGCTACGGACTACGACGCCCCCCGCAAGACCGATGACGACTCCGAGTCGATCGAGGCCCTGAAGGAGCGAGTCCCCGACAAGATGTCCGGAGTCGTCGACGTCGATGACGCCGACAACCCGGGCGGATTCGAACTGCCCGGTGCCGATCTGTCCGACCTCGATCTGGACGTCGTGGTGCTTCCGCCCCAGGCGGACGAGTTCACGTGCGTGAGCTGCTTCCTGGTGAAGCACCGCTCGCAGATCGATCACGAGGAGAAGCTGGGGCCGATCTGCCTGGAGTGCGCCGCCTAAACGCCGCCAGGCTCCGAAGGACGACCGCTCCGTCGCCGTGATCCCCGGATCGCGGCGACGATGTCGTTCGGGCGGCGACTGGAGATCAGCCAGTACGGCGTCGGGTCGGCCGGATCCTCGATCGGGACCCGAACCACGTCCTTCACCCAGCCGCGGATGACCAGGTACGCCCGCGCGTCCAGCCGGGGCCCCCGCTCGGCGAAGGCCTGATCTCCGGTGTGCGCGGACGGCTCGCCCAGCAGATCGAGCGAGATGTGCGCGCGACCGGCGCGCAGCTCCCCCTCCGCTACCTCGACCACCGGAGACAGGGCGAGGAGCGAGAGCACGCAACCTGCGTACAGCACGATCGCGACGATCACCCCAACCTGGAGGTCGATGGGCGCGAAAACCAGAATGCTGGCGGGGAGGACGAGGGCGGTGGCGACGAAGAGCCAGGGCGCGGGCCATAGCCTCTCTCGGTAAGACGGCATGACCCTATTGCACCAGACGATGTGGTCTACCCTCGTCACGTGCTTGCAACCGTCGACGTCCCCATCACCGCGGAGCGGCTCCCCCTCTACGCCCGACCGGGTGATGCCGGCGCCGACCTGCAGTCCACCCAGGACGTGCTGCTCGCTCCCGGTGAGCGCGCGTCCGTCGGCACCGGAGTGGCCCTCGCGCTGCCCGAGGGGCACGTCGGCTTCGTCGTCCCCCGCAGCGGGCTCGCCTTCAGGCACGGCATCACCGTCGTCAACGCCCCCGGCACGATCGACGCGGGCTATCGCGGCGAGATCCGGGTGGCGCTGCTGAACACCGACAGTCGCGAGAGCTACCGCATCACGGCAGGCGACCGGATCGCGCAACTCGTGATCGTCCCCGTCGTGCGGGCGCGATTCACAGCCGTCGAGGAGCTTCCCGAGTCGGTGCGCGGAACGGGCGGCTTCGGATCCACCGGGTACGCCGCCGCAACCCAGGAGACCAGAATCCACGAGGAGAGCGCATGAGCGACATCCAGCCCACGGCCGGCGAGGCCGCCGAGCCCGTTCAGCAGGACTTCGAGAAGTCCGCCCCGGAGGACCGCGCCGAGGCCGGTCCGCTCGACGAGCGCGAGGCCAATCCGGTTCGCCCCTACATCGACCTCGGCGGGGTGAAGGTTCTCCCGCGCGAGGGCATGCACATCCGCCTCGAGGTCGAGGAGAACACCAAGCGAGTCATTGCCGTCGGCCTCGACTACGCAGGCTCGACGCTGCAGGTGCAGCCCTTCTCCGCGCCGCGCTCCTCGGGCCTCTGGCACGAGATCCGCGGCCAGATCGCCGAGCAGATCGGCCGCCAGGGCGGCTCGACCACCGAGCGCGAGGGAGTCTTCGGCCCCGAGCTCGTCGCCGAGCTGCCGGTCGCCGGCGGTCAGACCCGCGTCGCGCGGTTCGTCGGAGTCGACGGCCCGCGCTGGTTCCTCCGCGGCGTGATCGCCGGTGCGGGTGCCGTCGACGAGCAGGCCGCGGCCTCGGTCGAGGAGCTCTTCCGCAGCATCGTCGTGGTGCGCGGCAGCGGCCCGATGCCTCCGCGTGACCTCATCCCGCTGAAGGTGCCGACCGGCGGCCAGACCCAGCAGAGCGCGAGCTGAGCGGCATGGACCCGGCGCGGCCCGAGGACCCGACCGGAGGCGAGGATGCGGCCCGGCCCGAGGTGGGCGACGCGATCGCGCAGGCGGCCCGCCGCTCCGGCCTGGGCGCCGTAGCGGACGGCGAGCCGTTCGACGGGCGCGCGTTGCTGCGCACGATGGGCGGCGTGCGGGGGATCCTCGAGGCCGTCGTGCCCGGCATCGCCTTCGTGCTGCTCTACACGATCACTGCCGAGCTCGTCCTCTCGCTGGTCGCCTCCGTCGGTCTGGCCGTGGCGTTCACCGTGGCGAGGGTCCTCGGTCGCACGCCGGTCATCCAAGCGGTCGGCGGGCTGCTCGGCGTCGTGGTGTCCGCGGCCCTCGCTCTGTTCACGGGGCGTGCCGTCGACAACTTCGTGCCGGGCCTGGTGACGAACCTGGTCTACGGCCTGGTCTTCCTGCTCTCGGTGCTGGTGCGCTGGCCGCTGATCGGAGTGGCCGCCGGCTACCTGATGGGCGACGGAACCGCCTGGCGCGGCGACCGGCGCAAGCGCCGCCTCTTCGGCGCGCTGACTCTCGCCTGGGCCGGACTCTTCCTCCTGCGCCTGGCCGTGCAGTACCCGCTGTACCTCGCTCAGGACACCACGGCGCTGGGCACGTGGAAGCTCGTCCTGGGTCTGCCCCTGTACGCGCCGTTGCTGGTGCTCACCGTGCTCGCCGTTCGCGCGGAGTACCGCGGGGCCGCCGAGCGCGCCGATGCGGGCGATGCTCCGGATCGTGCGTAGAATTGTCTCGACGTCGAGATAAATAGCGCTCGCCTCCCCGCATCGTCGCGGGGAGGACGACCGGGAGTTGCGACGTTGTGGAGTTAGGTCCTCCTTGGTGGCAGGTCGCTGTGCGCGGTCGTCAAGATGAGGGCGGAGAGCGGCGCCGCCCGTCGGCGGACGCTGCAGTCAGCGAAGGAGAGGGCGACGTGTCCGCGGTAGATAGCTTGGGATCCAAAGACACCCTGACGGTCGGCTCGACCGACTACGAGGTGTTCCGCATCGACCGGGTCCCCGGTCACGAGAAGCTTCCGTTCAGCCTCAAGGTGCTGCTCGAGAACCTCCTGCGCACCGAGGACGGTGCGAATATCACCGCCGAGCACATTCGCGCCCTCGGCGAGTGGGTCCCGGAGTCGGAGCCCGACACCGAGATTCAATTCACCCCCGCCCGGGTGGTCATGCAGGACTTCACCGGTGTGCCGTGCATCGTCGACCTCGCCACGATGCGCGAGGCCGTTGCGGCCCTCGGCGGCGATGCGAACCGGATCAATCCGCTCGCTCCTGCCGAGATGGTCATCGACCACTCTGTCATCGCCGACCTCTTCGGCACCGAGGACGCACTGGAGCGCAACGTCGAGCTCGAGTACGAGCGCAACGGTGAGCGGTACCAGTTCCTCCGCTGGGGCCAGACCGCCTTCGACGACTTCAAGGTCGTCCCGCCGGGGACCGGCATCGTCCACCAGGTCAACATCGAATACCTGGCCCGCGTCACGATGACGCGCGAGGTCGGCGGCGTCGTGCGCGCCTACCCCGACACCTGCGTCGGCACCGACTCGCACACCACGATGGTCAACGGCCTGGGCGTGCTCGGCTGGGGTGTCGGCGGCATCGAGGCCGAGGCCGCGATGCTCGGCCAGCCGGTGTCGATGCTGATCCCGAAGGTCGTCGGCTTCAAGCTCGCCGGCGCTATCCCGACCGGTGTGACCGCGACGGACGTCGTGCTCACCATCACGCAGATGCTGCGCAAGCACGGCGTGGTCGGCAAGTTCGTCGAGTTCTACGGAGCCGGCGTCGCCGCGGTGCCGCTCGCGAACCGCGCGACCATCGGCAACATGAGCCCCGAATTCGGCTCGACCGCTGCCATGTTCCCCATCGACGACGTCACCCTCGATTACCTGCGCCTCACCGGCCGCAGTGACGAGCAGATCGCGCTCGTCGAGCAGTACTCCAAGCTGCAGAAGCTCTGGCACGACCCCGCGGTCGAGCCCGTGTTCAGCGAGTACCTCGAGCTCGACCTCAGCACCGTCGTCCCCTCGATCGCGGGCCCGAAGCGCCCGCAGGACAGGATCGAGCTCTCCTCCGCGAAGACGCAGTTCGAGTCGGACCTCAACAACTACGCGGACGTCTCGCACGACATCGTCGACTTGACGATCGCCGAATCGTTCCCCGCCTCCGACCCGGGCGAGCTCCAGCCGCAGGACGCCCACAGCAGCCACGAGCACACCCACCGCTCGCACGCGCCGTCCACTGCCTCCAAGCCGACCACGGTCGAGCTCGGCGAGGGCGAAAGCTTCACGATCGACCACGGTGCCGTAGCGATCGCGGCGATCACCTCGTGCACCAACACCTCGAACCCCTCGGTGATGCTCGCCGCCGGCCTGCTGGCCCGCAACGCCGCGCAAAGGGGCTTGAAAGCCAAGCCGTGGGTCAAGACCACGCTGGCCCCCGGCTCCAAAGTCGTCACCGACTACTACGAGAAGGCTGGTTTGACGCAGTCGCTCGAGGCGCTCGGGTTCTACACCGTCGGCTACGGCTGCACGACCTGTATCGGCAACTCCGGGCCGCTACTCGAGGAGATCTCCACCGCGGTCCAGGACAACGACCTCGCCGTGACCGCGGTGCTCTCCGGTAACCGCAACTTCGAGGGCCGGATCAACCCCGACGTCAAGATGAACTACCTTGCGAGCCCGCCGCTCGTGATCGCCTACGCACTCGCAGGCTCGATGAACTTCGACTTCGAGGTCGATGCGCTGGGGACCGACTCCGACGGCAACGACGTGTTCCTCAAGGACATCTGGCCCGACGCGGCCGAGGTCCAGGCGACGATCGACTCCTCGATCGATAAGTCGATGTTCGACACCCAGTACGCGGGCGTGTTCGACGGCGACGAGCGCTGGCGGGCGCTGCAGACCCCCGAGGGCTCGATCTTCGAGTGGGACGAGTCGTCGACCTACGTGCGCAAGCCCCCGTACTTCGACGGCATGACGATGGAGACGACTCCGGTCACCGACATCGCCGGTGCTCGCGTGCTCGCCAAGCTCGGCGACTCCGTCACCACCGACCACATCAGCCCCGCCGGCTCGATCAAGGCCGACAGCCCCGCTGGCCGCTACCTCGACGATCACGGCATCGACCGGAAGGACTACAACTCCTACGGCTCGCGCCGCGGCAACCACGAGGTGATGATCCGCGGGACCTTCGCGAACATCCGCCTGCGCAACCAGCTGCTCGACGGCGTGGAGGGCGGCTACACCCGCGACTTCACGAAGGCCGACGCGCCGCAGTCCTTCATCTACGACGCCTCCGAGAACTACCAGGCCGAGGGAACCCCGCTCGTGATCCTGGGCGGCAAGGAGTACGGCTCCGGTTCGTCGCGCGACTGGGCGGCCAAGGGCACGAGCCTGCTGGGCGTCAAGGCGGTCATCGTCGAAAGTTTCGAGCGGATCCACCGCTCCAATCTCATCGGCATGGGCGTTGTCCCGTTGCAGTTCCCCGTGGGTGAGAGCTGGGAGTCGCTGGGCCTGGACGGCACCGAGTCGATCAGTATCACGGGCATCGAGACGTTGAACCAGGGCGTCACCCCCAAGACGGTGCGCGTGGTCGCCGAGCCGACCGAGCACTCGGCCGAGGGCAAGCAGACCGTCGAATTCGACGCGGTCGTCCGCATCGACACTCCCGGCGAGGCCGACTACTACCGCAACGGCGGCATTCTGCAGTATGTGCTGCGCTCGCTCGTCTAAATCGGCTCCCGGACGAGTGCGCCTCCTCTAAGGGGGAGGCGCACCCGCGTTCCGGGGAGCCCGTGCGTAGACTCGGGAAACGTCCCACCCCACGATCCCACCCCCGGAAGGCGGCGCGCATGGCTGTTCTCGAGACCATCGGCGGTCCGCGCGATCTTGATCGCCTGACCGCAGCAGAGCTCGAGACGCTGGCGCAGGAGATCCGCGACTTCCTGGTGCGCGAGGTCTCGAAGACCGGCGGACACCTCGGTCCCAATCTCGGCGTCGTCGAGACCACCATCGCCATCCACCGGGTCTTCGACTCGCCCCACGACGCCATCGTCTTCGACACCGGCCACCAGTCCTACGTGCACAAGCTGCTGACCGGGCGCCAGGACTTCTCCAAGCTCCGCCAGCGGGGCGGCCTTGCCGGGTACCCGCAGCGGAGGGAGTCGCCGCACGACATCGTCGAGAGCTCGCACGCCTCCAGCTCGCTGTCCTGGGCGGATGGCATCTCGCGCGCCTTCACCATGACCGGCCAGACCGACCGCCATGTCGTCGCGGTGGTCGGCGACGGGGCCCTGACCGGCGGCATGACCTGGGAGGCGCTGAACAACATCAGCGACGACAACTCCCGAGGCCTCGTCATCGTGGTCAACGACAACGGCCGCTCCTACGCGCCGACCATCGGTGGCATGGCCCGCTTCCTCAACGGCGTCCGCACCCGGCCGACCTACCGCACGATGCACCGCGGCTCCCGCGCCGTCTCGGAGCGGCTGGGCGGTCCCGCCGCGGCCATGTACCGCGGGATGCGCGGCGGCCTGCACGGATTCCTCAGCCGCTTCATCAACAACGAGGCGCTCTACTCCAACCTCGATATCAAGTACCTGGGCCCCATCGACGGTCACGATCTGACCGCGATGGAAGAGGCTCTCCAGCAGGCGAAGGACTACGGCCAGCCGGTGATCGTGCATGCGATCACGCAGAAGGGCAAGGGTTTCGGTCCGGCCGTGCACGACCTCGCGGACCAGTTCCACGCGGTCGGCCAGATCGACCCCGAGACTGGTGAGCCGCTCAGCGCGGCCGGGGCCCGCTCGTGGACGTCCGTGTTCGCCGAGGAGATCGTCGCCCTCGCGGACGAGGACCCGACCATCGTCGGTATCACGGCCGCCATGCTGCGCCCGGTGGGTCTTGACCGTCTCGCCGAAAAGTACCCGGAGCGCGTGTTCGATGTGGGGATCGCGGAGCAGCACGCCGTCACCTCGGCCGCGGGACTAGCCTACGGTGGCCTGCATCCCGTGGTCGCCCTCTACGCGACCTTCGTGAACCGCGCCTTCGACCAAGTGCTGATGGATGTCGCGCTGCACCGGGCGGGTGTCACCTTCGTCCTCGACCGCGCCGGAGTGACGGGGCCGGACGGACCGAGCCACCACGGCATGTGGGACCTCGCAATTCTGCAGGTCGTGCCGAACATCCGCCTGGCCGCGCCACGCGACTCCGTGCGCCTGCGCGAGGAGTTGCGCGAGGCCGTCGGGATCACCGACGCGCCGACCGTCGTGCGCTTCTCCAAGGGGAGCGTCGGCGACGAGATCGATGCGGTCGAGCGCCTCGACGACGGGGTCGATGTGCTTGCGCGTGCCGAGCGGAGGGACGTGCTGCTTGTCACGGTCGGGCCGATGGCCGCGATGGGCCTCGAGGTGGCTCAGCGGCTTGCGGCGCAGGGCATCGGTGCGACGGTCGTCGACCCGCGCTGGGTCGTGCCCGTGCCCGCCAGCATCATCGAGCTCGCCCGGGAGCACCGCATCGTCGTGTCGATCGAGGACGGCGTGCGCGTCGGCGGCATCGGCACCCGGATCCGCCAGGACCTGCGCCAGGCGGGGGTGGACACCGCAGTGACCGAGCTCGGACTCCCGGACCAGTTCCTCGACCACGCGAAGCGCGAGGAGATCCTCGAGGACGTGGGCCTCACTCCGCAGAACATCGCCCGCGACGTGGTCGCGCAGGTGCTGGGCAGCAAGATCCCGGTCGCCCGTCCTCTGCCGGACGAGGTCGCTGCTCGGGACGACGCCCGCAGCGACTGACGAGGTGACTGCTTGCGGGCGCCTCTTGGACCACCGTGCCGTTTGCAGGAGACGGTGCGATTCGCAGGAGACGGTGCGATTCGCAGGGCTCCTGCGTCGGATTGGTGATTCTGCCGCCAAAGGTAGTCGCGAATGGTTCGATTTCCTGCGAATCGGACCATCCCCTGCAGATCGAACGGAGGGATGAGGAGGTTGGAGGAGCGGACAGGCGTTGGAGGAGCGCCCGAGGAGCGGACAGGCGTTGGACGGGCGCCCGAGGAGCGGAGGGGCGTCGGAGGTTCCGACGCCCCTGCGGGTCAGGCGACGCCGCGGATGGCGGGGTGGTGGAAGGTGTCTCCGAAGGCGCGCTCGCTGGCGCCGACTCGGTCGAGGTAGGGCGTGAGTCCACCCATCTGAAACGGGTAGCCGGCTCCGAGGATCACGCAGAGGTCAACGTCCTCGGCGGCGTGCACGACGTCGTCGTCCAGCATCCGCTTCACCTCGTCCGCGAGACCCGTCTCGACGCGCAGCCGCAGCTGCTCCGCCGTCATCGGCTCCGTGCCGCCCGCCACGATCGCGACCGCGCGCTTGTCGACGCCCTTCACCCGGCCCTTCGCATCGCGCTCGAAGACATGGCCGAGTTCGGCGAGACGGTGCAGGTTGGCACTCTCGAAGAAGCGGTCGGGGAACGCGGCGTGGTGCGTGTCGAGAACGTGTGCGCCGACCTTGAGGCCGACCAGCTCGAGCAGCTCGAACGGCGTCATCGGCACACCGAACGGAACGAGTGACTGCTCGACCACCTCGAACGGGGTGCCGGTGTCGACGGCGTGCATCGCCTCACCCAGGATCTTCGCCAGCACGCGGTTCACCACGAAGCCCGGGGTGTCGCGAGTGATCACGGCATTCTTCTTCAGCTTCGCGGCGGTCACCATCGCGGTCGAGAGGGTCTCGTCGTCGGTGTGCGGGGTGCGGACCACCTCGATCAACGGCATCACCGCGACCGGATTGAAGAAGTGGAAGCCGACGAGTCGCTCCGGGTGCTGCAGCCGCTCGCCGATTCGCTCGACGGAGAGCGAGGAGGTGTTGGTCGCGAGGACCGCCGTCGGCGAGACGTAGCGCTCGATGTCGGCGAACACCTCCTGCTTCACCGACAGCTCCTCGAAGACGGCCTCGATCACCCAGTCGGCGTCGGCGAAGTCGGAGCGATCGGTCGTGCCGGTGATCAGCGCGCGCAGGCGGTTGGCGTCGTCGGGGGAGACCCGGCCCTTCGCCAGCAGGGCGTCGATCTCGGCGCGGATGCCCGCGACCCCCTTGTCGACCCGCTCCTGATCGAGGTCGGTGATAACCACCGGCACCTGGAGGCGACGCAGGAAGAGCAGGGCGAACTGCGAGGCCATGAGACCCGCGCCGACCACTCCAACCTTCGTGACGGGCTTCGCGAGCGCCCTATCGGGCGCACCGGCCGGACGCTTCGCCCGCTTCTGCACCAGGTCGAACGCGTAGATGCTCGCGCGGAACTGATCTCCCGAGATCAGGTCGGCCAGCGCCTCATCCTCGGCAGCGAACCCCTCCTCGCGCGTGGTGTTCTTCGCCGCCTTCAGCAGCTCCAACGCGCGGTACGGCGAGGCGGCGACGGTGCCGATGCGCGACTCCAGCTGCCTGCGCGCGATCGAGATCGCGACATCCCACTTGACCAGGCGCTCCAGCTTGCCGGGCGCGTTCGGCCGCTCCACCGTCACGGAGCCTCCGATCACGCCGTCGGCCCAGCGGAGGGAGTCCTCGAGGAAGGTGGCCGGGGGGAAGATCGCGTCCGCGATGCCGAGATCGAACACCTCCTGGCCCTTGAGGGTGCGGTTGTTCTTCAGCGGGTTCTCGACGACCACCTTCAGAGCGTTCTCGATCCCGATCAGGTTCGGCAGCAGCCAGGCGCCGCCCCAGCCCGGGATGATGCCGAGGAAGACCTCGGGAAGACCGAGCGCGGGGATGGAGGAGTCGACAGTGCGGTAGTCGGCGTTCAGGCCGATCTCGGTGCCGCCGCCGAGCGCGAGTCCGTTGATGAAGGCGAAGGACGGCACTCCCAGCTCGGCAAGCATCCCGAGCGTGCGGTGGCCCAGGCGCGCGAGCTGGCGGCCGAGCTCGCGGCTGGGTATCGTCCCGACCTTACTGAGGTCGGCTCCCGCGGCGAGGATGAACGGCTTGCCGGTGACACCGACCGCCTGGATCTCGCCGCGCGAGGCACGCTCCTTCTGCGCGACCAGCACGTCCGCCAGCTCGAAGAGCGACGCCGGGCCGAAGGTGTTGGGGCGGGTGTGGTCACGATCGTTGTCGAGCGTGATCAGGGCGAGCGTGCGGCCGCTGGGCAGCGGCACGTCACGGACGTAGGAGTGGGTGACGACCTCGCCCTCGGCGAGGTCCACGAGGTTCTCGAATCCGTCGAGCATGGGTCAGCGTCCCTTCCGTCGTCCGCGCTTGCCGTCGAAGTGCGGGTTCTCCCAGATCACCGTGCCGCCCTGGCCAAGGCCCACGCAGAGCGCGGTCAGGCCGTAGCGCACCTCGGGGTGCGCCTCGAACTGCCGGGCGAGCTGGATCATCAGCCGCACGCCGGAGGAGGCGAGCGGATGGCCGACCGCGATCGCTCCGCCGTACTCGTTGACCCGCGGGTCGTCGTCATCGAGGCCGAAGTGGTCGAGGAAGGAGAGCACCTGCACGGCGAATGCCTCGTTGAGCTCGAACAGCCCGATGTCCTCGACACTCAGGCCCGCCTTGCGGAGTGCCTTTTCGGTCGACGGAACGGGTCCGATGCCCATGATCTCCGGCTCGACTCCCGCGTAGGCGAAGCTCACCATCCGCATCTTCGTGGACAGACCCAGCTCCTTCGCCGCCTCCGCGCTCGCCAGAAGCGACACGGTCGCGCCGTCGTTGAGTCCGGAGGAGTTGCCCGCGGTGACGCGGCCGTGCGGGCGGAAGGGGGTGCGGAGTCCCGCGAGCCCCTCCAGGGTCGTCTCGGGGCGCGGCGCTTCGTCGGCCGTCGCGAGGCCCCAGCCGGAGGCGCTGCGCGTCGCGACCGGCACCAGGTCGGGCTGGATGCTGCCGGCGGAGTACGCGGCGGCGAGCTTCTGCTGACTGCGCAGGGCGTAGTGGTCGGCGCGCTCCTTCGTCAAATGCGGGAACCGGTCGTGGATCCGCTCGGCCGTGCGGCCCATAGTGAGTGCGTCCTCGCCGACCAGGCGCTCCGAGAGGAAACGCGGGTTCGGATCGGCGCCGGAGCCCATCGGATGCCGGCCCATGTGCTCCACCCCGCCCGCCAAGACGACGTCGTAGGCGCCGAACGCGATGCCGCCAGCGGTGGCCGTGACCGAGGTCATCGCTCCGGCACACATGCGGTCGATGGCGAAGCCGGGCACCGACGTCGGCAGTCCGGCGAGCAGCGCCGCCGTTCGACCGAGGGTCAGACCCTGGTCGCCCTGCTGGGTGGTGGCGGCAATCGCCACCTCGTCGACCCGTTCTTTCGGCAGCGCACCGTTGCGCTCCAGCAGCCCGATCATCGCCTTGACGACGAGGTCGTCGGCTCGGGTCTGCCAGTACATGCCCTTCTCGCCGGCACGCCCGAACGGAGTACGGACTCCATCCACGAACACGACTTCGGATCTCTCGGCCACAATGCCTCCCAGGAACTCACGGTCGCCGTCGATCGTAGGAACCGGCACCGCGCAGCCGGAATCCTTTGCCGCTTCCTACGAAGGGGTTTCGGTGCCGTCGGTCGGCGCTTGGGCCGCTTCGACAAACGCAGTCGCGATCGAGCCCGACGTCGCCTCGACCTGCCAGGCACGGGCGCCGGCGCGGCTCAGCTCGGCGGCGACCGTCTCCGCGGTCAGCGGCTCCGGCGGGTTCCAGGCCACCCGGCGCAGCAACTCCGGAGTAAGCAGATTCTCGACCGGCAGCGAGAGCAGCTCGGCGATCTCGGTGACGACAGCGCGTCCCGCCTTCAGGCGCGCGTCGGCGGCAGGGTTGCGGTCGCCCCAGGCACGGGGCGGGGGGAGCGTGTCGGCCGCCGGGCGAGTCACGCTCGGCAGGTCCTCCGTCGTCGTCGCGCGCTCAATAGCGGCCCACCAGCGCTCAACCTCGCCGCGGCTGGCGCGGCCGGTGAAGTCGCGGCGGCCGGAGAGCTGGCCGATGCTGGTCGGGATGTTGCGGGCGACGGCGATGATCGAGGCATCGGGGATCAGACGTCCGGGGGCGATGTCGCGTTCGCGCGCGAAAGCGTCACGGGCCAGCCAGAGCTCCCGCGCCACGGCGAGGGGACGCGGCCCACGGAGAGAGTGCATGCCGGAGAGGCGGCGCCACGGGTCCGGCGGGACGACCTTGGGAGCTCGGGCGAGGGTCGCCTCGAACTCCTCGCGGGCGATGCGCGTTTTGCGCGCGGCAGTGAGCATCTCCTGCATGCGGTCGCGCAGATCGACGAGCAGCTCGACGTCCTGTGCTGCATATACGAGCCAGCTCTGCGGGAGGGGGCGAGTCGACCAATCCGCGGCCGAATGCTCCTTCGCGAGGTGGATGCCGAGCAGGTCCTCGACGACGGCGCCGAGGCCGACCCTGGCCAGACCGAGGAGCCGGGCGGCGAGCTCGGTGTCGAAGATCCGCACCGGGTCAAGGCCCACCTCGCGCAGACAGGCGAGGTCCTGGCTGGCGGCGTGCAGCACCCACTCCTCCTGCCCGATGACCGCCTGCAGGGCGTCCATCCGCCCGATGGCTGGGGGATCGAAGAGGAAGGCGCCGGCGCCGCGCCGATAGACCTGGATCAGGTAGGCGCGCTGCGAGTAGGTGAAGCCGGAGGCACGCTCGGCGTCGACAGCGACGGGGCCCTCGCCTGCGGCGAGAGCGTCGACCGCGGCGAGGAACTCGTCGGGCGTGGTGAGGACACGATATTCAGTCACGGTTGTTCCGTCGGAAGGCGAGCGAGGTCACACCGTCGCTCGATACGGGCGGGAGACCCGCGAGCATGCACAACAGTTCCCCCCACCCTTCCACGTGTGCGGCGAGGTGCGCATCATCCGGACTCCAGGAGGCGCGGATCTCGATCTGGGCACCGTCGCCCTGCGCGGCGAGTTCGCCGAAGCCGGTGGAGAGGACCTTGGTGGCTGTACCGGACGCCGCGGAGTAGACGGCACCACGCGCCTCAAGCGCGTCGATGAGCCAGGACCAGGCGACCTCGGCGAGGAAGGGGTCGGTGCCGATCTCGACCTCGAGCGGCGCCTGGGCGAAGCACACGACGCGGAAAGGTCCGCCCCACTGCTCCGGCTCGTCGCGGTCGTAGAGCAGGATGAAGCGGCCGGTGCCCAAATCGGAGTCGCGGCCGTGCGCGGCCGGCGAGACGTCGCCCGAGAGGGCGAGCGCCCACGGAGCGAGGCCGGAGGGCGAGGCGATCTCGGACACGGTCAGCTCGGCGCGCGTCGCAGCAGCGCGGATCGAGTCCGTCGCGACCCGGAACTCCTCGGGGAGCTGGGACGACGCTGAGAACTCGGGCACGAGTGCAGAATAGGGTTCCAACGCGCCAGGGACGCGGAGGCACGCCGGACGCGGCCGGTCAGCTCGGCCGGTCAGCTCGCGCGACTCCAGCGGGTGTACACGGCCCCGCAGTCGTCGGCCGCCAGCAGAACGAGCGTGTAGGCGTCGTCCACCTCGGCCGCACCGGTCGCGACCGGCAGGCCGGGGAGGACGACGCGCGGCGACGTGGTGAGGCAGAGCTCGTCAACCCGGCCGGAGGCGAGGAACTGCCCGGAGAGGGAGGCGCCGCCCTCGCAGACCACGCGGTGCAGTCCGCGCGCGGCGAGCGCGTCCAGCAGCGCGTCCACGCCGAGGCGGTCCGAGTCGGACGGGACTGCGACCACCTCGACTCCGACAGGGAGCCCTTCGATCGGGCCGCGCGACTCCGGGACCAGCAGGAGAACCCGAGAACCCTCCTCCAGTTCGAGGCGGTGCCCGACGAGATCGCCCGAGGCGGAGACCACGGCGAGCGGAACTCGCTTGGGCACTCGGTAGCCCTCGGCGCGGACACTCGCCGCTCCGACGAGGACCACGTCGGCCTGCTCGCGGATCACACCCAGGATCGTGCGGTCGACCCGATTGGTGAGGGTCTCGCTGGTGCCGTCGGCGCCGATGCTCGAGCCGGTGACGCTTGCGATCATGTTCAGCCGCACCCGCACCGTGTCGGCGGGGCGCCACGCGTCGACGACGGCCGCGCGCGCTCCCTCCTCGCCGAAAACGATCGGGGGTCCGGTGGGAACCAGCTGCCGGAGGATCATGCGGCCAGGTGCGCGCGAACCTGGCGCTTGGTGCGGCCGAGCAGCGCGGTCATCCCACGCAGGCGCAGCGGCGACACTGCCTCCGAGAGGCCGATGGTCTGCGGGAAGTCGTCCGGGACGGCGAGCACCTGCTCGGGGGTGAGCCCGGCGAGCCCCTGCGCCAGGATCGATGCGAAGCCGCGGGTCGTCGGCGCCTCGCGGGGAGCCGTCGCGTGCAAGTGCACGATGCCTCCTTCAACGTCGACGACGATGAACACGGGCGCCTGGCACTCCTCGACGCGCTCGAAGAGGTCGGGGTGGTCGCGGTAGCGCTCTGGCAGCTCGGGGAGCTCGTTCGAGAACTCGAGGAGCAGCTGCAGACGCTCCGGCTTCTCGAGGGCGAGGAACTCCTCGCGGATGGTGCGCAGAGCGTCGGGGAGCGTCGAGTCAGTCATCGGGTCCAGTGTCTCATCGGGATGCGGGGCGAAGGGCCCTCACACCGAAGGCCGAGAGGTCCGATTCGGCCCACATTGGGTCATCTCGGCGCACTCGGCCTTCGTTGTGACGCTCAGCGGGCAGCGGGGGCCTCGCCGGGCTCGGCGCCCTGCACGATCGGGACGCGCACGGCGCTGCCCCACTCCGTCCAGGAGCCGTCGTAGTTGCGGACGCCCTCGAAGCCCAGGAGGTGGGTCAGCACGAACCAGGTGTGGGCGGAGCGCTCGCCGATGCGGCAGTAGGCGATCACGGAGTCGCCGTCCTTCAAACCGGCGCCTTCGCGATAGATGCCGTTCAGCTCGTCCAGGGGCCGGAAGGTGCCGTCCTCGGCTGCGGCCCTGCCCCACGGCACGTTCTGCGCGCTCGGGATGTGGCCGGCCCGCAGAGAGCCCTCCTCCGGGTAGGCCGGCGCGGTGGTGCGCTGGCCGGTGAACTCCTCGGGGGAACGGACATCGATCAGCGGGTTGCCGAAGTGAGCGAGCACGTCGTCCTTGAACGCGCGGATCTCGGCGTCACTGCGCTCGAGCACCGGGTACTCGGCCCGCTCCGGTGAGGAGGCCTCGGTGGTCGTCGGGCGGCCCTCGGCGATCCACTTGTCGCGCCCGCCGTCCAGCAAGCGCACATCCGCGTGACCGAAAAGGGTGAAGACCCAGAGCGCGTACGCGGCCCACCAGTTGTTCTTGTCGCCGTAGATGACGACGGTGGTGTCGCGGGCGATGCCCTTGCCGCCGACGAGCGCGGCGAACGCGGCTCCGTCGATGTAGTCGCGCTGCACCGGGTCATTGAGGTCGGTGTGCCAGTCGATCTTGACCGAGCCGGGGATGTGGCCGGTCTCGTAGAGCAGGACGTCCTCGTCGGACTCGACGATGACCAGGCCGGGAGTGCCGAGGCGCTGCTCGAGCCAGTCGGCGCTGACGAGCCGCTCGGGGTGCGCGTAGGAGGCGAACTTCGGAGACGGATCGGTTTCGACGGACAAGGAGGACCTCCAGAATGGTGCGCGGAGCGCGGGCGTGATTCCACGGCGGGCTACGCTGGAGCCCGCCCTTCAGCGACAGTACGCGTCCGCGGACGACGCCGCACGGAGGGCGCCGTAAGAGTTCGACACAGAACCGCGGCGGCTCCGTGCCCGGCGCGGCCGCCGCCCGTGAGCGCACCGGCCCCCGCCCTGCGCAGGATGCGAGACGCGAGTGAGCCCCGACGACGTCCGATCGACGAGCAGCCTGACTGCGCGCTCGCCCCAGATCAGCGGGCACGAGATCGCGTCGACCCTGGTACCCCCGCGCCAGTTCGAGGGCGCCACGTTCGAGAGCTACCGCCCCGACCCCGAGTACCCCTCGCAGGCCGCAGCGGTCGAAGCGCTGCGTGCGTTCGCGGCGGGAGGCGGGTCCACGGGCGGCGGAGGCGGCTTCCTCGGCTTCGGGAGGAAGAAGGCGCCGGCGCTCAAGCCGGGCGTCTACCTCGACGGCGGCTTCGGCGTCGGCAAGACCCACCTGCTCGCGGCGATCTGGCACGCGGTGCCGGGACGCACCTCCTTCGGCACCTTCATCGAGTACACCGCGCTCGTCGGCGCCCTCGGCTACGCGGCGACCGTCTCGCTCCTCAAGGGCTCTGCGCTGCTCTGCATCGACGAGTTCGAGCTGGACGACCCGGGCGACACGATGCTGATGACGCGCTTGCTGGGCGAGCTCGTCGCCTCCGGAACCCGCATCGCGGCGACCTCGAACACTCCGCCGAACGCTCTGGGGGAGGGACGCTTCGCCGCCGCCGACTTCCTCCGCGAGATCCAGTCGATGGCCGCGCACTTCGACACGATGCGGATCGACGGCACCGACTACCGGCGCCGCGACATCGAGGGCCATGCCGTGGTGCGCACCGATGCCGAGATCGACGCGCTCGTCGCGGCCGCCCCGACCGGCTCCGTCGTCACGGACGATTCCTTCGCCGACGCGGTGCGCCATCTGGGGACAGTGCACCCCTCGCGCTACATCAAGGTAATCGACGGCGTCGACACGATCGTGCTTCGCGACGTCGCGACCCTCACCGACCAGACCGACGCGTTGCGCCTGGTGGCGTTCATCGACCGGGTCTACGACGCGCAGATCCCGGTGCTCGCCTCCGGGACGCCGCTGGACGAGGTCTTCGGCGGCGACATGCTCAGCGGCGGCTATCGGAAGAAGTACCTGCGCTCGATGTCGCGCCTGATCGCGCTGACCTCGATGGCGGCGCGCTCCTAGCTCCGGATCGGCGCATCTCCGACGAACCCGGGACCGTCATCGGTACCGATCGCCAGCGCTGCGTCACGCGCTTGTTACACGGCGGCCCCATCCGTAACCTCCGCGAAACGCGGTGCCGCACGGGACGAAACCTCTCGCGACCAGACTGTCGCTACCCGAGGTGACCCGACACCTGCGTGTCTCGAGGCCGCGCACCGACGCAGCGTCCTCGCTCCGGGCTTTTCTCTGCACATTCACGAGAGGTTCAACAATGGATCAAGGCAATACCGCGTTCCTGCTCATCGCAGCCGCGCTGGTCCTGCTCATGACCCCCGGACTCGCCTTCTTCTACGGCGGTCTGGTGCGTGCAAAGAGCGTCATCAGCATGATGATGCTCAGCTTCGGAGCTATGGGACTCATCGGAGTCCTCTGGGTCTTGTACGGCTACGCGATCGCCTTCGGCAACGGCCCGGCAGGCCCCGCGGGCACCGACACCTTCGTCGGCATCGACGGCGTCCTCGGCATCGACACCGCCCAGATCGGCCTGCAGGGCCTCTACACCGACGCGCTCGGCGAGCAGAGTGCGGCCTACCCGACGCTGGCCTTCGCTGCATTCCAGGCGACCTTCGCGATCATCACCGTCGCGCTGATCTCCGGCGCAATCGCCGACCGCGCGAAGTTCGGCGCCTGGATGGTCTTCGCCGGCGTCTGGGCGACGGTCGTCTACTTCCCGGTCGCGTCCTGGGTCTTCAACTTCACCCTCGGCGACGACGCGAGCGTCGTGGACGGCGGCTGGATCGCCTACGGCGTCGGCGCGATCGACTTCGCCGGCGGCACCGCGGTGCACATCAACGCGGGTGCGGCGGCCCTCGCCCTCGCCCTGGTGCTGGGCAAGCGGGTCAACTTCACCAAGGGTGCGCACCAGCCGCACAACCCGCCGTTCGTGCTCCTGGGCGCCGGACTGCTCTGGTTCGGTTGGTTCGGCTTCAACGCCGGCTCCGAACTCGCGGCCGACGGCATCGCGGCTATCGCGTTCCTGAATACCATCGCCGCCCCGGCCGCCGCGATCCTCGGCTGGCTCGTCGTCGAGAAGATCAAGGATGGCAAGCCCACCTCCATCGGTGCCGCCTCGGGTGCGGTCGCCGGCCTCGTCGCGATCACCCCAGCTTGCGCGAGCCTGTCTCCGTTCTGGGCGATCGTCCTCGGCGTCATCACCGGTGCGGTCTGCGCCCTGGCGATCGACCTCAAGTACCGCCTCGGCTACGACGACTCGCTCGACGTGGTCGGCGTGCACCTGGTCGGCGGTCTGATCGGAACGCTCTACATCGGCTTCTTCGGCACCGGCGTCGGCCTGTTCCTCACCGGCGACGCAAGCCAACTCGGCAAGCAGGCCCTCGCGGCCTTCACCGTCCTGGTCTACTCGTTCGTGATGACGCTCCTCATCGGCTGGATCATCCAGAAGACGATGGGCTTCCGCGTGAAGAACGAGGACGAAATCGCGGGCATCGACACGGCCATCCACGGCGAGGCGGGCTACGTCCTGGCGGACTGACTCCGCGCCCTCCTCGCCACCGGACGGGGTGCCGGCTCTTCGGAGTCGGCACCCCGTTTGCGTCTCTGCACGGGCGGCGCGTCGTGAGAGACGGGGGAGCGCTCATCCGGGCTAGGGTTCCGGGGTGCCCTTCTCGCGCTCGGTCGTGTCCCTGCTCCTCCGGCTCCTCGGTCGCGCGGGCGCTCCACGACCGGACGTCGGCCCGCGGCCGCAGCGCCCGTACCTGAGCACGACGGCGCCGACACCCGGAGCGAGCGGAGTCGGCCGCACCGTGGAGGTCGACCCGAGCCGCCTGCGCGGCGTCCGCCTGGGCTATGCGCCCACGCCGGACGGCGACCCGGATCCGGGCGAGGTCGTGTGGACCTGGGTGCCCTACGAGGAGGACGACGGCCGCGGCAAAGACCGCCCGGTACTCGTGCTGGCGGTCGAGAAGTCGGGGACGGTGCTGGCCGTGCGGCTGAGCTCGAAGGAGCACACCGGCTACCTGCCCGTCGGGATCGGCGGCTGGGATAAGGACGGGCGCCCCAGCTGGGTCGATCCTGAGCGCGTGTTTCGGGTGCATCCGGCGGGGATGCGCCGCGAGGGCGCCGCGCTGGAGCGGACGCGGTACGACGCTGTCGCCCGTGTGCTCTCGGCGCGGTACGGGTGGCGCTGAGCGCTAGGCGCTGAGCGCTAGGCGCTGAGCGCTAGGCGCTGAGCGGTGTCGCCGGGACCAGCGCGACCCTCTCCGCTGGCGGCACCTCAGGCGGGATCGACGGGGACGAAGGCGCCATACTTCGCCGCGCGACCGTCGCCGGAGGACGTGCCGGTGAGCCTCCGCCGCACCCAGGGTGCGACGTGGTGGCGGTAATACTGCACTGTGCCACGGCGCGCAGGAGCGGCAGCGGGCGAGCCCGAAAGGTCCGCGGGCGGCGTCGGCGGCGTGACGCCGAGCGAGCAAAGGACCCGGTCGGCGACCCGGCGGTGCCCGCGGTGGCCGAGGTGTAGACGATCCTCCGCCCACAGCCCCGGATCGGCGAAGGCGGGATCGTGCCAGTTGTCGGCGACGACGACATCGCTCCGGTGGTCCGTCCGGCGTCGCACCGCGTCGGTCAGCGCATCGCCGCGGCGCCGGATGAGGGAGCCGAGGGGGAGCCGCGGGGACGGATCGGGGCCGGCGAGGGCAATCAGGGTGACTCCCTCCTCGTCGCATCGTTCGAGGACGCGGAGGTAGGCGTCGGCGATCCGCTCGATGTCGGCGCGCGGACGCAGCATGTCGTTGCCGCCGCCGTTGAAGGAGAGGTGGGTCGGCCGCAGAGCGAGCGCGGGCTCGAGCTGCTCGGCGAGGATCGGTGCGATCAGACGACCGCGAATGGCGAGGTTGGCGTACTCGATCCGCTCACCGATCGCAGCGGCCCAGCCCTCGGCCGTGAGGTCCGCCCAGCCGCGTGGGGTGCCGTCCGGACGTTCGTCGCCGACGCCCTCGGTGAAGGAATCGCCGATCGCGACGTAGCGGACGGGTGTCATCGGCGGATCCCGGAGCTATGCATCGTCGCACTGTACCGCTCGGGAGCGAGGCTCAGGCGCGCGGCCTCAGGGGGGTTACTGGCGCCGAGCGGGCCGACGGCGACTCGGCAGAGGCGGTGCGGCTCGACGTCCGGGGTCGCGGGGCAGCCCGAAACCAGGCGGCGAGGGCGGAGTAGCGGCGGTGCCGGCGATGGTCGCGGTCGAGCTCGGCTGTGCCGCGGTAGCCGGAGCCGCGGGCTATCCGATCGAGGCCACCGAGCGTGACCGGGATGCTCGCCATCAAGACGTCCGCCAGCTCCAGGCGACTCTGGGCGAGATGCTCGTCGAGGCCGAGACCGTAGAAGCGCCGGAAGCGCAGCCGCAGCAGAATCACCGGAATGCGCAGCTCGGTGGCCAGCGCGGGGACGGTGAAGCGTCGATCGACGAAGCGCTCGTTGACGAGGGCGGCCGCCGCGATGGCGAGGACGTCCAGACGTCTGCGGGTGCCCGCGGGGCGGATGGTCGGGGGTGCGCAGTGGAGCAGAGGCATGTAGGGGAGACTCGCTCGGACGCCGGTCATGACGCTGTGGCGCGAGATCCGTCCGAGGTGGCGGGCTGGGCTGGCCGGCGCGCTGCGATACCCGGTCCCTCCTGCTCGACCTGTCGCTCCGGGTATGCCAGTCCTGGGCCGAGGGCTCTCCCTGGGTCTGAAAAGGCGGGATCGACGCGTCGAGCGGGTGATGAGCCGACCGGACAGGACCGCACTATCGCCGCATAAGCCGAGTCAGTCAATCCTCTTCTCCGTTCAGGACCAGGCGGAAAAAATAATGGAGCCGATTCTGACTAACTGTTCTATGCTGACACGGCTTCCCTGTTTCCGCTGAGGCGAAGGCAATCGGAATCAGTACTGTGAGCACTGCCGCTCTCTCACTGAACGCCTTCTCCTCCTCCTTCGATCGGTGTACCCAGAACGGACACGATCGGAAAGGTAGTTTCTTTCGTGACCCCTCGCGACATCGTCGTCGGCGACTCCGGCGACTCTTCCCGCACTGATTCCCGATCCGCCACCCGACCTCTCTCCTCTCTCTCGCGCCGCACAATTCTCGCCGGATCCGTCGCCGGCGCGGGCGCCCTCGCGTTCGCGACGCCCGCCCTCGCGGCCGGCGACCTCACCGCTGTGCCGCGTCTGCCGGGGGAGGTCTCGCGCCAGGCGACCGCGACCTCGAGGACCGGACGGAACCGCTACGAGATCATCGATGTCGTCGTTGCGGGAGACAGAGCCCGCCTGTTCGTGCCGCACGCGACACCCCCGTCGCAGAGCGTCGGCGCCTCGATGCTCTGGTACTACCACGCCCGCAACGGCACCCACACAGCACTGTCGAGCGCCTTCGCCTACTCGGCCGACCTCGCCGTGGATCGCGGAATCGTGAGCATCTGCCCGACCTTCGGCGGCAGCATCTGGACGAGCCCGAGGGCGATCGAGATCCAGACCGCCGTCGCCGCCTGGGCCACGGCGCTGTGGCGGATCGACGCGAGCCTGTTGCGCTCCGACTCCGGGGGCGGACCGCTGCTCGCCTGGGCGTACGGCAACCGGATGCTGCCGAACATCCGCGGCGCGTATCTCGTCAACAGCTCCTACGACATGGAGGAGAGGGCCGCGAGCGAGCCGGACAAGATCGGCCCCGAGTACGTCGATGCCGTGGCCGTCGTGGCCACGAACCCGGCGCGTCTCCCGGCGTCGGTGTGGCGCGGCGCGCGGCTGCGGATCACGGGGTCACCGGAGGACGTGGTCGTGCCGTTCGCCCTCCACGGCGCGGCTCTGCACGCCGCGGCGCTGCCGCTGGCGAAGGAGGCGACCCTGCGCTCGCACGCGGGAGAAGGCACCGGCGGCCACGCGGTACCGAGCTTCACGAATAAGGAGATGCTCGAGACCTTCCAGCGGTGGCTCGCCGAGGGGCCGGTGCCGCAGACGGAGCCGGAACCTGAGACGCCGCCCGTGTCCGCGCTGCCCGGGGCGGGTACCTACGAGAACGGCGCCGCGCAGATCGTCACGACCGGCACCTGGTCGACGTTGAAGGCCGCCGGGGACAGCGGAGGCAGCATCGCCTACTCCACCACGGCGGGCGCTTCTGCCACGCTCGCCTTCTCGGGCACCAGCGTGAGCTGGATCAGCCGGCTCACCGCATCCTCCGGCATCAACGAGGTGGAGGTGGACGGGGTGCCCGTCGCCACGGTCGACCGCTACAGCGCCACCACCCGCTCGAAGCAGACGGTATGGAGCAGCGGGCAGCTCGCCGCAGGAGCACACACACTAACGATTCGGCGCGGAAGCAGCCGCAACCCCGCCGCGAGCGGCACCACGCTGATCCTCGACGCGTTCGTCGTCGGCGACTCCGCACCCGCCCCCGTGACGAGCGTGCCCTCCCCGGTCGCCGACTGGTCCTTTGCCGAGAGCACTGCCCCCTTTACCTCGGCGGTCGCGGGGGCACCGGCGTTGCAGCAGGGCGTGGGATCCACGGCCCAGGTGGTCGCCACGCCGTTCGGGCCCGGAATTGCGATGAACGGGAAAACGGATCACCTCCTCGTGCCCAAGGGAGAGCTGGGTCCGCTCAATCTCGGCGCCTCGACGGGCCAGGTGACGATCGCGGTCTGGGTGCTCAACTCCGACCCGGACGGCGCCTGCCTCGCGGGTGTCTGGGAGGAATCGACGGTCGGCCCGCTGCGCTCTTACGCGCTGTTCAACAATCTGTCCGCGTACGGCGGCTGGGAGCGAGTGTGCATGCACGTCTCGAAGCTCGGCGGGCCCACCCCCGGCTACCCCCACTCACGCGACTATTCGGCGGAGCCCCGCCGTCTGACCCGTGGCATCTGGCAGCTGCACGTCGGCACCTACGACGGCAGCGTCGCGATCTCGTACCTCGACGGCACGGCGACCGCCTCTCCGAGCTACACCGACTCCCTCGGAGCGACCTACGCCAAGAATCCCTACGTCTACCCCGACGGATTGAACGCGACTCCGGGTGACTTCGTGGTCGGAGCGGTCGGCCGTGACGGCACGATGATCAATCGGTTCACCGGCACTCTCGCCCGGCTGAGAGTGTGGGACAGGGCATTGACTGCGGAGCAAGTGAAGCAGATCTATTCGGCCGAGAAATCCACTCTCGCCTGATGTCCCGGGGAGCGTGACACGGGCCTGATAAGAGCGAGAGTGCTCATCGGGCGATGGAAGAAAACACTTGGCGCTGTCCTCTCGGCGGTGACTCGACGCGGTCGGGAAAGGGGGTCGTCCCAGGCGGAGAGACGCCCGCGTCCACGACCGTCACCCCGAGAGACGGAGGCGACTCCAATACCTACGCGAGAAGGCGACCCGCGCAGCACCGCCCGAGTGCTGCGCGGGCCCGCCGCCGCGATCGGAGACCGCGACGCTCATACACTCGGATGATGCGACACGGCATCGTCATCCTTCCGCAGGACCCGTGGGCTCTGGCCCGCAGGAAGTGGCAGTCAGCCGAGGGATTGGGCTTTGATCACGCCTGGACCTACGACCACCTCTCCTGGCGCTCCCTCGCCGACGAACCGTGGGGCGCGAGCATCCTCACCCTCACCGCCGCCGCGCTCGTGACCGAGACCGTGCGCTTGGGCACCTTCGTCGCTTCGCCGAATTTCCGGCACCCGGTGCCCTTCGCCAAGGACATCGCCACCCTCGACGAGATCTCGGGCGGTCGGGCGATCCTCGGCGTCGGTTCGGGTGGCACCGGCTTCGACGCGCGCGTGCTCGGGCAACCGGAGTACTCGCCGCGACAGCGGCACGAGCGCTTCGCGGAATTCGTGACGGCCCTCGACACGCTGCTGCGCTTCGAGGAGCCTGGCTCGGGGGGCGTGAGTGTTGAGGGGGAATGGTTCACTGCCCGCTCGGCTCGGATGGTCGGCGAGCCCGCGCAGAGCCCGCGCGTCCCGTTCGTCCTGGCCGCGAACGGACCGAAGGGGCTGGCTCTCGTCGCCGAGCGTGGGCAGGGGTGGGTCACGACCGGACCCGGCGGCGTGTCGAGCGAGGAGTGGTGGCGGGGCGTCGCAGAACTCGGCCGCCGGCTCGACCAGGCGCTGGAGACCGTCGGACGCGACCCGCGCACCCTCGAGCGCCACCTCTCGCTCGACTCCGGAGGCGACTACTCCCTCGAGAGCGTGGCTCGCTTCGAGGACATGGCGGGTAGAGCCGCAGAGCTCGGCTTCACCGACGTGATCTCGCACTGGCCGCGGCCAGAGGGGATCTACGCCGGCGACGACGACGTCCTCTACGACGTCGCCTCGCGCTTCTGAGCAGGCCGTCATCCGAGTGTTCGATGCGCGACGAGCACCGTGCACCGGAGTGCGCGCCGGTCGAGGCGTGCTCCCGCAGCACGCGGCGGATGGCCGCACCGGGTGCGAAAGGATGAGGGCATGACGCTCCCGAACTCCCGGCAGACGACTCTCTCCCCTCAGCTGCTCGACCGCCTGACGCGGTGGTTCGACGGTGCAGCGCCCGTGGCGCCCTCCCTCAGCTGGGCCCTGTTCGACCGCGGTGGCCTCCTCGTTCAGCACGGGATCGGCGAGCACCGGCGGGACGGTGCTGCCCCGGGCCCCGACACCGTGCACCGGATCGCCTCGATGTCGAAGAGCTTCGAGGCGGCGGCCGTACTGATCCTGCGCGATCGGGGGCTGCTCGACCTCGACGATCGGGTCGGCGCTCACGTGCCGGAGTTCGCCGACCCGGTCAATGCCGCGGGCCGGACGATGCCCGTGACGATCCGGATGCTGCTCAGCAACTGCTCCGGTCTCCCGGAGGACAACGGCTGGGCCGATCACGTCATGGCGATGCCGCGCGCGGAGTTCCTCGAGCTCATCAGCCGTGGACTGACCTTTACGGAGCGGCCGGGCGAGGTGTACCAGTATTCGAACATCGGCTTCTGGCTGCTCGGCGTCGTCGTCGAAAACGTTACGGGGGAGGACTTCGTCGCGTTCGCGACGCGGACGATCCTCGAGCCCCTCGGGCTCGGGCAGACTCGTTACGACGCCGACTCCTACCCGAACGGAACGGATGTCGCGCAAGGGTTCAGCAGCTTCGACGACGGCGTGACCTGGACAGTGCGCCCCGTCACCGGCACCGGAGTCGGAGCCTGCGCGGCGAGCATGTTCAGCACGGTCGGCTACATCGCCCGGTGGAGCGCCTGGCTGTCCTCGGCCTTCGACGGCGATGACGGGCCCGCGGACGAGGACGCGGTGCTCAGCCGCGCCTCCCGCCGCGAGATGCAGCGCGGGCTGACCCCGGTGCCCGCGCTCAGCCCGCGCGCCGTGGACGGCACGCTCGACGGTTCGGCCTACGGCTTCGGGCTCGTGATCGAGCACGACGTCCGCTTCGGCAGCATCGCCCACCATTCCGGCGGGCTGCCGGGCTGGTCCTCGAACATGCGCTGGCACCTCGACTCGGGCCTCGGCGCCGTGGTGTTCGCGACCGCGAACGGCGCAAAACTCGCCTCCGCCGCGACCGGCCTGCTCCGGGCAGTCCTGGAGGATACGGCCCCGCCGGCCCGGACGATCACCCTGCACCCGTCGACGCTCGCCGCGGCCGGCGCCGTCGAGGCCGCGATCATCGACTCCGGAGACCTCACCCGCGCGCAGGCGGCGGGCAGCGGTGTCCTGTTCAGCCCCAATCTCCTGAGCGACGTGCCGGCCGAGGTGCGCGCGCGTCGCCTCGCCGCTGCGATCGCCCAGATCGGCGGGCTCGCGCAGAACCCGACCGCGCGGCCCCTGCGCGAGCGGCTGCTGTGGAGCGCCTCCGCGGCGCAGCTCGCCTTCAGCCTGCCGGGGCGCGAGGGGGAGCTCGAGTGCAGGATCGAGACGACACCGACGATTCCCGCTCTGCTCCAGCGCGTGGAGATCGTGGTGCGCGCGGACCAGGCGGCGCGGGCCCCGGTGGTGCGCTCCTACCGCCCGCGGCTCGACTGAGCGGACGACGGCTCTCGCCGCCCAGGCGTGGCTCCTGCTGGACCGAGGACTGGTCGAACCTTCTCAGCCCGATCCGGAGGGAGCCGCCGGCCCCCGCGTGTACGGCGCTCCGGCCTGATCAACGTCCCAGCGGCCCGCGGGGGAGGGCCGGACCACTGCGGGCGGCGCAGGTGTCGAGCCCAGCGCGGAGTGCCAGCGGAAGATCGCGTCGATGCCGTCCTGATTCGCCCAGGACGGCGGGTTGTGGCCGAGGCTGTGCGTGCGGACGCTCGCCTCCTTCGCGGTCGATGTCGCCTTGTCGACGAGAGCACGACCGTGCAGGGCAGGCGGGACGCTCGTATCGGGGTGCGCCGTGTCCGAGACGACGACGCGGATGTTGGCTCCGGCCCAGGCGGAGGCGGGCAACCGCTTCGGATTGTGCGCGTCGACCTGGGCGGTGCTGCCGCCGAAGGCGCCGCCGATCGAGAAGCGGCCCCGGACCGTGCGGTCGTAGATGTCGCGCAGGTCGTAGACACCGTTGATCAGGTACATGCCGTTGATGCCGGGGAAGACCTGGGAACCGTAGTTCTCGCAGGCCAGCGCTCCACCGGCCGACATCGCCCAGAGGTAGCTCGCGGCGATCGGGAACTGGTCTGAGAGGTAGGCGTAGCCGTCGCGCTGATGCTGCTGCGCAGTGTCGTTGGTCCACAGCGTGCCGCCGAGGCTCTGGCAGATCGCAAGGGCGCCCCGCTCGACGGCGAGCTCAGCCGGGTAGGCGAAGACGGTGGACAGCGAAGTGTGGTCGGCCTGAGCGGAGTGGAGGAACCAGATCACCGGGGTCGGGGTCGCCTGCCTGGGCTCTACCGTCTGCGGGATACAGATGCGCGCGAGGTCGCCGTTGATCGAGACCGTGACGACGTCGTAGAGCACACCTCGATTCTTCGTCCTCAGGGACGTCGTGCGGCTCGTCTCCCCGGGCAGGCCGGGGACGGGGGAAGCAGCGGCAGCCGGGAGCGATGCCGCGCCCAGCGCGACAGCACCCGAGAGGGCTCCGCCGACGACGGTGCGCCGACGGAGGCCGAGAGCTCGGGAAGAAATGCCTGCTGAATCGTCGGGGGACATGAAATCTCCTCCTGCGGAGGCCGCTCGCCGACGGGATCGGCAGTACGGCCCGGATCGGCGGGGTCTGACTCCTTCACGCTAGCGGGAGATGCGGGCCCGCTGCCCCCTCGAATCGCGACACCCGCGCGACGGCGGGATCGGACGACCACGGCTCCCGCCGTCGTCCGACCCCGCCTGGGTCACCCTGCGCTGGCGCCTGCGCGCTTTCGACGGCGCCGGACGAGGCCGGTGATCACATCGATGACGACGAACGCGGCGAGACTAGCCCCCGCCAGCGGTAGGAACAGTCCGACCGCGAGGGCGACAGCGAGGACCGCAGCGACACCCCACCAGGGGGCACGCTGGAGGGCGCCACGCGCAGGAGCACTGCCCACCGGTCGCCGTGGGTCGCCGGTGGGACGGCGCTTCCACCACATCAGGTAGCCGAGCACGACCATTGTGGCGATTCCCGCTGCGGTCACGAAGAGCAGCAGCTGATTGGGCAGGCCGAACATCGAGCCCATGTGCGTATCGATGCCCCAGCGGGAAAGCTTGGCGACCAGACCGAAGTCGGCGAAGTCGACGCGGTCGACAACCTGCATCGTCTTCGCGTCGATGGCGACTGCGTCGACCTCGGTCGGGAAGCTGCGCTGGATCTCCTGCACCACCCACGCCGACCCTTCGCCCGCGGGCGGTCGGATCTCGACCATTCCGGTGTTCACGTTGACCTCGCGAGCGAGCGAGAGGACGTCGTCGTAGGAGCCCCGCGGGTCGTCGACCGCGGCGGCCGCGTGTCCGACGTCTCCGCCGTGGCCCGCGTGTCCGGAATGGCCTGCATGCTCGTCTCCGACGTCTCCCGTTCGCTCTCCGAGCGTGGTCTTCAGCGAGGGGGTCGTCCAGCCGAGCGCAGCGCGCAGGCTCTCGACGTTACCCCCGCCGTACAGGGACCAGGTGATCCCCGTCGCCGAGAGGAACAGCGCGCCGACAAGGAGCCAGATCCCGGTGGAGGCGTGCCAGGAGAACAGTCGCCGGTAGCCGGTTGTCCTCGGCGCGGGCCGGAACAGGTCCCTTCTCACCCGGGCCCGGCGGACGCGATTGATCCACAGGCCCAGGCCGGCGAGCGCCACAACACCCAGCCAGGAGGCGGCGAGCTCGCTGTAGGAGCGGCCGACGTCTCCCAGGTGGAGCGTGCGGTGCAGGTCGCTGACCCAGGTGCGCAGTGGCAGGGCGCCGCTGGTGCCGTAGGCGGTGAGATCCCCGCGGACATCGGCGGTCGCTGGGTCGATGAAGACCGCTCGAGTCTCGCCCGCTCCGAGTGACGGGTCCGCGAACATGACCCGGGTGGTGTCGCCCGGATCAGGGGCTGGGCGGACGGCGACAATGCGCTGCCCGCCCCCGGTGTACTCCTCGGCCGCGTCGATCTGGTCGGCCAGGGGCAGGGAGCGGTCAGCTTCGGGGACATGCAGCTCCTGGGCGTACACGAGCTGCTCGAGCTGCGGTGTGAGCGCGTAGAGCCCACCGCTGCCTGCGGCGACCAGGATGAACGGTCCGACGAACAGGGCGGCTAAGAAGTGCAGGCGCAGCAGCAGCTGCCCGAACCAGCCTGCACTGCTCCGGCGGGGCGAGCGCGGGGGAGGGGTGTCGGCGGATTCGCGGGGCTCACGGGCGGTGGTGGTCATCAGTGTGGTCCTTCGGTGCTGGCGTGCGGAGAAGTGAGGGTCGCCGACGGAGCCGCTCTCGGCGGTGCACGGCGGGATCGCGAGGGCTCCGGGATCACCGGGGAACCCGATGGCCGTCATCGCTGCAAAGGCGGACGGCGAAGCCCTGACGTCCGGCCGCGCTGGAGCGGGCGCGGAGGCATCACGACAGCGGCTCACCCGGACCCTCGGCAGAGTTCACGGCCGGGCCGGCGTCGGTCTCGTCAAGAAACTCGCTGGACGGGAGGGCCGCGGCGCGGGGCGGCCTGAGGGAAGACTCCTACCGCGAGCGGGAGGACGTCGCGGAGTTCGAACGAGGATCGCAGCGCAGGACGAGGCGCGGCAGCGGGCAACGGCGGCAGGCGCACCAGCCGGGTGACGAGGTGACCGGTCGTTGCCGCGATCCGGATCAGCATCGCCTCGCCGCGGTGCAGGAGGGCGATCGTCACGACCGCGGCGACCATGTGCGCGATCGACATCGATGACCCGGCCATCCCGGAGTGCGCCATCGCACCGCTGACCTCGATGACGGTGCCGTGATGTGCGTGCGTCGGCGCCGGGCCCGGGCCCTCGCTCGAACCGAGAACGAAGAGCGTGTGAAACAGCACCTGGCTCACCGCGACCGAGATCGTGACCCGGATCAACGACAAGCCCCGCCCCGCCAGCCCCACGCACACGAGTACCGACAGCACCAGCGGCACGGCGATGCCGAGCAGCCCCGGAATCGGCCCGCCCCCGACGACGTGCGAGAACAGAGCGATCAGCGTCGAAACGGTCGCTGCCACGACACCCCGGAGGGTGCGGAGCGCACGAGTCGACGACACGCGACCAGTGTTGCAGACGCGAGGAGCGCGGCGAGGCGGCGCCGGCTCCGTCACTCCCTCCCGGCCCGAATCACTCCCTCCCGGCCCGAATCACTCCG
This sequence comes from Rathayibacter tritici, assembly GCF_002932875.1. Classification (GTDB taxonomy): domain Bacteria; phylum Actinomycetota; class Actinomycetes; order Actinomycetales; family Microbacteriaceae; genus Rathayibacter; species Rathayibacter tritici. The sequence continues at coordinate 133,627 of NZ_PSWS01000058.1, forward strand.
CCGTCAAGCCGAGCGCCGCCAGCACCTCCGCGACCCGGTTCCGCGCCCGAAGGTCGAGCCCGCGGACCGGCCTCGGCAGGCAGTCCACCGCAACGAGCCCGAGCTGCTCCGCCATCGCCGCGACCACGCGGTAGCTGCCGCCGTACTCGGCGAAGAGATCCCAGAGCGGTTGCAGCCGCGCCGATTCCGCCGTCACCGCCGCCGAGTCGCCGGCGCGCACCGCCCGGACCATCCTCAGCGCCGTCTGCGGGAAGAGACCGCCCAGCACCGAATACCAGGCGTCGCAACCGGCGAGCAGTCCGCGCGCCGCCGCGTCGTCTCTGGAGACCCCGATGCCCACCTCCTTCGGGAGCAGATGCCGGATCGCCTGCACGCGCAGGGTCGCGGCTTCCTGCTCCGCAGGCACTCCGGGGATCTTGATCGACGCGACGTGCGGGAGCGCGGCGACGGCGGCGTAGAGATCATCGGTGAAGGTGACGTGCGTCGTCCCAGGGTTGTCGTAGACGACCAGCGGAACCGAGAGCTGCGCGGTGACGTCCTCGTAGAGTCCGAACACCTCCTCGTCTGTCAGGGGCTGGTAGCTGAGCGGAGCCAGCAGCACCGCGCTCGCTCCGGCGTTCTGCGCGTCCTCGGCGAGCGCCAGCACCTGCGAGGTGCGCAGCGCTCCGATCCCGACGACGACGGGCACCGGGCCGGCGCTGCGTACGGCGATCTGCGCGGCCCGGCGGCGCTCGCCGCGGTCGAGGTACGGCGCCGAGCCGGTCGAGCCCAGCGCGCCGATTGAGTCGACCCCCGCACGGGCCAGCCGCTCGACGAGAGCCGCGAACGACGGCTCGTCGACACTGTCGTCGGTCAGGGGAGTGAGGGGGAAGGCACTGAGTCCGGTGAGCACGTCGATCCATTCGCTGGCAGTGTGGGAGGAGTCCGCCGGGGGAGCGGATGGTCGCGGCAGCGACGTCCATCGCTCGCGTCAGCGCCGGGACGGGATCGAGGACGCCGGCGGCCAGAGCTGCGACGACGGTGGCGAAGACGGCGTCGCCCGCGCCCATCGTGTCGACGATCTCTCCGTCGGCGCGCGCGATCGGCACGGCGACGCGCTCGCCGCGCCGTACGAAGGCTGCTCCGTCGGGCCCTGTCGTCTCGAGCACCGCCTGCGCTCCTGCGTCGAGGACGCGAGCGGTTGCCGCAGCGAGCCCGGTCGCGAAGATCAGTTCGGCGTCGTCGGCGCCCAGCTTCACGAGCGCGGCGCCGGCCGAGAGGTCGAGGAGCCCCGCGGCGAAAGCGGCCCGGTCGCGCAGGAGGCCGGGTCGAGGGTTGGCGTCGATGGCCAATCGAGCGCCGTCGACGACCAGGGCCCGCAGCATCGCGACCTCGACCGAGACGTCGAACGGGAATCCGCTGACGACGACGAGATCGGCTCGCGCGGCTGCCTGCCGAAGCTCCCCGGTCGGCACGAGAGTACGGGAGCGCGAGGCCTCGGAGAAGGAGTACTGCGGCTCCCCGGCCGTCCGGTCGGAGATCGCCCTCCCCGTTCCCAGCGGAGCGGTGGTGGCCAGCAGGGTCACCCCGTGGTCGGCCGCGTGCCGCCGGAGCATCCCGCCTGACTCGTCCTCGCCCACCATCCCGGCCAGGACGGCGGGGACTTCCAGCACGGCGAGTCCGACGGCGACATTGAGTGCGGACCCTCCTGCGACGTCGACCGACCCTGCAGGAGTGCGGAGTTCGTCGACGAGGATGTCGCCGAGCACGAGCACGGAGGCGGTCATCCTTTGACCGCGCCGGCGGTGAGGCCCGCGATGACCTGCTTCTGGAAAAGCGCGTAGATCACGAGCTGGGGGAGGAGTACCAGGGTCGCGGCGGCCATCATCGCTCCGTAGTCGACGGTGTACTGCCCCTGGAAGCGGGAGACTGCGAGCGAGACGGTCGCCATATCCGGATTGTTGAGGAGGATCGACACGAACGGGAACTCATTGAAAACGTAGACGATGTTGAAGATCAGGACGGTGGCGATGACCGGTCGCATGACGGGCAGCACGACGGATCGGCAGATGCGGAACAGTCCCGCGCCGTCGATGATCGCCGCCTCTTCGAGCTCGGTCGGGAACTCGCGCAGGAAACCGGTGAGCAGGAGAGTGTTGAAAGGAATCGAGACGGCGATGTAGGGGAGGATCACGGCGGCGAAGGTGCCGAAGATGCCCAGCGCGAGGTCGAGTCGGTAGATCGGGAACAGCAGCACATAGACCGGAACGGCGAGACCCGCGAGGAGGTAGAAGCGCAGCGCGGACTGTGCTCGCGGCCGCCGGAAGATCATCCGGGTGAGCGCGTAGCTGGCCATAAACGAGACGACTGTTCCGACGAGGACCGAGATCACCGCGATGAGGAGCGTGTTCGCGTACATCTGCAGCAGCGGGAGCGAGCCGATGACGTTTGCGTAGTTGTCCAGGGTGAGGGAGAGCAGCGAGAAGGGGTCGGAGAGGATCTTGTCGCTGGGCTGCAGCGAGAGCAGGGCGATCCAGAGGATCGGCAGGATGATCAGGAACGTGACCAGGTAGGCGGCGATTCCCGTGATGATCGAGGCTCGGCGGGCTCGGGCGCGCCAGGGACCACGGTCTGCTCCTCTCTGCTCCGTCTCCGCGGTGGCCAGGACGGTGTCGTGCTGCGGGGTGAGGGTGCTCATGCGATGCTCCGTCGTCGTGCGAGTGCGAGGTAGACGCCGGAGACCAGGGCGCCGAGGACGAACACGATCACGGCAATGGCCATGCCGGATCCGTAGTTCTGGTTCGTGAAGGTGACGAAGTACATGTAGCTCACCAGGGTCTCGGAGCGATGGACCGGGCCGCCGCCGGTGAGCATGTAGACGAGCTCGAAAATCTTGAAGACATTCGTGATGAGGAGGAGGGTGACGATCCCGAAGGTCTCGTTCATCATCGGGACGGTGATGTAGCGCAGTCGCTGCCAGCCGGAGGCGCCGTCGATGTCGCCAGCTTCCATGATCGATTCCGGGAGCTGCTGAAGCCCGGCGTAGAAAATCGTCATGGCAAAGCCGATGCTGCTCCAGATAAAGACGAGCGAGACCGCGTAGGGCGTGAGGGTGTCTCCGCCGATCCACTGGATCTCGGGGACGCCGAGTGGAGCGAGGAGGCGGTTGAGGAGTCCGATCTTCGGGTCGAGGATGAACACCCAGATGAGTCCCACGAGGATCGGCGCGATGATCGCGGGTCCGAAGACGAGGGCTCGAAGCAGTCCTCCGCCGCGTTTGTGCCGCTGGAGCAGGAGTGCCAGGGCGAACGAGGAAGGGATCAGGACGGCGAGGCTGACGATCAGGATAATGACGGTGTTGGACAGGGCCTGCCAGAAGAAAGGGTCCGAGCCCAGCGCGACGTAGTTGGCGAGCCCGTTGAAGGTCGCGGCGCCGAAGCCGGCGAAGCTGGTGAAGCTGTAGCCGAGGGAGTAGAGGACGGGGTAGACGACGAAAGCGGTGAAGAAGACGAGCGCCGGGAGAGGCATCAGCGTGATCTTCCAGCGAGAGCTGACCCAGGTCATAGTGATCTCGATTCGAGAGGGGTGATCGGGGGAGGGGCGGAGTCGCGGTTGCGACTCCGCCCGGGGCAGGTCACTGGCCTGCGTCGATGGCCTTCTGAACGAGATCGACGGCCTGCTGCGGGCTGAGCTGGTCCTGGATCACGCCGTAGATGCTGTCGTACATGGCGCTCGAGACGGCGGTCGAGACGAGCAGATCGGGCTGGGTCTGCGGGCTGGACACTCCGTCGGCGGTCGTGGCGTCGAGGGCGCTCTTCAGGGCGCTCTGCTTCGTTGCGTCGAGCTGGGGTGCGTAGTCGGTAACGGGTGGCTGGCCGTTGTCGACCAGCAGCTGCTGCGCCTGGTCGCTGTAGTAGAAGGCGAGGAACTTCTCGACGGCGGCGAGCTTGTTCTCGTCGTCTCCGACCTTGTGGTCGACGACGAGCGGGGCGGAGGCGACGTTCATGATGATGTTCTGTTCGCCGACGCCGTCGCTGAACTGCGGTCCGGCCCAGAAGCCGGTGTCGGCGGCGACGGCCGAGTCCTGGATGGAGCTGGACGCCCAGACGCCGGCGTCGAGCATGGCAGCCTTGCCCTGCAGGAACTGGTCGACGGCCTGCTGATAGGTCTGCGTCGACACGTTCGAGGCGAAGGCACCCGCGTCGCGGAGCTCGGCGATGTGCTCGTACATGCGCAGGAAGTCGGGGTTCGAGTAGCTGTCGGAGCCGTCGAGGATGCCGTCGATCTTGTCCTGGTAGCCGAAGCGGTCGAGCCACACGAGGAAGGACCACACGCTGAACGAGGACTGGTTCGCGCCGTTGGAGATCGTGACGATCCCCTTCTTGCTGAGGGTGTCGGCGACCTCGACGAGATCGTCGAACGTCGTGGGAACCGCAAGTCCGTTGTCCGAGAGAATCTTCTCGTTGTACCAGAGGCCAGTGAGCAGCCCCTGGTACGGGACGCCGTACATCACGTCGTCCTTCGTGAAGTTGGTGACCGTGCTCTCCGGGAAGCGGTCGGTGACGTTCAGCTCGTCGAGCACGGGGGCGAGGTCGAGGAGTCGCCCCGCGTCAAGCATGTCCTCAGCGGTGGCCTTGTAGACCCAGAAGACGTCGGGAAGGGTGTCGCTCTGCGCAGCGATGGTCAGGCTCTGCAGGTGCTCGGCGACCGCCTGACCGGTCACATCGACGGTGATGTCGGGGTTGGCGGCCTCGAAAGCCTGGACGATCGCCCAGGTTGCCGGGTCAGCGGTCTCGACATCGGGGTTCTGCATCGAGAGGGTGATCGTCGTGGTGCCGTCAGCGGAGTCCCCGCCGGTGGCGGTGGAGCAGCCCGCGAGGACGACGGTGCTGACGAGGGCGAGGGCGACGGCCGCGGTGAGCCTCGGCTTCTGCGGGTGAATCCGATGTCCGAGCATGGGCATCTCCTTTGATGAGGGGGGCGTCAGGAAGACTCGCACATCGAAACGTTTGCGCGAACCGTTTGCCCGAGAGTAGAAGCGGCTTCTACCCGCTGTCAAGTAATGCTTACAGGGAGAACTCGAACGCTTCTGTCGACGTCCGAAGCTCGAGGGTCTGCTGCAGCCGCACGGTGCGGGGGCTGCTGGCCGGCCGCTCGATTCTCTCGAGCAGCAGCCTCACTGCCGCCGTTCCCATGTCGAATCCGGGCTGCCTGATCGTCGTGAGCGCGGGCTCGAAGAGATCGGCGTGGTCGAAGCCGTCGAAGGTCGCGAAGGCGATGTCACGGGGAATCGCGAGGCCTTCTGCGCGGAGGCGCTCGAGGGCTTGAACGGCGAGCGGCGTGCTCGAGGCGATGATCACCGAGGGACGAAGCGGTCGACGGATCGCCGCCATCACCGCGGCATCGACGGCTTCACGCTCGCTGTCGTCGATCACTGCCTGGTCGTCTCGGTCGGACGCGGGGACCGCGTCCCGGAATCCTGCCGCCCTCTCCCGCAGGGTGGGCACGCGCTGGTCGCCTGCGATGAGGATGAACCGCCGGTGGCCCGCTGCGCGCAGGTGCTCGACGAGACGGCGCATGCTCTCGCGATTGTCCGCCCCGACCTGATCGACGGGCGCAGCGTCGAAGACGCGGTCGAGCAGGACGACCGGGGGAGATCCGCCTTGCAGCTCGCCCAGCCCGGAGTCGCCGGAGTCTGCGGAGAGCGCGAGGATCAGGCCGTCGACGCGTCGGCCCAGCAGGGTCTGGACGGCCCGCGCCTCACGCACCTGATCCTCGGAGGAGTTGGCGAGGAGAAGGGTCATGCCCTCGGCCGCGGCGGCATCCTCCACGCCATGCACCATGGCTGCGAAGGCGGGCTCGCCGGCGTCCGAGACGACGAGTCCGATGCTGTCGGTGCGGGAGCGCCGGAGGGACCGGGCCAGGGTGTCCTGGCGGTAGGACGTCTTCTTGATGGCGTCCATCACGCGGCGACGCGTGGCGGGGTCGACCGGCCGAGTGTTGTTGAGGACGTGCGAAACGGTCGACGTCGAAACCCCCGCCATGCGTGCGACCTGAACCATGGTGGCCATTTTTCTCCGATCAATCCTTTGCGCGTGGCCCCACCGTAGTCAGGTTCCCGCTCCAGAGCCATTGCGGCCCACGGGGCGTCCTGTCTAGGATCACACTCACCGCGCAAACGTTTCGATGCGGCGGTACGACAAGCGAATCGAAGCTCTGCCGCTTCGCAGGAAGGACGATGATGACCGATCCGATCACTCCCGGAGGCCTCCTGGGCGATCTCACGAGGACTCGACCGGGGCGCTCCGCCAGGGCGTCGAGCTTCGATCAGACCGGCCGCAACCGGGACAACTGGATCGTGATGCCGGGGGAGGAGCGCACCCTCGCCGATCTCGAGGGTCCCGGTGCGATCACCCACATCTGGATGACGCAGTCCTGCCGCGTCCAGCCCGGTCCGGGGCAGATCGACCCGGCGGTCGTCGGCGTGCCGATGCTCGAGATCCACAATGCGCTCGGCGTGAGCTGGGAGGTCGTGGACCCCGACTACTACCGGAAGATCCTGCTCAAGATCTACTGGGATGACCAGGAGACCCCGAGCGTCGTCGCGCCCCTGGGCGACTTCTTCGGCCTGATGAACTCCCTCTCCGGCAGCTATGATTCCCTCCCGCTCTCGGTCTCCGCGAAGGAGCCGGAGCTGCACTCCTTCGGCGGGAGCGCCGCCTTCAACAGCTACTTCCGGATGCCGTTCGGCTCTCGCGCGCGCGTGGTCGTCGAGAACCAGAACGACATCCCCTACCTCCAGTACTTCTACATCGACTACGAACTCTCGCCCGAGCCCCTGCCGGAGGACACCGTCTACTTCCACGCACACTGGCGGCGAGCGCTCCCCAACGTTGGCTGGGGTCCTGATCTGCAAGCGAACAGCATCGAGACGACGGTCGCGAACCTGACCGGCGAGGACAACTACGTCGCCCTCGAGACCGAAGGTCGCGGCCACTACGTCGGCTGCACCCTCGCGGTCCGTCACTTCCAGGGCTCCTGGTGGGGTGAGGGCGACGACATGATCTTCATCGATGACGACACCTGGCCGCCGAGCCTGCACGGCACCGGGATGGAGGACTACTTCGGTCATGCCTGGGGAATGCAGCGCAACGCGTATCAGTTCAACGGCACGATCGTGCACGAAGAGGACGTCCCCGGGTTCCACCACAGTTACCGGTTCCACCTGGTCGACCCGATCCGCTTCGAGAAGCGCATCAAGGTCACCTTCGAGCACGGGCACGGCAACCATCTCTCGGACGACTGGTCCTCGACCGCGTACTGGTACCAGACACTGCCCTCGCCGATCCTCGAGGTTCCGCCTGTCGAGGAGCGGCTCCCACTGCGACCCGTCGACCGGGTGATCACGAGCGAGCTCCCGGCCCTCAACGACGAGCAGCGGGCAGCGCGGGAGGCGGCCTCGGAACGGATGAAGCACTTCACCTCCGCCCGCGACGCCCTCCGTGAGGAGCGCCGTGCGCAGATCGACGACTGGGAACGCGGGAACCGCGAGCAGGCCGCGCAGATCCGCCGGCGCTACGACGGAGGACGCGCGTGACCCGCCCGCGGATCCACTTCACTGCCGAGACCGGGTGGATCAATGACCCGCACGGGATCACCTTCCACGACGGCGAGTACCACCTCTTCCACCAGTACGTCCCGGACAGCACGGTGTGGGCCCCGAACTGCCACTGGGGACACGCGGTCGGACCGGACTTGCTGCACTGGGACCGCCGACCCGTCGCCCTCGCGCCCGGCGATGGGGACGACGGAATCTGGACCGGCAGTCTCGTCGATCAACCCGACGGAGCGGTCATCCTTTACACCTCGACCGTCCAGCCCGACCTCGGCCGGGGCCGCATCCGCATCGCCCGTGCGACGGACGGATCCTGGGATCACTGGGAGAAGGGCGCTGTCCTGCTCGAAACCCCCGACGACCTCGACCTGATCGCCTTCCGCGACCCGTTCATCATCCGAGAGGGCAAGAGCTGGCGCATGGTCGTCGGCGCCGGTACCGCGGACGGGGATGCCCTCGCCGTCACCTACACCTCGACAGACCTGCAGGACTGGACCTTCGACGGCGTCGCCGCACGACGCAACACAGCGGAACGGGAACCCGTCTGGGTCGGTGCACTCTGGGAGTGCCCGCAGATCATCGAGGTCGACGGGCGCCACGTCCTGGTCAGCTCGGTCTGGGATGACGACGTGCTCTACTACGCGGGCTACGGCGTCGGCAGTTACGCGAACGGCCGCTTCGACGCGGATACCTGGGGGAGGCTGAGCTTCGGCGAGTCCTACTACGCCCCGTCCTTCTTCCGCGATGCCGACGGCCGGCCGTGCTTGATGTTCTGGATGCGTGGCGTCGAGGACGGGGACGTCGGCTGGAGCAGCGCACTCAGCGTCCCGCACGTCCTGGAGATCCGCGACGGCAGCCTCGTCACCACCGCCCACCCGTCGCTCGAGGCAGCTCGAGCCGGTCGGGCGGATCTGAGTCGGATCGCAGGGCAGGTCGTCGACCTGGAATGGACGCCGGGCGGGATCGGCGAGCGGATCGACCTCCTCAACGCCGGTGAACGAGTCGCCGCTCTGATTCGGACCGAAGACTCCATCGTGCTCGAACGAACGGGCGAGGAGACCTGGAGCGCACCGCATGCCGGTGGCACGGTCAGGATCATCCTCGACGGCCCCGTCCTCGAGGCGATCACGTCTGCTGGAGTACTCGGCGGCGCCGTGTCACCGGTGACAGCAGCGACCGTCAACGAGGAGACGGTGTCTGCTTACTTCTTGGAGTAACCGAGCTCGGGCCGGGAGCACTGCGACAGCAGGACTCCCGGCCCGATCGTGCGGCACATTCTTGCGCACCAGCGCTGACCCTCCACGGTGAACTGGTCAGCACGAACTGACATAATGTGCATTATCGGAGTATGAGGAGCGACCGGATCAGAGCACTGGTCGACGGCACGTGTCCGAGACGCCACGGGCGCCCATCACCCGCGGATCTGATCAGCTAAAGTCCGAGATGTCGCCGACCAAGCGCGTGTTGTCCGCCGGGATCGGCTCGACCGCCGCCAGCGCGACCTCGGCCGCGAACTCCTGCACGTTGTAGAGCTTGCCCGCCGACTCGCGCCGCGAGCTGATCGCACCCGGGTTCGAGCGCTCCAGCAGCGTCGCTGTGATGGTTCCCTCGATCATGTCGCCGGACACGACGACAAAGCCGATTCCGCGCTCCGCGAGCTCGCCGATCCGCTCGCGCAGGGCGTCCTCGCCGGCCCGCTTCGACAGGGCGACAGGCTCGTACTCCGGCATCGTCGGAGTCGTGTGGATGAAGTGCGCCTGGTGGCTCGTCACGAACACGACCCGTGAGCCCTCGCCGAGCAGCGGAAGAGCCGCGTCGAGCACGGCGAGCTGCGAGTCGCGATTGAGGACCATCGCGTAGTCCTCTCCTCTGTTGCTCTCCATGCCGCCGGAGGCGTTGAGCACCAGGATGTCGAGTCCGCCGTACTCCTGCTCGATGCGCGAGAAGAGCTGGGCGCGCGAGTCGGCGTCGGTGAGGTCGGCGCCGACCGCGATGGCGCTGCCGCCGGCCTCGACGATCTGCGCGACGAGCTTGTCGGCCCGGGGCGCCTTCGAGCGGTAGTTGACGACGACGCGGGCTCCTGCCTCGGCGAAGTAGCGGACCGTGTCGGCGCCGATGCCACGGGACGATCCGGTGACGAGGGCGCGCGTGCCGTCGAGGGAACCGGGTGCGAGGGGATTGGACACGAGGTATTCCTCCAGGACGCCGACTCGGGGCCGGATCGGGCACGATAACGGGCCGCGGCCCGACCCCGAAGCCTACCAACCGCCCCGAGGCCACGGAGCACACTCCGCTCTCAGGCCCTGTCCGGGGGGTGTTGCTAGCCTGCAACTGCTCGTCGAGGGGAAGGAGCACACAGCATGGACGCTGTCACCCAGTACGCGTGGATCCTCTGGCTCGCGCTGATCCTCATCTTCGTGATCATCGAGATGATCACCCTCGAGTTCACCTTCCTGATGCTGGCCGTCGGCAGCATCGGCGGCTTGCTCGTCGGCCTGGTCGGAGTTCCCTTCTGGATCCAGGTCCCCGTTGCTGCAATCCTCGCCGCGCTGCTGTTATTCACCGTGCGCCCTCCCCTTCTGCGCCTCCTCAAACGCGGAGGAGATCCCACCCCCAGCGGTGCGGACGCCCTCCTCGGCTTGGCCGGCAGCGTCGTCATCGCCGGCCCCGGCGCCGGCCAGGTCAAGCTCGCCAACGGCGAGACGTGGACCGTCCGTCTGTCCCCGCTCGTCCAGGACCGCACACTCGGAGTCGGCGAGAGAGTCGTCGTCACCGCCATCGAGGGCGCGACCGCGGTCGTCGTCCCCGCCGAAAGGAGCACTTCGTGACACCCTCCTCCGTGGTGACGCTCGTCATCGTCGCTGCCGTCGTCCTCTTCGCGCTGGTCGTCCTGTTCCGGGCGGTCCGCATCATCCCTCAGGCCACCGCCGGTGTGGTTGAGCGGCTGGGCAAGTACCACAAGACTCTGCTGCCCGGCCTGAACCTCGTGGTGCCGTTCGTCGACCGGGTCCGCCCCCTGATCGACCTCCGCGAGCAGGTTGTCTCGTTCCCGCCGCAGCCCGTGATTACCGAGGACAATCTGGTGGTCTCGATCGACACGGTCGTCTACTTCCAGGTGACGGACGCGCGGGCCGCGACCTACGAGATCGCGAACTACCTCGGCGCGGTCGAGCAATTGACCACCACCACCCTCCGCAACGTTGTCGGCGGCCTGAACCTCGAGGAGGCACTGACCTCCCGCGACAACATCAACGGCCAGCTGCGCATCGTCCTCGACGAGGCCACTGGTAAGTGGGGCATCCGGGTCGGACGCGTCGAGCTCAAGGCCATCGATCCGCCCCTCTCCATTCAGGACTCGATGGAGAAGCAGATGCGCGCCGAGCGCGACCGTCGCGCCGTGATCCTCACCGCTGAGGGCACGAAGCAGTCCCAGATCCTCAACGCGGAGGGACAGCGCCAGGCCGCCATCCTCGCAGCGGAGGGGCAGGCGAAAGCCGCGGTGCTGCGAGCCGAGGGTGAGGCGAAGGCGATCACGACGGTGTTTCACGCGATTCACGAGGGTCGCCCGGACAGCGAGCTCCTCGCCTACCAGTACCTTCAGACGCTGCCCAAGATTGCCGAGGGCAGTGCGAACAAGCTCTGGGTCATTCCGAGCGAGCTCACGGAGGCGCTCAAGGGCATCGGAGGCGCGCTGGGCCAGCGTGGCCAGGCCGCCCCCGCGGTCCGGCCCCAGGACTCGCCGCAGGCGGGATCCGCGCCCACTCCCCCGCCGCCCGCCGTCTGATCCGCGCGAAGAGCCCGCAATGCGCGCACCCGTGCGTCCCCTCGTCCTCAGCGGACCGACGCCCCGGGTGCTCGCGCATCGCGGATGTGGTCCGCCCGCCGAGGGCAACACGATTGCCGCCTTCGAGCGGGCTCTCGCCGCCGGCGCCGATCTGCTGGAGACCGACGCACGCGCCTCTCTCGAGCAGGCCCTCGCCTCCCTCCCCCATGCGCGCTTCAGCATCGACGTGAAGGCGGGCGACGCGGTCGTGCCGGTCGTCGCTGCAATCATGGGCGCCTCCGCCGCACGCCCTCCGTGGCATCGACGCGCTCCACGTGCCCGAGACCGCGGTCGGTTTGCGGGTCGCCCGACCGCGGATTCTCTCCCGGCTGCGGGCGACCGGCTGCGACATCCACCTTTGGACGATCAACGATCCAGAGCGGATGAGAGAACTCCTCGCACTCGGAGTCGACGCCCTCGTGACCGACCGCACCGACCTCGCCCGAGCGGCCGTCGACACGCTCTCCGAAGCCACCCGCTCGCGGGCCGCCTGAGCCGTCGATTATGCCTCCGACCTGAGGATTCTCTGGCAAAGGCAGGGACGGGAAGACCACCTCCAGCTACGACGTTGACACTGGGGAATCACAGCGAGAGGAGACCACACAATGGCAGATCGAAGCTTGCGAGGAATGCGGCTCGGATCCCAGAGCCTGCAGAGCGAAGAAGGCGTCGTCTTCTCCGCGCGATCGACCTACGAATACCACTGCGCGAACTGCGGCCACGACACCGACATGGTGTTCTCGGCCGACGCGGAAGCGCCAGAGACCTGGGAGTGCCGTTCCTGCGGCCACGAGGCCACTCTGATGGTGGACTCGAAGCCGGTCGTCGTGGACAAGGGCGAGCAAAAAGTTCCGCGCACCCACTGGGACATGCTGCTCGAGCGGCGCACCCGTGCAGAGCTGGAGGAGCTGCTCGAGGAGCGGCTCGCCTACCTGCGGGCCCGGCGCGGCGAGCACAAGATCGGCGCCTAGCGCCGCTCAGCGGGAACGGCGGAGCGTCTCGCGAGTCCTGAGGACGAACGAGACCATGCCGACGAGACCAGCGGCCAGGAAGTACCAGCCCAGGTTTCGAGCCCACACCAGAGCCGGGGTCGTGGTGGAGGCGAGGGGAACCTCGTCCACCATGACACCCGGCTCGAACCATGTCAGAGAGTCGATCGTTGTGCCGTCCGGACCGATGATCGCGCTCGTCCCGACGGTCGAGATGTTGACCACGCTCCGCCCGGTCTCGATGGCGCGCAGGCGTGCGATCGCCAGCTGCTGGACGCTCTCGTCGGTCCGGCCGAAGTCGGCGTTGTTGGTCTGTCCGAGGATGACCTGCGCACCCCCGTCGACCATCGCGTTCGTCAGCGCGTCGTCCGAAATGTCGAAGCAGATCGCGATACCGGCGAGCACGCCGTTCACATCGAAGACGTTGGGCCGGGTGCCGATCGAGTAGTCGCGGCTCACCAGGTCGACCAGGTCGGGTGCGAACATCCGCCAGAACGCTCGGTCCGGCATGTACTCGGCGAAGGGGACCGGGTGCACCTTGTCGTACACCTGGGTGGCACCCTCCCCCGCCTTCCAGAGCAGCGAGCTGTTGTAGAAGACGTTGTCGGAGGGAGTGGTGATGGTGCCGATGATGAACGGCGCGTCCATCGTCCGGCTGAGGTAGTCGAGCACGGCGGCGGACTGGCGGTTGCGAGTCGGGTCGATGTCGACTCCGTTCTCGGGCCACACCACCATGTCGACGTCCTGGTCGAGGATCGGCAACGTCGCGGAAGTGTGATCCTCGAGGATCTGACCGCGATAGCTCTGCGAGAACAGCCCCGCGTCGGAGTCTCCCTGGACGGCGGCAATTCGCGTGGTGCCCTCGGTCGGCGCGGGCCAGGCGGGGAACACCAGAGCGACGATCGCGAAGCCCGCGACCGCACTCACCCGTGCGGGAGCCGGGACGGAGACCTCCCGGACCGCCTGCGCGAGCACGGCGGCGAGGAACGCCACCACGAAGCCCAGGCCGGCGAAGCCGATCCACGCCGCGAGACCAGCGAGCGGGCCGAGGGACTGCGAGATCGCCAGCCGTCCCCAGGAGAACCCTCCGTACGGCCAGACGTTCGTGGTCGTCTCCCGCCCGATCCAGAGCGCGGCGAGCAGGGCGGGGAGGCCGACCATGCGGCCGAGCGGACCCGTCCAGACGCGGTGGCCGCGCGTCGAGACGACCGCCATGAGCCCCGCAGCGAGAGCGAAGAAGATCGCCTGCAGGCCGGCGAGAGCCGCCCACGGAACAGGTCCGAGGTAGAGGGTCAGCCATTCGATGTGGACACCCCAGAAGACGGCGCCGCCGACGAGGCCGACGAGGGCGCCGCTCCAGAAGCCGCGTCCCGCCAGGGCGAAGAGGATAGCCGCCGTACCCGCGATGGCGAGCGGCCAGATATCCGAGTCGGGGAAGCCGCGATCGAGCACGGCGCCGCCGAGGGCCGCGAGGGGCAACGCCACCCACAGGGGAACGGTCCGCCCGTCGGGCGGAGGGCCGACCGGCTTCATGCGACGGTCGAGTAGGCGACGATGCCGCGGCGCACGAGGTCGAGGGCGGTGCGCGCGGCGCGGCCGACTTTCCCCTCGGCGACGACCGACAGCTGGTCGAGCAGGTCGATGGTCTGCTTGGCCCAGCGGACGAAGTCGCCGGCCGCCATGTCGGATTCGCGCAGCACCATGTCGAGCGGCATCCCCTTGGCCCACATGTTCATCGAGAGCGCGAGACTCGTCGACATCGGGTTGCTGCCGGGCAGCCGGTGCTCGCGCTCGACATCGTCGAGGCGGGCCCAGAGCAGCTGCGTCTTCTCGAGTGCCTCCGGGAACGCGCCACGAGGCAGGAAGCGCTCACCGAGCGTCCCCTCCTCGCGCCGCGGCTCGAAGACGAGGCAGCACGCCATCGCCGCGAGGCCGGCGGGGTCGAGCTCGATCCACGCCTGCTTGCGAAGGCACTCCGCGACGAGCAGATCGCGCTCACCGTAGATCCGGCGCAGTGTCCGTCCGTTGGGAGTCAGGGAGAGTTCGCCGACCTCGTCGCGGCGGAAGTACCCGAGCTCGAGCAGGACCTCGGTGATGTGATCGAAGATGCGGGCGACGGCTCCGGTGCGCGAGCGGATCTGACGCTCGATCTCGTCTGTCTCGCGGCGCAGCTTCCACCAGCGCTCGGCCCAGCGGGCGTGCTGCTCGCGGTCGGAGCAGGCATGGCACGGGTGTGCCTTCATCCGCCGCCGTAGACTCGTCAGCTGTCCCTGCCGCTTCTCGCGCTCGGCGTGCGAGGCCGACTCGCCGCGCACCGCTCCCCTGCGCTCGAGGTCCCCGATCTCTCGGCGGATCGCCGCGTACTGCTCGAAGTCGCCCAGGTGACACTGCATCGCCGCGACGTAGCCCGCCATCGACTCCTCCTGCTGGCGGACCCGACGGGCGAGGTCGACCACGGAGCGATCGGCCTGGAACTGCGCGAACGACGACTCGAGGATCTCGCGCGTGCGCACTCGGCCGAACTGCTCGATCAAATTCGCGGCCATGTTGTAGCTGGGGCGAAAGCTGGAATTGAGCGGATAGGTCCGCCGCGAGGCGAGGGAGGCGACCGCCTGGGGGTCCATCCCGCCTCGCCACTGAATGACGGAGTGGCCCTCCACATCGATCCCGCGCCGCCCCGCGCGACCCGTGAGCTGGGTGTACTCCCCCGGAGTGATCGGCACGCGCGCCTCGCCGTTGAACTTCTCGAGCTTCTCGAGGACCACGGTGCGGGCCGGCATGTTGATGCCGAGAGCGAGCGTCTCGGTCGCGAAGACCACGCGCACGAGTCGGCGCAGGAAGAGTTCCTCGACGACCTCCTTGAAGGCAGGGAGCATGCCGGCGTGGTGCGCCGCGACTCCGCGCTGCAGACCGTCGAGCCACTCCCAGTAGCCCAAGACGGCGAGGTCCTCGTCGTGGATGGTCCGGCAGCGTTCCTCGACGATGGCGCGGATCTCGTCGCGCTCGTGCCGCTCAGTGAGGCGCACGCCCGAGCGCAGCACCTGGCGGACGGCCTGGTCGCAGCCGGCCCGGCTGAAGACGAAGAAGATCGCCGGGAGGAGATTCTTGCCACGGAGGATGTCGACGACCTCCGAACGCAGCACCAGCTCCTCGCTGCGTTGCTCCGGGACGCGGCCACGACCGCCCCGCCCACCGCGGCCGCTGCGCCCACCGCGCTCGACGCGCGAGCCGCCCTGAGCCATCCGAGCGAGCTCCGGGTTCACCCGGTTGGTCGCCGCCCGGCCCGAGGAGTCGAAGAGGTCGACGAGCTTGCCGCCCACGAGGACGTGCTGGTCGAGCGGCACGGGCCGCTCCTCCGAGACGATCACCTCGGTCTCACCGCGGACGGTCTGCAGCCAGTCGCCGAACTCCTCGGCGTTCGACACGGTCGCGCTGAGCGAGACCAGCCGCACGCGCTGCGGGAGGTGAATGATCACCTCCTCCCAGACGGCGCCGCGGAAGCGGTCGGCGAGATAGTGCACCTCGTCCATCACCACGTAGGCGAGATCGCGCAGGAGGTCGGAGTCGGCGTAGAGCATGTTCCGCAGAACTTCGGTCGTCATGACGACGATCCGAGCGCGCGAGTTGACGTTGGAGTCACCGGTGAGCAGGCCCACTTCGGACGCCCCGTAGTCCTCGACGAACTCCTGGAACTTTTGGTTGCTCAGCGCCTTCATCGGCGTCGTATAGAAGACCTTGGCCGTCGGATCCTGCATGGCGAGGTGGATCGCGAATTCGGCCACGGCCGTCTTGCCGGCACCGGTGGGTGCCGCGACGAGGACACTGTGGCCGTCGTCGAGAGCGCTGCACGCCTCGTACTGGAAGGGGTCGAGGTCGAACGCGAGGGTCGAGCGGAACGCTTCGACCCTCGCGTGACCCTGGCGCGTGCGGAACGCGGCGAACCGCTCGGCGGGAGACGGTTCGGTCACGCGGGCAGGTCGGAGGGACTACCGTCGAACACCAGCTGGCGCTTGGCGGCGCGCCGGTCGTGCAGGATCGCGATCCCGCACGCGAGGAAAAACAGGACAATGATCGGGATGGCCAGGAGGAACATCGAGATCGGGTCGGCGGCCGGCGTCGCGATCGCCGTGAAGAGCACGATCGCCATGATCGCCAAGCGCCACGACTTCAGGATCAGCATGCCGGGGAGCACGCCGAGGAAGTTGAGCAGCACGAGGAATACCGGCAGCACGAAAGCGATGCCGACGACGAGGACCAGCTTGAGCACGAACTCGTAGTAGATCTTCGCGTCGAGGAAGCTAGCGGCGTCGGTACCGGTAAAGCTGGTCAGCAGCTCGACGATGTGCGGGAACACGAACCAGCCTGCCGCGCACCCCGCGAAGAACAGCGGGATGGCGGTCAGGATGAATCCCAGCCCGTACCGCATCTCTTTGCGGGTGAGGCCGGGCACGAGGAACGCCCAGATCTGGTAGAGCCAGACCGGGCTCGCCAGAACAATGCCCACCGTGAGGGCGATCTGGAGCCGAAGGTCGAAAGCGCCGGCGATGGTCGGGAAGTTGAGGATCGCCTCTTTGCCCTGGGTCGCGGCCACCTCGGAGATCGGAGCCTTGAGGGCCTCGAAGACCCACTCCGAGACGAACCATCCGACGACGCACGCGATGACGATGGCGATCGCCGACTTGAAGAGCCGATTGCGAAGCTCGACGAGATGTGCCCCGAGCGACATGCGCCCGTCGGTGTTCTTCGTCCGCTTCGTCCGTGGCTTCTTCGCTGCCACGGACGTCATTACTTGAGCGGGGACTCAGGCGGCGTGGTGGTGCCGGTTCCGGTGGTCGTCCCGGTGGACCCGGCGACAGTGCCGCTGGTTCCGTCGGTCGACTCACGGCGCTCGGTGCCGTCTTCGTCCTTCATGGTTTTGACCTCGCTCTTGAAGATCCGCATCGACTGCCCGACACTGCGGGCCAGCTGCGGGAGCTTGGGCGCACCGAACAGGAGGAGGATCACGGCGAGGATGATGAGGAGGTGCCACCCCTGGAGGCCAGCGAACATTGCAGACTCACTTCACTTGTCGGTTGCGGTGTACCAGGAGCTTACCCCGTTCGACCCTTTCCGACCGTCTGAGATCGATCCTGTCGCGCCGGGCGTCGCGGCGGCCCTCGCGAGCACGCCGCACGTCGTCCCGATCGGCGAACAGTGACGAGGGCGGCCGCGGCGGCAGATCGTCCGTCGCACCCGGGCTGAGGGTCTCGAGCTTCGCGGTCACCTCCGACAGCTGCCCGAGCAGGAGCTTTCCCTTGCGCCAGTAGGCCAGCGCGACGAGCACGAGCATCGCGAGAGCACCCAGAACGAGCCCGACCCAGATCAGGATCCACGACCACCAGGTCACGACGACTCCTCCTCGTTCGCGGCGAGTGCGGCGGCCGCCCACTGCCTGACGGCGACGCGCGCCTCAGGGGGTGCCACCACGGTGACGAGTCCCGCCAACGACGCAACCAGCCGGGTCAGACCCTGCAAGTGGGCAACGCGCAGGCGCACCAGGACGCCCCGGTCCTCCTCCCCCGGCACCGGCTCGGGGAACTCGGCGTCGGCCGCGTAGTCACCCAGCAGCACGACAGCGCTCGGCGCGACCCGCACATCCACGACCAGGTCCGATGCGGAGGCCTCGAACAGCCGCTCCGAGAGGGTGACCTCGTTGCGGCGGCGGACGATCGGCGTCGCTGTGTCGCGGAGCGAGCGCATCCGGTCGACGCGGAAGGTGCGGACGCCCTCGCGCAGGTGGTCCCACCCCCGCAGATACCAGTCCCGGTCGACGGACTCGAGGACGAAGGGGTCGACGAGCCGCGACTCCGTCTCACCGCGCGCGCTGCGGTAGTCGAAGGCGACCTGAGTCGCTGACGCCATCGCGGTGCGCAGAAGCGCCACCGCACTGTCGGCGCCGGTGCCGCGTGAAACAGCCACCGCGCTCGGGGCCGACGAGGCGCCGCGCGCGAGCTTGCCCATCAGCGAGGCGATCCGATCGTTCCCCTGGTTCTCCGGCAGCGCCGCGAGGTACTGCATCCCTGCGATGAGCGCGGCGGCTTCGCGCGCCGAGAACCGCGGCGAGTCGTCGATCGCGACCTGCTGGGTGAGGACGACGTGATCGTTCTCCTCGAAGTCGTCCCAGCTGATGTCGAAGAGGTCGTTCGCCTGGTACTGCGCTGTCTCGCCCGGGATCCCCGAGACGGCGATGAGGCGCACGGCGCGCCGCACCTCCTCCTGGGCGATCTCGAAGTGGGCGGCGACCTCGGCGACCGAGACCCGGCCGCGGTCGAGCAGGTAGGGCACGAGCGAGAGCAGGACGGCCAAGCGGTCACGGGCCTGCAGGGAGCGGGGTCTAGCCACGGGGGTCGCCTTCGTGATCGTCCAGGGTGCGTCGGAGGCGCTCGAGGACGCGCCGACGCAACTCTTCCGGCTCGAGAACGCGGACCTCGGGGCCGTGGCTGGCGAGCTCGTCGGCGAGCACGTCGGGGTCGGTGTAGTGCAGTCGCAGCAGGTCCTGCCCCTCGTCGGCGGCTTCGGCGCGTCCGCCCAGGCGAAGGGCAGCGTCGGAGTCGGGGGCAACCCGCAGGAGCGCGCTGTTGCGCAGGAGGATCTCGTCGAGCTGGGCGAGCGCCGTCGCCGCGTGAGCGCCGTCCGCCGGCGGAGAGAGGCGGCCGGTCGAAGCGACCGGTCCGACGATCCGGGAGAGGAGGAAGGTCCTGGTGCCCTCGGCGCCCTCATCCCAGCCGTGCAAGTGCCAGCGGCCCTGGTGATGGACCAGCGCGCGGGGCTGCACGGTGCGCACTCGCGGCTTGTCGCCTCCCGGCTTGAGGTAGGGGAAGCGGACGACCTGGCCGCGGTCCAGCGCGGCGTTCAGCGGCTCGAACGAGGCCTCGCGGACTCGGATCGAGGGGCTGATGCCGATGACGGGGTCAACCGACTCCACGCCGAGTGAGCGCAGCTTGATCAGCGCGCGCCGCGACTCCGCCGAGAGGGTACCCTCCCGCCACACGGCGCCGGCCAGACGCAGGAGGGCGAGTTCCTCCGGGTCGAAAGCGAGGTCGGCGGGGAGATCGTAGCTGCGCTTCGCGATGCGGTACCGGACGGTCTGCGTGTTGCCGGGATCGCCCGGAGCGTCGACCGTCTCGATCGGGATGCCCAGCTCGCGCAGGTCGTCCTTATCCCGCTCGAACTGACGCTCGAGCGACGTACGGTCACCTCGTCCCGAGCGCTGGCGGTAGCCCTGCACAGTGGAAAGCACATCGGCCTTCGTCAATCCGTTCTCGGCCGCGACGAGCGCGAGCACGAGGTTGAACAGACGCTCCTCGGCCGGAACGCGGCTCGATGGCGGGGCGTCGGCAGGCACGCTCTCCAGTCTAGGGGCGGGTCCGGTCAGACCTTTCCGAGGATGTCGGCGACGAAGATCAGCGTGGCGCCGCCGGGGATACCGCCCTGGGGCGAGCCCTGGTCGCCGTAGCCCTGTTCCGGCGGGATCACCGCGATGACCTGCGAGCCGACGGGCTGGCCGATGAGTGCCTTCGCGAATCCGGCGATCACTCCGCCCTGGGTCGTCGATCCGTCGGCCGCGGTGAACACCGTGGGCGCGCCCTTCTCCCAACTGGAGTCGAACACCTTCCCGTCGCTCCACTGCCAGCCGGTGTAGGCCACCACGACCTGGTCGCCCTCTGCGACTACGTCGCCGTCGCCCTTCTTGAGCTGCGCGATGCGCAGGTCGGTCGGAGCGCTACCGGAGGGTTTCGCCAGGCCGGGGCGTCCGTCGTTGCCGAGGGTCACGATGGGGAAGCCGTCGGGGACGGGCTGGGCGGAGCCGTTCGCGCGGGCGAGCGACGCCTCGCGGACGTCAGCGACGAGCACGAGGGTGTCATCGGCAGAAATGCCCAGCTGGGAGGCCGCCTGACCGAAGCCGTCCTCGGGGGCGATCGCGATGGCCACCCTTGAGCCGACCCGGGTGCAAAGCAGACCCTCGTTGAGGCCGGCGAGTCCGGCCCCGCCGACACCGAAGCGCGCGGTGCTCGACCCGTCGTAGGGCGAGGTCTCGAGGACGGTGCCGTCCGCTCCGTTGACCAGGGTGTAGTCGATGGTGACCAGCTGGCCCTTCTCGAGGGGAGCACCGGAGCCCTTGATCAGCGTGCTGACCTGGGTGCCGTCGGCCTTCAGCGGCGACGGCACGCTGACGTCCGGCTTCACGCCGAAGTCGCCCGTGGCCCTGACCGCGGCCGACGAGTCGCCGGAGGAGAACGGAGCGTCGCAGTCCGCTGTCGAGGAGGACGCGGTGCATCCGGTGAGAGCGGCGACGATTCCGATGCCTGCGATGAGCGCGGTGGTCCTGCGCACGAGTCCTCGATTCGAGAGAAGGGGAGCGGTGACATCCCGAGTAGTGACGCTCCGAGTGGAGTCGGCCCGGAGGCCGGGAACAGCTTAGAGGATGCCCTCGTCGTCGGGCTCCGCAGGGTCCTCGCCGAAGCCGCGGGCGCGGGAGAGCTCAGCGCTGGTGGCTGCCTCCCGGACCCGCTTGCGCAGGCTCTTCTGGCTGACGGCCCGTTCGCCGAGCGCGCCGGGGGTCCAGGCCTCCACGTCCTCGTCGCTGAAGTCCGTCTTCGACGGGCGCCGCTTGAGCTCGGGCAACACGGTATCCGGAGCGAGGCGGCGGGCCGTGATGAGGAAACCGGTGTGGCCGATCATCCGGTGGTCGGGGCGGACGGCCAGACCCTCGACGTGCCAGCCGCGGACCATCGTCTCGTTCGACGCCGGATTGGTGAACAGTCCCGAGGCGCGGATCGCCTCGGCCGTCCGCGACAGCTGAGTGACGGTGGCCACGTAGCACAGGAGCACTCCCCCGGGCGTGAGGGCCTCGGCGGCAACGTCCAGGCACTCCCACGGGGCGAGCATGTCCAGCACGACACGGTCGGCCTCACCGGCGGGAACAGTCTCGGGCAGCGCCTCGACAAGGTCGCCGACCGTGACGCTCCAGTTGTCGGGCGCGTAGCCGAGGAAGGTCTCGATGTTCGCGCGGGCGACATCGGCGAACTCCTCGCGCCGTTCGAACGAGGCGAGCCGACCTGTCGGTCCGACCGCCCGGAGCAGCCACAGGGAGAGCGCGCCGGAGCCAACGCCCGCCTCGACCACGCGGGCGCCGGGGAAGACGTCGGCGAGCGCGAGGATTTGCGCGGCGTCCTTCGGGTAGACGATCGCCGCTCCCCGGGGCATCGACATCACGAAGTCGGCGAGGAGCGGGCGAAGCGCGAGGTGCTCCACTCCGACCGTGTTGGTCACGACGGAGCCATCGGGCAGCCCGATGACGGTGTCGTGCTCGATGCCGCCGCGGTGGGTGTGGAACACCGCGCCCGGGACGAGCGTGATGGTGTTCATCCGCCCCTTCGGCCCGGTCAGCTGGACTCGGTCACCTGCGCGGAAGGGGCCGGAATGCTGAAGTGCTTCACCGGTCATCGGCGGGACCCCGTCTCGGTCGGAGCCGGGCCGGCACCGCGGTGCTCGGAGGACACCCTCGTGAGATCCGCGACGGTGCGGCCCGCGAGGGTGGGCCAGAGGGCGTAGGGGGCGGTGGGGTCCAGTTCGAGCTGGTGCGGGACGCCGACGACGGCGGCTCCGGAGGCGACGGCGGCGCTGAGGCCGGTGAGCGAGTCCTCGATCGCGACGCACGCGGTGATGTCGACTCCGAGCGTGCTCGCGGCGAGGAGGTAGGCCTCCGGGTCGGGCTTGCTGCGTTCGACCATGTCGCCGCTGACGACGGCCGCGAAGGCGACGAACGGGATCCGGTCGACAACGGCGGCGGCCATCCGCGAGATCGACATCGTGACCAGGGCCTGCGGGACACCCGCGTCCGCGACGGCGCGGAGGAGTTCCAGGGCTCCCGGCCGCCACGGAATACTCACGGCGAGCTGCGCGATCACCTCGTCGGTCATCCGGTCGATGATCGCGTCGACGGAGAGGTCGACGCCCTTGCTCTGCAGGATTCGAGCGGCGTCCGGCAGACCGGAGCCGACGAGGCCCATCGCGTCCTCGTGCGTCCACACTCCGCCGAACGACGAGACCAGAGCGTGCTCGGACGCCATCCAGTAGGGCTCAGTGTCGACGAGTGTGCCGTCCATGTCCCACAGGACGGCGGCGAGAGCGCCGACCTCCTCGAGCGGCTCGAAGGGTAGCGGCCGGGCAGAGGTCTCGGGAGTCACGAGCGTCTATGGTACCGGCAGCGCGTTCGCCTCCCCGGGCCGAGAACTCAGGAGCGGGCCGAGAGCCCCGAAGCGACTCTCGCCCGCGGACCGACTCTCGCCCGCGGAGTGATGTGCGAGCCGAGAGCGAACAGCGCGGCCGATCCCAGCGGCCGGGACAGGCGAGGGTGAAGGCGGGTCCTATCCTGGACCGACGGGGCAGGCGCGATGTGCGCTTCCCGGACATCGAGCCGAACGCGGAGATCCTGCCTATGAACGTGATCACGGGGAACGTCCTGGTCGTGGCCTTCGAGGGCTGGAACGACGCCGGCGACGCTGCGAGTGGCGCGCTGAGGCTCGTCAAGGACGCCGGGGAGTACGTGCCCCTCTTCGCCGTCGACGCCGAGCAGTACTACGACTTCCAGTACACCCGCCCCCTGCTCTCCATCGGGGAGGACGGACGTCGCAGTCTTTCCTGGCCCGGCACGCAGATCTTCGGCCCCGCCGAGACCTCTGTCGACGCCGAGAGCGCCCTCTATTTGATGATCGGCACCGAGCCCTCGCGCAGCTGGAAGAGTTTCGCCGCAGAGGTGGTCGACGCGATGCTCGCGATCGACATCTCGGCGGTGGTCTTCCTCGGCGCGATGCTCGCGGATGTCCCGCACACCCGCCCGATCTCGATCTTCGCGTCGAGCGAAAACGGCGAACTGCGCAACTCGTTCGAACTCGAACGCTCCAGCTACGAAGGTCCGGTCGGCATTCTCAGCGTGATCGGCGAGGCCGCGCAGAAGGTGGGGATTCCGGCCGTGTCGATCTGGGCGTCCGTCCCGCACTACGTGCACAACGCTCCTTCGCCCAAGGCCATGCTGGCGCTGCTCGAGAAGCTCGAGGAGGTCGTCGGCCTGGCGATTCCCCGCGGGGACCTGGTCGAAGAGGCGGAGGAGTGGGAACGCGGCATCGACGCTCTCGCCGCCGACGACGAGGAGATGGCCGCCTACATCGCCCAGCTGGAGCAGGCACGCGATACGGTCGACTCCCCCGAGGCCAGCGGCGAGGCGATCGCGCAGGAGTTCGAGCGCTACCTCCGTCGCCGCGGCGACGGCCGGTCCGGCGAGGAGCCCTGGCGTCCCTAGTCTGCGCTGGTCCACCGGAGTAGCCGAGGGCTTTTCGCGCGCTCAGGCCGGGCGGACGCCGAGGAGGGCGTCGAGGGCGTCGCGCAGGAGCGACGGATCGTCCACTCCGTCCGCCAGCGCGGCGTCGACGACGGACAGCGCTCCCGGAGTGTCCAGATCCTCGGCCAGCACCTCGCGCAGACGCGCGAGCACCTCCAGGGCTGAGCGCGGGCCCTCGCCGGAGAGCGCCGCCTCCCACTGGGCCAGGCGAGCCTCGGCCGTCGGCAGGTCCTCGGGTAGCCACTCCCAGTCGGAGCGGTAGTGGTGCGCGAGCAGTGCGAGGCGGATCGCGCGCGGGTCCACTCCTTCGCTGCGCAGGCGAGAGACCAGCACCAGGTTGCCCAGCGACTTGCTCATCTTCTCGCCCTGGTAGGACACCATCCCGGCGTGCGCGTAGGCGCGGGCCAGCGGGCGACCGGACAGCGAGGCCGCATGGCCGGCGCTGAATTCGTGGTGCGGGAAGATGAGGTCGCTTCCGCCGCCCTGCAGGGTGAAGTCGGGACCGAGGCGGTCCAGCGCGATCACCGAGCACTCGATGTGCCAGCCCGGGCGCCCCCGGCCGACCTCGGCGTCCCAGGCGGGCTCGCCGGCACGTTCGGCGCGCCAGAGCAGCGGATCCAGGGGATCGCGCTTGCCGACGCGCTCCGGGTCGCCGCCGCGCTGGGCCGAGAACCGAGCCATCGACTCCGCGTCGAGGCCGCTCTCGCTGCCCAGGTGCCAGACGGCGCTCTCGGCTGCGGCGATGTCGTAGTAGAGGTCGCTCGCACCGTCCGCGGCCGCATCCCCAGCCGGGACGCGGTAGGCGACGCCGTCGCGCTCCAGTCGAGCGACCGCCTCCGCGATCGGAGCCACTGTCTCGGTGACGCCCACGTAGTGCTGGGGAGGCAGCACGCGCAGCGCCGCCATGTCGCCGCGGAACAGCTCGACCTGCTCCTCGGCCAGCTCGCGCCAGTTCACACCCGTGGCATTCGCCCGCTCGAGCAGCGGGTCGTCGACGTCAGTGACGTTCTGCGCGTACTCGACGGTGTACCCGGCGTCGAGCCAGACGCGCTGCACCGTGTCGAAGGCGAGGTAGGTGGCGGCGTGGCCGAGATGGGTCGCGTCGTAGGGGGTGATGCCGCAGACGTACAGGCCCGCCACTCCGGTCGGCGCAGCGAGCTCGACGGGGCCCGCGGTGGCGGTGTCGTACAGGCGCGGGGCGCTGCCCCGGCCGGGCAGGGCGGGGACGTCGGTGGCAGTCCAGGCGCGCATCTACGCGGCGATGAGGCCGGTGCCGAGCGCGACCATCAGGACGACTCCGAGCACGATGCGGTAGATGACGAACGGGAGGAAGCTGCGGCGCGAGATGTAGCTCATGAAGAACGCGATGACAACGAAGCCGACCACGAACGCGACGATGGTCGCGACCAGGGTCTCGAGCCCGCCGACCTGGACTTGGTTCGGCAGCACCTCCGGGTCGCTGATGCTCTTGTACAGCTGGTAGAGCCCGCTGCCGAACACCGCCGGGATCGCGAGAAGGAAGGAGTATCGAGCCGCCGCTTTGCGCTCGTAGCCGAGGAAGAGGCCGGCGGTGATGGTGCCACCCGAGCGCGAAACACCCGGAATCAGGGCGAGCGCCTGCGCGCCTCCGAAGATCAGACCGTCGCGGACGCCGAGGTCGCGCAGGCGGCGCTTCTTCGCACCGACCGCGTCGGCGACGCCGAGCAGAATGCCGAAGAGGATCAGAGTGGTGGCGACGACCCAGAGCGAGCGGAGTGTCGTCTCGATCGCGTCCTGGAAGACGAGCCCGAGCACGATGATCGGGAGGCTGCCGAGGATGATGAGCCAGCCCATCCGCGCCTCGGGGTCGGTACGCGGGACCCGGCCGATGAGCGAACGCGCCCAGCCCGACACGATTCGCACGATATCGCGCCAGAAGTAGATGATGACCGCGGTCTCGGTGCCCAACTGCGTGATCGCGGTGAATGCGGCGCCGGTATCGCGCCCGCCGAGACCGGGCAGCAGCTCGCTGACGATCCGGAGGTGGGCGCTGGAGGAGATGGGGAGGAATTCGGTCAGACCCTGGACGAGTCCCAGGATCAGCGCGTCGAGCAGGCCCATGCGTCACTTTCGAAGAGGGCTGGGGCGTCGTCGGCCAGCAGGCGGTCGGAGTCGGTGGGTGCTGACCCTCGGAGCACCGTCAGGAACTCAGCAGGAGATCGGTCAGGACCTTCCTGCCAAACACTAGTGCGTCCAGTGGGACGCGCTCGTCGACCCCGTGGAACATCGCCGGGAAGTCCAGCGATGACGGGAGCTGGAGTGGCGCGAACCCGTATCCGGTGATCCCGAGTGTCGAGAGAGCCTTGTTGTCGGTGCCGCCCGAGAGCAGGTACGGGAGCACTTCGGCGCCCGGATCAAACCGCCGCAACGAGGCGGCCATGCTCTCGACGAGGGGGCCGGCGAAGGGGACCTCGAGCCCGATGTCGCGGTGCTGCACCAGGATCTCGACGTGCTCGCCCGCAAGGACCGTGAGGCGTTCGAGCACTGCGTCCTCCTCGCCCGGGAGGACGCGCACGTCGATCGTCGCCTCCGCCGTGTCCGGAATGACGTTGGCCTTGTAGCCGGCCGAGAGCATCGAGGGATTCGCGGTGGTGCGCAGCGTTGCCGCGATGAAGCGCGAGGCGGTGCCAGTGGCGAGCGCGAGCTCCTCCGGAGTGCTGCGCTGGGGGTCGTGGCCGAGGAGGCGCGCGACCTCGTCGAGCAGCTCGCGCGTGGTATCGGTCAGGCGGGTGGGCCACTCCTCACTGCCGATGCGGGCGATCGCCTGCGCCAGACGGGTGACGGCGTTCGTGGCGTTGATCTGCGAGCCGTGCCCGGCCGTGCCGTGCGCACGGAGCGTCAGCCACATCAGCGCCTTCTCCCCCGTCTGGACGAGGTAGGCGCGCTTGCCCGCGAGTTCGATCGAATAGCCGCCGACCTCGCTGATCGCCTCGGTCGCTCCGGCGAACAGCTCCGGCCGCTCACGCGCCAGGTAGCCCGAGCCCCGCACGCCGCCGGCCTCCTCGTCGGCG
Source organism: Rathayibacter tritici (assembly GCF_002932875.1). Classification (GTDB taxonomy): domain Bacteria; phylum Actinomycetota; class Actinomycetes; order Actinomycetales; family Microbacteriaceae; genus Rathayibacter; species Rathayibacter tritici. Next base: position 160,463 of record NZ_PSWS01000058.1, read on the forward strand.
AAGAACGCGATGACGAGGTCGCGGGAGGGACGCCGGCCCTCGCGGAGGATGTCGCCGAGCGAGGCGAGAATCATCGCGTCCATGTTCTTCATGTCGACGGCGCCGCGGCCCCAGAGCATCCCGTCCTTGATCTCGCCGCCGAACGGATCGACGCTCCAGTTGTCCGCGATGGCCGGCACCACGTCGAGGTGCCCGTGGACGACGAGGGCTCCGCGCTCGCGGTCCTCCCCCGTAACCCGCGCGACGACACTGGTGCGTCCCGGGTCGGAGTCGATCAACTCCGGCTCGAGGCCCAGGTCGCGCAGCTTCGCCGCGACGTACTCGGCGGCAGGGCGCTCGGGCTCGGCCTTCCCGTCGCCGTAGTTGCTGGTGTCGAAGCGGATGAGGTCGCGCGCGAGAAGCGCGGTCTCATCGAGGGTGGCGCCGGTCACGTCTGCACTGTCAGGCATGCCGGCAACGCTACCGGCGTGTGCCCGGCGGCGCTCGGACGATGGCGGCCGCGGCTGGCCTTCGAGGCCCCGGAACCGTGCTAATGTCGTCTTCGGCCGCGGAAACACAGGTCGGCAGCAACACTCGTCCGGGTGGCGGAAATGGCAGACGCGCTAGCTTGAGGTGCTAGTGCCCGTATAGGGCGTGGGGGTTCAAGTCCCCCCTCGGACACAGTGATCGGGCGACATACCGATCGGATCCCCTCGTCTCTCCTCGGAGAGGCGGGGGGATTCGTCGTTTCGGCGTCGCCCGCGCGCCCTCCTCCATGATCGGGGCAGCGTTCCCGAGCTAGGATTGACTCATTCGTCAACCGGGAGGCCGCGATGACGGCAGCACGACTTCTGCGCTCCGCCCGCTGGGGAGCGCGCTTGTCCCAGCGCGAGCTCTCCGAGACGTCGGACGTGGCCGAGGCCACACTCTCGCGCATCGAGAACGCTCGGCGGCAGCCTTCGGTGGACCTGCTGGAGCGGCTGCTCTCCCACACTCAGCACTCGATCGTGCTCGTGCCGACGATCCGAAAAGACGCGGCGACAATCGGGGCGGTCATCTCGGACGCGTTGAACCGTGACGATGTCAGGACCGCCTACCGGCAGCTCATCCAACTCGCCGACAATCTGGCCGACGTGCACTCCGCTCTCCGGGTCGGTCTCACGCTCGCCGAGCCCCCTCCCTTCGCCGACCCGGGCTGGGGTGCGGCACTCGCGGCCGTCGCCGCGTACCGGCTCGACGAGGAAGGCCTCCCTCGCGCCGAGTGGATCGACGATGCATCGCGCTTTCTCCCGGCGCCGTGGCAGCCGCCGACGGGCGGAGTCCGCACCCGGGTGGATGCGACGCGGGTCCCGGCTGAGTTCGCCAGGCGCAACGTCCTCATCGAGGCGGAAACGCTGGTGAGCGCGTAAGGGATCAGCTCAGCCGCGAGGACATTGTCGAGGGGCTGTCCGACGTGGTCGGGATCCTGGCGCGATCCCACCGGCCAGCCGGGATCCGAATCGTGGGCGGTGCAGCGATCGCGTTCTGGTTCGGCGACCGCCGACTCACCGACGACGTCGACGCGCGCCTGACCCCGGCCGAGGACATCAGAAGAGCTGCCGCTGTCGTCGCCAGAAAGCGGGGCTGGCCCCTTCTCTGGCTGAACCCGGACGCCTCGATCTTCTCCCCCGACTACGGCGAGACCGTGGAATGGACGACGATCCACTCGGCGAACGACATCGTCGTGGAGATCGCGTCGACTCGCGCGCTCCTGGCGATGAAGCTCCGGGCCAGTCGCCCGGGACGTGATGACGATGACATCGCTCGGCTCCTCGCACTTCACCGCATCGCCTCCGTCGAGGAAGCGGCGGAGGTGCACCGCTCCTTCTATCCAGGCGATGAACTGACCGATCGAGCGCTTCTCCTTCTCGAGGACATCCTCAGCGCAGGGGTCCCGGCGCTGCACGTGCTGACGCTGCCCACCATGGATCGCGTGGGGAACACCGCCGACGAGAATCAGTGACGGCCCTTCGCCCTGCTAATGCGGGATCGTGCGGCCGGTCGTGAGGACCCCCGGGCAGCCGGGCGAGGGGGACTGCCGCGACGCGCTGCGCAGCGGGCGCGCGGCGCTGAAGAGCCCGGCCACCTCGCCGGTACTGTCCCGACGCAGCTGGGCCGCGGCCAGTCGAACGCCCTGGAAGACGCCGCCTGAACACCTGCGCTGTGCCTGACGGCGCACCCTCGGCACTCAGTCCTCCGCGGGACGTGAGCCCGGAGAGGCGACGGACCGTCCCTGTTCGATGGTGTTCATGGCGCCGGCGAGCGTCTCCCGCAGGATCTGCACCTTCTGCCGGGCGAGATCGGCGTCGGTCATTCCTTCCGGCGGGACGAAGCCGAACGCCTCAGAGCGGCGCAGAGCCGTCTCGGGTGATCCCGAGTTACGCCGAACTCGAGCCTGCCGCCCAAGATGAATCAGTGGCGGCCGCCTCCTCCGCGATGTACAGCGGATACTCATACCGTACGTCGATGACACCGGTACCGATCTCGCTGCAGCAGCTGCGCGGTGATCGCCGCCAGGACCAGGACCAGGAACGGGACGCGAGCTGCGGCGCGAAATGGTACACGCGGACGTCGGCGCCGTCAGTGCCTGTCCTCTGCCACGTCGACGAACTCGATCGTCTAAGCAGAACGTCCCACGCGGTGTGGGTCACCGACCCCGGGACCGACTGATAGTGGCCGCACGAGAGGATGCTGATGCGCCGAACCATGCCCTCAGCATCCGCCGGTCTGCTGCTCTTCCCGCCGCTGGCGCAGGACAACCGATGATCCGCGACAGCTCCGCCGAGGAGTGCTCAATACTTGTATGGTGATCGCATCAGGTAGGCAGACAGAGAGGAGTGACGTGGGTCAGGTGATTGCGCCCCGCAGGGTGCTGCACGAGGGCGGCTCCCGTGATCGGCGGGAGCACGCTCGACAAGGCAGGCTGAGTCTCAGCAGGCGTCGAAATCAGCCGAGACGGAGGCCGAGACCTCGATGTCCTCGGGCTTGAGGGTGAGCGCCTCCTCCGCCGACGAGAACGCCGCGGCGCGGCTCATCAGGGCCGATCCGCCCTCGATGCGCGTGTGCGGGCGCAGCCCGGGCTCGAACAGCGTCAGCACCCGCACCTCGGAGAGCCCCAGGGCGGCTGCGTAAGCCTCCGCCCTCTCGCGGGCGTCGCGCACGGCCGCGGTGCGGACCTCGCGCTCGATGTCCGCCCGCCGTGCCGCCGTGACGGTCCAGTCGACCCCCGAGACCTCGACCCCCGGCACCTCGGATATCGAGCCGACCCAGCGTCCGAGCGCCGCGAAATCGCGGTATTTCACTCGGACGCCGGCGGCCGCCACCTGGAAGAGCTGGGTGACATCGGAGTCCTTCAAGTACCTGCGGATCGACGAGACCGAGATCTGATCGGAGGACCACCAGGTGGCGGCACCGGACGCCTGCTCGGCCGCGGCCTCCTCGCGGACCCGCGCGTGCAGGGCGGTGACCTCGGCGAGCGCCTGAGCACGCGAGCGCGACTCCCGGCAGATCTGGAGGCGAACCGTGCCCCGCTCCGCGGGATGGAAGTGCTGGGCGAGACCGGCAACGGTGATGGTGACCATCACTCCATGCTGCCGTACGCACTGCGTCAGTTCCGAGCTGCGATCATCGCCCGGATGTGCTCAGCCAGGACCCGCTCCGTGGCCAGATTGCTGATCAGCTGCGCGCAGTGTCCTTTGCACGCTCCAGGCAGAGGCTCTCCGCTGCGCGGATCGGTTTTGTCCCGCAAAGCTCGCTCGCTCTCAGCGATCGAGGTCTCGAGCAGCGCGAGCCGGCGTGCGAGACGCTCGGACTGGAAGCTCTCGTGCGAGATGCTGAACTCAGAAGCGTGGTCGGCAGTAGAAATGGGGACGCTCATTGGTCATCCGTTCCGTCGGGCGCCCAGGAGTGGCACCATCACCAGGAAGACGCCCGGGAATGGCGATCATGACGCGGAGGCGCGAAACGCACCGAAGGATGGCGCGCCTCCTACCGTCAGGGGCGGAAGACGGCGAGATTCTCGTTCTCGACGATGGCGAGGGTGCGCACGAGACGCGTGTAGCGCTCGACCAGCTCGCGCTCTCCTGCACCCTGACCCAGTAGCGCCGAAATGCTCTCGGCGGGGAAGAGCGAGACGATCTCCATCGCTACTGCCCGCGCATGCTCGGAGGAGAGGGTGCGCGCGTACTCGAGCGCACGGGTCAGCTGCGGCCGCTCCTCCGCCTCGGGGACCGTGGACGGTGACAGTGAAGCCGCATGACCGAGGACCGCCACGAAGACCCGGGCGATCTCGTCGACCCGGAGCGCGCGGACCAGTGTCAGCAGGCGCGAGGAGACCCGCGAGACACCGCGCGCGAGAAGCTCGCCGCCCAGGGCGCGCACCTCGATCACGTCACCGCCGCCAAAGTCGCCCGAGACGCGCTTAATACCCGAGGCGAACAGGCTCGAGCCGGCGGCGATGCTCCGCTCGGCCTCAAGGTTGATCTCGACGCGGCCACGGCCGGTGGCCACGCCGGAGATCCAACGCTGCTCCACAGGCGGATGCGCATGCACGGCACGGACAAGGGTGCCGGGGCCGGAGCCTCCCAGCGCACCGAGGATGACCTCGGGGGTGCGGGCGCCGGCAATCCGAGTCGAGACGCCGTTGTGCGCGGCGAGTTCGGCGGCCCGCAGCTTCGAGCGGATGCCTCCGCGGCCAGTGCCGCCCTTCTGCACGCCGATCCGGCGCAGTTCCGAGATGCCCAGCTCCTCCAGGTGCACGCCCTCGGCGATGCTGCCGGCGAAGACGCCGGGGACGTCGGTGAGCAGCAGCAGCAAGTCGGCGCCGAGAAGCATCGCCAGCCCTCCCGCGACGCCGTCGTTGTCCGAGCCGGCAGAGTCGATCGTGTCGTTGCCGTTGACCACCGGTACGACTCCGGCGTCGAGTGCGTGGCGGATCGCCTCCGCAACGTGGGACATCTGCCGGGGCGAGGCGAGGTCGGACTCGCCGATCAGGATCTGCGCGACCAGCGCGCCGGAGAGCTCGGCCACCGAGCGGTAGAAGCCCATCAGGACGGTCTGACCCACAGCCGCCGCCAGCCGTGCACTGATCGGCTCCTCCTGCGCACGGGCGAAGAGCGCGCGGCCGGAGGAGACGGCGCCGGAAGAGACGAGCACGACGTCCCAGCCGAGGGCGCGGGCGGCGAAAGCGCTCTCGAGCGCACTGGCGAGCAGGACCGGGTCGGGGCCGGACTGCTTGGTCACCGAACTGGAGCCCATCTTGACCACGAGAGTCCGCCGGCGAGGTGCGGCCGGGGCGGTGACGTCGAAGTCGGCGGGGTCGGGTAGGGCGTCGGACATGGCTCCCATGCTAGAGGCGCGGGAGGAGGCGGTTCCGCGCGGCGACGCGGCACAGGGGGCGGTGCGGGGATGTCGGAGGCGGGTGCGAGACTGCCGGGGCGGGCCGTGGTTCACTCCTCCACAGGGCGCTTTCCCGCCCGCTTCTGCACTGTTCCGAAACCGCCGCGGCGGATGTCGGTGGCGATTGACATACTCGAACACATGTTCGAACATGGGCAGATGAGCCCCCCTTCCCCCCTCGTCTCCGCGGAGACGGCCGAGGCCGCAGAGCCCCTTCTGCGACAGCTCGCGTCGGTGAAGGAGCTGCAGTCCCGGATCCGCGAGATGCAGGCGGCCACGCTCGAGACCTCGAGCCTCGCCACCCTGCCCGCTTTCTCCTCCGTGCTCCCCGGCGGCTCGCTCAAGCAGGGCGCGGCCTACTCGGTCGAGGGTTCGATGAGCCTGGCAATGGGGCTGCTCGCCGGCCCGTCGGCCGAGGGCTCATGGTGCGGCGTCGTGGGGGTTCCCGAGTTCGGGGCCGAAGCGGCGGCGGGCATGGGGATCGACCTCGAGCGGCTCGTGCTCGTGCCCTCGCCGGCCGAGCACTGGCTCACCGTCACCGCCGCTCTCATCGACGTCTTGACCGTCGTGCTCACCCGTCCGCCAGCCTCCGTCTCCTCGGCCGACGTCTCACGGCTCGGAGCACGGCTGCGGCAGCGGGGAGCAGCGCTCGTGGTCCTCGGCGAGTGGCCGCAGGCCGAAGCCCGGCTCAGCATCCGCAGCAGCCGCTGGGAGGGCCTCGGCGCCGGTCACGGCTACCTCCGCTCGCGCGAGGCGATGGTCGACGTGGTCGGCCGCGCGGGCACACGCGTCCGCACAGTGCGGATGAGCATGCCGGGCCTCGAGCACGCCTTCGGCTCCCAGAGCGAGCACGGCCGCCTGCGCGAACGGGCGGTCTGAGATGGAGAGCGCACCCGAGCTGCGGCGGACGATCCTCGTCTGGTGCCCCGACTGGCCCCTCCTCGCGGCCGCCGCCGAAGCCGGTCTCGGCGCCGAACGCCCCCTGGCCCTCACCGAAAAGAGCCTCGTCTTCGCCTCCTCCCCCGCCGCCCGAGCCGAGGGAGTGCGCCGGGGTATGCGCGTGCGCGAGGCGCAGTCCCGCTGCACGGATCTCGCAGTCCTGCCGTACGACCCGGTGCTCGATCACCGGGCTTTCGAGCCGCTGATGCAGGCGCTCGAGGAGATCACCCCGGGCGTCCAATTGATCCGGCCGGGCCTCTGCGCCATCCGCGCCCGCGGGCCGCGCCGCTACTACGGGAGCGAGCAGAGCGCAGCCGAGGCGATCCTGCGGCGGCTGGCCGAGCTGGGGCTGCCCGGCGCGCGCATCGGGATCGCCGACGGGCTCTTCGCCTCCGAGCTCGCCGCCAAGCACTCCGGCCACCCCGTCGCGATCGTCCCGGCCGAAGCGGCGGCCGAGTTCCTCGCCCCGCTCCCGCTCGACGCCCTCGAGACCGAGGCCGTCGCTGCTCCCGCCCGAGTCCCCCACCGCGGAGACGACCTGGTCGCGCTGCTGCGCAAGCTCGGGGTCCGCACCCTCGGCGCCTTCGCTGCACTCCCCCGCGAGGATGTCGCGGCCCGGTTCGGACCCGACGGGGCCCGGGCGCACCTGCTTGCAGCCGGAGCCGAGTCGGCGACGGTGGTGCCGCGGCTGCCGCCCGAGCGGCTCGACCGGGCGATGGACTTCGAGCCGCCGCTGGACCGCATCGACCAGGCCGCCTTCGCCTTCCGGGTTCCCGCCGAGGAGTTCGTCGCCGGGCTCACCCGCGCACAACTGGTCGCGACCGCCATCCGCATCGAGGTCGTCAGCGAACGGGGCGAGGTCTCTTCCCGGAGCTGGCTGCATCCGCGCTGGTTCACCCCGGGCGACGTGCTCGACCGGGTGCGCTGGCAGCTCCAGGGCAGCGGGGCCATCGACACGGGGCTCGGAGCGCCGATCTCGCGCCTGTGCGTCGAGCCCGAGGCCGTCGACGCGATCGGGAACCACGAGCAGGGCCTCTGGGGCACCGCTCCCGAGGAGCGCGTGCACCACGGACTGAGCCGCGTGCAGAGCATGCTCGGGCACGAGGCCGTCATGACCGCGTCGATCGGAGGAGGGCGTGCGCTGCGCGACCGTCAGCACCTGATCCCGTGGGGCGACCGCGAGCCCGGGGACGCGCGACCACGCGGCCTGCCCTGGCCCGGCTCGCTGCCACCTCCGCTGCCGCCGACAGTCTTCGCCGAGCCGGCCACGGTGCTCGTGCGGGGGCCACGAGGCGAGCCCGTCTCGGTCGACGAGCGGGGCGCCCTCAGCTCCGTACCCGCCTACTTCACTCCCGGCACCTCCCAGGCACGCCTGGAGCCCCTAGCGGGATGGGCCGGGCCGTGGCCCATCGACGAGCGCTGGTGGGACCCGGGCACGGCCGTCCGCTACGACCGCTTCCAGGTGGTCGACGCCGCCGGGGTCGCCTGGCTGCTGCTCTGCCTCGACGGAGTCTGGGCCGCCGAGGCCCGATACGACTGACGCGCAGTCACTTCCCCCCTCCATCCGCGAACGAGTACGAAGGAGCCCCGATGGGCTGGAACAACCCGCCGATCCCGTGGTCGGAGTTCGAGCGCCGCCTCTCCAGCGGCAGACGTGCCGACGGCACGGTCGTCCGCGGCGACGGCGGCGACAGCCCGGCTTGGTCGCACAAGCGGCCCGCTTACATGCCGGGCGACGACGTCCGCCCGCCGGCGCACACCGTGCCCTACGCCGAACTGCACGCCCACTCCCACTTCAGCTTCCTCGACGGGGCAAGCAAGCCGGAGCAGCTGGTCGAGGAGGCCGTCCGGCTCGGCATCGATACCCTCGCGCTCACCGACCACGACGGCCTCTACGGCATCGTCAGAATGGCCGAGGCCGCCCAGGGCCACGACGTCCGCACGGCGTTCGGGGCTGAGCTCTCGATCGGACTCACCTCGCCGCAGAACGGCGTCGCCGACCCGGAGGGATCCCACCTGCTCGTCCTCGCCCGTCGCGAGGAGGGGTACCACCGCCTCGCCCGCGCGATCACCACCGCCCAGCTCTCCGGAGCCGAGAAGGGTAAACCGAGCTACGAGCTCGAGGAGCTCGCCCGCGCGGCGGACGGGCACTGGATCGTGCTCACGGGCTGCCGCAAGGGAGCGGTCCGCCAGGCGCTCGCCGCCTCGGGCGAAGCCGCAGCCGAGCGGGAGGTCCGCGAGCTCGTCCGGCTCTTCGGGCCCGCCAACGTCCTCGTCGAGCTCTACGACCACGGTGATCCGCTCGCCTCGCGCTCCAACGACCAACTGGCGGGCATCGCCGAGCGCCTGCGGCTGCGGGTGGTCGCCACCGGCAACGTGCACTACGCCCGGCCGGAGGAACGCCCCCTCCAGACAGCGCTCGCGGCGGTCAGAGCGCGGCGGAGCCTCGACGAAATGGACGGCTGGCTGCCGGCGGCCGGCGGCGCCCACCTACGCTCCGGTGCAGAGATGACCGAGCGCTTCGCCCGCTACCCGGGCTCCGTCGAGAACACGGTGCGCATCGCCGACGAGATCGCTTTCGAACTCGGTCGTGTCCGTCCCCGACTCCCCCGCCAGCAGGTCCCCGCGGGACACACCTCGATGACCTGGCTGCGCGAACTTGTCCGGGAGGCGACGCCGACCAAATACCCGCACGCCGACGCCGACGTCCTCGCCCGGCTCGAAAAGGAGCTTGCGGTGATCGAGCAGAAGGACTTCCCCGGCTACTTCCTGATCGTCCACGACATCGTTCACTACGCCAAGCGCCACGGGATCCTCTGCCAGGGCCGCGGCTCAGCAGCGAACTCGGCGGTCTGCTATGTCCTGGGGATCACCGCGGTCGACTCGATCTTCTACGACCTGCCGTTCGAGCGATTCCTCTCCAGCATCCGCGACGAGGAGCCCGATATCGACGTCGACTTCGACTCGGAGCGACGGGAGGAAGTGATTCAGTACGTCTACCGGAAGTACGGGCGGCTGAACGCGGCCCAGGTCGCCAACGTCATCACCTACCGGCCCAAATTCGCCGTCCGAGACATGGCCAAAGCTCTCGGTTACAGCGCCGGGCAGCAGGACGGCTGGTCGAAGCAGGTCGAGCGATGGGGCTCGATCACTGAGAGCACCGATCACGACATCCCCGAGGACGTCGTTGCGCTGACCACCCGGGTACTCGGCACGCCCCGGCACCTGGGCATCCACTCCGGCGGCATGGTCCTGACCGACCGCCCGGTGGGCGAGGTCTGCCCGATCGAGCCCGCGCGGATGGAGGACCGCACCGTCCTGCAGTGGGACAAGGACGACTGCGCCTGGATGGGCCTGGTCAAGTTCGACCTGCTCGGGTTGGGAATGCTGGCCGCGCTGCAGTACACCTTCGACCTCGTCGCCGAGCACGTCGGCGAGAAGTGGGACCTCTCGACCATCCCGCGCGAGGAAAAGGGCGTTTACGACCAGCTCTGCCGCGCCGACTCGATCGGAGTGTTCCAGGTCGAGAGCCGCGCGCAGATGGGCACCCTCCCCCGGCTGCAGCCGCGACGCTTCTACGACCTGGTGATCGAGGTGGCGCTCATCCGGCCCGGGCCCATCCAGGGCGGTGCCGTCCACCCCTACATCCGCCGCAAACTCGGCGAGGAGCCGGTGACCTATCAGCACCCCCTCCTCGTCACCCCGCTCAAGCGCACTCTGGGTGTGCCGCTCTTCCAGGAACAGCTGATGCAGGTGGCGGTGGCGGTCGGCGACTGCAACGCGGAGGACGCCGACCTGCTGCGCCGGGCGATGGGCTCCAAACGCGGAACCGAGAAGATCGAGACGCTACGCGAGCGGCTCTACCAGGGGATGGCCCGCAACGGGATCACCGGCGAGGTCGCCGACGACATCTACCGTCGGATCCAGGCCTTCGCGAACTTCGGTTTCGCCGAAAGCCACGCGATCAGCTTCGCCCTGCTGGTCTACGCCAGCGCCTGGCTCCGCCTGCACTACCCCGCCGCCTTCACCGCCGCGCTGCTGAGGGCTCAACCGATGGGCTTCTACGCGCCGCACACCCTGGTCGCCGATGCGCGCCGGCACGGGGTCGAGGTCGCCTCGCCCGACATCAACCGCTCGCTGGCCCCGCCCGGACTCGAGGCACAGGAGGGCGCCTGCGTACGCCGACGGGGCGGCGCCGCCTACGGGAGCGACGACTGCCTCCGCGCCGACCAGCCCCCGACCGGGCTCTTCGAGCGCTCCGAGCACTTCCACACGGACAACCACCGGCGCGACAGCGGCTTCGTGATCCGACTCGGACTCGCCGGAGTGAAGGGCATCGGCACAGCGCTCGCCGCGCACATCGTCGCCGAGCGCGAGCGCGGCGGCCCCTACACGAGCATGGCCGACCTCTCGCGCCGGGTCGGCACGACCGCCGCCCAGCTCGAGGCGCTGGGCGCTGCCGGCGCCTTCGACTCGCTCGGGCTGCAGCGCAGGCAGGCGCTCTGGGAGGCGGGAACCGCTGCGGGCGACCGCGAGGAGTTCCTCGCCGGCTCGACGGTCGTCGTGCAGCCCCCGCTGCTGCCGATGCTGTCTGCGCAGGAGCGGGTCGTCTTCGATTTCTGGGCCACCGGGATCTCACCGGATGACCATCCACTGCGGCACCTGCGCGAGGGACTCGTCCGGCGCGGAGCCCGCTCCTCAGCCGACCTCCCCAGCACCCCGTCGGGCACCCGAATCGAGGTCGGCGGGGTCGTGATCCACCGTCAACGTCCCTCCACAGCCGGCGGAGTGACCTTTCTCAACCTCGAAGACGAACACGGGATCCTCAATGTGATCTGCTCCGTCGGAGTATGGAACCGCTACCGACGCGTGGCACGCGAGGCACCCGCCCTGCTGGTCAGGGGGATCCTCGAGCGCTCCGACGAGGGAGTGACCAACCTGCTCGCCGACCGGTTCGAAACCCTCACTGTCGGCGCGCGCACCACCTCACGCAACTTCCGATGACCACTGAGCGGCACCACCCGCTCGACCCACCAGAAAGCGACACCATGACGACCCTCGACCACGCCGCTCCCGCGCCGCACCTGGATACACCGCTCCTGAACGCACCGCTCCTGAACGACCGCGAGCTGCGCGAGCGCGTCTCCTCACTGATCGGGCCCGCCTACCGCCGCGCACTCTGGCCGATCTTCCTCGATCGAGACGGCGTGCAGCTGCCGATCCTCTACCCGGTCGACGGGCTGCCCGTGCACCCCGACGAAGAAAAGACCGAGCGGATCGTCGCCATACTCGCGAAGGCCGTCGCCCACCAGGACGTAGGCTCGATCGCCTTCGCCCTCGAGCGTCCCGGGCGGGCATTCCTCGGCGCGACCGACCGAGTCCTCGCCCGACACCTCGCAGCCGCCTGCCACCGGAGGGCGATCCCGTTGCGCGCGCTCCTGCTCGTCCACGACGAGGGCGTGCGCGTCGTGGCCGCGACGGAGTACGCCGCGGCCACGACATGAGATGCTCAGGCGCCGAGCGTCACCAGCAGCGACGAGGCCCCGAGGTCCACCGCCGTGTCGCCGGCCTGCACCGCGTACTCACCGACGGCAAGCAGGGTCTCCGCCACCTCGGGCAGGCGGACGCGCGCGGCGGCCTCCCCCACGTTGATCGCGACAGTCACCCGTCCACGACCAAGGGTCAGCCAGCGGGCCTGCTCGTCGAACTCCACCCGGAACGACCCGAAGCGCGGGTCTGTCAGCTCGGGGAAGCGACGGCGGATCGCCGCCAGCTCGCGGTAAACGGCCAGGATGCGGGCATGACGCCCCTCCTGGGCCTCCGACCAGTTCAGGCGCGAGCGGAGGAACGTCTCCGGATCCTGCGGGTCGGGCACGACCTCCGGGTCCCAGCCCATCTTCGCAAACTCCTCGATGCGGCCCTTCGCCGTCGCCTCGCCCAGATCCTTCTCCGGGTGCGAGGTGAAGAACTGCCACGGGGTCGACGCCGCCCACTCCTCACCCATGAAGAGCATCGGCGTGAACGGGCCGAGCAGCGTCAGTGCGGCGGCGATCGCGAGACGGCCCTCGTCGAGCGTCGCGGTCAGGCGGTCGCCGATCGCCCGGTTACCGATCTGGTCATGGTTCTGGCTACACACCACGAGACGCCAGGTCGGCATGCGCTCGGTGTCGATCGGGCGGCCGTGGTGACGGCCGCGGAAGGTCGAAAGGGTGCCGTCGTGGAAGAAGCCCCGGGTCAGGACCTTCGCGAGGGCGCCCAACGGAGCGAAGTCCTCGTAGTAGCCCGTGGTCTCCCCCGTCAGAGCAACGTGCACAGCATGGTGGAAGTCGTCGCTCCACTGCGCATCGAGTCCGTAACCGTGTGCCTCCCGCGGCGTGATCAGCTTCGGGTCGTTCAGATCCGACTCAGCGATCAGCGTCAACGGGCGTCCGACGTGCGCCGAGAGCACGGCCACCTCGGCGGCCATCTCCTCGAGCACGTGCACGGCCCGTTCGTCCGAGAGCGCGTGCACCGCGTCCAGGCGCAGAGCGTCGACGTGGTAGTCGCGCAGCCACATCAGCGCGTTGTCGATGATGTAGCCGCGAACCGTATCCGAGCCCTCACCGTCCAGGTTGATCGAGCTGCCCCAGGTGTTCGCCTTCTCGTTCTTGAGGTAGGGGCCGAACTCGGGGAGGTAGTTGCCGCTTGGACCGAGGTGGTTGTAGACGACGTCCTGGACCACGCCGAGTCCCGCGCGGTGAGCGGCGTCGACGAAGCGCTGGTACGCCTCGGGTCCGCCGTACGGCTCGTGCACGGCGTACCAGAGAACGCCGTCATAACCCCAGTTGTGCGTGCCGTTCACCGCGTTGACCGGCAGCAACTCGATGAAGTCGACGCCGATCGAGCGCAGGTGCTCGAAACGCTCAGCCGCCGCATCCAGCGTGCCCTCGGGCGTGAACGTGCCCAGGTGCAGCTCGTAGACGACGGCACCGGCCAGCTCGCGACCCGTCCAGGCGGAGTCGCCCCACTCGTGCACCGAGGGGTCGAACGTGCGCGAGAGTTCGTGCACGCCCTGCGGCTGGCGGCGCGAACGGGGATCCGGCAGTGGTCCACTGCCGTCCACGCGGTAGCCGTAGTCGACCTCGCCGGTAGCGGGGGCCGACGCGGGGGCTCGCCACCAACCCTGGTCACCGAGGCGGGTCATGGTCAGCGACGAATCCCCGCCGAGCAGGAGCTCGACGGTAGAGGCCTCGGGTGCCCAGACGTCGAAGCGCTCCGGTCCGGTCGTCGGCAGGGCGTAGCGGTAGGGAGTCGTGCGGGTCACTGCGGTCTCCAGAAGGTGTCGAGGCGGTCGGAGGTGTGGCGGTGGAACAGATCAGGAGATCGGTACCAGCAGGGCCACGGGGTACACCCCGAGAAGCTCCGCCACGGGAGTCACGCCTCCCGCGAAGGTGCGGCCCGTAAGGACGTCCTCCATCGGGTGGCCGGGGAGCACGACGACGGTTCCGCCCCAACCACCGGCGGAGGCGAGCCCCGCGGGGAGGCGGGTCGCGATGGTCAGGGCACCGCCGCGGTCGAAGGCGATCGCATGCTCGGCCGCGGGGCCGATCGCGGGAACGGCTGCGTAGCGGGTGAACAGCTCCGGGCGGTCGCGGCGGAGTCGGAGGGCACGGGAGGTGACGAGGAGCTTCGCAGCTCCCACGGCGTCGATCGGCGGCTGCCAGCCCCCGTCGATCTGCTCGAGCAGCGCACGGCGGTGTCCAAAGTCGACCTCACGGCGGTTATCCGGATCGACGAGGGAAGTCTCCCAGAGCTCGCTGCCCTGGTAGACGTCCGGGATGCCGGGCGCCGTGATCTGCACGAGCTTCGCAGCAAGCCCGTTCGACCAGCCGGCGGCCGAGACCCGCTCGACGCTCTGCTCGACGAGCCGGTGCACGGCGGGCTCGTCGAACGCGGCATCGATAGCGGCGTGCATCCGCTTCTCGAACGCCTCGTCCGGCGCGGTCCAGTGCGTCGAGTCGTCGGCCTCCCGGGACGCCTTCTCAGCGTAGGCGTGCAGACGCTCACGGGTCGCGGGCCAGGTGCCGACGACGGCCTCCCAGAGCAGGTGCTCGATCGGACCATCGCCGAAGCCGACCAGGGAGTGCAGCTCGCGCAGCGTCGACGCCCAGGCCTCAGGGTCCTCCGCCAACGCCGTGATGCGGGCCCGGGTGTCCTCGCCGCGCTTGGTGTCATGCGTCGAGAGAGTGGTCAGCGAGGCCGGGAACGAGGCTTGGCGCACGGCCTGGCGACGATGGAACTCGACCAGGTCGATCGCGAACTCGTCCGGGTCCGCTCCGACCTCGTTGAGCGAGGTGAGGCGGCTGAAACGGTAGAAGGCGGTGTCCTCCACGCCCTTGGCCATCACCATGCCGGACGTCTGCTGGAAGCGGACGGAGACGGGAGTGCCGGTCTCGCCCAGCGCGACGGCGACCTCGTCGATGGTCGACGCGATCTCGGGTCGGCGGCGCACAGCGTCGACCCGGGCGTGCTCGAGGTGCTCGGCTCCGTAGGGCAGGTAGCTGCGGTACACGGGGTAGGTCGCGAGGAGCTCGGCCAGTGCATCATCGGCTCCATCGATCTGCGGCAGAAGTCGGGCGAGCCGCAGCACCTCCGAGCGGAGGATGCCGTCGGCGATGCCCCGCTTGGTGTCGTGGATGAGGTCGGCCCATTTCAGGGGCGCGCCTCCCCCGCCGAGTTCGGCATCGAGGCCCTCGAGCACCGGGCGTGCATCGGGGTCGACCAGGATGCGGTCGACGTCGGCCAGGGCGTCGTAGCCGGTGGTGCCCACCGTCGCCCAGTGCGGAGGAAGTTCCTCGTCGCCCTCGAGGATCTTCTCGACCCAGACGGGAGCGCCACCGATTGCACGGGCGAGATCGTCGAGGTATCCGCCCGGGTCGGCCAGGCCGTCCGGGTGGTCCACGCGCAGACCGTCGGCGAGCCCCTCGGTAAACCAGCGGACGATCTCGCGGTGGGAGGCGTCGAACACCTCCGGACGCTCGACCGCGAGAGCGGCGAGGGTGTTCACCGCGAAGAAGCGGCGGTAGTTCAGCTCGGCGTCGGCGCGGCGCCAATTCACCAGCTCATAGCTCTGCCGTTCGTGCACTGTGCGGCCGGAGTCGCCGGGCTCGGCGGTCCCCGGCGCGATCGGCAGGCGGTTCTCGTAGTAGTGCAGCTCGTCGCCGACGACCTCGAGCGCGTCGAGCTCGCTGTCACTGTCACCCTCGCTCGCGCCGTCGCCCAGGATCGGCACGCGCAGCTTCCCTCCGCCCGCCTCCCAATCGATGTCGAACGCGCTGGAGTAGCGGGAGGACATGCCGTTCTTCAGGAGGTCCCACCACCACGAATTCTCGCTCGGAGTCGCGACGCCCATGTGGTTCGGCACGATGTCGATGAGGACCCCGAGGCCCTCGGCCCTTGCCGCTCGCGAAGCATTCGACAGGCCCGCCGCACCACCGCGGTCCGGGTCGACCTCGCTGTGGTCCACCACGTCGTAGCCGTGGTCCGAGCCGGGCTCGGCCTTCAGCAGCGGCGAGAAGTACAGCCAGTCCGCTCCGAGCGAGCGCACGTAGTCGGCGACGCGCGCGGCGTCGTCGAGGTCGAACGCCGACCGGATCTGGAGGCGGTAGGTGGAGGCGGGCAGACGCACGTCAGGCTCCTGTCGAGGGGGCGGTCGCGGAGTCGGTCGACTCGGCATGGGGGCTGGTGGGTCCCGTCGAGGAGACGATCGGGATGGCCGACGTCGCGGCGAGGGATGCGAGTGAGGCGGCGACCGAGTGATCGACCTCGGGCTCGGGGGTACTGTGCTCCTGCAGAATGACCAGCGACTTCGCCTGGACGGTGAGCGTCGCCCCCGCCGGGCGCGGGATCGAGTCGGCCTCAGCACCGGCTGTGTCCACGAGGACACGCCACTCCAGCGCGTACTCGTCGCTCGGGATCGAGAACTCGACGTCCACGTCATCCGCGTTGAAGTACAGCAGGAAACTGTCGTCGGTGACGGGGCGCCCGCGCTGGTCGCGCTCACGGATGCCGTTGCCGTTGAGGTAGATGCCGACCGAGCGTCCGAGCCCCGAGTCCCAGTCCGACGGCGACATCTCGGTGCCCGCCGCCGTGAACCAGACGATGTCGGGCAGGGGCTCGCCGTCACCGCGCAGCACGGGCCGGCCGTCGAAGAAGCGCATGCGCCGGAACGTGGGGTGCTCGGCCCGCAGGCGGATGAGAGCCGCGGTGAACTCCAGCAGCGGCCGGTCAGCGTGAGCCCAGTCGATCCAGGTCAGCTCGCCGTCCTGCGCGTAGGTGTTGTTGTTGCCGTTCTGCGTGCGGCCCAGCTCGTCGCCGTGCAGGATCATCGGCACACCCTGCGAGATCAGCATCGTCGCGAGGAAGTTGCGCTGCTGGCGCGCGCGGAGCGCGAGCACCCGCGGATCATCGGTCGGCCCCTCCACTCCGTGATTCCACGAGCGATTGTGCGACTCGCCGTCGTTGCCGTCCTCACCGTTCGCGTCGTTGTGCTTCTCGTTGTACGAGACCAGATCGCGGAGCGTGAAGCCGTCGTGCGCGGTGACGAAGTTGATCGAGGCCACCGGATAACGACCCGAGTGCGCGTAGAGGTCGGCCGAGCCGGTGAGGCGCGACGCGAACTCCCCCAGCGTCGACGGCTCGCCGCGCCAGAAGTCGCGGACGGTATCGCGGTACTTCCCGTTCCACTCCGTCCACTGGGGCGGGAAGTTGCCCACCTGGTAGCCGCCGGGCCCGACGTCCCACGGCTCTGCGATGAGCTTCACCTGCGAAACCACCGGGTCCTGCTGGACAAGCTCGAAGAAGGTCGAAAGCCGGTCGACGTCGTAGAACTCCCGGGCCAGCGCCGAGGCGAGGTCGAAGCGGAAGCCGTCGACGCGCATCTCGGTCACCCAGTACCGCAGCGAGTCCATGATCAGCTGCAGCGAGTGCGGGTGGCGGACGTTCAGCGTGTTGCCGGTGCCGGTGTAGTCCATGTAGTACCGCTTGTCGTCATCGACCAGCCGGTAGTACGCCTCGTTGTCGATCCCGCGGAAGGACAGAGTCGGGCCGAGGTGGTTCCCCTCCGCCGTGTGGTTGTAGACAACGTCGAGGATCACCTCGATACCGGCCGCGTGCAGCGCCTTCACCATGCTCTTGAACTCCTGGACCTGCTGGCCCTGGTCGCCCGTGGAGGAGTAGGTATTCTGCGGAGCAAAGAACCCGATCGTGTTGTAGCCCCAATAGTTCGAGAGGCCCTTCTCCATCAGGGTGGAGTCGTTCACGAACTGGTGCACGGGCATGAGCTCGATCGCCGAGACACCGAGGTGCTTGAGGTGGTCGATCACCGCGGGGTGCGCGACGCCGGCGTAGGTGCCGCGGAGCTCCTCCGGCACGTCGGGATGCGTCTTGGTGAGGCCCTTCACGTGAGCCTCGTAGATCACGGTGCTGTCGTACGAGGTGCGCGGGCGGCGATCCCCCGCCCAGTCGAAGAACGGATTGATGACGACGCCCATCATCATGTGCGGCGCCGAGTCCTCGTCATTCGTCGAGTCGGGATCGCCGAAAGTGTACGAGAAGAGGGACTGGTCCCAGTCGATCTCTCCCGAGATCGCTTTCGCGTAGGGGTCCAGCAACAGCTTGTTCGGGTTGCAGCGGTGGCCGGAGTCGGGATCGTACGACCCGTGAATCCGGAAGCCATAGCGCTGACCCGGCTGCACCTGAGGCAGGTAGCAGTGCCAGACGTAGGCGTCCGACTCCTGGACGTCGACCCGCGTCTCGGTCCCGTCCTCGTCGAAGAGGCAGAGCTCGACGCGCTCGGCGATCTCACTGAACAGGGCGAAGTTCGTGCCGCTTCCATCGAATGTCGCGCCCAGCGGGTAGGCGGTTCCAGGCCAGGTCTCCACGAGACTCCTCAAGGGATCATTCTCGGGCACTCCGGAAGACGCCGATGTGCGGTCTTCGGATGCCCGACGTCGGGGGTGATGGTCCGTCACTTCCGCGGCGGACCGACTGCCCACCTTAGCGAGCGCGTCTCGAGCTTTCCCCTGACGATCAGCGCTCATCGCGCAGTCCTCCTCCGGTGGTCACGACCAGCGGCCGGGACCGCCGTGCGAATCGTCCTGCGCACGCGCGCGCGAGCAGGTCGTTCCGGTGGGTCACGCTCGAACAGTACGGTCGCGCCGCGTCCGTCCGGGAGGGCTGGCGCTGCGCCGGGTGCATCGGCTAAACGGCCGAGACGGGCCCCGGTGGCTCACGCGAGCACGCTCTCCACGCCACGTACGACAGCCACCCGCGCCGCGCTCCACCGCTCAGTGCGAGCCGAGACGGCGCCGGAGGAGGTCGATCCGCGCCTGCAACTGCGTCACGCTGGCCTGCGCCACTGCCGGGCCGCCGCAGAGCCGCCGAAGCTCGGTATGGACCTGGCCGTGCGACTCGCCTGTCCCGCGCGCCCAGAGCCCGACCAGCGAGTTGAGCAGACTGCGCTGCTCCTTGAGCGTGCGGTACAGCGGCGCCGGGATCTCGTTCTTCGGCTCGGCGGGAGCTGCGGCTCCCGCGTGCGCGCCGGCCCGCTTGGCCTGGCGCTGCTGCCGGTGCTGCAGCAGTTCGCGCACCTGGTCCGGCTCCAACAGCCCCGGCAGGCCGATGAAGTCGAGCTCCTCCTCGCTCTCGACCTCGACCTCCATCCCGAATTCGGCACCCTCATAGACGACACGGTCGAAGGTGGCGGCGGAGCCGATCGACTCGAACCGCCCTTCCTCGAGCAGATCCGAGGACGCCTTGTCGCTGCGCTCGGCGTCGGCCATCAGGTCGGCCTCGGGGTACTCCTCGTCGTCCGACCTCCTACGGTCGAGCGCGTGGTCGCGCTGCAGCTCCATCGAGCCCGCCAGAGCGAGCAGACCGGGCACGTTCGGGAGAAACACGGAGGCGGTCTCGCCGCGGCGCCGCGCGCGCACGAAGCGGCCGATCGCCTGGGCGAAGAACAGCGGAGTCGACGCCGAGGTCGCGTAGACGCCCACCGCGAGCCGCGGCACGTCGACGCCCTCGGACACCATCCGCACCGCGACCATCCAGCGACTGGTGTCCTTCGCGAACTCCTCGATCCGCTCGCTCGCCTCCTTCTCGTCGGAGAGGACGACAGTGACGCTCTCGCCGCTGATCTCGCGGAGCATCGCGGCGTAGGCGCGCGCGCTGTAGTGGTCGGTCGCGATAACCAGGCCGCCGGCGTCGGGTACCGCGCGCCGCACCTCCGTCAGCCGCGTGTTGGCGGCACGGAGCACCGAGGGGATCCAGTCCCCCCGGGGATCCAGCGCGGTCCGCCAGGCCTGCGAGGTGATGTCCTTCGTATTGCCCTCGCCGAGCCGCGCCTCCATCTCATCGCCGGCCTTGGACTTCCAGCGCATCTGCCCCGCATAGACCATGAAGAGCACCGGCCGGACGACGCCGTCGGCCAGCGCGCGGCCGTAGCCGTAGGCGTAGTCGGTGAGCGAGGTGCGGATGCCCTCCTCGTCCGGCAGGTAGCTCACGAACGGGATCGGCGCCGTGTCCGAGCGGAAGGGCGTCCCGGTCAGCGAGAGTCGGCGGACGGCGGGCTCGAAGGCCTCGCGCACCGCGTCGCCCCAACTCAGAGCATCGCCCGCGTGGTGGACCTCGTCGAGGATGACGAGCGTGCGGCCCGAGACCGTGAGCTCACGGTGCAGCTCGGCACGCACCGCGACCTGCGCGTAGGTGACGGCGACGCCGTGGTAGTGCCGTGCGTGGCGGCCCATGCGGTTCGTGAAGGTCGGGTCCAGGCGGATCCCGACGCGGTGCGCCGCCTCGGCCCACTGGCGCTTGAGGTGCTCGGTCGGCGCGACCACGGTGATCCGATCGACCGTGCGATTGTGCAGGAGTTCGGCGGCCAGGCGCAGCGCGAAGGTGGTCTTGCCCGCGCCCGGGGTCGCCGCGGCGAGGAAGTCGCGCGGCTCGTGCTGGAAGTAGGCCTCCAGGGCCTCGGCCTGCCAGGCCCTCAGCTTGTTCGCGGTTCCCCACGGGGCCCTGCCGGGGAACGACGGGGACAGGTGCTCAGCGGCGGAGGTACCGACCTGATGACCGAAGCTCGAGGGAGGATTCACGTGGATCGAATCTAGCCGACGGCTCCGACAGCAGGCCCGTGCCCGCGGCCCGTCGGGAGGACCCCGGCGTGTCGCAGTGCGCCGCCTGCTCTTCGGGGGCGGAGCACAATGGACGGATGGTCGAGCAGCGTCATCCGTGGTCCCGCTATGTCGCCTTGGGCGACTCGTTCACCGAGGGGATCGGTGATCCCGAGCCCGGCAGTCCCGGTGGGCACCGCGGCTGGGCGGACCGGGTGGCGGAGGTCCTCGGCAGCCAGAACGAGGACTTCGCGTACGCCAATCTCGCGGTTCGCGGGCGGCTCCTGCAGCAGATCGTCGACGAGCAGATCGAGCCGGCCCTGGAGCTGCGGCCCGACCTGATCACGATCTCCGCGGGAGGGAACGACGTCATCCGGCCCGGCACCGACCCCGACGACATCGCCGCGCGCTTCGAGTCTGGCCTCGAGCGCCTCCGCGCGGACGGAGCCACGGTGGTCCTCTTCACGGGCGTCGATGTGGGCTTCTCCCCCGTCTTCGGTCGCATCCGCGGCAAGGTTGCGATCTACAACGAGAACCTGCGGGCGCTGGCCAAGCGCTACGACTGCATCGTCGCCGACCAGTGGTCGCTGCAGGAGATCCAGGACGTGCGGATGTGGGCACCGGACCGCCTGCACCTCAACCCGCACGGCCACCACGAGGTGGCGCGGATGGTGCTCGAGGCGCTGAACGTCGAGAACGACCTGCGTCCCCTCGCTCCGCAGCCGCTGCCTGCCCGAACGTGGCGCGCCGCGCGCACGGAGGACATCCAGTGGGCGCGCGAGTACCTCGTGCCGTGGGTGCTGCGCCGGGTGCGCCACCAGTCCTCCGGCGATTTCATCACCGCCAAGCGGCCCTCGGCGGAGCGCTGGATCGCCGACCCCGCAGAGTCCCAGCCCGGCTCGCTGGTTCCGGGCAACGCCACTCCGGAGCAGGTCGCGGCGGACATCGCGACGGCCGGGGTGCGGATCATCGGCGAGCAGCCCGCGGGCTGAGAACGACCGGCCAGTCGGCAACGCCCGATCGCAATGACCGGCACCAGCGGCTCAGCCGAACAGCTCCGCCGGGTGAGCGAGGCGCCAGGCGAACCCCGGATCCTCGATTGCGCCGTCCGCTACGAGGGGCAGCTCGTACGGGGTGCCGTTGACTGACACGGTCGCGGTGCCCACTCGCCCTCCGTCGGTGACGGTCTCGACCGGATCCAGGGCGACGGAGGTGCTGGTCGACACCGCACCCCACACCAGCACGGACTGCGCCTGAGCAGTCTCGGCGGCCACCATCTCGCCCCAGGCGCTCGTGAGGCTGCCGTAGTCCTGGCCCTCAGCGGTCAGGGGGACGCTGTGGAATCCCGCTTCGACACTCGGGATCAGCGCCAGCACATCGGCGGCGAGCTGCGGATGGGTGCGGGCTCCGACCACCACGCCGACGAGGGTGACCGGTTGCCCCTCGACGGTCGCGTCCAGCGAGAAGAGCAGGCACGAGCCCGCCTCGTCGGTCGTTCCGGTCTTGATCCCGTCGACTCCGGAGCGGCCGAGCAGCGAGTTCGTGTTCTCGAGCTCACCGACCCCCGGGATGTCCGCGGTCGGCAGGGCGACGATCGGAGCGAGCACCGGATCCACGATCAGCAGCTCGCCCAGCCGCACCATCTCTGCCGTCGTACTGACCGTGGCCGGCGAGAGCCCGCTGGCATCGGCGAGAGAGGTCCGCGCGAGCCCCTGCCCGTCGAGCCAGCTGCGCGCGGCGGCCAGGAAGGCCTCCTCGGAGCCGTAGGCCCAGATCGCGAGTGACTTCGCGTAGTTGTTGGCGGACGGGAGCATCATCGCCGTCAACGCCTGCCGCTCGGTCAGTTGCAGACCCGCAGTGACGGGAGCGTTCGAGCCGTCCTCGGCGAGGGTCTCGGCGTAGTACTGGACGTCTGCGCTGGTGAAGGTGATCGTCTCCCCGTCGGTCCCCACGGCGATCGGCTTCGCGGCGAGCACGACCAGAGCGGTGACCACCTTGGCGATGCTCCCCGTCGGCAGCGTGTCGGTGGAGCCGTAGCGCGCAAGCAGCCCGTCCTCCTCCGCACCGTCGACACCGACGGCAGCCACTGCGCCGGAGCCGTACGCCGGCCAGGCCAGTGCGGGGGCAGCGAGAGTGCGGGACACCGGCTCGAGGGTGACGGCGCTCGCGGCGGGCAGCTCGGCCGTCGCCGCGTTCGTGGCGTAGGCGCCGCCCGCACCGAACAGAACCGTCGCGGCGACAGCACCCGCGATGACCGCCCCGCGCCGCCGGCGCGGCCGGGACTTCTGCGCGGCGGGCTCCCCGAACAGGTCGAGCGCGTCGTCGGATCGGGTCGGGGAGGCCATCCGGACATCGTACGGGCGGCCCCTCGCCTCAGCGCCCCCGCGTCAGCGCCCAGAGTGCGACGGCGCTCGCCGAGGCCACGTTGAGCGAGTCAACGCCATGCAGCATCGGGATCGTGACCACGGCGTCCGAGGCGTCCAGAGCCGCACGGCTGAGCCCGTCCCCCTCCGCTCCCAGCACGATCGCAACCCGCTCGGGCCGGGCGGCCGCGAACTCGTCCAGCGGCACCGCGTCCGGCGCGAGGGCCAGCGCCGCCACCGAGAACCCCGCCGCGAGCAGCGCCTCCCGGGTCGGCGCCCAGTCGGGCGTCCGCGTCCACGGCACCTGGAGCACGGTGCCCATGCTCACGCGCACGCTGCGCCGGTAGAGCGGATCCGCGCATCGGGGCGTCACCAGGACCGCGTCCGCGCCCAGGCCGGCGGCCGCTCGGAAGACGGCTCCGACGTTGGTGTGGTCGACCAGATTCTCCAGGATGACGACCAGGCGCGCGTCCGCCAGCAGCTCGGCCATCGGGCGCAGCGGAGGACGGTGCATCGACGCGAGCGCCCCGCGGTGGAGGTGGAACCCGGTCAGCTCCTCGATCAGCAGATCGGGCGCGACGAACACCGGCACCTCGGGGAAGCGCTCGAGGACCTCGGCCGCGTCCGGCAGCCGCTTCTGCTGCACGAGCACGGAGCGCGGTCGGTGCCCCGCGTCGAGGGCCCGCTCGATCACCGTGGCCGACTCCGCAATGTACAGCCCGCCCTCCGGCTCCAGCACCCGTCGCAGCGCAACGTCGGTGAGGCGGTGGTAGTCCGCGAGGAGCGGGTGGTCGAGGGCCGTGATGTGCACGATCGGCATCCCGGCAATCTAGGGCACGGCGCGGTCTAAACTCGTCCAGGGTCGCTCGAACGGCCCTCGAAGGAGGCGCGGATGGAGTCGAGTCCGACACCGGTCGCCGAGGGCCCCGACGCTCTCGCGATCGAGCAGGCCGTCGACCTCCTCACTGGCCGCAGCATCGCTGCTGTCACCGGTGCTGGCATGAGCACCGACTCGGGCATCCCCGACTACCGCGGCGCCGGCGCACCGGTGCGCAGCCCGATGACGTATTCGCAGTTCGTCGCCGATCCGGACTACCGCCGGCGCTACTGGGCCGGCAGCCAGCTCGGCTGGCGCCGCTTCACCAGCACGGTGCCCAACGACGGACACCGCGCTCTGGCACGACTCGAGGAGCGCGGGCTGCTCACCGGAGTCGTCACGCAGAACGTCGACGGCCTGCACGTGCGAGCGGGCTCCCGCCGTGTGGTCGACTTGCACGGGTCAGCCGACCGGGTCCGCTGCATGACCTGCGGCCAGTTCTTCGCGCGCGACGCGGTCGCCGAGCGGATCGAGGAGCTCAATCCCTGGCTCGACGACCCCGACGTCTCCTCCCTCAACCCCGACGGCGACGCGGAGGTGCACGACGTCTCCGCAATGGCCGTCCCCGAGTGCACCGTCTGCGGCGGGATCCTCAAGCCTGACATCGTCTTTTTCGGCGAGTTCATCCCCACGGAGCGGTTCGAGGAGGCGCGCGCCCTTGTCGCGGGCGCCGACGCCCTGCTCGTGGCCGGCTCATCCCTCGTGGTGAACTCAGGCATCCGCTTCCTCGAGATCGCCCGGCGCGCCCGGATGCCGATCGTGATCGTGAATCGTGGCGCCACCAAGGGCGACTCGCGCGCGAGCATCAAGATCGACGGGGGCACCAGCGAGGTGCTGCGCGAGCTCGCCGAGCGCCTTCCCGCCCGGCGCTCCGTCGCTCTCTGATCCTGCGACTTTCGCACCCGACCGCCTGAGAGGCCCCCGTGACCCAGTTCACCCTTGTCCGCCACGGCCAGACCGACTGGAACGCCGCCCGACGCATCCAGGGCAGGAGCGACATTCCGCTCAACGCTGTCGGCCGCGCGCAGGCCCGGGCCGCCGCGCGGCTGCTGAGCGAGCGGCATGTCGATGCGGTCGTCGCCAGCCCGTTGCAGCGCGCGTTCGACACCGGAGCGATCATCGCGCGAGGCCTGGGGCTCGTTGAGCCGCTGGCCGTCCCGGGGCTCGCCGAGCGCGCCTATGGCGAGGCCGAGGGCATGACGGGGCCTGAACTCGCCGAGCGGTTTCCCGGCGGTATCGAGCATGCTCCGATCCCCGGTTGCGAGTCGCGCGCCGACGTCGTCGAGCGGGCGACCGTCGCGCTGCTCGATGTCGCCGAGCGCTTCCCCGACGCCTCAGTCGTCGTCGCGACGCACGGCGCCGTGATCGGCAGTCTGATCCGCGCGCTGAGTAGCGAGGATCTCCCGGTGCACGGGATCTCGGTCGGCAACGGCTCCCGGCACGATTTCGCGATCGTCGACGGTGCCCTGCGGATCGTCGGCGTCGACGACTCCGGCGATGTCGTGGTCGCCGACGTCGACCTCGATGACGTGCTCAGCCCGTCCGTCGGAGCCTGAGCCGGCGCAGATCGGGTCCGCTCAGCGCCGACCGAGGTCCTCGAGGACCCCGAAGAGCACCCTGGCGGAGTCTCGCCACGAGAAGGCGGCCGCGCGCTGCTTCGCCCGCGCCGACTGCCCCTGCCAGGTCTGCCCGTCCTCCAGGGACCGCACACCGTCCGCGATTCCCTTCGCGCTCGACGGATCGACGTAGACTGCCGCGTCCTGCGCGATCTCCCGGAAGATCGGGATGTCGCTGACCACCACCGGCGTCCCGAGCGCCATCGCCTCGACGAGCGGGATCCCGAAGCCCTCGTCCCTGCTCGCGGTGACGAGCGCCGTCGCCCGGGCCAGCACGCCGCGGTACTCCGCATCCGGAGCCCCCTGATGGAAGACGAGCTTGGCGGTGGGCGCCAGTGCGCGCAGCGTCTCGATCGTCTCCTCGCTCGCCCGGCTCATGAGGTGCAGCTCGTAGTCGGGGAGGAGCCGCATCGCCCGCGCCAGCGTTTCGACGTTCTTGTACGGCATGAACGAGCCCATGTAGACGAGCGAGCGCGCAGCGGAGCGGTCGGGCAGCGACGAGGCCAGCGCGACACTCGCTTCGTCGGGCTCGGTCGCCGCGTTCGGCACCACGACGACCGGCCGGGTGGTCAAGCGGTACAGGCGGATCAGATCGCGGGTCGTCTCCGAGACGGTGACGACCGCGTCAGCGTGCTGGAGGAGCCTGCGCTGCGGCCACCATGCCAGGTGATAGAGCCGCCAGAGCGCTCGCAAGGGCACCGGGAGATCCCGCGGCGGAGTGCGGTGGCGGTAGTAGATGAGGTCGTGCACCGTCAGCACGAGCCGGTAGCGGCGGCCGAGGGAGCCCATCGTCTGCATGGGCGAGAACACCACGTCCGGCCGCAGCCGGTTCACCAGCAGGGCGACGAACGGCTCGAAAACGCTGGATGGTCCTGTCACCCGCTCCCACGGGAGCGCGGGCAGCATCGCGAGCTGACGGCGGTCGCTGATCAGCATCGTGACGTCGTGCAGGCGGGCGAGCTCACGCACGATCTCCGCGGTGTAGCGGCTGATCCCGTCATGCCGCTCGAGCCGGGTGTATCGGCAGTCGACGACGATCCTCATCGGTCGATCCCCTCCTCCAGGGCCGCCCGCAGTACTGCGGCGGCCTCGCCAGGAGTCTCGTAGTGGATGAGATGGCCGACCCCGTCGATGACGTGCAGGCGGGCGTGCGGGAGTCGCTCGAGCAGGCGGTACTGCGCCGAGAGCGGGGTGATGTCGTCCTGCGCCGCCGCGATCAACAGCGTCGGGACGGCGATTCGGGGGGCGTACTCGCCGACGTCGTGCGAAACGGAGGCGCGGAACGCCTCGAGCACCGTCTCGCGGGAGGCGAAGGCGCTGAAGTACCGGTCGTGCTGGTCGTGCACGAAGCGGCGCAGTACCGGCTCCTTCGTCTTCACCATCGCCAGGCTCATCAACCGAACAATCATCGGGTTGCTCAGCAGGCGGTGTCCCAGCGGTCCGGGCAGCACCGCGCCGAGCCGGTAATAAAGGACCGCGAGACGGGTCAGGACACCCCGCGGGCCCTGCAGCGCGGGCGCCCCGATCGGATTGACCAACACCAGGAGCGGAGTCGGCAGCCCGCCGGCGACGGCCGCCGCGGCGACGATCGAGCCGAAGGAGTGGCCGAGCACCACCGCGTCGCCGCGCAGCCCCAGCGCATCCAGGAACATCCCGAGCCAGGCGGCGTAGCCCTCGACATCGTGCGGGAAGCGCGTCATCGGCGCGGAGGCGCCGAAGCCGGGCAGGTCCGGAGCGATGACCCGGACATCCGCTCCGCCGGCGAGGAGGCGCGCGATCACCGGCTCGAGCCCGTGATGCTCGCCGCGGAACCCGTGCACCAGCACGAGGACCCTCGAGGCCGACGGCGAACCGTAGCTCCAGTAGGAGGTGCGGGATCCGGCGACGTCCACGGCGCCCTCCCGGATGGGGACACGGCCAAGATCGGAGGCGTAAGGGGAGGGAGTGGTCATCGCGCTCCTTATCGTAGGGAACAGCCGTCGAAGATCTGGCCGCAACGCCTTGCGTGGCCTCGATCGGAGCCGAGAGCATGATCACGCGCTCGCTTCGCGGCGCATCGCCCCCCGTCCGTCCTCCCCCGACGGCCATCCGCTCAGGCAGCAGCAGAAGGAGCACCGTGAGCTTCACGTCGCCGATCCAACTCCCCGGACTCGCCCTCGACCCTCAGTGGTACCGCCGAGCGGTGTTCTACGAGGTGATGATCCGGTCGTACTACGACTCCAATGGGGACGGCGCCGGCGACATCAACGGACTCGCCTCCAAGCTCGACTACCTCCAGTGGCTCGGGATCGACGCTCTCTGGCTGCCGCCGTTCTACATGTCGCCCCTGCGCGACGGCGGGTACGACGTCTCCGATTTCAAGGCGATTCTCCCCGAGTTCGGCACGATGGAGGACTTCCGCGACCTGGTCACGAAGGCCCACGAGCGCAATATGCGCATCGTGATGGATTTCCCGCTCAACCACACCAGCGACCAGCACGAGTGGTTTCAGCAGTCGCGCTCCGACCCCGAGGGTCCCTACGGCGACTTCTACGTCTGGAACGACACCGACGACAAGTGGCCGGACATCCGCATCATCTTCGTCGACACCGAGGACTCGAACTGGGCTTTCGACGCCGAGCGCCGCCAGTTCTACTTCCACCGCTTCTTCTCACACCAGCCCGATCTCAATTTCGAGATCCCCGCCGTGCACGAGGCCATTCACGATGTCGTGAAGTTCTGGCTCGACCTGGGCGTGGACGGCATCCGCCTCGACGCGATCCCCTACCTCTACGAGTCCGACGAAGGCAACGGCGAGGGCGAGCCGCCCACGCACGAGTTCATCAAGAACCTGCGCACGATGGTCGACCGGGATTACCCGGGCCGCATCCTGATCGCCGAGGCAAATCAGTGGCCGCGCGAGGTCGCCGCATTCTTCGGCACGGAGGAGGAGCCGGAGTGCCACATGGCCTTCGACTTCCCAGTCATGCCGCGCATTTTCTACTCGCTCCGGGCACAGACGGCGAACGAGCTGAAAAAGGTGCTGTCGGAGACCTTCGACATCCCCAGCGGCGCCGCCTGGGGCGTCTTTCTGCGCAACCACGACGAGCTCACCCTCGAGATGGTCTCGGAGGAGTACCGCCAGGCGATGTACGGCTGGTACGCCTACGACCCGCGGATGCGCTCCAACATCGGTATCCGCCGCCGCCTCGCGCCGCTTCTGGACAATTCGCGCGCCGAACTCGAGCTGATCAACGCCCTGCTCTTCTCCCTTGCCGGCAGCCCGTTTCTCTACTACGGCGACGAGATCGGGATGGGCGACAACATCTGGCTCAACGACCGCGACGCCTCCCGCACCCCCATGCAGTGGACGCCCGACCGCAATGCCGGCTTCTCGGCCGCCGATCCCGGCAAACTCGTGCAGCCGATCGTGCAGTCGCTCGTCTACCACTACAACCAGGTCAACGTGGAGGCGCAGCTCGCGCAATCGCGCTCCCTGCTGCACTGGATGCGGAACGTCTTGCACGTGCGCCGTGGCCACCCCGCGTTCGGCCTGGGCTCCATGCGGGTGCTCGAGACCGATCACGAGTCGGTGCTCGCGTTCGTGCGCGATTATGCGGGCTCGGGCACGGCGATGGGTGACCAGCCGGAGGAGGTGCTCTGCGTCTTCAGCTTCAACCACAATCCGGTCTCGGTGACGATCACCGACCCCGAGAACCCCGGATCGACGCTGAGCGACCTCTTCGGCGGCGGGCGCTTCCCCGGCTTCAGGGACGACGGCACGCTGACGATGACCCTCGGAACCCAGGGCTTCTTCTGGCTGCACGTGGCCAAGGCGCGCGAGGCGCGCTGACCCGGGAGCACGCCGCGGGGCCTGCGGCCGATGTCGGGGGCCCCGTTTATGCTGTCCGCGTGAGCACCACCGGAACGACCGAGCCGCAGACCGAGCCGACGCTGTTCGATGACGCCGAGCTGGGGCTCGCGCCGTCCGAGGGGGCGCGCTGGTTCGACCTGCTGGCGGTGTTCGACCTCGAGACCACCGGCGTCGACGTCCGCACGAGCCGCATCGTCACCGCGCACGTCGGCGTGATCGACGCGGCGGGCGAGCCGATCGAGGGAACGACCTGGCTCGCGGACCCCGGAGTCGAGATCCCGGCCGGCGCCTCGGCGGTCCACGGCATCAGTACCGAGCACGCGCGCGAGCACGGCCGCCCCGCAGGCGAGGTCGTGGCCGAGGTCTCCGAGGCCCTGCGCTCGCTGCTCGCCCGCGGCGTCCCGGTCGTTGTCTACAACGCCCCCTACGACCTCTCCCTGCTCGCGCACGAGGCGCGCCGCTGGGGCGTCCCCGTGCTGCTGGACCCGAGCCCGGTCATCGATCCGCTCGTCATCGACAAGGCGGTGGATCGCTACCGCAGGGGCAAGCGCACTCTCGCCCTCGCCGCCGAGCACTACGGAGTCGCGCTGACGGACGCACACGACGCGAGCGCAGACGCCGTCGCGGCCGGCCGGGTCGCTCAGGCGTTGGGCCGAACCTTCGCCGACGAGCTCGGGGTCGGCGCTGACGCCCTGCACGCGCTCCAGGTCGACTGGTGCCGCACGCAGGCGGAGTCGTTCCAGGAGTACATGCGCCGTGTCCGCGATGACTCATTCGTCGCCGACGGCGCCTGGCCCGTCCGCCACTGATCCCTCAGGTGAGCGTGCGCCCCTCGTGCAGGAGCACCACGTACTCGGCGATCCGCCGGTCCCGGGACTCGGCCCGTTTCAGCTGCGACAGCCGGAACAGGAAGGCGAAGCGCTTCTGACCGGTGACGGTTTCGAAGAACGCGAGCGCCTCCGGATCCGCGTCGAGCCCCCGCTGGAAATCGGCCGGCACCTCCGCGTCGCGCTGCCGGTACGCGGCGTCCCAGCGCCCGTCTGCCCGCGCACGCTCGACCTCCGCGAGCCCGGCCGGCAGCATCCGGCCTTCTGCGATCAGCCGTGCGACGTGGTCGCGATTGACCTTCGACCACGGGCTCGCCCGGCACCGCGGAGTAAATGCCTGGAGCTTGTACTGCTCGTCGAACGCCCCCGCCTGCCCGTCGATCCAGCCGTGGCAGAGCGCGACGTCGAGCGCCTCGGCGTAACTGATCCCCGGATCCACGGCCGCCTTCTTCCGCAGCTTCAGCCGGACTCCCCCCGGGTCGGGGTTGTCCCGGAGGTAGGCGTCCCACTCCTCGGGAGCCGTGAACGGCAGGATCGGCTTGTCGGCGAAGGACACCATGTCTGGACGTTACCGCGTCCATCAACCCCCGGCTCGCGGAAACCCGTCGGGCTCGCGAACAGGGGCGGTTTTTGCGAGCCGAACCCGATTCCGCGAGCCGAACCAGCCCGACAACGACGAAGGGCCCCCGACCGCGAGGTCGAGGGCCCTTCGAGGAGTGCTACTTGCCGAAGTTCTTGTAGCGGCTGTTGAACTTCTCGACGCGACCGGCCGAGTCCATGATGCGCTGCTTGCCCGTGTAGAAGGGGTGCGAGGCAGACGAGATCTCGACATCGATGACGGGATAGGTCACGCCGTCGAGCTCGATCGTCTTGCTGCTCTTCGCCGTCGAACGGGTGAGGAAGGTCTCACCAGATGCGAGGTCGCGGAAGACGATCGCGGAGTACTCGGGGTGGATATCGGTCTTCATGGTCGTGTCCTGTCGTCGATGGTCCTGAACCGCACCTGTCGTCGACGGGAACGGGTGGAGGGGGCGGGCGCACCGCGAACGGGCCCGAACCAGCTACCGAGAATAGCAGACCGGCCGCCCGCGGAGAAGGCGCGCCGTGCCCGGGTCTCGGAGCCGCGGTCAGGTCCGGGCGCGGGCCGAGAAGCGCCCGTTCTCGCGGGCGAGCGCGATGTCGAGCCCGAAGGTCTCCGCGAGAGTGGCCTCCGTCAGCGACTCGGCGAGCGGGCCCGCCGCCACGACCGCTCCGTCGCGCAGGAGCAGCGCGTGGGTGAAGCCGTCAGGGATTTCCTCGACGTGGTGGGTCACCATCACGATCGCCGGTGACGCCGGGTCCTTCGCGAAGCCACCGAGCAGCTGGACAAGCTCTTCGCGGGCGCCGAGGTCGAGGCTCGCGGCGGGCTCGTCGAGCAGAAGCAGCTCCGGGTCCGTCATAATCGCGCGGGCGATCTGAACCCGCTTTTGCTCGCCGTCCGAGAGGGTCCCGAAGGTCCGCTCGGCGAGGTGCTCAAGCTTCCACTCCGACAGCACGCGACGTGCACGGCGTTCGTCGATCGCGTCGTAGCCCTCGTTCCACCGGCCGGTGACAGCATAGGCAGCGGTCATCACGACGTCGAGCACGCTCTCGCCGGCAGGGAGGCGGCGTGCCATCGCGGTCGAGGCGTAACCGATCCGCGGGCGCAGCTCGAAGACGTCGACCCGGCCGAGCGTCTCCTCGAGCAGGTGCGCGGCACCGGTCGAGGGGTAGTTCTGCGCAGCCGCAACCTGCAGGATCGACGTTTTACCCGCCCCGTTGGGGCCGAGGATCACCCAGCGCTCGTCCTCGGCCACGTCCCACGACACGTGGTCGAGGATCCGCTTGCCGTTCCGGACGAAGGACACATCGACGAACGAGACAACGCTGGGCATGGCAGCCATTCTAAAGGGGGCGGTCGGGAGGCTCAGACGAGTGAGGCGTAGATCGCCCGGGTGTCCCGCGCGATCTGCGTCCAACTGAAGTGGCTCTGTGCGCGCTCGCGGCCGGCAGCGCCCATCCGCTTCGCCGCTTCCGGATCGGCGACGACCTCCGCGAGCGCGGCGGCGAGATCCGCGACGTAGCGCTCCGGATCCACGGGCGTCCCGGTGCCGTCGGTAACCTGCTCGATCGGAACGAGCCGGCCGGTCACGCCGTCGACGACGACCTCCGGGATACCGCCCGTCGCCGTCCCGACGACAGCCGCACCGCACGCCATCGCCTCGAGGTTGACGATGCCGAGGGGCTCGTAGATCGAGGGGCAGACGAACGTGGTCGCCGCGCTCAACACCGCGGAGAGCTGGTGGCGCGGCAGGTGCCGGTCGATCCAGACCACGCCGGTGCGCTCCTGCTGGAGAGCGCGGACCAGCGTGGTCACCTCGGCCATGATCTCCGGAGTGTCGGGGGCGCCTGCGCAGAGCACGAGCTGCACCTCGGGCGGCAGGGTCGCCGCGGCTCGGAGCAGATACGGCAGGCCCTTCTGCCGGGTGATGCGTCCGACGAAGACGACGGAGGGGCGCGAGGGATCGATGCCCAGCTCGGCGAGGACGGCCTCGTCCTCGACGGGGTGCCAAGCGTCGAGGTCGATGCCGTTGTAGACGACGTGGACCTTCGCCGGGTCCAGGGCCGGGTAGGAGCGGAGGATGTCCTCGCGCATGCCGCCGGACACCGCGATCACGGCGTCGGCGTTCTCGTACGCCTCCCGCTCGATCCAGCTCGAGACGCGGTAGCCGCCACCGAGCTGCTCTGCTTTCCACGGCCGCAACGGTTCGAGGCTGTGCGCCGAGACGACGTGCGGGACGCCGTGCAGCAGTTGAGCGAGCCTGCCGGCAGCGTTGGCGTACCAGGTGTGGGAGTGGACCAGGTCGGCCCCCGCTGCGTCCTGCGCCATCTGCAGGTCGACTCCGAGGGTCTGCAACGCGCCGTTCGCGTCGGCGAGCTCGACGGGGACGGGGTAGGCGAACGTGCCCTCCTCCTCGCGCCGCGCGCCGAAGCAGCGCACCACGACCTCCAGGTCACGGCGCAGCGCCGCGGTGAGTTCGGCAACGTGAACGCCGGCTCCTCCGTACACCTCGGGCGGGTATTCCTTGGTCAGCAGATCGACTCGCACCCCCGAACCGTAGTACAGCCGACTCCCCCGGCGACAGCCGGGTCCGCCGACTTCGTCGACCCCCTACTGTGGTGCCATGCAGTCACAGAAGATCTTCGGCATCGTCCTCGCCGGTGGCGAGGGAAAGCGGCTCATGCCCCTCACTGCCGACCGGGCCAAGCCCGCGGTTCCGTTCGGCGGGCAGTACCGGCTGATCGACTTCGCACTGTCCAACCTGATCAACTCCGGTCTCACCCAGATCGTGGTGCTGACTCAGTACAAGTCGCACTCGCTCGACCGCCATGTCTCCCAGACGTGGCGCCTCTCGGGCCTGCTGAATTCCTATGTCGCCTCGGTCCCCGCGCAGCAGCGCCTGGGCAAGCGCTGGTTCAGCGGCTCGGCCGACGCGATCCTGCAGAGCCTCAACCTGATCCGAGACGAGAAGCCCGACATCGTCGTGGTCGTCGGCGCCGACCACGTCTACCGGATGGACTTCTCGCAGATGATCGACGCGCACATCATGTCAGGAGCGAAGGCGACTGTCGCAGCGATCCGCCAGCCGATCGAGCTTGCGGACCAGTTCGGCGTCATCCAGCTCGCCGGTGACGAGGCGGGGGACGGCATCGTCCCGACGATGATTTCCGAGTTCCTCGAGAAGCCCAAGGACGCAGTCGGCCTGGCCGACTCGCCGCACGAGGTCCTCGCCTCGATGGGGAATTACGTCTTCGACGCCGACGCGCTGATCGATGCGGTCATCCGCGACGGCGAGTCCTCGACGTCGGACCACGACATGGGCGGCGACATCATCCCCGACTTCGTCGCGCGCGGCGAAGCGGGCGTCTACGACCTCAAGCTCAACGATGTCCCCGGCTCGACCGACCGCGACCGCTACTACTGGCGCGATGTCGGCACCATCGACTCCTTCTTCGAAGCGCACCAGGACCTCATCTCGGCACTGCCCGTGTTCAATCTCTACAACCAGCAGTGGCCGATCTTCTCGTCGCAGCTCAACTCGCCGCCGGCCAAAATCGTGCGTGACGGCAAGGGCAACATGGGATCGACGGTCGACTCGGTCGTCTCGCTCGGGACCGTCATCTCCGGTGCGCACATCGAGAGAAGCGTCGTCGGTCCGTGGACGATCATCGAGTCGAACGCGACGGTCACCGACTCCGTTGTCTTCGACAAGGTGCGCATCGGCCCGGACGCTCTGATCGCCCGCGCTATCCTCGACAAGGACGTCGTCGTCGAGCCCGGAGCTCGCATCGGCGTGGACCACGACCGCGATCGCGAACGCGGGTTCACTGTCACCGAGTCGGGCATCACCGTCGTCGGCAAGGGCGTCGTCGTCCACCCGTAGCACCCCCACGGGTCGAGATCTGCGCTCCGGCGCATCCACCCGACCGATTGGCCCGGCCCATGAGTGAGCGCCCTGCGACGCCTGCCCGCTTCCTCGTCGTCCTCGACGCGGACTCCACCCTCCTCCAGGACGAGGTCATTGAACTCCTCGCGGTCCACGCCGGGTCCGAGGAGCGCGTGGCGGCCGTGACGGAACGGGCGATGCGTGGTGAGCTCGACTTCGGCGAAAGCCTCCGCGAGCGGGTGGCGACCCTGGCGGGCGTTCCGGACACGGTCTTCTCGGGAGTGAGCGCCGGTGTCCGGGTCACGCCCGGTGCTGCCGAGCTCGTCGCGGGCGTGCATGCCGCAGGAGGCCGCATCGGAGTGGTCTCCGGCGGCTTCCACGAGATCCTCGATCCCGTCGCGGGTGCCCTCGCGCTGGACTTCGTCCGTGCGAACCGCCTGTGCTGCCGCGGCGGCACGCTGACGGGCGACGTCCACGGCCGGATCATCGACGCAGGAGCCAAGGCGGAGGCGCTGCGCGAGTGGGCGGCGGCCTCGGGAGTCCCTCCTCAGCGCACGATCGCCGTCGGCGACGGTGCCAACGATCTCGAGATGATGGCGGTCGCGGCCCTGGCCGTCGCCTTCAATGCCAAGCCCCTCGTCCGAGAACGCGCAGATCTCGTGCTCGGTGACCTCGACCTCGCGCAGCTCCTGCCGGTCCTGGGCCTGCGCGGCTGACGACATTCTCGCCTCCCGGCCGCGCGGCAGCGGTAGGGAAGCCGACGTCGTGAACGGCCGACTGACGCAGTGCCGTCGGTGCTGCTGTCACGCGAAAGGGTCGGCGCTGGTGACGAGTCGGGGAGGTGTCTTCTCCAGGGCCGCGTCACCGCGGCTCGGAGGGTGAGGTGGTTGTGGATGGTGACCCAGGCTGTTCAGGCTCACGGGCGGAGCGCGCGCGTGCTGCAGTGAAGCCGGATTCACGCGATCTCGCTCACCGTCTGGGTGCTCGCCGCGCTCGGGCTGGTCCTGCGTGCGCCCTTCATCCTGGGTCCTGGTCACCGCTTCGACGCGGA
Source organism: Rathayibacter tritici (assembly GCF_002932875.1). Classification (GTDB taxonomy): domain Bacteria; phylum Actinomycetota; class Actinomycetes; order Actinomycetales; family Microbacteriaceae; genus Rathayibacter; species Rathayibacter tritici. The sequence continues at coordinate 196,017 of NZ_PSWS01000058.1, forward strand.
CCACTCGGTCGTCTACCTCCTTTCACGACAAGTCGCTGAGGGGAGTTCGCGGCTTTCTTCTGGGGTCAGTCCTGCGGCGGGACCTTGCTGCAGACCACCGCGGGGCTCACGATGCTCGTCTTCGGTCGCCACGTCGAAGTCCTCGCGATCGTCTCACCGCTCCGGTTCCTCGGCGCCGCTGTCCTGCTCCATCCGGGGTTCTACGGTCCGGGGATCTGCTCGAGAACAAACGCCTGTCTGAGCGCGAACGCGCAGTGACGCGCGGACCGGTCAGTGCCCCATCCCGAGCCCGCCGTCAACCGGGATCACTGCGCCCGAGATGTAGGCCGCCTCATCGCTGGTCAGCCAGCGGGTGACCTTCGCGACCTCGGCCGCCGTTCCATAGCGCGCAAGCGGGATGCTCGTACGGTACTCGGCCTGCTGCTCCGCGGAGAGCCCAGCGGTCATGTCGGTCTCGATGAAGCCGGGAGCGACGACGTTCGCGGTGATGTTGCGGGCACCGAGCTCTCGGGTGAGCGAACGGGCGAAGCCCACGAGAGCCGCCTTCGATGAGGAGTAGTTGATCTGCCCGGGCGACCCGTAGAGGCCGACAACGCTGGAGATGAGGACGACGCGGCCGAAGCGCTGCTTCAGCATCCCCTTCGATGCACGCTTGACGACGCGGAAGGCCCCGGTGAGGTTGGTGTCGATGACGGAGGTGAAATCCTCCTCGGACATGCGCAGCAGCAGTGTGTCCCGCGTGATGCCCGCGTTCGCCACGAGGATGTCGACCGGCCCGAGCTCGGCTTCGACCTGCGTGAACGCGGCATCGATGGAGGCGGTGTCCGTCACGTCGGCGACGACGGTGAGCGACCCCTCCGGGCCGGAGCCCGAGCGCGCCGTGACGGCGACACGGTGACCAGCGACCACGAACTCCTGGGCGATGGCGAAGCCGATCCCCCGGTTGCCCCCGGTGACGAGGACGGTGCGCGGCGTGGTCATGGTGTCCCTCCTGCCGGCGCTCGTGCGGCGCCGGGCGACCCGTACATCCTAGAGGCGCGTCGCGCAACAGATTCCGGGATGCGGTCCTCCCGGTCCGCACCTGCCCGCCGGGACGTAAACTTGCAGGGCTGTGAAACCACGCGAAACTCTGACCTCCCTACCGCCGTCGCCGAGCGCCGAGCGGCGCTCCCGTGCGATCAAGTACTCGATCGCGATGGGCATCCGGATGCTCTGCGTGATCTGTCTGCTCTTCGCCCACGGCTGGTGGCTCCTCTTCTTCGCGATCGGAGCCGTCGTGCTCCCCTACTTCGCCGTCGTGCTCGCCAATGTCGGCAGCGCGGGCGAGGGGGGCGCAGTGGAGCGACCCGGCGCGATCGTCCTCTCCCGTCCCGTTCCGCCGCCGCCCCCGGCCGCCGACTCCGAGGCGCCGTTGGGCCCTGAGGGCGGCGACCCGCGGGGAGCACGGCCGTGATTCCGCTCGGAGGAATTCCGGACGCGCACGTCTGCTCACGGGCGGGCTGCCAGACCACGGCGACCTACGCGGTGGAGTGGCGGAACCCGAAGATCCATGCCGAGGACCGCCGCAAGACCTGGCTGGCCTGCGGCGAGCACCTCGACTTCCTGCGGGAGTTCCTTTTGGCCCGGGACTTCCCGCTCGAGGTCAAGCCGCTCTACACAGTCGATCGCGGAGCCGCGCTGTGAGCGCAGACGCGCCGCGGCCCTCCTGGCGCTTCGTGCTCTCCCGCCGCTGGTTCGGATACCTCGCCCTCGCGATCGTCTTCGCTATCGCCTGCATCCTGCTCTCGCGCTGGCAGATGGCGCGCCTCGATGAGGCTGCCTCGACCAATCGGCTGGTCACGGCGAACTGGACCGCCGATCCGAGCGCCCTTGACGGCCTGCTGCCGGCCGGGTCGCCCTGGAATGACGCTCTCGAGTACCGCCCCGTCGAGGTCAACGGCGTCTACGAGACGCAGGGGCAGACGCTGGTGCGCAACCGCCCCTACAACGGCAACCCCGGCTTCGAGGTTCTCACGCCCCTCCGCCTCGCCGACGGCGGTCTGTTCGTCGTGGACCGCGGCTGGATCCCGGTCGGTTCGACCGAGGACTCCCCCGACACAGTCCCTGCCCCGCCGGAGGGCGAGGTGACCGTCGTCGCCCGCCTCAAGCCTGCCGAGGGGCGGATCGAGGGCCGCTCCGCACCCGCCGGTCAGATCGCGACCATTCAGCTCGACGACCTCGCGGCTCAGCTGGATGAGCCCCTCCGCACGGCGGCCTACGGCCTGCTCGTCGCCGAGGCACCCGCGCCACTCGACGCTCCCCCGCTTGCCGCGATCAAGCCGGTCGCGGACGAGGGCCTGCACATCAGCTACGCCATCCAGTGGGTGCTGTTCGCGGTCATGGGCTTCGGCGGGCTCCTCTGGGCAATCCGGCACGAGTACCGGATTCGCAACGCCGACGACCCCGAGGTTGTCGCGGCCGAGGAGCGCCGCGAGCAGCGTCGGCGCCGTCGAGGTCGGAGTGATTCCGAGGTCGAGGACGAGCTGCTCGACGCCCGTCAGGCCAGCGTGATCAGGTCGAGGTAGTCGGTCGCCCAGTGGTCCTCGGTGCCCTCGGGCATGATCAGCACACGCTCGGGGTTCAGGGCTTCGACGGCTCCCTCGTCGTGGCTGACCAGAACGACCGCCCCCTCGTAGTGGGCGAGCGCGTCCAGGATCTCCTCGCGGCTCGCCGGGTCGAGGTTGTTCGTGGGCTCGTCGAGCAGGAGCACATTCGCGCCGGACACGACGATCATCGCGAGAGCGAGGCGGGTCTTCTCTCCGCCCGAGAGGACGCCCGCCGGCTTGTGCGAGTCGTCCCCCGTGAAGAGGAACGAGCCCAGCACCCGACGGGCCTCGGTCTCGGTGAGGTTCGGACTGGCCGAGACCATGTTCTCCAGCACTGAGCGCTTGACGTCGATCGTCTCGTGCTCCTGTGCGTAGTAGCCGATCCGCAGTCCGTGCCCGGCCTCGATCACGCCGGTGTCGGGCTGGTCGACACCGCCGAGGATCCGCAGCAGTGTCGTCTTGCCCGCGCCGTTCAGACCCAGGATGACGACCTTGGAGCCGCGGTCGATGGCGAGGTCGACAGCCGTGAAGATTTCGAGCGAGCCGTAGCTCTTCGACAGGTTCTCGGCGTGCAGAGGAGTGCGCCCGCAGGCCATCGGAGTCGGGAAGCGCAGCTTGGCGACGCGATCCACCGCGCGCACCTCCTCGAGGCCGCTGAGCATCTTCTCGGCGCGGGCGACCATCTGGTGCGCGGCCGCTGCCTTGGAGGCCTTGGCTCCGAATCGCGCGGCCTGGAGCTGGAGTGCGCCCGCCTTCTTCTCGACGTTCGCGCGCTCCTTTTTGCGACGCTCCTCGTCGGCGGCGCGCTGGCGCTGGTAGTTCTTCCAGTTCATGTTGTAGACGTCGATGACCTGGCGGTTGGCGTCGAGGTAGAAGACGCGGTTCACGGTCTCGCCGACAAGCTCGATGTCGTGGCTGATCACGATGAAACCGCCGCGGTAGTTCTTGAGGAACTCGCGAAGCCAGACCACCGAATCCGCATCGAGGTGGTTCGTCGGCTCGTCGAGGATGAGCGTGCTGGCGTCCGAGAACAGGATGCGTGCGAGCTCGATCCGGCGCCGCTGGCCACCGGAAAGCGTCTTCAGCGGCTGCTCGAGGATCCGATCGGGCAGGTTGAGGTTGCTCGCGATGGACGCAGCCTCCGCCTCCGCCGCGTACCCGCCCAGCGCGAGGAAGCGGTCGGTCAGAGTGCCGTACTTCTTCATGCCGGACGCGCTGACGGAGGCATCGCTGCTCGACATCGCGACGGTCGCCTCCTGCATACCGAGCACGAGCTGCCCCAGCCCGCGCGCGTCGAGAATGCGGGTACGCGCCAACTCGTCCGGGTCACCGGAGCGCGGGTCCTGCGGCAGGTAGCCGATCTCGCCACCGCGGTCGACCGTGCCCCTCGAGGCGATCAGGTCGCCCGCGAGGACCTTGGTCAGCGTCGTCTTCCCCGCCCCGTTGCGGCCGACGAGGCCGACCTTGTCGCCGTCGCTGACCCGGAAGGAGACGTTCTCCATCAGGAGTCGGGCGCCGACTCGGAGTTCGAGGTCGTGCACGCTGAGCACAGTTCTGTCCGTTCTCGCCAAGAAATGGCGCTCGGTTCGTCAGGGATGAGGCAAGAGGCCGCGATACAGCAGCCCCCTAGTATAAATGCTGCGCCACCGGGCAGATCGACGTCCGTGTCCACTCAGCGCTTCCGTACCCTCGTCGCACCGCGGCCGGTCTTTGGAGGACCCATGTCCACACTCTCGCTCGGACCGTCTCGGCCGGTGCTTGCCGACATCCTCGTCACTCGGTCACTCGCGACCGACCTGGCCCTCGTGCTCGGCGGTGCCGCCGTGACCGCGGGTCTGGCGCAGATCACCGTCCCGATGTGGCCGGTGCCGGTCACGGGACAGACGCTGGCCGTCCTGCTGGTCGGCTCGACGCTCGGTGCAGCGCGCGGTGCGTCCTCGCTCGCGCTGTACCTCGTCCTCGGGCTGGTCGGCCTGCCCGTGTACGCCCCGCAGGCCGACGGTACTCACTCGACCGGTCTCGCGGCGGCCGCATCGCCGAGCTTCGGCTACATCGTCGGCTTCGTGCTCTCGGCAGCCGTCGTCGGCTGGTTGTCGGAGCGATCGTGGGAGCGCGTCTTCCCCAAGGCATTGGCAACGTTCGTCGGCGGCTCGCTGGTCGTCTTCGCCGTCGGTCTGCCGTGGCTCGCGGTGAGCCTGCACACCCTCGGCTACCCGAGCGACCTGCAATCGACCCTCGTGGGAGGCTTCTACCCGTTCCTGATCGGCGGAGCGGCTAAGGCGGTCATCGCCGCGGTCCTCCTGCCGGTGGCCTGGCGCGGAGCGGACGCCCTGACGAAGCGGCGCCGCTGAGCCGAATCGTCGCGAACGCCGAAGGGCCGGGGGGCATCGTCCTCCCGGCCCTTCGGCGTTCGCCGTGCAGTCTCTAGATCGAGAAGCCGAGCGCGCGCATCATGTCGCGGCCGTCCTCGGTGATCCGCTCGGGACCCCACGGCGGCATCCAGACCCAGTTGATCCTGAAGGCCTCGACGATGCCGTCCAGCGACTCCGCGGTCTGCTCCTCGAGGACGTCGGTCAGCGGACAGCCCGCCGAGGTGAGGGTCATGTGGATCACGAGGGCGTCGTTCTCGTCGTCCCAGCCCAGATCGTAGATCAGGCCCAGATCGACGACGTTCACCCCGAGCTCGGGGTCCATGACGTCCTTGAGCGCCTCCTCGACCTGGTCGAAGAGCTTCGGATCGAGAGTGGTGACCCCCACGATCAGACCGTCGCCGACGTCAGGAAGCGGTCGTAGCCCTCGTCCTCGAGCCGCGAGGCCAACTCCTTGCCGCCCTGCTCGGCGACGCGGCCGGCGACGAAGACGTGCACGAAGTCCGGCTGGATGTAGCGCAGGATCCGGGTGTAGTGCGTGATCAGCAGCACGCCGAGGCCGGTGCTCTGGTGCGCGCGGTTCACACCCTCCGACACGATCTTGAGCGCATCGACGTCGAGACCGGAGTCGGTCTCGTCGAGGACGGCGAACTGCGGGGCGAGCAGCTCGAGCTGGAGGATCTCGTTGCGCTTCTTCTCGCCGCCCGAGAAGCCCTCGTTGACGTTGCGCGCCGCGAAGGACGAGTCCATCCGCAGGTTCGCCATCGCGGCCTTGACGTCCTTGGTCCACGTGCGGATCGCCGGCGCCTCGCCATCGATCGCGGTCTTCGCCGTGCGAAGGAAGTTGGTGTTGGTCACACCGGGGATCTCGACCGGGTACTGCATCGCGAGGAACAGGCCGGCGCGGGCACGCTCGTCGACGGTCATGTCGAGGACCTCGACACCGTCGAGGGTGATTGATCCGCCGTCGACGTGGTACTTGGGGTGTCCCGCGATCGTGTACGCCAGGGTGGACTTACCGGACCCGTTGGGGCCCATGATCGCGTGGATCTCGCCCTTGTTGATGGTGAGATCGACACCGCGGAGGATCTGCTTGGTCCCCTGCTCGGTCTCGACACTGACGTGGAGATCGCTGATCTGGAGAACGGACATTCAGACTTCCTTCGTGACAGTCGGGTCGATGTAAACGTCGCCGTCGATGATCTCGACGACGAAGACGGGGACCGGCTCGTACGCCGGGAGGTTCAGCGGGGCGCCGGTGCGCAGGGAGAACTGGGAGCCGTGCGCCCAGCACTCAAGGCTCTCGCCCTCGACGAAGCCTTCGGACAGCGAAATCTCGCCATGTGTGCAGGTATCGCCGATCGCGTGGATGTCGCCGGCGGAGTCCTGGACGACCGCGATCGCGACTCCGTCGACCTCGACGCGGATGGCCTGATTGGGGATCAGCTCGGAGACCGAGCAGATCATCGCGGCGTTGCTCATGCTGTGACCGCCGCTCCGCGCGAGGATCCTGTCTGACCGGCGCTGCCAGCCAGCTCGGCCTCGATCGCGAGCTGCAGGCGGTCCTCGAGCTCAGCCACCTTGATCTGCTGCACGATCTCGCTCAGGAAGCCGCGGACCACCAATCGACGCGCCTCGTCTTCGCGGATGCCGCGCGACTGCAAGTAGAAGAGCTGCTCGTCGTCGAAGCGACCGGTCGCCGAGGCGTGTCCCGCTCCGGCGATGTCGCCGGTCTCGATCTCGAGGTTCGGGATGGAGTCGGCGCGCGTGCCGTCCGAGAGAACCAGGTTGCGGTTCTGCTCGTAGCTGTCGGTGCCGGTCGCGCTGTTGCGGATCAGGACATCGCCGACCCAGACGGTGCGCGCGCCCTCACCCTGCAGTGCGCCCTTGTAGGTCACGCGGCTGCGGGTGTCGGGGGCGTCGTGGTCGACGTACACCTGCTGTTCGAGGTGCTGGCCGCCGTCGGCGAAGTACAGGCCGAACAGCTCCCCCTCCGCCCCGCGCTCGACGAGGTGCGCCGAGGGATTCACCCGGACGATGGATCCGCCGAGGCTGACCACGATGTGCTTCAGCTTCGCGTCGCGTCCCACGCGGATGATGTGGTTGGCGAGGTGGCGGGCGCCGTCGGCCCACTCCTGCACGGTGACCACGGTGAGCTGCGCGCCCTCGCCCACCAGGATCTCGACGTTCTCGGCGAGCGAGGCCTCACCCTCGTTCTGCAGCACGACGACGGCGCGGGCGTAGGGGGCCGCCTCGATGATCGTGTGCGCGGCGCGGGGTGCGGAGCCGAGACCGGAGCGGATGAAGGTTGCGACCTTCTCGTCCTCGCCCGTGATACGCACGACGAGGGCCTTCTCGAAGCTCGACCAGGCGTTCGCGGCGGCACGGTCCTCGGGCAGACCGGCCATGCCGATCCGCTCGTCGTCGCGGCCGACCCACGAGACGTTCACCCCGTCCACCACTGCATGCTCGAGCGAGGCGGGCGAGCCGTCGAGCGCGCCGTCGATGAGATCGCCCAGGCGCGCAACGGGCGTCAGCTTCCAGGCGATCTCGCGGCCGTTCACGGCCTCAAAGGCCAGAACGTCGGCCGAGGCGAAGCGCTCGGAGCGCGTCTGCACGGGCGTGAACGCCCCATCGGAGTGGGCACTGATGCCCAGGCGCTCAGCGGCGGCCGCGCCGTCGATCTCGGAGGTCGCGGCGCTCGTGGGGACCGTCATCTGGCGGTGATTCCTTTCGATGAGTGCGGGGCGCCCCATTCGGGCGCCCGTTCGAGGGGGGAGGCGGGCGTCAACCGACGCTGCCCTCCATCCCCATCTCGATCAGCTTGTTCAGCTCGAGCGCGTACTCCATGGGCAGTTCGCGCGCGATCGGCTCGATGAAGCCGCGGACGATCATGGCCATCGCCTCGTCCTCCGGCAGGCCGCGAGACATCAGGTAGAAGAGCTGCTCCTCGCTGACCTTCGACACGGTCGCCTCGTGGCCGAGTTGCACGTCGTCGACGCGGATGTCGATCGCCGGATACGTGTCCGAGCGCGAGATGGTGTCGACGAGGAGTGCGTCGCAACGCACGGTGTTCGCCGAGTGGTGCGCGTTGGCGTCCACCCGGACCTCTCCGCGGTACCCGGCCCGGCCGCCTCCGCGGGCGATCGACTTCGAGACGATCGACGACTGCGTGTACGGCGCCATGTGCACCATCTTCGCGCCGGCGTCCTGGTGCTGACCGGGGCCCGCGAACGCGACGGAGAGGGTCTCACCCTTGGCGTGCTCGCCGACCAGGAAGATCGACGGGTACTTCATGGTGACCTTGGAGCCGATGTTGCCATCGATCCACTCCATCGTCGCGCCCTCGTGAGCGATTGCGCGCTTGGTGACGAGGTTGTAGACGTTGTTGGACCAGTTCTGGATCGTCGTGTAGCGCACGCGGGCGTTCTTCTTCACGATGATCTCGACCACGGCCGAGTGCAGGGAATCCGACTTGTAGATCGGAGCCGTGCACCCCTCGATGTAGTGGACGTAGCTGTCCTCGTCCGCGATGATCAGGGTCCGCTCGAACTGGCCCATGTTCTCGGTGTTGATCCGGAAGTAGGCCTGCAGCGGGATGTCGACATGGACACCCTTGGGAACGTAGACGAACGAGCCGCCGGACCAGACCGCGGTGTTCAGCGCCGCGAACTTGTTGTCGCCCGCGGGGATGACGGTGCCGAAGTACTCCTCGAAGATCTCGGGGTGCTCGCGGAGGGCCGTGTCCGTGTCCATGAAGATGACGCCCTGCTCCTCCAGGTCCTCGCGGATCTGGTGGTAGACGACCTCGGACTCGTACTGTGCCGCGACGCCGCCGACGAGGCGCTGGCGCTCTGCCTCGGGGATGCCGAGCTTCTCATAGGTGTTCTTGATGTCGTCGGGGAGGTCGTCCCAGGTCTGCGCCTGCTTCTCGGTGGAGCGGACGAAGTACTTGATGTTGTCGAAGTCGATGTCCGACAGATCGGCGCCCCACGTGGGCATGGGCTTGCGCTCGAAGAGCTTCAGCGCCTTCATGCGGCGGTCGCGCATCCAGGCGGGCTCATTCTTCAGCGCGGAGATGTCGGAGACGACCTCGGGTGAGACCCCGCGACGTGCGGACGCTCCAGCGGAGTCCGAGTCGGACCAGCCGAACTCGTAAACGCCCAGGCTCTCGAGCTCGGGGCGGTCGATCAGGATGTCTGACATGTGTACCTCGTTTCCTACCCACTGCTAACCGGTCGGGTCCCGGAGTCATTCCCCCGGGGGTGACCCGCGGGTGCTTTCCGGCCGGTCGCGCCATCGATCTGATGCGCGAAGCGGGTGATGTGCGTCCCTGGGATTCCTGAGGTGTGCTTCGGCGCTTCGTCGGGCCGTCCGTGCGGGTCACGCGCCCTGTCCGCGAAACGCAGGCTGCGCTCAGGACGACGCGGGATGCGATGGAGCGTGACCAGCTTCTCATTCTACGGGCGTCCGCCGCTCAGCGGAACCTCCGCACCTGGGTGTCGGCCGGGCGCCGGGCGACACGCCGTCAGACACACATGGCCATACGAGTGTCAGTGGTCCGTGATGCAGTCCTCCCATGACGATCAACACCTCGATCCCGATCCCCGCCCGACTCCTGACCGCACTGTTCGCTGCGGGCCTGCCCGCCGAGCCCGCCTGCGCGTTCGGTCCCCTCGCCCGCGCGCTCGCCTCGGAACTCCCGCTCCGGGCACTCCCCCGCGTGCTGCTACGACTACGCCGGCACCTGCTCTTCGCCGAGCAGACCCCACCGCTCAGGCGGTCGGCTGGAGCTGCGGAGCGGATTCGCGGCGCTGAGCACGCACGGTGAACAGCCGTGGATTCACATCGAGCAGCACGCGGACGGCACCGACCCAGACGAGCGCCGATCCGAGCAGATGGACGGCGACGAGAGCCTCGGGCAGCGCCGTGAGCGACTGCACGACACCGACCAGGGCCTGCAGCACCACGACCACGAGGAAGGTCACGACGCGCCGCCGGGAGAGTTCGGAGCCCGCCACCCGCGACAGGCGCGCGAGCAGCACGGCACCCGCGAGGAGCACCGCCGTCCCGAGGACCCCGTGGACGACGCTCACGCTCTCCCAGTGGAACTGCATGCGAGGTACCTCCGCCGAGTCGCCGGCGTGCGGACCGGTGCCCGTCACGAGGGTCCCGACGAGGATCACGAGCAGGGTGAGAGCGACAAGGCCGATGCTGAGCACCCGCGTCACGCGGTCCGGTGCGAAGGCGACGGACTGCGAGCGGTGGGCGCGGTGCCAGGTGAGGGCGGTCGTGGTGAGCAGGGCGATCGCAAGGACGAAGTGCCCGGCCACGATGTACGGGTTGAGACCGGAGTGCACGGTTGCTCCCCCCGCGAGGGCGTTGGCGACCACGAGCCAGAACTGCGACCACGCGAGCCGGGTCATGGTGCGATCGCGCGGCTTCTGCAGGCGCGCAGCGGTGATCGCCCAGCCGACCGCGACCACGAGGACACCGGTGAAGGCGCGGTTCGTGAACTCGATGAAACCGTGGATTCCCAGCTCCGGCGTGGAGGTGAGGGAGCCCGTCTCGCAGGCGGGCCACGTCGGGCAGCCAAGACCGGAGCCGGTGAGCCGGACGACTCCGCCGAAGAAGATGATCAGGATGCTCGCAAGGAGCGCCGCGGTGGTCCCCCAGCGCAGGGCGCGCGGCCCCAGGCTCACCCGCTCCGCGAGGAAGGCGAACGGCGTGATCATCAGAACGGCAGCAGCGGGTCGATGCCGACGGCGAGGAAGAGCAGGGTGAGGTACCCGATCGAACCGTGGAAGACCCGCATGGGTGAGACGTGCTCGTGACGAATCGCCAGACTGTACAGGCGGTGCGTCTCGGCGACGAACCAGACTCCACTACCGAGGGCGACCACGGTGTATACGACTCCCATGCCCGCGACGGGGATGAGCAGGAGCGAGCAGACGACGGCGGCCCAGGCGTAAAGGATCACCTGGAGGCCGACGATGGTGCGCCCGCGAACAACGGCCAGCATGGGGACGCCCGCCGCCTGGTAGTCGTCGCGGTACTTCATCGAGAGCGGCCAGTAGTGCGGCGGCGTCCAGAGGAAGATCACCGAGAAGAGGATGACCGGCGCCCAGTCGAGCGAGTTCGTCACCGCGGCCCAGCCGATCAGGACGGGCATGCAGCCCGCGATCCCGCCCCAGACGATGTTCTGCGGAGTGCGGCGCTTGAGAAAGAGGGTGTAGAAGACGACGTAGATGAGGATCGCGGCGAACGAGAGACCCGCGGAGAGCCAGTTCGCGGTGAGACCGAGCCAGACGATCGAGAGCACGCCGATCGTGGTCGCGAACACGAGCGCCGACCGGTCCGAGATCACCCCCGTCACGAGCGGACGGTTCTTCGTCCGGTTCATGATGCGGTCGATGTCGCGGTCGAAGTAGCAGTTGAAGGCGCCGGCGGATCCCGCGCTCAGCGCACCACCGATCAGGACGTTCAGCACGAGCAACAGATCCGGGATACCACCCTGCGCCAGAATCATCGTGGGTGCCGTCACCACGAGGAGAAGCTCGATCACCCGTGGCTTCGTCAGAGCGACGAAGGCCTTCACCTTGCGCGAGAGGGTCGTCGACGCCCCGCCCCCCTCGATGGCGGTGGTCTCCACGACTGCGTCCATTGCTCCTCTAACGATTCGATGATCCCGAACGAGTGTAATGCGCCCGCCAGGGAGCAGGGTCCGGCGTGCACGCTTGTCCAATCGGACGCAGACAAATGCGACCGCGCAACCCCCGGTCCACGGGGCACCCCCTCCGTATACTCGGGACTGCTCGCCAGAGTGCCCGGTACGTCTCCGAGCCCGCCCGATGATCGTCGGCACGGGGCCGAGAGGGCCGTCGCCGGAGCATCGTGTCGACGTCGTCATGCGGCGTGCTCCACCATGCGAGAGGGCGGACGGTCCCCGTCTGCCCCACGTCTCGAGAAGGGTCAGTACCAAGTGTCAGAACTGCAATGGGAATCCATTGACGAGAAGGCAGTCGACACGGCGAGGGTTCTCGCCGCGGATGCAGTCGAGAAGGTCGGCAACGGCCATCCCGGAACCGCCATGAGCCTCGCGCCGGCCGCGTACCTCCTGTTCCAGAAGGTCATGCGCCGCGATCCGTCCGATGCCACCTGGATCGGTCGTGACCGCTTCATCCTGTCGGTCGGCCACTCCTCGCTGACGCAGTACGTCCAGTTCTACCTGGGCGGCTACGGACTCGAACTCGACGACCTCAAGGCGTTGCGCACCTGGGGTTCGAAGACCCCGGGCCACCCCGAGTACGGCCACACCGACGGCGTGGAGATCACCACCGGCCCCCTTGGCCAGGGTCTCGCCTCCGCCGTGGGCTTCGCCTACGCCTCGCGCTTCGAGCGCGACCTGTTCGATCCGGAGGCTGCCGCGGGCACCTCCCCGTTCGATCACTTCGTCTATGCCATCGCCGGCGATGGCGACCTGCAGGAGGGCGTCACCAGCGAAGCCTCCTCACTCGCCGGCCACCAGAAGCTCGGCAATCTGGTCGTCATCTACGACTCCAACCAGATCTCGATCGAGGACGACACGAACATCGCCTTCACCGAGGACGTCAAGGCGCGCTATGAGGCGTACGACTGGCAGGTCCAGGTCGTCGACTGGAAGAAGACCGGCGAGTACCACGAGGACGTCGCCGAGCTGCACGCCGCGATCGAGGCCGCGAAGAGCGAGACGGACAAGCCGTCACTCATCATCCTGCGCACCATCATCGGCTGGCCCTCGCCGAAGAAGCAGAACACCGGCAAGATCCACGGCTCCGCCCTGGGCGCCGACGAGCTCCGCGGCCTGAAGGAGGTGCTCGGCTTCGACCCCGAGAAGACCTTCGACGTCGCCGACGAGGTCATCCAGCACACCCGCAGGGCCGTCGAGCGCGGCCAGGCGCAGCACGCCGAATGGGACGAGCAGTTCGCCGCCTGGGCGTCGGCGAATCCCGAGAAGAAGGAGCTACTGGACCGGGTCCTCTCGGGTGAGCTGCCCGAGGGCGTCCAGGAGGCACTCCCGGTCTTCGAGCCGGGCAAGGAGGTCTCGACCCGCGCCGCGTCCGGCAAGGTCATCAACGCCCTCGCCGGGGTGATCCCGGAGCTGTGGGGCGGCTCCGCCGACCTCGCCGAGTCGAACAACACCACGATCGAGGGAGCCGGCTCCTTCGTCCCCTCGGAGTTCTCGACGCACGAGTGGACCGGCACGAAGGGCGGCCGCGTGCTGCACTTCGGCATCCGCGAGCACGCGATGGGCGCGATCCTCAACGGCATCGTGCTCCACGGGAACACCCGTCCCTTCGGCGGCACCTTCTTGATCTTCTCCGACTACATGCGCCCGGCAGTCCGTCTCGCCGCGCTGATGAAGGCGCCGGCGATCTACGTCTGGACCCACGACTCCGTGGCGCTCGGTGAGGACGGCCCGACGCACCAGCCGATCGAGCAGCTGGCGACTCTCCGCGCGATCCCCGGCCTGGACATCGTTCGCCCCGGCGACGCCAATGAGGTCGCCTACGCCTGGAAGACCATCCTCGAGCGCCGCGAGGGACCCGCCGGCCTCGCGCTCACCCGTCAGAACATCCCGGTGTTCGAGCGCGGCGACGGCGACGCGGTGGGCGAAACCTTCGCCTCCGCCGCGAACGTGGCACGAGGCGCCTACATCCTGGCCGAGGCACCGGGCGGCACCCCGGACGTGATCTTCATCGCGACCGGCTCCGAGGTCCAGATCGCCGTCGAGGCGCGCGAAGCGCTGAAGGGCGAGGGCATCAACGCCCGCGTCGTCTCGGCTCCGTCGCTCGAGTGGTTCGAGGAGCAGGACGCCGAGTACCGCGAGAAGGTCCTCCCCTCCTCCGTGAAGGCCCGCGTCTCGATCGAGGCCGGCCTGAGCCTGGGGTGGCAGAAGTACGTCGGCGACGCCGGCCGCTCCGTCTCGATCGAGCACTTCGGCGCCTCGGCCGACTACAAGACCCTGTTCCGCGAGTTCGGAATCACCACCGAGGCGGCTCTGTCCGCCGCCAAGGAGTCGCTCGCAGCGTCCTGACCCGAAGGCCGCGTCCACCACGGACGCGGCCTTCGCGCTCGGGGCCGCGGCTCCCCCTCACACCACGCACCATCGACGCAGAAGAAGAAGAGACATGACCGAGAACACCCCCACCGCAGACCTCTCCGCCGCCGGAGTCAGCATCTGGCTCGACGACCTCTCCCGCTCGCGTATCTCCACCGGAGGGCTGCAGAAGCTCATCGAGGAGAAGAACGTCGTCGGAGTCACCACGAACCCGACGATCTTCGCCGCTGCCCTGACCAACGGCGAGTCCTACGACGCGCAGGTGCGCGAGCTCGCCGCCGCCGGCACCTCGGTGACCGACGCCGTCTTTGAGATCACCACCGACGACGTCGCCGCGGCGTCCGACATCTTCCGCCCGATCTACGACGCGACCGACGGCTACGACGGCCGTGTCTCGATCGAGGTCGAGCCCGGTCTCGCGCACGACGCCCAGGGCACCATCGAGCAGGCCAAGGCCCTCTGGAAGAAGGTCGACCGCCCGAACGTGATGATTAAGATCCCCGCGACCGTCGAGGGCCTCGAGGCCATCACCGAGGTCATCGGATCCGGCATCTCGGTGAACGTCACGCTGATCTTCTCGCTTGCCCGCTACCGCGCCGTCATCAACGCCTACCTGGCCGGCCTCGAGAAGGCCAAGGACGCCGGCATCGACCTGTCCACCATCCACTCCGTCGCCTCGTTCTTCGTCTCGCGCGTCGACACCGAGATCGACAAGCGCCTCGAGGCCGTCGGCACCGACGAGGCCCGCGCGCTGAAGAGCAAGTCGGGCGTCGCCAACGCGCAGCTCGCGTACGAAGTCTTCGTGGAGGCGTTCGCCACCGAGCGCGCGCTGCTGCTGCAGGAGTCGGGAGCCAACCGCCAGCGCCCCCTGTGGGCCTCGACCGGCGTCAAGTCGACCGATCTCCCCGACACCCTCTACGTGACCGAGCTGGTTGCGGCCGGCGTCGTCAACACGATGCCCGAGAAGACCCTTGAGGCGACCTTCGATCACGGCGAGATCACCGGCGACACCGTCACCGGCTCCTACGCCGACGCGAACGCCGTCCTCGACGCCGTCGCGGCGCAGGGCGTCTCCTACGCCGAGGTCACCGAGCTGCTCGAGAAGGAGGGAGTCGAGAAGTTCATCGTCTCCTGGAACGAGCTGCTCGACACCGTCACCGCCGCGCTCGAGGGCGCGAAGGCGCAGGCCTGATCATGGCCCTCCAGATCCACGTCAGCGGAGACGCCGAAAAGGCCGTCGACCGCGTCGTCCCGGAACTCGTCGCCGACGAGGTCGCGTCCGGCATCACCGCCCAGGTCCCCACGCTGTGGGGCGCCGCGGCGGAGGAGGAGTCGGCCAAGCGCCTCGGTTGGACCGAGTCGACCTCCGTCTCCAGACCGTTGATCCCCGAGATCCTCGCCCTGCGCGAGGAGTTTCAGGCCAAGGGCATCGACCACATCGTCCTCGGCGGGATGGGCGGTTCGTCGCTCGCGCCCGAGGTCATCACGCGCACCGCCGGAGTCGAGCTGACCGTGCTCGACTCGACGGCGCCTGGGCAGGTGCTCGCGGCTCTGAACGACCGGCTCGCCTCGACCGCGGTCGTCATCTCCTCCAAGTCCGGCTCGACCGTCGAGACCGCGAGCCAGAAGAAGGCCTACGAGAAGGCGTTCACCGAGGCGGGCATCGACCCGCTGGAGCGCATCGTCATCGTGACCGACCCCGGCTCGCCGTTGGACTCTTCGTCCCGCGAGGCGGGCTACCGCGTCTTCAACGCCGACCCGAACATCGGCGGGCGTTTCTCGGCGCTCTCCGCGTTCGGACTCGTGCCCTCCGGGCTCGCCGGCGCCGACATCGAGGCCCTCCTCGACGAGGCTGCCGAGGCCTCGCTCGGGCTGGCCGTCGACAGCCCCGAGAACCCGGGTCTGATCCTCGGAGCGGCAATCGCCGCCACCAGCCCGCGCCGCGACAAGCTCGCGATCGTCGCCGACGGGACCGACATCGTCGGGTTCGCCGACTGGGCCGAGCAGCTCATTGCCGAGTCCACCGGCAAGGACGGCACCGGCATCCTCCCCGTCGTCCTCGGTACCCTCGCCCCCGAGCTCTCGGAGGACCTGCCTGACGTACAGGTCGTCCGCCTCGTCGAGGACGCCACCGCGCTGCACCTGTTCCCGCGCGACCGGCACGCGGGCGAGATCCTCCTCTCCGGCTCGCTCGGCGCGCAGATGCTGACCTGGGAGTACGCCGTCGCGGTCGCGGGACGGCTCCTCGGCATCAACCCGTTCGACCAGCCCGACGTCGAATCAGCCAAGGTCGCGACCCGGGCGCTGCTCGAGAAGCGCCCTGAGCCCGAGGCACCCGCGTTCACCGACGCGGGCATCGAGGTCACCGGAAGCAGCAGCGTCACCGAGGGTGTCGCGACCGTCGCCGCGGCGGTGGACCGGCTCCTCGCCCAGCTCGGCGTCGGCGGCTACGTCTCGATCCAGGCCTATGTCGACCGCCTCACCCTGCCGCAGCTCGAGGGCGTCCGCGACCTGCTCGCCGCGCAGGCGCAGCGCCCCGTCACCTTCGGATGGGGCCCGCGCTTCCTCCACTCGACTGGGCAGTACCACAAGGGTGGCGCGCCGACGGGCGTGTTCCTGCAGATCACCGAGCGCTCCGACGTGGATCTCGAGATCCCGGAGAGTCCGTTCACCTTCGGCCAGCTGATCCTGGCCCAGGCCGCAGGCGACGCGAGCGTGCTCGCCGAGCATGGCCGGCCGGTGCTCACGCTCACGCTGACCGACCCCGAGGCCGACCTCGAGGCGCTCTTCGAAGCCCTGAACACCTGATCCGCCGGGCACGCCGCTGCCGCGTCTCCGGCGTGCAGCGGCGTGCCCGCGGTCGTCCCCCGTGATCACTTCCCACGATCACTTCCGGGAACGGCTCCGCGCGCGCCCACTCCTCCCCCTCCTCCTCACCGAGAGCAGTGCGTCGGTCCCACCGGCACACAGAAGGACACTGCACATGTCTGTGGACATCACCCCCGAATTCAACCCGCTGAGGTTGAGCTTCGACCGCCGATTGAACCGGATCGCCGGGCCCAGCGGGCTCGTTATCTTCGGCGTGACCGGCGACCTCTCCCGGAAAAAACTCATGCCCGCGGTGTACGACCTCGCGAACCGCGGTCTCCTGCCGCCCGGCTTCGCCCTCGTCGGGTTCGCCCGGCGCGACTGGGACGACCAGGACTTCGAGCAGGTCGTCCACGACTCAGTGAAGAAGCACGCACGCACCGAGTTCCACGAGGAGGTCTGGGCGCAACTCGCCCAGGGAATCCGCTTCGTGCAGGGCGAGTTCGACGATCCGGAGGCGTTCGCGCGACTGAAGACTACGGTCGACGAACTCGACCGCGAGCGCGGGACGAACGGCAACTTCGCCTTCTACCTCTCGATTCCCCCGAAATCTTTCCCGCAGGTCACCGAACAGCTGCGCAACTCGGGTCTCGCCGAGCAAAAGGACGGCCAGTGGCGCCGCGTCGTCATCGAAAAGCCGTTCGGCAGCGACCTGACGACGGCCCGCGAACTCAACGACGTGGTCGAGTCGGTCTTCCCGCCCGACTCCGTCTTCCGCATCGACCACTACCTCGGCAAGGAGACCGTCCAGAACATCCTGGCGTTGCGCTTCGCCAACATGATGTACGAGCCGCTCTGGAACGCGAACTATGTCGACCACGTTCAGATCACGATGGCCGAGGACATCGGCGTCGGTGGTCGCGCGGGCTACTACGACGGCATCGGAGCGGCGCGCGACGTCATCCAGAACCACCTGCTCCAGCTGCTCGCGCTCACCGCGATGGAGGAGCCGATCTCGTTCGATGCGGCCGACCTCCGCGCCGAGAAGGAGAAAGTGCTTGCGGCCGTGCGCCTGCCCGCCGATCTGTCGACAGCGACCGCTCGCGGGCAGTACGCCGGCGGTTGGCAGGGCGGAGAGAAGGTCCTCGGCTTCCTCGAGGAGGACGGCATGAGCCCCACGTCGACCACCGAGACCTACGCCGCCATGCGCCTGGATATCGGCACCCGCCGCTGGGCCGGCGTCCCGTTCTACCTGCGCGCCGGCAAGCGCCTCGGTCGTCGAGTAACGGAAATCGCCGTCGTGTTCAAGCGCGCGCCGCAGCAGCTCTTCGCTGAGAGCCAGACCACCTCGCTGGGCCAGAACGCGCTCGTCATCCGGGTACAGCCCGACGAAGGGGTCACCATGCGCTTCGGCTCCAAGGTGCCCGGCGCCGGGATGCAGGTGCGCGATGTGACGATGGACTTCGGTTACGGCCACGCCTTCACCGAGGCCAGCCCCGAGGCCTACGAGCGCCTCATCCTCGACGTCCTGCTGGGAGAGCCGCCGCTCTTCCCGCGGCACGAGGAAGTCGAGCTGTCCTGGAAGATCCTCGACCCGATCGAGGAGTTCTGGAGCACGCAGGGCCAGCCCGAGCAGTACCGCCCCGGAACCTGGGGCCCCGATTCCGCCGACGAGCTCCTCGCCCGCGACGGCCGCACCTGGAGGCGTCCATGATCGTCGATCTGCCCGACACCACGACGAGCGAGGTCTCGAAGACCCTCGTCAAGATCCGTGAGGAGGGCGGCGCCGTCGCCCTCGGCCGCGTGCTGACCCTCATCATCGCCACCTCCCGGGGTCACGAGGAGGAGGCCATCGAGGCCGCCAACGACGCGTCCCGCGAGCATCCCATGCGCGTCATCGTGGTCTCCAAGGACGACGGCACCACGACGGTGCCGGTCGACGCGACCGCCCGAGTCGACGCGCAGATCCGGGTCGGAGGCGACGCCGGAGCGAGCGAGGTGGTGGTCCTTCGCCCCTACGGCGATGCGGCGGTGGATGAGGAGAGCCTCGTCACGGGCCTGCTCCTGCCCGACGCTCCCGTCGTCGCCTGGTGGCCGAACAGCGCGCCCGGGAACGCCTCCGCGTCGCCGATCGGCCGCATCGCGACCCGGCGCATCACCGACGCCTCGGCCCAGTCGAACCCGGCGGAGGCGTTGCACCACCTCGCCTCCACCTACGCGCCCGGCGACACCGACTTCGCCTGGACCCGCCTCACCCTCTGGCGCGCTCAGCTCGCCGCCGTGCTGGACCAGCCGCCGTACGAGCCGATCACCGCCGTCCAGGTCTCGGGCGCGCCCGACTCCCCCTCGACGATCCTGCTCGCCGCCTGGCTACAGCTCGAACTCGGCATCCCGGTCGACCACGAGCTCACGATCAGCGCGACCGGGTCCAGCGGGATCCACGGCGTGCGGCTGATCCGCGACTCCGGAGTCATCGAGCTCGAGCGCTCCGTCCCCGATATCGCAACGCTCACGCAGCCCGAGCAGCCGGTACACGACATCTCGCTCCCGCGCCGCAGCCTCCGCGACTGTCTGGCGGAGGAGCTGCGCCGCCTCGATCCGGATGACCTGTACGGTGAAGTGATCTCGCGCGGGGTCGACATGCTCACCGAGAAGGCCGAGGCCCGCAGCGCCTCCTGAGGTGCGAGCGCCTATCCCGGGCGCCCCACCTCAGAACTTCCCGACACCGGAGCCGAACCCCGCCGCTCGGCACCCGAACCCGAAGGAGATCCCCAGATGACCACCGAACGCCGCGTGCTGGTCCATCGCGACAAGCAGACCCTCGCCGGCTCGGTCGCCGCGCGGTTCCTGACCAAGACGATCGACATCCTCGACGACCTGGGGTCGGCGAACGTGGTGCTCACCGGAGGGAGCATGGGGGCCGCTACACTCGCGGAGATCGCCTCCTCCTCCGCCGCAGGTAACGTCGACTGGTCGCGTGTGCACTTCTGGTGGGGCGATGAGCGCTGGGTGCCGCGGAGACACGAGGATCGCAACGACGTCCAGGCCGGAGATCTGTTCCGTGTCCTGGACGTGCCAGCGGCGAACGTGCACTCGTACCCCGCATCGGACGAGGGCCTCGACCTCGACGGGGCCGCCGCCGCTTACGATGCGCAGCTGCGGGAGCACGCCTCCGAGGGCCGCGAGTACCCGCGGTTCGACATCACCTTCCTCGGCGTCGGACCGGACGGACATATCGCCTCGCTCTTCCCCGAGCGCTCCGCGATCCGCTCGAGAACTCCGGGCGTTCTCGCGGTCCGCAACTCCCCTAAGCCGCCGCCCGAGCGCTTGACGCTCACACTGCCGCTGATCAACCAGTCGGACCGCATCTGGATGGTCCTCGCCGGCGCCGACAAGGCCTCGGCCCTCGGACTCGCGCTCGCGGGTGCCAGTACCAACGAGGTCCCGGCGTCGGGTGCGTTCGGGCGCAAGCGCACGGTCTTCTTCGTCGACCAGGAGGCCGCGGCCGAGGTCCCGGAGTCGCTGATCGCCCCCAGCTACTGAGGCTCGCAGACGCCGGAAGGGCCGTCCCCGAGGGGGCGGGCCTTCCGGCGTTCTCCCGTCCGAGAGGATCAGGAGGGGGTGGCGGTTCCCCGGCGAGCACGCAGCTGCTGCAAGGCCTCCTCGAGGAGCTGCGCCGCCTCGGCCTCGGTCCGGCGCTCCTTCACGTAGGCGAGGTGCGTCTTGTACGGCTCGGCCTTCGCGACCTGGGGCGGGTTCGCCCGGTCACGGCCCGCGGGGAGACCGGACTGCGGGGAGTCGATCACCTCGGGGATCTCGTCATCGGGGAGCGCCGCCGAGAAGTGGCGCACCGTCTCGTTGCCGAGAGCGTCCCAGTAGGAGACCGCGACGCGTTCCGCGTGGAAGCCCCGGTCCTGCTCGCCCATCGGTCCTGCGCCGACGCGCGAACCGCGGATTGCACTGCCGCCTGATGCCATTGCGAGTACCCCTATGCTCCGGTGGTGAACTTGGTGATGAGGCCGAGCACCACGATGCACGCCAGCCAGATGAGCCCGAGAATCACAGTGATGCGGTTCAGGTTGCGCTCGGCGACGCCCGAGGCACCGAGGTTGGAGGTGACTCCGCCCCCGAACATGTCGGACAGACCGCCGCCGCGCCCCTTGTGGAGCAGGATCAGCATGGTGAGCAGAAGGCTCGTGATGCCCAGGATGACCTGGAGCACGACCTGGAGGATGTCCACGCGGTACCTTTCGAAGTTCTTGCGCCTTGCGCGCCCCGACGAGTATAACGGCGCCTGCGAATCGCCGAGGAATGCGTAGCCTCGTGTTCCCGCGGACGGATATGGGCGGGCCTCCGACAAGCCGCGCGCAGCCGTGCAAGGCGAACCGGTGATCCGCGGTCCACCGGATCGACGGAGCCGAGCGTCGCACGCTCTCCGCAACGCACCCCGCCACCGAGCCGACCGCGCAACGCCGCGCAGGGAGCGGTGTGGACGAGGAAAGGGCGGGCCCCACGGGCCCGCCCTTTCCTCGCACCAGCTCAGACCCCGACGTGGTTCCGGAATCGTGCGATCGCGGCGAACTCGTCGACCTGGAGGCTGGCGCCTCCGACGAGCGCTCCATCGACATCGGGCTCGCGCATGAAGCCGGCGATGTTGCCGGACTTCACGGACCCGCCGTAGAGGATGCGGGTCTTCGCCGCGGTGTCCGCGCCGAGGACATCGGCGACTACCGCGCGCAGGGCCTTGCAGACCTGCTGCGCCTGCTCGGGCGTCGCCGCCTGGCCGGAGCCGATGGCCCAGACCGGCTCGTACGCGACGACCAGGTCGGCGTCCGTCGGGAGGCCGGTGAGGGCCTCCTTCAGCTGCGCAACCGGCACGGCCGAGGGGCCGTGCTTCTCGAGGTCCTCCGCGGTCTCGCCGACGCAGATGATCGGGGCGACGCCATGCTTGACCGCTGCGGCCGACTTGGCTGCGATGTCCGCGTCCGTCTCGCCGTGGAGCGTGCGCCGCTCCGAGTGGCCGACGATCACGTAGTCGCAGTCCAGCTGCTTCAAGAACTGGCCCGAGATCTCCCCGGTGTAGGCACCGCTGTCGAACTTCGAGACGTCTTGCGCACCGTACGTGAGCGGCAGGGCGTCCGAGTCGATGAGGATCTGCACCGGCCGGAGGTCGGTGAAGGGCGGAAACACCGCCACCTCGACGCCGTCAAAGTCGTGGTTGGCGTCCTTGAGGCTCCACGCCAGCTTCTGCACGAAGGCAATGGCCTGGAGGTGGTCCAGATTCATCTTCCAGTTGCCGGCGATGAGCGGGGTGCGGGCGGTGGTGTCTACCATCCGAGGACCTCCAATCCGGGGAGGCGCTTGCCTTCGAGGAATTCGAGGCTCGCTCCACCTCCCGTTGAGATGTGGCCGAACTGGTCATCCTCGAAGCCGAGGGCCCGGACGGCGGCGGCGGAGTCGCCGCCACCGACGACGCTGAGTCCGTCGACCTCGGTGAGCGCCTGCGCGACGGTCTTCGTGCCGGCCGCGAACGGCTCCAGCTCGAAGACGCCCATCGGTCCGTTCCAGAACACCGTCGTGGACGCTGCAATGACCTCGGCGAAGCGCTTCGCCGTGTCCGGTCCGATGTCGAGGCCGAGGCCCTTGTCACCGAACGCGGTGTCCTCGATCGCATCGGCCGCAGTGACCTCGTGCTCGGCGTCGGCGCCGAACCTTGAGGCCACCACGATGTCGGTGGGCAGCACGATCTCGACCCCCAGCTCCTTCGCCCTCGCAAGGTAGCCGAGCACGGTGTCGACCTGGTCCGCCTCGAGCAGGCTCGCGCCGACCTCGTGGCCCTGGGCCTTGAGGAAGGTGAAGAGCATCCCGCCACCGATGAGGATCGAGTCGACCTTCGGCAGCAGGTGCTCGATCACGCCGAGCTTGTCCGACACCTTCGAGCCGCCGAGAACGACGGAATAGGGGCGCTCGGGCTTTTCGGTCAGACGCTCCAGCACCTTCAACTCGGCCGCGATCAGCGTGCCCGCAGCACTGGGGAGCAGCTGAGCGAGCTCGTAGACGCTGGCCTGCTTGCGGTGGACGACTCCGAAGCCGTCGGAGACGAAGGCGTCGCCGTAGGCGGCGAGCTTCTCGGCGAAGGCACGGCGCTCCGCCTCGTCCTTGCTCGTCTCGCCGGGGTTGAACCGCAGGTTCTCGAGGACGACGACCTGGCCGTCCTCGAGGGCGTCGACGGCGGCCGAAGCGGCCTCGCCGACGGTGTCGTCTGCGAAGGACACTGGAGCATCGAGCAGCTCGCCGAGGCGGGCGGCGACGGGAGCGAGACTGTACTTCGCCTCGGGCGTCCCCTCGGGGCGCCCGAGGTGGCTCACGACCACGACTCGGGCACCCTCGGAGACCAGACGCTGGAGCGTGGGGACCGACGCACGCACGCGACCGTCGTCCGTAATCGTCGCGTCCCTCAGGGGGACGTTCAGATCGCAGCGGACGACGACGCGCTTGCCTGCGAGGGAACCCAGTGAGTCCAGAGTGCGGAACGTCACTGCGCGCAGCCCTTAGAGCTTGCCGGCGACGAACTCGGCGACGTCGACGAGACGGTTGGAGTAGCCCCACTCGTTGTCGTACCAGGAGGCGACCTTGACCTGGTTGCCAATCACCTTGGTGAGACCCGAATCGAAGATCGAGGAGTGCGGGTCGGTCACGATGTCACTCGACACGATCGGGTCCTCGGTGTACTTCAGGATGCCCTTGAGGTCGCCCTCGGAGGCCGCCTTGTACGCCGCGTTGATCTCCTCGACGGTGGCGGGGGTGGTCAGCTCAACGGTGAGGTCGGTGATCGAGCCGGTCGGGACCGGGACACGCAGGGCGTAGCCGTCGAGCTTGCCGACGAGCTCCGGGATGACCAGGCCGAGAGCCTTGGCGGCACCGGTCGAGGTCGGGATGATGTTGAGCGCGGCGGCGCGTGCGCGACGCAGGTCGCTGTGCGGGCCGTCCTGCAGGTTCTGATCCGCGGTGTACGCGTGGACCGTGGTCATCAGCCCTCGCTCGATGCCGAAGGTGTCGAGCAGAACCTTGGCGAGCGGCGCGAGGCAGTTCGTCGTGCAGGACGCGTTCGAAATGATGTCGTGCGTCGCCGGGTCGTAGGTGTTCTCGTTCACACCGAGGACCAGGGTCGCGACGTCACTGCCGGTGGCGGGAGCGGAGACGATGACCTTCTTGGCACCCGCGGTAATGTGCTTGCGCGCATCCTCCGACTTGGTGAAGCGGCCGGTCGACTCGATGACGACGTCGACTCCCAGCTCACCCCAGGGGAGGTTCGCGGGGTCGCGCTCCTCAAGGACGATGATCGGCCGACCGTTGACGACGATGCGGTCGCCGTCGAGCTCGACGGTCGCGTCGAGACGGCCCGTGATGGAGTCGTACTTCAGGAGGTGCGCGAGGGCCTTGTTGTCGGTGAGGTCGTTGACCGCGACGATCTCGAGGTCGCTGCCCTTGGCGAGGGCCGCGCGGAAGAAGTTACGACCGATACGGCCAAAGCCATTGATGCCGATCTTGACGGACACAGATATCTCCTGATGAGGACAGGCACCTCGACGGTGCAGTGGAGGGGTGGAAGCCGGCGACAGGGCGTCCCGGGCGCGGGGCCCGGGACGCCGAGATCGCTACGACAGTAGCAGCAGACCCGACGTCCGCTCGCGAGCCTTCTCGAAGCGCGCGGACACGTCGGCCCAGTTCACAATGTTCCAGAATGCCGCGACGTAGTCGGCCTTCACATTGACGTAGTCGAGGTAGAAGGCGTGCTCCCACATGTCGAGCAGGAGGACCGGGACGGTCGCCGCGGCGAGGTTGCCCTGGTGGTCGTAGAGCTGCTCGATGAGGAGCTTCTCGCCGAGCGAGTCCCAAGCGAGGATCGACCAGCCGGAGCCCTGGATGCCGAGGGCCGACGCGGTGAAGTGGGCGCGGAACTTATCGAACGAGCCGAAGTTGTCGTCGATTGCCGCGGCGAGCTCGCCGACGGGCTTGTCGCCGCCGTCCGGCGAGAGGTTGTTCCAGAACACGGTGTGGTTCACGTGACCGGCGAGGTTGAAGGCCAGGTCCTTCTGGAGCTTGTTCACGTTCGCGAGATTCTCGCTGTCGCGAGCCTCCTGCAGCGCGGCGAGAGCGGTGTTCGCCCCGGTCACGTACGTCGCGTGGTGCTTGTCGTGGTGGAGCTCCATGATCCGCCCACTGATGTTCGGCTCGAGGGCCGAGTAGTCGTAGGGCAGTTCGGCGAGCGTGTAGTCAGCCATGTGCGATCTCCTGTTCGTGGTCGTCGCTCCCGTGCGACCCGTCGGCGTCTCGGCGTCTTCCGCACGGCGGAGGAAGAGGGCCGGGAGTGTCCTGAGCGACCCGATCAGTCTAGCGAGAGGCCCCCGCGGCGTTCGGAGGGCTTGTGCTGTTCGACCAGGCGACACTCAGCGTTCGCCTGGCGACGCTGGCCCGCCCGCCGGGTCTACAGGTCCTGCAGTTCGGCGGGAAGGTTCGCGTCGGTGCCCGGGATATCAAGATCGGAGGCGCGCTTGTCGGCCATCGCGAGCAGTCGGCGAATCCGACCGGCCACGGCGTCCTTGGTCATCGGCGGGTCGGCGTGGTGACCGAGCTCGTCCAGGCTCGCGTCGCGGTGGGCCAGGCGCAGGCGTCCGGCATAGCGGAGGTGCTCGGGGATGTCGTCGCCGAGGATCTCCATCGCGCGCTCCACTCGCGCGCACGCGGCAACGGCGGCCTGGGCGGAGCGGCGCAGGTTGGCGTCGTCGAAGTTGACGAGCCGATTCGCGGTCGCGCGGACCTCGCGGCGCTGGCGCAGCTCCTCCCAGCTCGCGACGGTCGCGGTCGCGCCCATCAGGGTGAGCATCGCGCTGATGCTCTCGCCGTCGCGGATGACGACGCGGTGCACGCCGCGGACTTCGCGGGACTTGGCCTGGACGCCGAGGCGTCCCGCCGCTCCGACGATCGCCATCGCCGCTTCATTGCCCGGGCAGACGACCTCGAGCGCGGCAGAGCGGCCGGGGTCGGTCAGCGAGCCCTGCGCGAGGAAGGCGCCGCGCCACAGAGCGGCGAGTTCCTCACGGGAGCCGGTGGTCAGGCGATTCGGAAGGCCGCGGACGGGGCGGCCGCGCTGATCGAGCAGGCCGGTCTGCCGGGCGAGGGTGTCCCCGCCGTCGACGACGCGCACGAGCCAGCTCGTAGTGCGACGCGAGCCGCCGGCCGAGACGATGCTGCCCTCGCTGCGGACGCCGTAGAGTTCGGCGAGGTCGCGGCGCACGCGGGTCGCGAGCGGGGCGGAGTCGAGCTCGACCTCGACCGCGAGGCGGTGGGAAATGATGTGCAGTCCTCCGCAGAAGCGGAGGATGGTCGCCAGTTCGGCGGCTCGGACGGTGTTCTTGCGCGAGACGATCGCAACCAGTTCGCCCTTGACGTCTGCGGTGAGGGCCACGGAGTCTTCCTTACGTCGGGTGCGCGGCTGAGCGCGCGGGGATCATTCTCGGCCGAGGTCGCGGTGCGCCACGTTGACGGCGACGCCCGGCAGTTCAGCCAGCCGAGCCGCGACACGGCCGGCGACCGCGACGGAGCGGTGCTTGCCTCCTGTGCAGCCGATGGCGATGGTCGCGTGGCGCTTGTTCTCGCGCTGGTAGCCGTCGAGCACGGGGCGCAGAGCCCGGGAGTAGGAGTCGATGAACTCCTCGGCGCCCTGCTGGGCCAGCACGTAGTCTCTCACCTCTTCGTCGAGACCCGTATGCGGACGCAGCTCCGGAATCCAGTACGGGTTCGGCAGGAACCGTGCGTCGGCGACCATGTCGGCGTCGGTCGGCAGTCCGTACTTGAAGCCGAAGCTCATCACCGTGACCTGTAGACCGGCGCGGCCGGCCTCGGCGAAGCGCTCCGTGATGCTGGTGGCGAGCTGGTGGATGTTGAGATCCGAGGTGTCGATGACGATATCTGCCGACTCCCGCAGTTGGGCCAGGCGCGTGCGCTCGGCGGAGATGCCGTCCAGGAGCGTGCCCCGGCCCTGCAGCGGGTGCGGCCGGCGTACCTGCTCGAAGCGGCGGACCAGGGCGGCGTCGGTCGCCTCCAGGAACACCACCCGCAGGTCGACTCCGGCGCGCAGCTCGCGGATGATGTCGCCCAGGTCCTCGAAGAAGTCGCGTCCGCGGACATCGACGACCGCGGCGATCTTCGGCAGCGTGTCCCCCGCCCGCTGGGCGAGGTCGACGAGCGGCCGCAGCATCTGCGGCGGCAGATTGTCGACGACGTACCAGCCGAGGTCCTCCAGCGCGTTCGCGGCTGTGGACCGGCCCGCTCCGGACATCCCCGTGACGATCAGCACGTCTTGCTGCTCGCTCTCCGTGCTCATGCGCTCTCCGTGCTCGTGTCTGCTCGTGTCCTCGGTGCCGGGCACCGGCCCGCTCTCCCCGGAGGACGGGCCTCCAGCCTAGGGCGTGCCCCCTGCGGCGGACCCGTCCGGGTGTAGGTGTGCGTGGATCGCGCCCGCCAGAGTCGGGCCGATGCCGGTGACCTCGGCGATCTCGCTCTCGCCCGCCTCGCGCAGTCGCGCGACGGAGCCGAAGTGCTTGAGCAGCTCGCGCACGCGCGTGCTGCCGAGCCCGGGCACCTCGGCGAGCTGCGACGAGATGTCGCGCTTGCGTCGCGTGCGCTGGTGCGTGATCGCGAAGCGGTGGGCCTCGTCGCGAATCCGCTGAAAGAGGAAGAGAGCGTCACTATTGCGCGGCAGGATCACGGGGAAGTCGGAGTCGGGCAGCCAGATCTCCTCGAGGCGCTTGGCGATCCCGCACAGGGTGATGCCCGTCACCCCCGACTCGTTCAGCGCACGCTGGGCGGCTGCGACCTGGGGCTGACCGCCGTCGACGATCAGCAGCTGCGGCGGGTAGGAGAACTTGCGCCGCTTGGCCTCGCCCGTCTCCGGGTCGATCGCCGCGGGCTCGACCGGCTCGCGCAGGTAGGCGAGGCGGCGGGTGAGCACCTGGTGCAGCGACTCCGTGTCATCGGTGGACTCGGCGATGGAGAAGCGACGGTACTGGTCCTTGCGAGCGAGCCCGTCCTCGAAGACCACCATCGAGGCGACGATGTTGGTGCCGCTGAGGTGGGAGACGTCGTAGCACTCCATCCGCAGCGGCGCCTCACTCATTCCCAGGGCGTCGCGGATGTCCTCGAGCGCCTGCGTGCGCGCGGTGAAATCGGCCGAGCGGCGGGTCTTATAGAGCATCAGCGAGTGCTTCGCGTTCTGCGTCGCCGTCTCGAGCAGAGCCGCCTTATCACCGCGCTGAGCCGCTCGGAGGCGGACATTCGTACCGCGCAGATCGCTCAGCCACTCCTCGAGCGCCTCGGTATCCTCCGGGAGCTCCGGCACGACGACCTCCCGGGGCGGGAGGTCGCCGGTCTCGTACGCGGCCTGAAGAGCCGTGTCGACGAGCTCCGCCGTGCTCATGTCGAGCTCCTTGTCGACGACCCAGCCGCGCTCACCGCGAATGCGGCCCCCGCGGACGCGGAACTGCTGCACGGAGGCGGCGAGTTCGTCGTGCACGATCGCATAGAGATCGACATCGACGTTGTCTCTGAGCACGACCGCGCTCTTGGCCAGGACCGCGTCGAGGGCGGCAGCCTGGTCGCGCAGCTTGCCCGCTCGCTCGTACTCCATCGCGCCGGCGGCCTCGCGCATCTCCTTCTCGAGTTCGCCGATCATCCGCCGGTCATGACTGCCCATGAAGGCGACGAAACGATCGACCATCTCGCGGTGCTCCGCAAAGGTGACCCGGTGCGAGCAGGGCCCGCCGCAGCGTCCGATCTGCGACGCGAAGCAGGGTTTACCGCTCTGCATCGCGCGCTTGTAGGTGGAGTCGTTGCAGGTCCTGATCGGGAACGCCTTGATCATCAGGTCGATCGTCTCGTGGATCGCCCAGATCTTCGGGTAGGGCCCGAAGTAGCGGGCCTTGCGAATTTTCGCGTTGCGCGTGACCATCACTCTCGGCGCCTCGTCGCCGAGCGTCACCGCCATATAGGGGTACGACTTGTCGTCGCGGAACTTGACGTTGAAGGGCGGGTCGAACTCGTTGATCCAGGTGAATTCGAGCTGGAGTGCCTCGACGTCGGTCCCCACGACGGTCCACTCGACTCCCGAGGCCGAGGTGACCATCCGCCGAGTTCGCTCGTGCAGGCTCGGGAGTGGCGCGAAGTAGTTGCTCAGCCGAGCGCGGAGGTTCTTGGCCTTGCCCACGTAGAGCACCCGACCCCGGGCGTCCGTGAAGCGGTACACGCCCGGGAGGGTCGGGATCTCGCCCGGCTTCGGCCGGAAGTCGACTGTCTGCGTCATGCCTCTCGCTCGCGTCAGCCGAGGATCTCGGCGAGGAACATGCCCGTGTGGCTTCCCTCGGCCTTCGCGACATGCTCGGGCGTGCCCACGGCCACCACCTGGCCGCCGCCCGCTCCGCCCTCGGGGCCCATGTCGATCAGCCAATCGGCCGACTTGATCACGTCGAGGTTGTGCTCGATGGTGATGACCGTGTTGCCCTTGTCGACCAGGCCGTTGAGCACCATCAGGAGCTTGCGGACGTCCTCGAAGTGCAGGCCCGTGGTCGGCTCGTCGAGCACGTAGACGCTGCGGCCGTTCGAGCGGCGCTGGAGCTCGGTGGCGAGCTTCACGCGCTGCGCCTCGCCGCCGGAGAGCGTGGTCGCGCTCTGACCGAGGCGGACGTAACCGAGACCCACCTCGACCAGTGTCCGGAGGAACCGGTGGATCGCCGTGATCGGCTCGAAGAAGTCGGCGGCCTCGGCGATCGGCATGTCGAGTACCTCGGCGATGTTCTTGCCCTTGTAGTGCACGGTGAGGGTGTCGCGGTTGTAGCGCGCTCCCCCGCAGACCTCGCACGCGACATAGACGTCGGGAAGGAAGTTCATCTCGATCTTGATCGTGCCGTCGCCCGAGCAGGCCTCGCAGCGTCCGCCCTTGACATTGAAGCTGAACCGGCCGGGCAGATAGCCGCGTGCCTTGGCCTCCGTCGTCTCTGCGAAGAGATTGCGGATGCGATCGAACACCCCGGTGTAGGTGGCGGGGTTCGAGCGCGGCGTGCGGCCGATCGGGTTCTGGTCGACGTGCACGACCTTGTCGAGGTTCTCGAGGCCGGTGACGCGGGTGTGCTTGCCCGGTACTTTCCGGGCTCCATTGAGCTGGTTGGCGAGCACTCGATACAGGATGTCGTTGACCAGGGTGCTCTTGCCCGATCCTGAGACTCCGGTGACCGCGACGAACGTGCCGAGCGGGAACTCCGCATCGACTTTGCGCAGGTTGTTGGCGTTTGCCCCGACGACCTTGATCATCCGCTTGCGGTCGATCTTGCGGCGCTTCTTCGGAACCTCGATCGCCTTGCGGCCGGACACGTAGTCGCCGGTGAGCGAGTGGGTGTTCTGGAGTAGGGATTCGTAGGAGCCGGAGTGCACGACCCTGCCGCCGTTGACCCCTGCACCCGGGCCGATGTCGACGATCCAGTCGGCAGTGCGGATCGTGTCCTCGTCGTGCTCGACCACGATCAGAGTGTTGCCGAGATCGCGCAGCTTGATGAGCGTGTCGATGAGGCGGCGGTTGTCGCGCTGATGGAGGCCGATGCTCGGCTCGTCGAGCACGTAGAGCACACCGGTGAGCCCGGAGCCGATCTGGGTCGCGAGCCGGATCCGCTGCGCCTCACCGCCGGACAGGGAGGCAGCGGCGCGCGAGAGGTTGAGGTAGTTCAGCCCGACTTCGATGAGGAAGTCGATGCGCGCCCGGATCTCGCGGAGCACCTGCGCGGCAATGTGCGCCTCGCGGTCGGTGAGATCAAGCCGGCTCATGAAGTCCTGGGCGTCGCCCAGACTGAGGTCGGCCACATCGGCGATGCTCGCGCCGTGCACGAGCACGGCGAGCACCTCGGGCTTGAGGCGTGAGCCCTTGCACACGGGGCAGGGCACCTCACGGAGGAACTCGGCCCAGCGGGTGCGCTGGACGTCGGTCTCGGCCTGAACGAACTGGCGCTCGATGTAGGGCACGACGCCCTCGAAGCCGGAGGTGTAGCTCATTTCGCGGCCGTAGCGGTTCTTCCACTTGACCTTGACCTCGAAGTTGTCGCCGTGGAGGACGGCCTGCTGCACCTCGGTGCTGAGGCGCTTCCACGGGGTGGTCAGCGCGAAGCCCAGGTCGCGCGCCAGGCCGTCGAGCAGCTTCTCGTAGTACTGGAAGAGGCCCTTGCCCTGGGTGGTCCAGGGAATGATGACGCCCTCGGCGATGCTGAGGTCGGGGTCGCCGAGGAGCAGTTCGTCGTCGACCGACATCCGCGTGCCGAGGCCGGAGCACTCGGGGCAGGCTCCGAACGGCGCGTTGAAGGAAAAGGTGCGCGGCTCGATCTCGGTGAGCGAGATCGGGTGATTGTTCGGGCAGGACAGCTTCTCGGAGTAGGTGGTCCACGCGCCCTCGCCCTCACCGTCGACGAAGTTGATCTGGACGATGCCGTCGGTGAGCCGCAGAGCCGTCTCGAGAGAGTCGGTGAGGCGTCCGAGGATGTCGGGGCCGGCGACGAGCCGGTCGACGACGACCGAGATGTCGTGCTTGTACTGCTTCTTGAGCACGGGCGGCTCACTCAGCTGGATGAGCTTCCCGTCGACCATCGCACGCGAATAGCCGCCCGCGGTCAGCTCCTTGAAGAGGTCGACGAACTCGCCCTTCTTCTGCGAGACGACCGGGCTGAGGATCTGGTAGCGAGTGCCGGACTCGAGTTCCATCAGCTGGTCGGCGATCTGCTGAACAGTCTGCGCCGAGATCCGCTCGCTGCAGATCGGGCAGTGCGGAATTCCGATGCGGGCCCAGAGCAGACGCATGTAGTCGAAGATCTCGGTGATCGTGCCGACGGTCGAGCGCGGGTTGCGGTTCGTCGACTTCTGGTCGATCGAGACGGCGGGGCTGAGGCCCTCGATGAAATCGACGTCTGGTCGGTCCACCTGTCCGAGGAACTGGCGGGCGTAGGCGGAGAGCGACTCGACGTAGCGCCGCTGGCCCTCGGCGAAGATCGTGTCGAAGGCGAGGGACGACTTGCCGGAGCCCGACAGACCGGTGAACACCACCATCGAGTCGCGGGGGATCTCGAGGTCGACGTTCTGCAGGTTGTGCACCCGCGCGCCGCTCACCACCAGCTTCGACGTCGACTCGTCGAGCGAGGAGACGAAGCGGTGGAAGGAGGGAGAGGGGGTGGAGGAGGGGTCCGTAACGGCGTTCAGGATCGACACTCCGAAAGTGTATGCGGAGCCACCGACATCGCCCGAGGCGTTCGCTGGGCGCTGATCCGCCGGTCCCTCCCCTTGCCGATCAGCGCTCTCGATCACGACAGGTGGCCGGCCTTCTCCATCTGCCGCAGCTCGCGCTTGAGCTCCTGGACCTCGTCGCGCAGCCGGGCCGCAAGCTCGAACTTGAGCTCGCCCGCCGCCTGGAGCATCTGACCATTGAGGTCCGCAATGATCGCCTCCAGGTCGTTGCCGCCGTTGGCCGCGAGTCCCTGCCGGCGCAGGTTGGGCGTAGGACTCTTCTTCTTGGAGTCGCGGCCGGCGAGCAGCTTGGCGGTATCGGCCCCCTCACGGGCGAGGGCGTCGGTGATGTCGGCGATCTTCTTGCGCAGCGGCGTCGGGTCGATGCCGTGGTCGAGGTTGTAGGCGACCTGCTTCTCGCGCCGGCGGTCGGTCTCGTCGATCGCGAGTCGCATCGAGTCGGTCACCTTATCGGCGTACATGTGCACCTCGCCCGAGACGTTGCGGGCAGCGCGGCCGATGGTCTGGATGAGCGACGTCGACGAGCGGAGGAAGCCCTCCTTGTCGGCGTCGAGGATCGCCACGAGCGACACCTCGGGAAGGTCGAGACCCTCGCGCAGCAGATTGATGCCGACGAGGACGTCGTACACCCCGGCGCGCAACTCCGAGAGGAGCTCGACTCGGCGCAACGTGTCGACGTCCGAGTGCAGGTACCGCACGCGAACGCCGGCCTCGGTGAGGAAGTCGGTCAGCTCCTCCGCCATGCGCTTGGTCAGCGTCGTGACGAGCACCCGCTCATCGCGCTCGGTGCGACGCGTGATCTCCTCGAGCAGGTCGTCGATCTGGCCCTTGGTCGGCTTGACAACGATCTCGGGATCGATCAGTCCGGTGGGGCGGATGATCTGCTCGACGATGCCGTCGGCGATCCCCATCTCGTAGCGACCGGGGGTCGCCGAGAGGTAGACCGTCTGGCCGACGCGAGACGTGAACTCCTCCCACTTCAGCGGGCGGTTGTCCATCGCCGAGGGCAGACGGAAGCCGTGCTCGACGAGGGTGCGCTTGCGAGAGGCGTCGCCCTCGTACATCGCGCCGATCTGCGGCACAGTGACGTGCGACTCGTCGATCACGACAAGGAAGTCGTCCGGGAAGTAGTCGAGCAGACAGTGCGGGGCCTCGCCCGACTCGCGGCCGTCGATGTGCCGGGAGTAGTTCTCGATGCCCGAGCAGAAGCCGATCTGCTGCATCATCTCGAGGTCGAAGGTGGTGCGCATCCGCAGCCTCTGAGCCTCGAGGAGCTTGTTCTGCTTCTCGAGGTCGGCCAGACGTACCTCGAGCTCCTGCTGAATAGTGTCGATCGCCCGATGCATGACGTCCTGGCTGGCGACATAGTGCGAGCCGGGGAACACCGAGACCGACTCGAGCTTACGGACGATGTCGCCGGTGAGCGGATGCAGTGTGTACAGAGCCTCGATCTCGTCGCCGAACATCTCGATCCGGATCGCGAGTTCCTCGTACATGGGGATGATCTCGATCGTGTCGCCCCGCACCCGGAAGGTTCCCCTGGCGAAGTCGACGTCGTTCCTGGCGTACTGCATCGAGACAAACTTGCGGATGAGGCGGTCGCGGTCCACGCGCTGGCCCACCTGGAGCGCCACCATCGCCTCGAGGTACTGCTCGGGCTGGCCAAGGCCGTAAATGCAGGAGACGGTGGAGACGACGATCACGTCCCGGCGGCTCAGGAGCGAATTGGTGGTGGAGTGCCGCAACCGCTCGACCTCGGCGTTGACCGAGCTGTCCTTCTCGATGAAGGTGTCGGTCTGCGGGACGTAGGCCTCGGGCTGGTAATAGTCGTAATACGAGACGAAATACTCGACCGCATTGTTCGGGAAGAGTTCGCGGAACTCGTTGGCCAGCTGCGCGGCGAGCGTTTTATTGTGCGCGAGAACGAGAGTGGGACGCTGCACGGCCTCGACGAGCCACGCGGTGGTGGCCGACTTGCCGGTTCCGGTGGCGCCGAGCAGCACGACATCGGTCTCGCCGGCGTTGATCCGAGCGCTCAGGTCGGCGATGGCGGCGGGCTGATCACCGCTCGGCTTGTACTCGCTGACGACCTCGAACGGGTGCACGGCACGGGTTGGCTCCATGATCCGAAGCGTAGCCGTGACCACCGACACCGGGCTCGTCCTGCGCTGGGGGCGAACGCGAGTGCGCGCGTCCGGGACGCCGCCAGTTCGATTTGCAGGGGATACAGGCTCCGCGACGGCGCACAAGCGGAGGAGAGCGCTCCACGCGCGGGAAGACCTGCACATCGCACGCCTTCCTGCAGATCGGACGACGGCCCGGCGAGCGGACGGCGGCCCGGCGAGCGGTGCGGGTCAGCGCGTCAGGCGCTCCCAGAGTGCGTCGGCCTGGGCGAGCGTCTCGTCAAGGGTTCCGGAGGCGTCGATCACGACGTCGGCGAGAGCCAGGCGCTCCTCGTCGCTCGCCTGCGAGGAGACGCGGGCGCGCGCCTGCTCCTCCGTCATACCGCGCACCGCGACCAGCCGCTCGATCCGGGTCCGCTGCGGTGCCTGCACGACGACAACCTCGTCGAACTCCCGCGCACCGCGGCCCTCGGCCAGCAGCGGGACATCGTAGACGACCACGACGTCCGGATCCGCCGCGGCCGCCTCCGCGAAGAGGCGCTGCGAGCGGAGTGTCACCGCCGGATGGGTGATGGCGTTCAGATCGGCGCGCGCGACTGCGTCCGAGAAGACGATTGCGCCGAGGGCTGCGCGGTTGAGGGCGCCGTCGGAGCGGATCACAGCCGGGCCGAACCGCTCGATGATTGCCGCTAGTGCGGGCTCCCCCGGCTCGACGACCTGCCGGGCGAGGACGTCAGCATCGACGATCACGGCTCCGTGCTCGGCGAGACGGCGGGCGACGGTGGACTTGCCCGAGGCGATGCCTCCGGTGAGGGCGACGAGATGCACCCGGCCACCCTACCCAGCCGAGCCGTGACCCTGGAGACGCCGAACGGCCGGCCCCCGAGGGAACCGGCCGTTCGATGCGACGTGCTCGCGATCAGTTGCTCGCGATCAGTTGCTGGAGGACAGCTTTTCGCGCAACGCGGCGAGGGACTCGTCATCGGCGAGAGTGCCGCCGGTGGTCGCCTCGCTGGTGAAGCCAGCGCCGACCGAGACACCCTCGGAGACGGTCGCCGCCTCCTCCTGCGACTTGACGACCTGGGCCTTGTGGGCCTCCCAGCGCGCCTGAGCAGCGGCGTACTCCAGCTCCCAGGCCTCACGCTGAGACTCGAAGCCCTCGCGCCACTCGTTGGTCTCGGGGTCGAAGCCCTCGGGGTACTTGTAGTTCCCCTGGTCGTCGTACTCCGTGGCCATGCCGTAGAGCGCCGGGTCGAACTCGGTGCCCTCGGGGTCGACGCCCTCGTTCGCCTGCTTGAGCGAGAGGGAGATGCGGCGACGGTCGAGGTCGATGTCGATGACCTTGACGAACACCTCTTCGCCGACCGACACGACCTGCTCGGCGAGCTCGACGTGCTTGCCCGACAGCTCGGAGATGTGGACGAGGCCCTCGATGCCGTCCGCAACGCGGACGAAGGCACCGAACGGAACAAGCTTCGTGACCTTGCCCGGCGCGACCTGTCCGATCGCGTGGGTGCGGGCGAAGACCTGCCACGGGTCCTCCTGCGTCGCCTTGAGCGAGAGCGATACGCGCTCGCGGTCGAGGTCGACCTCGAGAATCTCGACGGTGACCTCCTGGCCCACCTCGACGACCTCGGAGGCGTGCTCGATGTGCTTCCAGGAGAGCTCGGAGACGTGGACGAGACCGTCGACGCCGCCGAGGTCGACGAACGCACCGAAGTTGACGATCGACGACACGACGCCCTTGCGGACCTGACCCTTGTGCAGGTTGTTCAGGAACGTGGTGCGGCTCTCGGACTGCGTCTGCTCGAGGAGCGCGCGACGCGACAGAACCACGTTGTTGCGGTTCTTGTCGAGTTCGAGGATCTTCGCCTCGATCTCCTGGCCGAGGTACGGCGTGAGATCGCGGACACGGCGCAGCTCGATGAGCGACGCCGGAAGGAAGCCGCGGAGGCCGATGTCGACGATGAGACCGCCCTTGACGACCTCGATGACCGAGCCGGTGACGACGCCGTCCGACTCCTTGATCTTCTCGACGTCGCCCCACGCACGCTCGTACTGCGCGCGCTTCTTGGAGAGGATCAGTCGCCCCTCCTTGTCCTCCTTCTGGAGGACGAGGGCCTCGACACTGTCGCCCACGTTGACGACCTCGGAGGGGTCGACGTCGTGCTTGATGGAGAGTTCGCGCGAGGGGATGACGCCCTCGGTCTTGTACCCGACGTCGAGGAGGACCTCGTCGCGGTCGATCTTCACGACGGTGCCTTCGATGAGGTCTCCGTCGTTGAAGAACTTCAGAGTCTTTTCGACCGCGGCAAGAAAGTCTTCAGCAGACCCGATGTCGTTGATCGCGACCTGCTTGGTTGCCTTGTCGGTCGTTGCGGTTGTCATTAAGGGATGCTCCAGGATGGATGGGTCTCGGGCGGCGGCCCCCTGCGAGCCTCGCGGCTCGGCGGAGTGGTGACCACTGCGGTGGTGAGGATGTGCCTCCGACCCCGGAGCGGCGCTTGTTGGACCGGGAACCGGTCCTCCTCACGCGCCGCGGGCGCGGCGGCGCCACACATGTGACAACTGAGTTTACCAACCCGGCCGGGCGCACAGCAATCTCGACGCGCCCGTCTCGGCCTCGGGATCCGAGCTCAGCCCGCGAGACTGGCGCGGAGCGTGTCGAGTCCGACGCCGCCGAGGTCGAGCGCCCGCCGGTGGAAGCCCGCGAGCGAGAAGCTCGCGCCCTCACGGATCTGGGCCTGGTCGCGCAGCTGCTCCCAGATCCGCTGGCCGATCTTGTAGGACGGAGCCTGCCCCGGCCAGCCGAGGTAGCGGTTCACCTCGAAGCGAACGAAGGCGTCGTCCATAGTCACGTTGGCGCGCAAGAAGTCGAGGGCGGAGTCGGCGGTCCAGCCCCGGCCGGAGCCGGGCATCGGCTTCTGCAGGTGTACTCCGATGTCGAGGACGACGCGCGCCGCGCGCATCCGCTGGCCATCGAGCATGCCCAGGCGGTCGGCCGGGTCGTCGAGGTAGCCGAAACTCTCCATCAGCCGCTCCGCGTAGAGGGCCCACCCCTCGGCGTGACCCGACGTGCCTGCGAGTTGGCGGCGCCAGGTGTTCAGGCGGGCGCGGTTGTGCACCGCCTGCCCGATCTGCAGGTGATGCCCGGGGACGCCCTCGTGGTAGACGGTGGTCAGCTCGCGCCAGGTGGCGAACTCGGTGACGCCCGCGGGCACCGACCACCACATCCGGCCCGGACGCGAGAAGTCGTCGCTCGGTCCGGTGTAATAAATGCCGCCCTCCTGGGTCGGCGCGATGCGGCACTCGAGGCGGCGCACCTCCTCCGGGATGTCGAAGGCAGTGCCGGCGAGCTCGCGGACGGAGCGGTCGCTCGTCTCCTGCATCCAGGCCTGCAACGCGTTGACACCGTGCAGCGTCCGCGCCGGATCGGCCTCGAGGTGGGCGATCGCCTCGGCGACGGAGGCACCGGGCAG
The DNA here is from genome assembly GCF_002932875.1 of Rathayibacter tritici. Taxonomy (GTDB): domain Bacteria; phylum Actinomycetota; class Actinomycetes; order Actinomycetales; family Microbacteriaceae; genus Rathayibacter; species Rathayibacter tritici. The sequence continues at coordinate 233,814 of NZ_PSWS01000058.1, forward strand.
GATCTCGCGAGCGATGGCCTCCTGCTCGGCCGTCATCCGCGCCAGCTCCTCGATCCCCCACTCGTAGGTCTCGTCGAGGTCGACGACGGCCCCGAGGAAGCGGCGCGAGTGCAGCGCGTACAGCTCGCGGCCGACGGCATCCTGCTCGGTCGCGGCGGGAGCGAGCTCGCTGCGGAGGAATTGCGCGAGGGAGCCGTACGCGGCCGAGGCGCGCCGGGCGCCGTCCTCGAGCCGCTGCGCGAGTGAGGCGGGCAGCGAACCGGCAGCGGGAGCGGCCTCGGCGGCCAGCTGGGCGAAGAATCCGCGGGGCGCGGCGATCGTGCGGGCCTGCTCCGCGACGAGCTCGACCTGGCGGAGAGCGGGAACCACTCCGGTACGGACCCCCGCGCGAAGGGTCTCGGCGTAGCCCTCGAGCGCCGTCGGCACGGCCAGCAGCCGCTCGGCGATCGCGTCCCAGTCGGCGACCTCGTCGGTCGGCATCAGGTCGAAGACGTCGCGCAGCTCCTGGGCAGGGGACGCGATCACGTTGATGTCGCGCAGCGGCAGGCCCGCATCGTGCCCCTCGAGGGCGAGACGGAACTCGGCGCTCAGGTCGGCGACGGTGACACGGTCGACCTCGTCGGCGGGCTCGACTGCCTCCAGCTCGGCGAGTGCGGACGCCGTCGCGGCCCGCGCGCGCTCGAGGCCGATCGGCGAATAGTCACCCAGGAGCCCGTTCGCCTCGGCGCGGCCGATGGCGGTGCCGAGGGTGGGGTCGAGGTCGACGAGCGTGTCGACCCAGCGCTCGGCGACGGCGTCGACGGCGGTGGGCTCGCGGGGGATGTCGGTGCTCATGCCTCCGAGCCTAGCCAGGCCGCGCAGCCGGCTCAGTGCGCCGCGACATCCCAGTCGGCTCCGTGGCCCACCTGTACCTCGAGCGGGACGCTCAGGTCGGCGGCCCCCGCCATCCGGTTGCGGACGATCGCCTCCAGCGGCTCCTCCTCGCCGGGAGCGACGTCGAAGATCAGCTCGTCGTGCACCTGGAGGAGCATGCGCGAGCCGAGGCCGCGCTCGTCGAGGTCGGACTGCACGCCGATCATCGCGCGCTTCATGATGTCGGCGGCCGAGCCCTGGATGGGCGAGTTCAGCGCCGCGCGCTCGGCGTTGTCGCGGAGCACGCGGTTCGCGCTCTGTAGCTCGGGGAACGGGCGGCGGCGCCCGAAGATCGTCTCGGTGTAGCCCGTCTCGCGGGCCTGCTCGACGACGCTGCGGAGGTAGTCGCGCACGGCGCCGAAGCGGACGAAGTAGTCGGTCATCAGCTGCTTGGCCTCGGCGCTCGAGATCCGCAGCTGCTTGGACAGGCCGAAGGCGCTCAGGCCGTAGGCGAGACCGTAGGACATCGCCTTCACCTTGTTGCGCATGGCGGACGTGACCTCGCCCGGCTCGACGCCGAAGATCCGCGAGCCGACGAACCGGTGCAGGTCCTCGCCGGAGTGGAAGGCCTCGATCAGCCCTGCGTCGCCGGAGAGGTGCGCCATGATCCGCATCTCGATCTGCGAGTAGTCGGCGGTGAGCAGGGTACTCGCCTCCGCTCCGTGCACGAAGGCGGTGCGGATGCGGCGGCCGACCTCGCTGCGGACGGGGATGTTCTGCAGGTTCGGGTCGTTGGAGGAGATGCGTCCGGTGGCGGTGCCGGTCTGGTCGTAGCTGGTATGGATCCGGCCGTCGGTGGTGACCGACTTCTCGAGGGTCTCGATGATCTGCTTGAGCTTTGTCGCGTCGCGGTGCTCGAGCAGCAGGCCGAGGAACGGGTGCGGATGGGACTCCTGGAGGTCGGCCAGGGCGGACGCGTCGGTGGTGTAGCCCGTCTTCGTCGCCCGGGTCCGGGGCATGTCGAGCTCCTCGAAGAGGACCTGCTGCAACTGCTTCGGCGAGCCGAGGTTCATTTCGTGACCGATCTCGGCGAAGGCGCGGCTCGCGAGGTCGGCGGCCGAGGTGGTCAGCTCGCCCCGGAGGCGCGCGAGCACCTCGGCGTCGATCGCAACGCCGGTGAGCTCCATCGTCGCGAGCACCTGCACGATCGGCAGCTCGATGTCGACGAGCACCGACAGCATCCCCTCGCCCAGACGCTCGCGGAGCGGCGCGACGAGCCGGTAGGCGTACCAGGCCTCGGTCGCCGGGCCCATCGGCTCGACGGTGGGGACGAGCTGGTTCGGGTCTCCCTGCGCCATCGTCTCGTCGAGGTGCTGCGCGACCTGGGCCGAGAGGGTGGCCGGGTGGCCGGTCGGCTGCAGGAGCCAGGAGGCGACGCGGGTGTCGAACTCGAGGCCCGCGACGGGGAGGGCTGCGCGGCGCAGCGCCTTGATCTGGGGCTTGGCGTCGGCGAAGTACTTGGGTGCGGGGCCGGCCAGCCATTCTTCGAGCGCGGTGTAGTCGGGCCGCTCAGCGGCCCACGGCACGAACGCCGTCTCCTTCTCGACCGCGAGACCGACGCCCTCGAGTCCGTCCGCTCCGAGCTGCACCTGAACGGCGACGGGCGCGGTGCCCTGCGACGAGACGCGGTCGAGCCAGTGCGCGAGCTCCTCGTCGACCAGGGTGCGGACGGCGGGGGCGGAGGTCGTGACCACGTCGCCCGCCAGAGCCGCGGCGGCGCCGTCGACGCCCTCCTCCGCGGCGATCGTCAGCACCCGCTCCTGGAGCGTCTTGAACTCCAGGCGGCTGAAGATCTCGCGCACCGCGTCCGGATCGATCGGCCGCCGAGTGAGGTCGTGCGGACCGAGCGGCAGCTCGACATCGGTCACGAGGCGATTGAGGCGGCGGTTGCGGAGTGCGTTCTCCTTCTGCTCGCGGAGCTTCTCGCCGACGACGCCCTTGATGTCGTCGGCGTGGGCGATGATGTCGGCCACCGTGCCGTACTGAGTGACCCACTTGGCGGCCGTCTTGGGGCCGACCTTGTCGACTCCGGGCAGGTTGTCGCTCGTCTCACCAACGAGAGCCGCGATCTCGGGGTACTGGTGCGGCTCGACACCGTACTTCTCGAACACCTTGTCACGGTCGTAGCGCGTGAGCTGCGAGACGCCCTGAGTGGAGGGGTAGAGCAGGGTGACCTCGGGGGTCACCAGCTGGATGGTGTCGCGGTCGCCCGAGACGACCAGCACCCGGAAGCCGGCCTCGGCGCCCTGGCGCGCGAGGGTGGCGAGGATATCGTCGGCCTCGAAGTCCTCCTTCGAGACGGTGCGGATGTTCATCGCGTGCAGCGCCTCCTCGAGGAGGGGGACCTGGCCCGTGAACTCGGGCGGAGTCTCGCCGCGGGTGCCCTTGTACTCGGGGTACTCCCGGGTGCGGAACGAGTAGCGGGAGATGTCGAACGCGACGCCGAGGTGGGTCGGCTTCTCGTTCTTGAGCAGCAGGATCAGCATCGACAGGAAACCGTGGATGGCATTCGTGTGCTGGCCCTCGCGGGTCTGGAAGCTGTCGACCGGGAGAGCGTAGAACGCCCGGAACGCCAGGGAATGGCCGTCGACGAGCAGGAGGGTAGGCTGTTCCGGATCTGACACACGGCCAGACTACACAGCGCCTCCGACACCGGATCGGCCCGCTCGCGCCCGCCGATCAGGGCCGCTCCGAGGCTCCAGCACGAGGAGCGACGTGACCGAGCCGACCCCCAGCACGACCGCCTGGATCCGCCCGCCAGGACTCGACCTGGATGCCGGGATCGGCCGCGGCATGGGCGAGCTCGCCGAGCGGATGGGCATCCTCTGGCACGAGCTCACTCCGCAGCACTCGGTCGCCTCGATGCCGGTCGAGGGCAACCGGCAGCCGTTCGGCATCCTGCATGGCGGCGCGCACGTGGTGCTGGCGGAGTCGATGGGCTCGATCGCGGCGAATGTGCATGCGGGCGAGGGGCGGCTTGCGATGGGCATCGAGCTGAACGCGAGCCACAGCCGCTCCGTCCGGTCGGGCTTCGTGATTGCCACCTGCGACGCGCTCCACCTCGGCTCCACCCTCGCCACGCACGAGATCGTCGTCCGCGATCAGGAGGGGCGCCGCCTCTCCACTGTCCGAATCACCACCATCATCCGCGACGCCCGGTGACGGAGCACAGTCAGCCCGTAGCGCGGGAGCGGAGGGTGAGGAGCACGCCAAGGACGGCGACGACGCCCGCCGTCGACAGCGAGACGGCCGGGGCACTCGGCGCTGTCAAGCGACAGCCGACGACTGTGCCCGTCCCCGTCCAAGGGGCGACACTGGGCGGATGAGCCTTCGCCTACTCCTCAAGAGCCTTCCGTCCATGCCCTCCGAGTTGCCTTCGTTCGATGCCGAGGCGGCCCCGGCCGATCCGATCCAGCTTTTCGGGCAGTGGCTCGAGGAGGCGAAGGACGCGGGGCAGCTCCTCCCCCACGGCGCCACGGTGTCCACCGCCGCCGCCGACGGCACCGTCTCGGCACGCGTGTTGGTGCTGCGCGAGATCGACGAGGCCGGGTGGGCCTTCTCGACACACGCGTCCAGCCCGAAGGGGCGAGACATGGAGGAGAACCCGCACGCCGCGCTGACCTTCTTCTGGCCGGTGCAGGGCCGGCAGGTCCGCGTGGAGGGCCGCGTCCAGCGCGCCAGTGCGCAGGAGTCGGCCGACGACTTCCGCCGCCGCTCCGAGGCTGCGCGCACGGCGCTCCTCGTCGGACGCCAGAGCGAGCCGATGCGCAGCGCTGAGGACTTCGGTCTCGTCACGCTGCAGACCAGCGTCGCCGTGAGCTGCTCCCCCGCCACGCTCGACCGCGACTGGGCCGTCTACCGGGTGATTCCCGAGCGGATCGAGTTCTGGCAGGGCTCGGCCGCCCCCGAGCAGGACCACACCCGCCTCGAGTACCGCCCGGGAACGACGGAGGCGGGCGGCTCCCGCTGGGAGCGCACCCGCCTGTGGCCCTGAGGCCGAGAGCTACGCCTTCTTGATGCTGAGCTGCTCGATGATCGCCTGGGCGACGTCGTGCATGGTGAGGCGGCGGTCCATCGATGCCTTCTGGATCCACCGGAACGCCTCGGGCTCGGTGAGGCCCATCTTCTCGTTCAGCAGGCCCTTGGCGCGGTCGACGAGCTTGCGAGTCTCGAAGCGCTCGACCATGTCGGCGACCTCGGCCTCGAGAGTGAGGATCTGGGCGTAGCGCGAGAGAGCGATCTCGATCGCGGGCAGCAGGTCGTTCGGAGTGAACGGCTTCACCACATAGGCGAGCGCTCCGGCCTCGCTCGCGCGCTCCACGAGCTCCTTCTGGCTGAAGGCCGTGAGCAGGACGACCGGCGCGATGTGGGCCTTCGACAGGCGCTCGGCCGCCGAGATGCCGTCGAGCTGGGGCATCTTGACGTCCATGATGACGAGATCGGGGCGCAGCTCGGTGGCGAGAGCCACAGCGGTCTCGCCGTCGCCCGCCTCACCGACCACCTCGAAGCCGTTGTCGCGGAGAATCTCCACGATGTCGAGGCGGATGAGGGATTCGTCTTCGGCGACGACGACCCGACGGGGCGCGGTCGACGAGGGTTCCTGGTCAGTCACGCCGATGAGCCTACGGTATTCTCGACGAGCTGGTGATGAGCCGGTGTGGCGGAATGGCAGACGCGGGGCACTCAAAATGCTCTGCCCGAGAGGGCGTGTGGGTTCGAGTCCCACCACCGGTACCCAGACGGCGTGCCTGGCGATACCGTGGCGCGTGACGGGCGCGCCGACCTCTGCGGCGCCGCCCGAGTAGCGGTCAGCGGGACAGCGGCAGGCTGCCCGCCAGCCATGCGACCTGCCGCTTCGCCCCGGCGAGGACGACGCCCACGGCGCCGTGCTCCTCCGTCCGGGCGTTCGCCATCGCCGCGGTAGAGGAGTCGTAGTCGCGTGCCGCTTGAGCTCCCCGGCCTCACACCGCGACGTCGCGCCGGCGTCCCGGGAACGGCGCTCCCGAGCGCTGGTCACCAGAACATGGTGCCCGGCGAGCCCTTGAACGGGCCCACCACGCGCGCAGTAATCCAGCCGCCGTAGAAGTCGCCCGGCTGCGGCTGGACCGTCTCGCCGGCGACGGTGCAGGAGTCCATCCGGCCGGGGTACAGGGCGACCGTGTCGACGAGCGCCTCGAACCCGGCCATCGGCTCGAGGTAGGTCCAGCCCGCCGCCTCGGCGATCGCTCCTCCTCCGCCCCTGACCGTGAGGTAGGACGCGGCGCCCTTGAACTCGCAAATGCTGCGGCCGGGCGCCGGTTCGAGCGCTCCCGGCGCGAACGAGGACACGGGGAGGTAGTAGACGGGCGGGTGGCTCGTCTCGAGAACGCGGAGGGCGTCGGTGGTCTCGGCGACGACGACTCCGCCCAGCGTGACGACGACGTGCTCCGAGGTGGCTTCGACCCTGGGCGGTCGCGGGTAGTCCCAGACGGATTCTTGGCCCTCTGCGGGCGGCACACGCTTCATCCCGCTCACGCTACGCGGCACCAAGCAGCCGTCCGCCGCCTCCCAGAGGATGCCCGGGCGGGCGCCGTCGCTCCGCTGATCGCCGCCGCCAGAACGCGCGGACGCCCTGGTCGCGTAACGTCGTCCTTGCGCCGGAACCCCGAGACCGCGCGCAGAAGGAATCCAGAGTGCCCACCGAATGCATCCACGGCCTCGACATCGCGCTCTGCGACGTCTGCTCCCCCGCCAAGCTCCCCGAGCCCGTGGGACGCGCCAGCCGTGCCCCCGCGCGCGTGCCGGGCACCTCCCGAGCGGCTACCGCCCGCGCCGCCGCTCGCGGTACGGTGCGCGAGAAGCCCCTGCCCGAGGTGGACATCGCCGCGCAGCGGATCTACCACGTCACCCACCTCGACAACATCGAGGCGATCGTCGCCGCCGGTGCGATCCTGGCCGACCAGCAGCTCGTTGAGCGCCCCGCGGTCGACGTCAGCGCCGAAACGACCCGCGAGCACCGCCGTGCCGTGCAAGTGAAGGACGGCGTGAGCGTCGCCGGCTTCGTCCCCTTCTTCCTCTCGCCCGACGCCGCGCTCTGGGCCGACCTGCGCGGCGAGCGCGTCGCTCCGCACTGGTCGCCCAGCGCCCACGAGACCATGGCCTCGCAGTACGTCGTGCTGGTGGGCTCGCTCGCCTCGGCTCCCGTGCTCAGCGACGGAGACGCCTCCCACGTACTGACCCGCTTCACCGAGGGCGACGCCCTGGTGCGCACTATGGCCCGCCTCCTGGTCGACGAGCCGGCGCTGCGCAGCGCCGAGGCGCTCGTTCCCGAGCGCTTCCCGCTCGACGGCGTCGCCACGGTCGGAGTGGCCTCGGTCGCCGCGCGCAACCGCGTCAAGGCGCTGTTCGAGGGCGTCGACGCCTCGCCCCGCGTGGCCGTCTACCCGCCGTGGTTCCACCCGGTGGCCGCGGAGGAGTGATCCGGGCCTAGTCGGCTTCGAGCAGGTCGAGGCGGTCGGCAAGGTAGCGACGCAGCGGCATCAAACCCTGGTCGCCGAGACCGGGCGCCCAGCGCACCAGCACCTCGGAGCCGCGCAGGACCAGCGGCTCCTCTCCCGCCTCGAGGGCGGCGGCGTCGAGCGCGAGGGGACGCCAGCCGTAGTTGACGATCTCGCCCTCCTGGAACGGGCCGTCGAAGGCGGCACGGCGGATCTCGCGCCGCGCCTCCTGCGACTCCGACTGATTGTTGGCGTGCAGCGGAGCGACGGCCCGCGTGACCGATCCGGTGGCGAACAGCTCGCCCTGGCGCCCGAGAAGGAGCACGCCCAGTCGCCAGGCCCGAGTCACCGGAGCCATCACGGGCTTGCGTCGGAAACCGAGGATCGCCCGCGGGATGCGCAGCTGTGCGAGGGCCTGATCGGCGACGCTGCGCGCCTCGAGCTCGGCGCACACCTCCCCGAGTAGCGCGGTCAGGGCGGCGACAGCCTGCTCGGCCCCGGGTGCTGCGGGCATCGCTCCTCCTCGTTGCGTGCCGCCAGCCTACGGGCGGCACCGGCGCCGGGCTCCCGCCCTCCGCACCGGCCTCGCCGCCGCGCACCGCTAGCATCGCCTGACAACACTGAGGAGGACGAGCGATGCGCGTCATCATGATGGGCCCGCCAGGCGTGGGCAAGGGCACCCAGGCAGACGCGCTCTCGCGCGAGCTGGGGGTGCCGGCAATCTCCACCGGCGAGCTGTTCCGCGCCCACGTTGCCGATGGCACCGACCTCGGCCGACGGCTGCGGGCGCTCGTCGAGGCGGGCGAGTACGTGCCGGACCAGCTCACGAACGCGCTCGTTGCGGAACGGATCGACGAGGACGACGCTCGCGACGGCTTCATCCTGGACGGTTATCCGCGCACTCTCGCGCAGGTCGACGCTCTCACCGAGTTGCTCGACGAGCGCGGGACGCCCCTGTCGTGCGTCGTTCTTCTGACGGCCGGCGCTGACGTGGTCCTCGCGCGACTGCACGCACGGGCGCAGGAGCAGGGACGGGCCGACGACGACCCCGAGGTGGTGCGGAACCGGATCGAGGTCTACGAGCGCGAGACCGCTCCCCTGGCGAAGGTCTACGAGGAGCGCGGTCTGCTGGTGCGCATCGACGGCTCAGCCTCACAGGGCGAGGTGGCGGCCAGGATCATCGCGGCGTGCCGGCCCGAGTGAGCCGACCCGCCGCGACGGGCATCAGATCGCCGAGGCGAGGACTTCGTCGAGCTTGGCGGACGCCTCCTCATCCGTGCCCTTCAGGGCGAGCGAGAGTTCGGAGACGAGGATCTGACGGGCCTTGAGCAGCATCCGCTTCTCTCCGGCCGAGACGCCGCCCGCCTGCTCCCGACGCCACAGGTCGCGGACGACCTCGCTGACGCGGTAGACGCTGCCGCTGGCCATCTTCTCCTGGTTGGCCTTGAAGCGGCGCGACCAGTTGCTGGCCTCCTCCGCGACATCGCTGCGCAGGACGTCGTAGACGGCCTGGACGCCGGCGTCGTCGATGATCTCGCGTACGCCGACAAGTTCGGCGTTCTCGACGGGGAGGGTGATGGTGAGCTCGCTGGTGTGCACGTTCATAGTCATGAACGTCTTCTCGACGCCCTTCACCGAGCGCTTCTCGAGCCCGGTGATCGTCACCGCTCCGTGGTGCGGGTAGACCAGGGTCTCGCCGACCTCGAATGTCATCATGTCGTGCCTTTCGTCGTGGGGCGTGGTGGGAGTGAGGAGTCGAGGGGTTGCAGGGTCGCCTCGGCGAGCCACAGCGGCAGCAGCGCGACGAGATGCTCGACGAGCTCCTCGTCGGTGCCGTCGAGCGAGCCGGCGAGCCAGGCGCCGACCACGGCGAGCACGCCGCCGGCCGCGAAGACCGCGGTGAGCTCGGGGTCGACCGCAGGGGGGACGTCGACGCGGGCGAGCACTGCGTGGTGCAGGGCCAGTGCCGTGTCGAGCACGGCATCGTCCGACGCGACCCGGGCGGAGGCGCGGGCCCGGAGGCGGGCGTGGAAGGCGTGGCGGTCGACCAGGCGCTCGATCAGGCGCGAGTAGCCGCGCTGCAGGGCATCCCCTCCTGAGCGATCTGCCGGGGAACTCTCGGCGACGTCGGCGACCACGAGGTCCTGCCGGAGGAGGGCCGAGGCGACTCCCGCGGCGTCGTCGAAATGGGCGTAGAACGCGCTGCGGCTGATGCCTGCCTCGCGCACGATGTCGCTCACGGCGATCCCCTCTGCTCGCTCGCCGTCGCTCTGCATCACGAGGCGCTCGACCGCATCGAAGACTCGGCCGCGAGTGCGTCGAGCCCGCGGATCGGCGGAGCCGGGCGCCGAGGGGGACTCCGCCGCGGGCACGGAAGCAAGGCGCACGGACGTCATTGGTGGTGAGTCTACCACTTCCCGGACAGGTGTACGGGAAGCGGGTCAGGCCCCGCTGGACACCTGCGCAAGACGCGCGATCCGGTCGATCGCTGCCTGCTCGCTCGGCGAGACCGGACCGAGGTAGCGGCGCAGGAACACGAACAGCAGCCGATTCGCCGTGATTGCGGGCCACCAGGGGCGGCGCAGACCCAGCAACCGGCGCACGTCCGGCCTGAGCGAGGCCACGGCTCCGGCGAACAGCAGCGGATAGACGGCGCCGGCCTCGCCGGGCAAGCGGATGTCGCGGAGAAAGCCAACTGCCTCTCGCACGCGCGCGTCCGGCTTCAGCTCGCCCGCGAATCCGGCGAGCTGTTCGCGGAGCTCCGCGACGCTCTCGGGCGGGTGCTCCACCCCGAGCAGTCGACCGGAGGCCGCCCACTCGCGCACGTAGGCGTCGGGGCCGCCGGGGATCCGGCCGCCCCACACCTCGTGGGCACCGAGGAACGCCTCGGTGAAGGCGTCGTGCACCCACAGCAGCAGCCGCGGATCCTGAGCGGAGTACGGTCGCTCGAGGCCGCCGGCGTCCTCGTAGGAGCCCACGATCCGCTCATGAACACCGGTGACCCAGCGCGCTGCTCCGCTCGCCGCCGCGGTGTCGCCGAAGCTGGTCGTCAGGACCCAGCGGACAGTGTTGTCGAGTCGGCCCATCGGATCTTCGCGGTAGCGCGAGTGGTCGTGCACGCCCGCCATCGCTCCGGCGTGCAGGGTCTGCATCAGCAGGGCGCGGACTCCAGCGATCATCGTAGGCAGCCCGCCGTTGACCGCCCAGACGGCACTGCCCGGTCCGAAGAGCCCGGCGTCGGCTCCCTGCTCGAGGGCGACGATCCAGTCGGCGCGGGGGCGGGGGCGTCGGCTCACCCGCCCAGTGTGCGCCCGGTCCCTGGGTCGCGGCTGGCTGTTTTGTCACCCTTCGTGGGGTCGTCAGTCGGCGAGCAGCTCGCGGACGTCGTCGGCGGTCAGGGCCCGGGCGAAGAGCTCGCCCTCGTCGAGCACCGCCGTACTGAGGCGGCCCTTGCGCTCTTGGAGACGCACGATCTTCTCCTCGATCGTGTCCGTCGCGACCATGCGGTACACGTTCACCCGCCGCTGCTGGCCGATGCGGTGGGCCCGATCCACAGCCTGCGCCTCGGCGGCAGGGTTCCACCACGGATCGAGGACGAACACGTGGTCGGCCTCGGTGAGCGTGAGTCCGGTGCCGCCCGCCTTGAGGCTGATCAGGAAGACGGGGGCGGCACCGGAGCGGAACTCCTCGATGACTCCGGCGCGGTCCCGCGTGGACCCGTCGAGCTGCACGAAGGGGATCCCGCGCTGACGCAGCCGCTCCCCCGCCCGCTCCAGATAGGACGTGAACGTACTGAAGACGAGGGCCCGGCGGCCCTCGGCGAGCACGTCGTCGAGCTGCTCGACCAGCACGTCGAGCTTGGCGGACGGGACATGCCGGTAGGCCGGATCGACCAGAGAGGCGTCCAGCGCGAGCAGGCGGAGCAGGGTGAGCGAGCGGAATACGGTGAAGCGCTGGCGGTCGAGGTCGTCGACCATCCCCAGGAGCTTGCGCCGCTCGCGCTGGAGGTAGCTGTCGTAGAGCACCCGGTGAGCAGGTGTCAGCACGATCTCGAGCGTCTGCTCCTGCTTCTCGGGCAGCTCCGGCGCGACCGCCTCCTTGGTGCGGCGGAGCAGGAACGGCCGGAGCCGTCGCCGCAGACGCTCGAGGCGACGGCGCGCACCTTCGGTGTGGCCGACCGTCCGCCCCTCGGACAGATCCGGCGAAGCGATGCCGATCGGCGCCTCCGCATGCAGGATCGGCCGGGTGTACTCCTCGCGGAACCGGCGCAGCGGCGGCAGCAAGCCGGGCGCGACCAGGGCCAGGACCGCCCACAGCTCATCGAGCGAGTTCTCCAGCGGCGTGCCGGTGAGCGCGAGCACGACGGGTGCTCCCACACCGCCCGCGGCCCGGTGCGTCTGCGAGGCGGGGTTCTTGACGAACTGCGCCTCGTCGAGCACCAGGGCCGACCACTCCCGTGCCGCCCAGCGCTCGCCCGCGAGGCGCAGAACCGCGTAGCTGGTGAGCACCACGTCCACGTCCGCCGGGATCGCGTCGAAGGCGCTCTCCCGCGAGCTCGCGACGACGTGGACGCGCAGCCCCGGCGCGAACCGCTCGGCCTCGGAGCGCCAGCCGGGCACGACCGAGGTCGGGGCGACCACGAGGAACGGCGCGCGACGGACTCCGACGCGGCGCCCCTCCTCCACTGCCCACACCATCATCGCCAGCGCCTGCAGTGTCTTACCGAGGCCCATGTCGTCGGCGAGGATTCCGCCGAGTCCATGACCGAGGCGGTGTACGAGCCAGGCGTAGCCCGCCCGCTGGTAGGGGCGCAGCTGCGCGGTGAGGCCGGCGGGCGCCTCCACCTCATCCGGCGAGCCGGCGGCCAGGGCGGAGGCGAGCACGTCGCGCCAGGCGTCGGAGGCGATGTTCTCGTCGGCCAGCTCTGCCAGCTCGCTCCAGAGCTCGGTCTGGTGCCGGCCGAGCCGCGGCCCCGTCTCCCACTCGTCGAGCTCGTCGGCCCGGGTCAGCAGCTCGCGGAGCCGGTCGAGGCCGGGGTGCGCGAGCGAGAGGTAGGAATGGTCGACCAGGCGGATGCGGTCGCCACCCGCCGCCAGGGAGCGGAAGAGGGGCAGGAACGGCACGGTCGCGTCGCCGATCGTGACGACGACACCGAGGTCGAACCAGTCGGCGCTCTCGGTGTCGACGGCCGTGATCGTGAGGGTGAGCGGTCCGTTCAGCAGGCGGTAATCCGGAGCGGCGCCCTCGCGCTCCACCCGCACACCGCCGACTCCCTCCAGCTGCGGCAGCTGCTCCACCACGAAAACCGCGGCCTCGGCCCCGCGCAGGACCGCGCTCGTCCCCGGCTCCGGGACCACGGTGGATCCGGCCTCTCCGAGCACTGAGCGCACCCGGCGGAGCACGGCCCGCTCGAGGACGTCGTCGGGCGTGCCGTCGAGCTCGGTCGCACGGTCGGGCGTGCGGCGCCAGTGCCAGCCGACCCTGACCGTGCGCCGGGGCTCGAACGCCACGGTACAGACGAGGCGGGGCGGCTCTGGCTCGTCGAGCACGAGGTCGACCCCCTCTTCGCGAAGCGCGATGCGGCCACGAAGGGCCGGGAGGTGCTCGCGGACGAACTCGGACACGTCCTCGGCCGGGACGTTCGTCTGCTCGGGGTGCTCGAGGAGCCGCAGCTCCTCGTCGTCGAAGGGCAGCGGCGCGGGGGCGAGGAGGATCGAGGACGGATCGCCGCCCTCGACCGCGTAGACACCGTGCCGGGCGACGGGACGCGCCGACTCCAGCGGATACTCCGCCCCGTCGATCCGCAGGACGGGCCGCAGCCGCAGCGCGCCCTCCTCCGCCGAGACCGTCACCGCCACGTGGGCGGGACCGCCGAGGCGCACCGCCCCCTTCTCGGGGGCGAGCAGTGGTACGGCCGCCGCCTGAGCCTGCTCGAGCAGCCGCCAGAGCAGCGGACTCTCGTAGTCGTCGAGGTGGATCCAGTCGGGGTCCTGCCCGAGGTGCACCGTGCGGGTGGCCCGATGGAGCGCGGCGAATTCGGCGAACCAGCGCTGATGGGCGGGGTCGAGCGAGAGCCGATGAGTCTGGAAGTTGAGCGACTTCCAGGTGAGCGTGGTGCGGTTCCAGGCGCCGCCGCGTCCGCGCACGACGGGCCGGGTAGCGAGCCGATGGTCGCGGCGCTCGGCCGGGTCGTAGCCCTTCGCCGTGACGCGCTCGCTCGCAGGCGCCCGCCACGGATCGTCGGCACGGCGCACCAGCCGGCGCAATTCGAACTGCAGGCCGATCGGTGTGAGGACCGGCGACGCCTCCGCCTCCGTGGAGCCGCTGAGCTCGCCCACGCGAGCGCGCCAGGAGGAGGGGGTCGACTCGGGAGGCATCGCCCCATGCTGCCACGCACCTCCGACATGCCCACAAGGCCCGCCAGGCGGGCAGAATCGGAGCATGAGTAGCAGCGACTCCCCGGCGCCCACCGTCCTCACCCTCGGCAGCGAGAGCCTGCGCGTCGCCCTGACCACCGCCGGGGCCGAGATGACCTCGCTCCGCGACGGCGAGGGCCGCGAGTACCTCTGGCAGGCCGGGCCCCAGTGGCGTCGGCACGCTCCCGTGCTGTTCCCGATCATCGGGCGCCTCCCGGGCGACACCCTGCAGCACGATGGCGCCGAGCACCGGATGGGGCAGCACGGCTTCGCGCGCGACCGGGTCTTCGATCTCGCCGGCGTCTCGGCCGACGAGGCTGTGTTCCGGCTCCGGAGCGACAACGCCACACGCGCGATGTTCCCCTTCGACTGGACGCTGCTCATCGCGTACGCCGTGACCGACGCGACACTGCGGATCACCCAGACCGTCGAGAACCGCGGCTCGACCCCGCTGGGCTACTCGCTCGGCAACCACCCGGCCTTCGCGCTACCGCTGCCCGGCGGCCGTGGTGCACACCGCATCCGCTTCGCGCAGCCCGAGCCGGAGGGGTACCGCCGCGCGCCCGAGAATCTGCTGCTGGCGCAACGCCACCCCGCGCCGCTCGAGGACGGCGTGCTGGCGGTGGACGACGCGCACTTCGAAGCGGGCGTGATGATCTTCGATGAGTCGCGCCGACGCACGCTTCGGCTCGAGGCCGACGGAGCGGCCCGCTCGATCGAGGTCGACACCGGGGACTTCGACGTGGTCGGCGTGTGGAAGCCGGTCGGCGCGCCGTTCGTCTGCCTGGAACCGTGGCGCAGCGTGCCGACGCCGGAGGGCTGGGACGGCGACATCGTCGACAAGCCGCGCCAGATCGTCCTCGGGCCGGGCGAGCAGCGCGCACTGTCCTACCGCATCGCGCTGAGCTGAACGTCCTCCCGTTGGATCTGTGCGTCGAGCCGCTCGAAGCGGCGGATGATCAGGCCCTCGCGCGTGGCCCAGGGGCAGATCACCAGCGTCTGGACGCCGAGGGCCTCCATCGCAGCCTCCGCGACGAGGGCTCCGGCGAGGAGCTGCGGGGCCCGCAGAGCGGAGACGCCCGGGAGCGCTGAGCGGTCGGCCGCGCTGATCGCGGCGAGACGCGAGGTCCAGAGCCGCAGGTCGACCAGGTGCAGCTCGCGGCGCACGAGGGGGCCGGCCGCGCTCGAAGCGGCGCCGGTGATCCGCGCGAGCGAGCGGAAGGTCTTCGAGGTGCCCGCCACGAGGTCGGGGCGACCGAGGGCGACGAAGGCGCGGGCGGGCTTCGCAAGCAGCTCCCTAGCGTGACGGCGGGCGGCCTTCACGCTCGTGGCGGAGGCGGGATCGCCGACCAGCAGATCGCGCGTCACCCGGCCCGCCCCCAACGGGACGGACACCGCCAGCTCCGGCACCTCGTCGATACCCATCGAGAGCTCGAACGAGCCGCCGCCGATGTCGAGGTCGAGGATCGAGCCGGCACCCCAGCCGAACCAGCGGCGCACGGCGAGAAAGGTGGCCGACGCCTCCGCCTCGCCGCCGAGTTCCTGCAGATGTACGCCCGTCTCGGCGCGGACCCGGTCGAGGACCGTGGCGCCGTTCCCGGCCTCGCGGATCGCGGAGGTGGCGAAGGCGAGCAGGTCCTCCGCCCGGTGCTCGCGGGCGACCTCGGCTGCCTCGGCGACGAACGCGATCAGCTCGCGCTGCCCCTGCTCGGTGATGTCACCCGCCGCGTCGAGGTGCGCCACGAGCGCGAGACTGCGCTTGTGCGAGCGGTAGGACACCGGACGGGCGCCGGGGTGCGCGTCGACGAGGAGCAGATGGACCGTGTTGGAGCCGATGTCGAGCACGCCGAGTCGCATGGGTCCACGGTATCCGCCTGCGCAGCCGCATCCGGCCAGGGGCGCCGATCTCGGCGGGACGACGGAGGGCCCGGCCGCCTGCGCGACCGGGCCCTCCGGGGAGTGCTGGACTCAGTGATCCCAGTTCTCGGCCCTGTCGTCCGAGCTGGACGAGCCGACGATGTGCACCCGCATGTCGTTCGTCGTTCCGGCGCGCCCGGGAGGTGACCCGGAGACGACGACGACGGTCTCGCCGGGCTGGGCGAGACCCTCGCGCAGCAGCACAGCATCCACCTGCGCGAACATCGCGTCAGTGTGGTTGACCCTCGGCGTGACGAACGACTGGACTCCCCAGTTCAGCGCCATGCGGCGACGGACGGCGGGCTCGGGGGTGAAACCGATGATCGGGATGCCGTGGCGCAGGCGCGTCATGCGGCGCACCGAGTCACCCGACTCCGTGAACACACAGAGGAACTTGGCCTCGACGAACTCTGCGACCTCGGCGGCGGCCAGCGTGACCGATCCGCCCTGGGTACGGGGCTTGCTTCCGAGCGGCGGGATCCGCTCCAGGCCGTGCTCCTCGGTGGACTCGACGATGCGCGCCATGGTCTGCACGGTGACGACCGGCCACGCTCCGACGCTGGTCTCGCCCGAGAGCATGACCGCGTCCGCGCCGTCGAGGATCGCGTTGGCGACGTCCGAGGCCTCGGCTCGGGTGGGGCGCGGGCTTTCGATCATCGACTCGAGCATCTGGGTCGCGACGATGACCGGCTTCGCCCACCGGCGGGCGAGCTCGACGGCGTGCTTCTGCACGATCGGCACGGCCTCGAGGGGCAGCTCGACGCCGAGGTCGCCGCGGGCGACCATGATGCCGTCGAAGACGTCGATGATCTCCTGGAGGTTATCGACCGCCTGCGGCTTCTCGATCTTCGCGATGACAGGAGCCTTGCGGCCCTCTTCCGCCATGATCTCGTGCACCCGCTCGATGTCGCTGGCGTTGCGCACGAAGGAGAGCGCGATGATGTCGGCGCCGAGGCGGATCGCCCAGCGCAGATCGTCCTCATCCTTCTGCGAGAGGGCCGGAACGTTGACTGCGACCCCGGGCAGGTTGATGCCCTTGTTGTTCGAGACGTTGCCGGGGACGACAACCTCGGTGACCACGCGCGGCCCCTCGACGGCGGTGACGCGGACCGCGACCTTACCGTCGTCGATCAGGAGCATGTCGCCCGGGTTCACGTCGTCGGGGAGGCCCTTGAACGTGGTGCCCGAGAGCTCGCGCGTGCCGATGACGTCCTCGGTGGTGATGGTGAAGACATCACCCTCGGCGAGGGCGTACGGACCGCCCTCGAACTTGCCGAGGCGGATCTTCGGCCCCTGCAGGTCGACGAGGATCGCGACAGCGCGGCCGGCGTCGTCAGCGGCCTTCCGCACGATGCGATAGATGCCTTCGTGGACGTCGTAGCTTCCGTGACTGAGGTTCATGCGGGCCACGTCCACGCCGGCGTCGATGATCGCACGAATGGTCTCGTACGACGACGTTGCCGGGCCGAGGGTGGCGACGATTTTCGCTCGTCTCATTGAGGGGGTGCTCCGTTGTTCTGCGCTCAGAGGCGCGTCGTTAGCGGGGGAAGTGAGCTGATTGCTGGCGGGCCGAGACTATCGCGTCCCGAAGACTAGAGCGTGAAGCCCCGGTCGTTCGGGCCGACCGGCGCCGGCAGCTGTGTGGTGCCCTCGAGGTAGCGGTCGACCTCGGCCGCGACGGAGCGACCCTCGGCGATAGCCCAGACGATCAAGGACTGTCCGCGCCCGGCATCGCCGGCCACAAAGACGCCGGGGGCACTGGTCTCGAAGGAGGCGCCGCGCGCGACATTGCCTCGCTCGGTGAAGGGGACCTCGAGCTGGCGAGCGAGGTGGTCCGCCTCCGGACCCGTGAAGCCGAGGGCGAGCAGGACCAGGTCGGCCGGGATCTCGCGTTCGGTGCCCGCCTTGGGCACGCGACGCCCGTCGAGATACTCGGTTTCGGCCACGCGCACCGCCCGGACCTCGCCGCCCTCGTTGGCCAGGAACTCCACGGTCGAGGCGAGGAACACGCGCTCCCCACCCTCTTCGTGAGCGCTCGAGACCTCGAACACGGTCGGATCCATCGGCCAGGGCTGAGTGTCCGGGCGCTCGGACGGCGGCTGCTGCCCGATCGCCAGAGTGGTGACCGAGGCGGCCTTCTGGCGGTGTGCGGTGCCGATGCAGTCGGCTCCGGTGTCGCCTCCGCCGAGGACCACGACGTGCTTGCCCTCCGCCGAGATCTGCTCGAAAACGCGGTCGCCCGCGATCGCGCGGTTCGACTGCACCAGGTACTCCATCGCGAAGTGCACGCCGTCGAGGTCGCGGCCCGGAACGGGCAGATCCCGCGGAACGAGAGCGCCGGTGGCGACCACGACCGCGTCGTAGCGCGCGCGCAGGTCGTCCCAGGTGATGTCGGAGCCGATGTCGACTCCGGCGCGGAAGCGGGTGCCCTCCGCCTTCATCTGGTTCAGGCGCAGTTCGAGGTGCTTCTTCTCCATTTTGAAGTCGGGGATGCCGTAGCGCAGGAGTCCGCCGATGCGGTCGTCGCGCTCGTAGACCGCAACCGTGTGCCCGGCGCGAGTGAGCTGCTGCGCGGCGGCGAGCCCCGCGGGGCCGGAGCCGACCACCGCGACGGTCTTGCCGGTCAGACGCTCCGGCGGGTGCGGCTGCACCCAGTCGTTGCCGAACGCCTGATCGATGATCGAGACCTCGATCTGCTTGATCGTGACCGCCGGCTGGTTGATCCCGAGCACGCAGGACGACTCGCATGGCGCCGGGCAGAGCCGACCCGTGAACTCCGGGAAGTTGTTCGTCGCGTGCAGACGCTCGATGGCCTGGCGGCCCTCGCCGCGCCACATCAGGTCGTTCCACTCGGGGATCAGGTTCCCCAGCGGGCAGCCCTTGTGACAGAACGGGATGCCGCAGTCCATGCAGCGGCCCGCCTGACGGCGCAGCACGGCGGAGTCGCCCTGCTCGTAGACCTCTTTCCAGTCCATCAGGCGCACGGACACCGGGCGCCGATGGGGCAGCTCCCGGTCCTGCACCTTCAGGAACCCCTTGGGATCAGCCACCGGTCACCTCCAGAATCCGTCCCCAGACGACATCGCCGTCGGGGTCGAGCCCCTCCTCGACGGCGGATGCCCGCGTCGCGAGCACCGCAGCGAAATCGCGGGGCAGTACCTTGACGAAACGCGAGACCGTTCCGTCCCAATCATCGAGCATCCCCTGGGCCAGGGGTGACTCGGTCTCGACGACATGCCGTTCGAGCAGGTCGCGCAGCATTTCTGCATCGGCACTGCCGAGCTCGGAGAGGGTGAGCTCACCGGACGCGAGGGCGTCGCGGTTGACGAGCTCCCGGCGCAGGCCGTGGATGTAGGCGGTGCCGCCGGACATGCCTGCACCGAGGTTCCGTCCGGTCTCGCCGAGGATCACCGCCAAACCGCCGGTCATGTATTCGAGCGCGTGGTCTCCCACGCCCTCGACCACCGCGGTGGCACCGGAATTGCGCACGAGGAAACGCTCGCCGACCATCCCGCGGAGGAACATCGTGCCCTGAGTCGCCCCGTAGCCGATCACGTTGCCTGCGATCACGTTGGCGGAGGCGTCGAACGTGCTACGGCGGTCGGGCCGCATCACGATCTGGCCGCCCGAGAGCCCCTTGCCGACGTAATCGTTGGAGTCGCCCTCAAGGCGCAGCGTGATGCCCGCCGGGAGGAACGCCCCGAACGATTGCCCGGCCGAGCCGCGCAGCGAGACCACGATCGAGTCGGCCGGCAAGCCGTTCTCGCCGTAGCGGACGGTGACCTCGTGGCCGAGCATCGTGCCGACCGCGCGCTCAGTGTTCTTGATCTCGCGCTCGATCGAGACGGTGCCGCGATGATCGAGGACGTTCGCCGCACGACGAATCAGCTCGTTGTCGAAGTGCTGCTCGAGCTCGTGCTTCTGGCGGCGCGCATTCCGGCGCGGCTCGTCGTCGGCGAACTCGGGGCCGACCAGGATCGGCGTCAGGTCGAGGCCGCTCGCCTTCCAATGCTCCACGGCGCGATTCACGTCGAGCAGCTCGCGGCGGCCGACGATCTCGTCGATGCTCCGGTAGCCAAGGTGCGCAAGGTACTCGCGCACCTCCTGAGCGATGAACTCGAAGAAATTGACGACGAACTCGGGCTTGCCGGTGAAGCGCTTGCGCAGCTCCGGGTTCTGCGTGGCGACTCCGACGGGGCAGGTGTCGAGATGGCAGACGCGCATCATGATGCAGCCCTCGACAATCAGCGGAGCCGTCGCGAAGCCGAACTCCTCGGCCCCGAGCAGCGCGCCGATGACGACGTCGCGGCCTGTCTTCATCTGCCCGTCGACCTGCACGACCACGCGGTCCCGCATGCCGTTGAGCATGAGGGTCTGCTGGGTCTCGGCGAGGCCGAGCTCCCAGGGAGTCCCCGCGTGCTTCAGCGAGTTGACCGGGCTCGCGCCCGTGCCGCCGTCATGGCCCGAGACGAGGATGACGTCGGCCAGGGCCTTCGCCGTGCCCGCCGCGACCGCTCCGATACCCGACTGGCTGACCAGCTTCGCGTGGATGCGGGCCGACGGGTTAGCGCGCTTGAGGTCGAAGATCAGCTGCTTGAGGTCCTCGATCGAGTAGATGTCGTGGTGCGGGGGCGGCGAGATCAGCCCGACTCCGGCGGTCGCGTGCCGGGTGCGCGCGATCCACGGGTACACCTTCGTCGGCGGCAGCTGACCGCCCTCGCCGGGCTTGGCGCCCTGGGCGAGCTTGATCTGGATGTCGTCCGCGTGGGTGAGGTACATGCTCGTGACGCCGAAACGACCAGACGCGACCTGCTTGATCGCGGACCGGCGCTCGGGGTCGAGTAGCCGCTCGGTGTCCTCACCGCCCTCGCCGGTGTTCGACTTGGCGCCGAGCCGGTTCATCGCAATGGCGAGCGTCTCGTGGGCCTCGGGCGAGATGGAGCCGTAGCTCATCGCTCCGGTGGAGAATCGCTTGACGATGGCCTCGACCGGCTCGACCTCGTCGAGCGGGACGGGCGTGCGTCCGCCGGCGAACGCGAACATGCCACGGAGGGTCATCAGGGCACTCGACTGGTCATCTACCATCGAGGTGTACTCGCGGAAGATGTCGTAGCGGCGGTTGCGGGTCGAGTGCTGTAGGCGGAACACCGTGTCCGGGTTGAACAGGTGCGGCGCACCGTCGCGGCGCCACTGGTATTCGCCCCCAACCGCGAGGCGCTCGTGTGCGATGACGGCGCCGTCCTCCGGGTAGGCAGCGCGGTGACGGGCCGCGTTCTCCTCAGCGACGACCTCCATACCGATGCCGCCGAGCTTGGAGACGGTGCCGGTGAAATACTGGTCGACGAATTTCTGGCTGAGTCCCACCGCCTCGAACGTCTGCGCTCCGGCGTAGCTCGAGACGGTCGAGATGCCCATCTTCGACATGATCTTCAGCACGCCCTTGCCGAGGGCCTTGATCACATTCTTGACGGCCTTCTCCGGCGAGAGATCCGAGATCATCCCACTGCGCACCAGCTGCTCGCACGTCTCCATTGCCAGGTACGGGTTCACCGCGGAGGCGCCGTAACCGATCAACGTCGCGACGTGGTGCACCTCTCGGACGTCACCGGCCTCGACGACGAGCCCCACGCGCATCCGGTTCTCGGTGCGGATGAGGTGGTGGTGCACCGCCGCGAGCATCAGCAACGACGGAATGGGCGCGAGATCCTTGGTGGAGTCGCGGTCCGAGAGTACGAGGAACTGCGCTCCGGCGGCGATCGCCTCGTCGGCCTCGTCGCACATGGCGTCGATCCGCTCCTGCATGGCGCGCGGTCCGGCGTCGACACGGTAGAGACCGCGGATCGTCGTGGTGATGTGGCTGAGCGGACGCGGCGCGATGTGCTGGATCTTCGCGAGTTCGTCATTGTCGATCACCGGGAAGTCGAGGACCACTTGCCGCGCGTGCTCGGGACCGGCGCTCAGCAGGTTGCGCGATGGCCCGAGGCCGAGGCGGAGCGAGGTGACCACCTCCTCCCGAATGGAGTCCAGCGGCGGATTGGTGACCTGCGCGAACGCCTGGGTGAAGTAGTCGAACAGCAGGCGCGGGCGCTGGGAGAGCACCGCCACCGGAGTGTCCGACCCCATCGCGCCGAGCGGCTCCGCACCGGCGCGCGCCATGGGCAGCAGAAGGAGGCGGACCTCCTCCTCCGTGTAGCCGAAGGTGCGCTGGCGGCGGTTGACCGAAGCGGGGGTGTGCACGATGTGCTCGCGCTCGGGGAGGTCCCTGAGGTTGATGCGGCCGTTCTCCAGCCACTCCTCGAAGGGACCGGAAGCAGCGAGCTGCGCCTTGATCTCCTCGTCCTCGACGATGCGGCCCTGCTCCGTGTCGACCAGGAACATGCGACCGGGCTGAAGGCGTCCCTTGCGGACCACCGTCGCCGGGTCGATGTCGAGCACGCCGATCTCGCTCGCGAGCACCACGAGTCCATCGTCCGTGACCATGAAGCGGCCGGGGCGAAGCCCGTTGCGGTCGAGCGTGGCGCCCACGAGCACGCCGTCGGTGAAGCCGATCGCGGCCGGACCGTCCCACGGCTCCATGAGCATCGAGTGGTACTCGTAGAAGGCGCGGCGCTTCGCATCGAGGGCGCCACCCTGGTTCTCCCAGGCCTCGGGCACCATCATCATCACGGCGTGCGGGAGCGAGCGGCCGGCCAGGGTGAGCAGCTCGACGGCCTCGTCGAAGGACGCGGAGTCGCTTCGGCCCGGCGAGACGATCGGGAGCAGCGGCGCGAGGTCACCCAGTTCGCGACTCTTCAGCTGCGACTGGCGGGCGCGCATCCAGTTGCGGTTGCCCTGCACAGTGTTGATCTCGCCGTTGTGCGCGATCATCCGGAACGGCTGCGCGAGCGGCCAGGACGGGAAGGTGTTGGTCGAGTAGCGGGAGTGCACGACGGCGAGCTTGGACGCGAAGCGCTCGTCCGAGAGATCGGGGTAGAACGGCTCCAACTGGAGGGTCGTCACCATCCCCTTGTAGACGACTGTGCGGCTCGACAGCGACATGAAGTACGCCTCGAGCTCGCGCTCGACCCGCTTGCGCAGGCGGAAGGTCTGCCGGTCCAGGCGGAGGGAGGCCAGGGGGACCCCGTCCTCGTCGGTCAGCTCGCTGGAGACATAGACCTGCTCGATCGCCGGCATCGCAGCGCGAGCGAGGGTACCGATCTCGTCGGGCTGCACCGGCACGGACCGCCAGCCGAGCACGGTCAGGTTCTCCTCGCGGGCGATCTCAGCGATCGATGTCTTCACCCGCTCGCGGGCGAAGACGTCCACGGGCAAGAAGGCGTTACCGACGGCGTACTGCCCCACGGGCGGCAGTTCGACCGGAGCGACCGCGCGTAAGAACTCGTCGGGGATCTGCGTGATGATGCCCGCGCCGTCACCGGTCCCGGCATCGGAGCCGACGGCTCCGCGGTGCTCGAGGTTGCGCAGCGCATTGAGTGCCGCGTCGATGATGTCGTGGCCGGGGGTGCCGCGCAGGGTGGCGACCATCGCGAGACCGCATGCGTCCTTCTCTGCGGCCGGGTCGTACATCCCCTGGGCCGACGGCGTGCCGATAAAGGGCACGACGGGAGCCTGGGGCGAGGGCTGGGCGGAGGCCATGTGAACCGTCCTCACGGGGGTGATGGCTGATCGGGGCGTCGCTGGCCCGCGGGGGTGGAGGAGGGACGGCTTCCCGGTCAGGAGAGCCGCAGAGTTCTGCGCAGTGCGAGCGTCGTGCGCCGCCGGCGGTGCCAGCACGACCTCCCACCCGCGGCAGCGCTCGTGGCTGCGCCGTGAGGGGCGGTCGTGGAGGTGTCGGGCACCTGGGCGGCGATCGCGGAGGCTCCGCGACCCCGTCAGGTGCGGGAGACCGTCGGCTTCTCGGCGTCGGTGCCGGAAGCAGGGGTGGTGGTGTCGTCGGGGTGGGACTCGACGTCCTCGAACTCTATCTCAGCGGAAGCCGGAGTCCACTCCCGACCCGGCCGGTACGCCGAGGGCTCGCCACCGGGATGTTCGCGCTTCTGAATCACCACGATCACCAGGCCGATGACGACGGCAGCGAGGGCAGCCCAGACATTGGTGCGGATGCCCCAGAAGAACTCACTCGGGTCGATGCGGATGGACTCGAACCAGACTCGGCCGACGCCGTACCAGATCAGATAGGCGGCGAAGACGGTGCCCCACTGCAGTCGGAGGCGGCGCTCGAGCACCAGAACGACGGCGATGCCGACGACGTTCCAGAGGATCTCGTACAGGAAGGTCGGGTGGAAGAGGGTGCCCGCCTGCAGGCCGACCGGGAAAGCCGGGTTCGTGGTTTCGATTTCCAGGCCCCAGGGCAGGGTGGTGGGCAGGCCGAAGAGCTCGTGATTGAACCAGTTGCCCAGACGTCCGAGCGCCTGCGCGGCCAGCAGGCCGGGAGCGAGGGCGTCGGCGAAGCTCCAGAAGCGGACGCCGGTCCAGCGGCAACCGATGAACGCGCCGACCGCGCCACCGATCAGGCCGCCGAAAATCGCGTTACCGCCGTTCCAGATGCGGACGACCTCCCACGGGTCGGCGCCGGCGAAGAAGTAGTCGCCGGGGTGCGTCAGCACGTGATAAGCCCGAGCGCCGACGATGCCCAGCGGGACCGCCCAGATGATGATGTCGAGCACGACCCACGGCTCGACGCCGCGACGCCTGAGGCGCTGGTCGGTCATGATCGTCGCCACGATGATCCCCGCGAGGATGCACAGCGCGTAGGTGTGGATCGCGAGGGTCCAGTTGCCGATCGTGAGGTCGTACTGACTCCACGCGTCGGGGGGGCTCGGAATGCTCAGCGGTACGGACACCGGTACTCGACCTTTCGAAGGAGGGGGTCCCCCGGGCGCAGCTCGGCTGCGCCCCGGTGGGCATCCCGATTGTAGCGGGAGGGCGTCAGCGCTCGGCGCGCGTGCCCTCAGCGAGGCCGCGGGACGTCTCGGCGACAGCGGCCACCCCTCCGGATGCCAGGGCGCGCACCAGCGCGGAACCGACGATAGCGCCGTCCGCGTACGCGAGGATCTCGGCGACCTGCTCGCCGGTCGAGATGCCCAGGCCGACGCAGGCGCTCTCGGAGCCGGCGACGCGGAGCCGGTCGATCAGTGTGCGCGCTGCGGAGTCGACGTCGGTGCGGGCCCCGGTAATACCCATCGTCGAGACCGCGTAGACGAAGCCGCGGCTGGAGTCGACCGCCTGGCGCAGCCGCGTGTCCGTCGAGGACGGCGCGGCCAGGAACACCCGGTCGAGGCCGAGGCGCTCGGACACGGCGAGCCACTCGGCTCCCTCGTCCGGGATCAGGTCGGGCGTGATCAGGCCGGAGCCGCCCGCCTCCGCGAGGTCGCTCGCGAAGCGCTCCACGCCGTACTGCAGCACGGGGTTGTAGTAGGTCATCACCAGAACCGGCACGTCGACGCGCGCGCGGATGCTGCGCACCGCTTCGAAGCCGTGCCGCAGGCGGAACCCGCCGGCGATGGCGGCCTGCGTCGCCTCCTGAATGACCGGTCCGTCCATCACAGGGTCGGAGTAGGGCAGGCCCAGTTCGATCGCGTCCACGCCGTTCTCGGCCATCGCGACCGCGGCGTCGATACTCGTCGGCAGGTCGGGGAAGCCGACGGGCAGGTAGCCGATCAGGGCGCCCGCGGCCTCCTCGTTGCGGCGCCGGACGGTCTCGGCGACGCTCGGCCCCCGACCACTCACGACTGCACCGCGCCCTGGTCCATCAGACCGAAGTAGTGCGCGGCCGTTGTCATGTCCTTGTCGCCGCGGCCGGAGAGGTTGACGAGGATCGTCGCGTCCGGGCCGAGTTCGCGACCCAGCTCGAGCGTGCCGACGAGGGCGTGCGCGGACTCGATGGCCGGGATGATGCCCTCGGTGCGGCTCAGCAGCATCAGAGCATCCATCGCGGCGGAGTCGGTGACCGCTCGGTAGTCGGCGCGGCCGATGCTCGAGAGCCAGGCGTGCTCCGGGCCGATCCCGGGGTAGTCCAGGCCGGCCGAGATCGAGTGCGATTCGACCGTCTGGCCATCCTCGTCCTGAAGGAGGAAGCTGCGCGCACCGTGCAGGACGCCCGGCCGGCCCTTGCTGATGGTCGCCGCGTGGCGCGGGGTCTCGATCCCGTCGCCCCCCGCCTCGAAGCCGACGAGGCGGACCTCGGGGTCGTCGAGGAAGGCGTGGAAGATGCCCATCGCGTTCGATCCGCCGCCAACGCAGGCCGTGACCGCGGTCGGCAGCGAGCCGGTGAGCTCGAGGACCTGCTCACGCGCCTCCTCGCCGATGATCTTCTGGAAGTCGCGCACCAGCGCGGGGAACGGATGCGGCCCCGCGACGGTCCCGAAGATGTAGTTGGTCGTGCCGACGTTCGTGACCCAGTCGCGCATCGCGTCGTTGATCGCATCCTTGAGGGTGCGCGAACCGGTCGTCACGGGGATCACCTCGGCGCCCAGGAGCCGCATCCGGGCGACGTTGAGCGCCTGGCGTTCGGTGTCGACCTCGCCCATGTAGACCACGCAGTCGAGGCCGAAGAGCGCGGCGGCCGTGGCGGTCGCGACTCCGTGCTGGCCGGCGCCCGTCTCCGCGATGACCCTCGTCTTGCCGATCCGCTTGGTCAGCAGCGCCTGCCCCAGCACATTGTTGATCTTGTGCGAGCCGGTGTGGTTGAGGTCCTCGCGCTTGAGGATGATCCGCGCACCGCCGGCGTGCTCGGCGAACCGGGGTACCTCCGTGATGATCGACGGCCGGCCGGTATAGCTGCGGTGCAGCTCCATCAGCTCGGCCGCGAACGCGGGGTCGACCTTGGTGCGCTCGTACTCGGCGCTCAGCTCATCGAGTGCCTCGACGAGCGACTCGGGGACGTAGCGTCCGCCGAACTCGCCGAAGTAGGGGCCGAGTTCATCCCGGAGTGCCATGCGGTTCCGCCTTACGGTGATCAGGACGCCAGGAACCTGGCGAGAGTGGAGACGGGGTCGCCTCCGGTGACGAGCGCCTCGCCCACGAGGACGACATCGGCACCAGAACGGCGGTAGTGGGCGACATCGTCCGCCGTCTTGACCGCGGACTCGGCGACCTTGACCGCAGTGGCGGGGATGCGATCGGAGAGTCGGCCGAAGAGGTCGCGGTCGAGTTCGAAGGTCGTCAGGTTGCGCGCGTTCACGCCGATGAGGTGGGCGCCGAGGTCGATCGCGCGCTCGAGCTCGTCGGCCGAGTGGGTCTCGACGAGCGGGGTCATCCCGAGCTCGAGGACCAGGGCGTGCAGCTCGGTGAGCAGGGGCTGTTCGAGCGCGGCGACGATGAGCAGGACCAGGTCGGCACCGGCCGCTCGGGCCTCGAGGACCTGGTACGGCTCGGCGATGAAGTCCTTGCGCAGGACGGGGATCGAGACGCGCTCGCGGACCGCCTCCAGGTCGGCGAGCGACCCCTTGAAGCGGCGCTCCTCGGTGAGGACGCTGATCGCGCTCGCTCCCCCGAGCTCGTACTGCCCGGCCAGATCGGCGGGAACGGGGATGTCGGCGAGGGCCCCGCGCGACGGGCTCGCGCGCTTGACCTCGGCAATGATCTTGACGCGCTCGGCGGGAGCCAGCGCGGCCAGGGCGTCCAGGGCGGGGGTCTGAGCGAGCGCACGACGCTCAACGACCTCGATCGGGGCGCTCTCGCGGCGGCGAGCCGCATCGGCCAGGGCTCCGGCGGTCAGGTCTGTGAGCATCAGGCACCCACCTTCGAGTTCGCCTTCGGGCCGTCGACGCCGTAGCCCGCTCTGGCCATCCCCACGCCCACGAGCAGGCCCACCACGACCAGGCCGGCCGAGAGCCAGACGACGAGCGGCACGTCGAACCAGAACGCGATCGTGCCAATCGTGAATCCGACCAACATGATGACGACGGCCGTCCAGGCCGCGGGCGAGTGGCCGTGGTTGTCGTCGTCGTGCTCGCTGCTCATGGGTCTCCTCCTTGTAGTGCATCGGAACCCGAGCAGTCTAGCGCGAGGCACCTGGGGACCCTGGCCGGGACGCACCTGCCGCGGGCCCCCGTCAGGGGCCGGACTCGGGCCGTCTTCGAGCGGGTAGCCGGCCCGGGTCAGCGGGAGGACGTGGGGTCGTCACCGCGCGAGAGCTCGTCCCAGGAGACGACCGGATCGATGTCGCCGTCGTCGGTGTGGACCGTCGAGGCACCGTGGCCGTAGCCGTCGGCCGGCTCGAAGCGGGACGTCCGCTTCTTCGCCACCCCGGGCCACCGGCGCGAGGTCGCGAGCACGCCGATCCCGAGCACCGCTGCGAGCACACCGCACGCCAGGGCCACGACCGGCCAGGCCGTGACGGCGGAGGAGGCGACCAGGGCCGCGACGGACTGCTCACCGGCGATGGCGGTCGCCCCGGTGACCAGCGAGGCCCCGGCGCGCACGGGGTCGCCCAGGGCGGTCGCAGCCGCCAGCACGACCGACGCGCCGAGAAGCACCTGAAGCAGTCCTAGCAGGATCCGGAAGACGGGACCGGCGATCGCGAGCGCCGCCGCGAGGGCCAGGCCCGCGAGCGCGAGCGCCGAGAGTGCCGGAGCGGCGACCGTGCCCGCCACGTCGATCCGCTGGCCCTCGCCCTCGGTTGCCGCGAGCGTCAGCGTGAACCACGACTGCGTGGAGGAGGTCAGCTCGAGCGCGGCGAGCAGCACGACCCCGAGGATCGCGGAGTACTTCAGCCGCCGGCCGCTCACGCTCACTCCCCCGGGCCGAGGCCGGTGAACGGCGCGAGCGGATCGACGTCGAAGCAGGCGTGCTCGCCGGTGTGGCACGCGGCTCCGATCTGCTCGACCTGCACCAGCAGCGTGTCGGCATCGCAGTCGAGCGCGGCTGCCCGCACGAACTGGGCGTGGCCGGAGGTGTCGCCCTTGCGCCAGTACTCCTGCCGCGAGCGCGACCAGAAGGTGACGCGGCCCTCGCTGAGGGTTCTGCGGAGCGCCTCGCGGTCCATCCACCCCATCATCAGCACCTCGCGGGTGTCGTGCTGCTGGATGATCGCGGGCAGCAGCCCGGTCGGATCGAAGGCGGCGCGCTCGAGGACGGCGTCGAGCTCGGCGGGGGTCATCGGACCTCGATCCCGGAGTCGGCGAGCGCGCGTTTGACGTCCCCGATCGTCAGCTCGCGGTTGTGGAAGACGGAGGCGGCGAGGACGGCGTCGGCTCCCGCGTCGATCGCGGGGGCGAAGTGTCGGGCGGCGCCGGCGCCCCCGGAGGCGATGACAGGGACGCTACTGCGCTCGCGCATCGCGGCGATCAGCTCGAGGTCGAAACCCTGCTTGGTGCCGTCGGCGTCGATGGAGTTGACCAGCAGCTCCCCGGCGCCGCGCTCGACGGCCTCGGCCGCCCACGCCAGGGCGTCCAGGTCGGTCTCGTGGCGACCGCCGTGGGTGGTGACGACGAAGCCGGACGCCGTGGCGTCACTCCGCTTGACATCGAGCGAGAGCACGAGCACCTGCGCGCCGAAGACGTCGGCGATCTCGCCCAGGAGCTCCGGCCGGGCGATTGCGGCGGAGTTGACGCCGACCTTGTCCGCGCCGTGCGCGAGCAGGCGCGACACGTCATCGGCGCTGCGCACGCCCCCACCGACGGTGAGCGGGATGAAGACCTGCTCGGCCGTCGCCCGCACCACGTCGTAGGTGGTCGAGCGGTCATCGACCGTGGCGGTGACGTCGAGGAAGGTCAGCTCGTCGGCACCCTGCTCGAAGTAGAGGCGTGCGAGCTCGACGGGGTCGCCCGCATCGCGCAGGTTCTGGAAGTTGACGCCCTTGACGACGCGGCCGGCGGCAACGTCGAGGCAGGGGATGACGCGGACGGCGAGACTCATCGGCTCCCCCTTCTACAGGCGCGCGGCGTGGATCGAGGTGACCAGGATCGCGCGAGCGCCCAGGTCGTACAGGCGGTCCATCACCTGGTTCATGTCCGCCCGGGGCACCATCACGCGAACGGCGACCCACTCGGCGTCGTGCAGCGGCGAGACGGTCGGCGACTCGAAACCCGGTGCGATTGCAGTGGCGCTCTCGAGCAGGGACACGGGGCAGTCGTAGTCGAGCAGCACGTACTCGCGAGCGACCAGAACGCCCTGCAGGCGCCGCAGCAGCACGGGAATGCCCTCCGGCTCCCCCTCGGCCGAGACGAGCACAGCGGTCGAGTCGAGGATGACCGGGCCGAAAATCTCGAGCCCCGCCTTGCGGAGCGTGGTGCCGGTTTCAACGACATCGGCGATCACATCGGCGACACCCAGCTGGATCGCGGACTCGACGGCGCCGTCGAGACGGATCAGAGCCACGTCGACGCCGTGCTCGCGGAGGAAGCGACCGACCAGACCCGGGTAGCTGGTCGCGACCCGGAGGCCGTCGATCTGCGCGAGGTCGTCGTAGCGGCCGGCCGGTCCGGCGAAACGGAAGGTGGAGTTCGCGAAGCCGAGGCTTGCGATCTCGCGCGCCTGGGAGCCGGAGTCGATCAGGAGATCGCGCCCCGTCACTCCGACATCGAGGGCGCCGGAGCCGACGTAGGTCGCGATGTCGCGTGGACGGAGGTAGAAGAACTCGACACCGTTGCGCTCATCGACGACGTGCAACTCCTTCGGGTCGCGGCGACCGGTGTAGCCCGCCTCCGCGAGCATCTGGCCGGCGGTCTCCGACAGGGAGCCCTTGTTGGGAACGGCGACGCGCAGCAGCGCCGGGGCGGGGGTGGTGGTCACGGGAGGTCCTTCATGACTCGACGGCTGTTCGATGGGCGGCACGGTTCCTCGGGGAGCGTGCGGACGCGACGGCGCGGATCGACGGCGCACCCCGGCGAGCGGGGCGGTGCTCACAGATGCCGGTAGACGTCGGCCGTCGTCAGACCCTTCGCGAGCATCAGCACCTGGAGGTGGTAGAGCAGCTGCGAGATCTCCTCGGCGGTGCGCTCGTCGCCCTCGTACTCGGCGGCCATCCACACCTCGGCGGCCTCCTCGACGATCTTCTTGCCGATGAAGTGCACGCCGGCGTCGAGCTCACGGACGGTACCCGATCCCTCGGGCCGGATGGCGGCCTTCTCGCCCAGCTCCGCGAAGAGGTCGTCGAAAGTTTTCACCGGGGAAGTCTATACGGCGGGCGGGACGGGGCCGCGTGGGCGCTGTGAGCGGCGTGCGAGGCGTGCGATGTGCAGGAGCCCGTCCGATTCGCAGGAGCCCGTCCGATTCGCAGGAGCCCGTCCGATTCGCAGGAGCCCGTCCGATTCGCAGGAGACCGTCCGATTCGCAGGAGAAGGTCGCCGTCACGCGTTCGTCATGCGGCAGAACCGGGCATCTCGCACGGATCTCCTGCACACCGCACGGAAGCCTGCACACCGCACGGAAGCCTGCACACCGCACGAAGGCCTGCACACCGCACGGGATCCTGCAGATCGGACGGCGTCCGCCGCCTCAGTGCCGGTGCAGGTGCGCGGTAGCCGTAGCGCGCAGGGCCGCGATGGCCTGCTCCGGGTCGTCGGCGCCGAAAACCGCGGAGCCGGCGACGAACGTGTCGGCCCCCGCCTCCGCCGCGATCTCGATCGTGCCCGGCGCGATGCCGCCGTCGACCTGAAGCCAGACGTCAAGTCCGGTGCGGTCCACGACGTTCCGCAGGGTGCGCAGCTTGGGCATCGTCTCCGCCAGGAACGACTGGCCGCCGAATCCGGGCTCGACCGTCATCACGAGGACCTGGTCGAACTCCGGCAGCAGGTCGAGGTACTCATCCACCATCGTCCCCGGTTTGAGCGCGATGCCGGCGCGCGAGCCGATCTCGCGCAGGCGCCGCGCGAGAGCCACGGCGTCGCGTGCGGCCTCGGCGTGGAAGGTGACCGAATAGGCGCCGGTCTCGGCGTAGTCGGGCGCCCAGCGGTCCGGGTCTTCGATCATCAGGTGCAGGTCGAGCGGACGGGGCGACACGTCCTGCAGGCGCTGGACCATCGTCAGGCCGAAGGTCAGATTTGGCACGAAATGGTTGTCCATCACGTCGACGTGCACGAAGTCGGCTCCGGCGATCCGCTGCAGCTCGGCCTCGAAGTTCACGAAGTCGGCGGAGAGGATGCTGGGGTTGATCCGTGCGGACATGCCTCCAGCCTAGAGCGGGCCCGCTCCCGCGGCAGGCGTCACGACCGGCGGCGCAGGAGCTGAATGAACATGGCGTCGGTGCCGTGCCGGTGGGGCCACAGCTGCACATGGGTCGCTCCGTCGGGAAGCGCAAGCGGTGCGGCGCTCACTCCGCGGAGCACGGCGGGGGTGTCCACGAGCTCGAGCGCGTGCCGCTCCTGGGCGAGAGCGAGTACGCGCCGCGTCTCGCCGAGGTGCGGCGAGCAGGTCACGTACGCGAGCAGTCCCTCCGGCGCGAGAGCTTTCACGGCGGAGTCGAGCAGCTCGCCCTGCAGAGCGGCTAGCGGCTCGACGTCGGCCGCCGACTTGCGCCAGCGCGCCTCCGGCCGGCGTCGCAACGCCCCCAGGCCGGTGCAGGGCGCGTCGAGCAGGATCCGGTCGAACGCTCCCGGCCGCTCGTCACCGAGCTCGCGCCCGTCCCCGGTGCGCACCTCGACCGTGGGATCGACAGCCGCCAGCGCCTGCCGCACGAGTCCCGCGCGGCCGGGCACCACCTCGTTCGCGAGCAGTGTCGCCCCGCCGGCCCGCGCCTCCGCTGCGAGCAGAGCCGCCTTGCCGCCGGGGCCGGCGCAGAGATCGAGCCAGCGCTCACCCGAACGGACCGGGCGCGCTCGGGAGAGGGCC
Source organism: Rathayibacter tritici (assembly GCF_002932875.1). GTDB lineage: Bacteria > Actinomycetota > Actinomycetes > Actinomycetales > Microbacteriaceae > Rathayibacter > Rathayibacter tritici. The sequence goes on from NZ_PSWS01000058.1 coordinate 266,308, forward strand.
AGCGCGGCCAACTGCGAGCCCTCGTCCTGGACACGCACCCGGCCCTCGCGCACGGCGGGGAACGCCTCCGGGTCGCCGCCGGTGCTGGTCATGCCGACCGGCGAGAACCGGTCGGGCTCGGCGTCGGCAATCTCGCCGGGAGCCGCTGACCCGGGCAGGGCGACCAGGTTGACGCGCGGTGCCGCGTTGTCGGAGGCGAGTAGCGCGTCCAGCTCGTCGGCCGCGCCCTCCGCCGCCAGCGCCCGCCGCAGGGCGCGGACGATCCAGACGGGGTGGGAGTTCAGTGCGGCGATCCGGTCGTCTGCGGAGACGGCGGCGGCGGACACCCGTTCGCGCCACTCGTCCGCGCTCGAGCGCGAGACCGTGCGCAGCACCGCGTTGGCGAAGGCGACCGCCCCGCGCGAGGAGCCGGCGGCAACGAGCGCGACGCTCTCATTCACCGCGGCGTGCGGAGCCACGCGGGTCGCGAGCAGCTGGTGCGCACCCAGGCGCAGCGCGTCCAGGACCGGCGGGTCGAGGCTGTCCGCAGGTCGGCGCGCGGCCAGGGCGATCACCCTGTCGTAGTAGCCGGACATCCGCAGGGTGCCGTAGCACAGCTCGGTGGCCAGCCCCGCGTCGGCGGGCGAGAGACCGGCCGCGCTGATCCGCGCCGGCAGGACGAGGTTCGCGTAGGCGTCCGATCCGCTCACCGCGAGCAGGACCTCGTAGGCGACCCGGCGGGCGGGGGCGGCGCCGCGACGGGCGCTCATCCGAGCACCGTGCTGTCGCGCAGGCCCCGCGCCCAGGCGGCGCCCGGCATCGGAGTCTTGCCGGCGGGCTGGACGGTGACCAGCTCGATCGCTCCGTCCCCGGTGCCGACGAGCGCGCGTCCGGAGTGAAGGCGCACGCTGCCCGGAGCGAGATCCCCCTCCGCGGCGCGCACGGCCAGCACCTTCAGGCGCGCGCAGCCCACCGCGGTGGAAGCGCCGGGCTCGGGGGTCGTTCCGCGCACCAGCGCCAGGATCCGCGCGGTCGGCAGCGTCCAGTCGATCCGGCCGTCGGTCGCGTCGAGCTTGGGCGCGAGGGTCACCTCGCCGACCTGCGGGGTGGCGACGGCGGTCCCCCGTTCGAGTGCGTCGACCACGTCGAGGGTGAGGTTCGCGCCGCTTTCGGCCAGCTCCGCCAGCAGCGCGCCCGCGGTGCGCTCCCCCGCGTCGACGGGGAGTTCGGCGTAGACGTCGCCCGCATCGAGTTCGGCGACGAGCTGGAAGACGCTCGCGCCGATCCGCGTCTCCCCCGCCATCAGCGCGCGCTGGAGGGGAGCCGCTCCCCGCCAGCGCGGCAGCAGCGAGAAGTGCAGGTTGATCCAGCCGAGCCTCGGCACCGCCAGCAGCCGCTCGCGCACGAGCCCGCCGTAGGCGACGATCACGCCCAGATCCGGGGTGAGCTCGGCGAGGTGGTCGGTCACCTCCTCGTCGAGCCGATTCGTGCGGATCACGGGGAGCCCCAGCTCCTCCGCCGCGACGGCGACCGGCGACGGAGTGAGCACGCGCTTGCGGCCCACCGGAGCATCCGCCCGGGTGACCACGGCGACGACCTCATGCGCGGAGGCGGCGAGGCCCTGGAGGGTCGGGACGGCCGCGGCGGGCGTACCGGCGAAGACGAGGCGCACAGGGCTCTCCCGGGGTGTCAGAGGATGTCGGGGTCGTCGAGGCGAACCCGGAGCTTGGGGGCCGGCCGGAAGCGACCGGGCGTGGTCGGCGGCCGACGGCGGCGCGTGGCATTGCGGATCACGGCGGAGCGGAGGCGGGCGGCCACCTCCGCACCGCGAGCGTAGTCGAAGCGCACGATGGCCCGGACGGAGCCGTCCTCGAGCCCGACCGGGCCGAGCACCTCCTGCCGGTCCTCCTCGTCGAGCGCGTCCAGCGCCTCCGCCACCGCGTGCGCGTCACCGCTGACCGTTGCGAGCCGCACCGCGGGCGGGAACCGCAGTGCGCGCCGCTCCAGCAGCTCGGCGCGGAGGTACTCGGCCTGACGCCAGGTCGCGAGGGCGGTCGCGAGCCGACCGCCGACCCCGACCAGCAGTACCGGAGCGCCCGGGCGGGCCAGGGCAGCGGCGTTCGACCAGGTGCGAAGTGCGTCGTCGGCGACGCGCAGGCTCTCGCGCGCCAGCATCCGCTCGCCGTCCAGGAGCAGGACGGCGTGGTAACCGCCGTCGACCCGCGGCTCTGCGCCTCGCGTGGCCACGACGAGCGCGGGCTCGGCGGGGAGGGTGAGCACGGGCCGCTGGCCGTCGGCGACGATCACCTTGGCGCCGGGGAAGGCGCGCCCCAACTCCTCCGCGGTGCGCCCGGCCCCGAGGGTGACCAGGCGGAGGGCCGTGGCCTCGCAGACCGAGCAGGTCCAGTCCGCCGCGATCAGGCCGCACCAGCCACAGCTCGGACGCCCGCCCGCAGAGTGCACGCCGAGCGGTCCCTGGCAGCGGTTGCAGCGCGCGACGGTGCGGCAGCGGGCGCAGGCGACCACCGGCGCATAGCCGGGCCGCGCGACCTGCACCAGCACGGGGCCGGAGTCGAGGGCCTTCCGTGCCTCTCGCCAGGCGGAGGAGGGGATGCGCGCGGCAGCGTCATGCTCGTCGGCCGCCCACTGCTGCGCGGTCGGCACCACGTGCGGGCGGCGGCTCGGGCGCGGTTCCACCTCGGCCGCGAAGCCGATCTCGACCAGACGCTCGACCTCGACGGTGCGGGTGTTGCCCAGCAGCACGAGGCCCGCGCCACTCTGCTCCTGACGGATCAGGGCGACGTCACGGGCATGCGCGTAGGGCGCCAGGGGCTCGGCGAAGAGCGGGTCCCCGTCGTCCCAGAGCGCGATCAGGCCGAGGGCGGAGGAGGGGGCGTAGAGCACGGAGCGGTTGCCCACGACGACCCGCGGCCCGGGATCGAGGCAGCGGACGAAGGCGGCGTAGCGCTCGGCGCCCTTCTGGCGCGCGTCGAGCCGCACAAGCGACTCCGCCGGGACGTGGGCCGCGAGAGCGAGCTCCAGCTGCTCCTGATCGCGGTAGTCGGGCACCGCCAGGATCGCGTCGCGCCCCGCGGCGAGCGTATCGCGGGCGAGCTCGGCCAGCGTGACGGCCCAGCCACCGACCCACCCACCGGAGTCGAGCTGCACGGGAGTCGGCACGGCACCGACTGCCAGACGCGCACCCTCGGCGAGTCCGGCGAAGGAGTCGACGGGATACCCCGTCACTCCGCCCGCCTCGACCAAGGGAGCAGCCGGAGCCGGACCCGCCGCGAGACGCGCCTTCTCGACCCGCACGTGGCGCCGCGGTACGGCAAGGCGCAGCACGTCGCTCGCTCCTCCGCAGGCGCGGTCGGCGACACGGCGTGCAAGGGCCCAGACCTCGGGCGTCAGCACCACGAGCGGCGAGACCAGCTCCTCGACCTCGCTCAGCGCGCCGACGTGCTCGGATCCCTCCCCCGTCTCCACGACGAGGGCGTCGGCGATCCGCCCGCCGGTGCGCAGCGGCACCCGCACGCGGACGCCGGGCACCACCTGCCCGCGCAGCGCCTCCGGCACCGCATAGTCCAGGAGCCGGTCGAGCTGCGGGAGTGGCGAGTCCAGGAGCACGCGCGCGACGGCTCCGCTCGTCGCCATCGCCGCGGGGCCCGCTACGAGAGGCCCGCGGCGGAGCGCAGGTCCTCGACCCGGTCGAGGCGCTCCCAGGTGAAGTCGGGAAGTTCGCGGCCGAAGTGACCGTAGGCCGCGGTCTGCGCGTAGATCGGGCGCAGCAGGTCGAGGGCGTGGATGATCGCGGCCGGGCGGAGGTCGAAGACGGAGCGGATCGCCTCGGTGATCGTCTCGTCCGAGACGGTCCCGGTGCCGAAGGTCTCGACGTAGAGGCCGACCGGAGCGGCCTTACCGATCGCGTAGGCGACCTGCACCTCCATCCGTGAGGCGAGGCCCGCGGCGACCGCATTCTTGGCGACCCAGCGCATCGCGTACGCGGCCGAGCGGTCCACCTTGGACGGGTCCTTGCCCGAGAACGCTCCGCCGCCGTGGCGCGATGCTCCGCCGTAGGTGTCGACGATGATCTTGCGGCCGGTGAGCCCGGCGTCGCCCTGCGGGCCGCCGATCTCGAAACGGCCGGTCGGGTTGATCAGCAGGCGGACGGCCGAGGAGTCGAGGTCGACCGTCTCGAGCACCGGGCGGATCACGTGCGCCTCGATGTCCGCGTGGATCGTCTCGGTGCTGACGTGCTCGGCGTGCTGCGTGGAGAGCACGACGGTGTCGATGGTCGACGGAGTGGTGCCGTCGTAGCCGATCGTGACCTGGGTCTTGCCGTCGGGACGGAGGTAGTCGAGCTCGCCCGACTTCCGTACGGCCGCCAGGCGCTCGGCGAGGCGGTGCGAGAGCCAGCTGGGCAGCGGCATGTACTCGGGAGTCTCGTCGGTCGCGAAGCCGAACATCAGACCCTGGTCGCCCGCGCCCTGGCGGTCGAAGGCGTCCTCCCCCGCCGTGAGAGTGCGGACCTCGAGGGCCGTGTCGACGCCGGCCGCGATCTCGGGCGACTGCTGGCCGATCGACACCGAGACGCCGCAGGAGCGACCGTCGAAGCCCTTCTCGGAGGAGTCGTACCCGATCTCGACGATCGTGTCGCGGACGATCTTGGGGATCTCGACGTAACCGCTCGTGGACACCTCGCCCGCGACGTGCACGAGGCCCGTCGTGACCAGCGTTTCGACGGCGACGCGGCTGTGCGGGTCCTCGCGGAGCAGCGCGTCGAGGATATGGTCCGAGATCTGATCGCAGATCTTGTCCGGGTGGCCCTCGGTGACGGACTCGGAGGTGAACAGGCGGAGGGGACCGGAGGTCATGCTTCTCTTCTCGTCCCGGTGTCGTGCGGACCGGGGTCGTTCGTACCGGACGTGGCCGGGCGGGCACAGTGGCCGCGCGGGCAGGCGGTCGGCGCCTCCGCGGGCAGACCGGTGGGGCTAGCGCGCGATCGCGTCGAGGACGCGGTCGGCCACCTCCGCCTTGCTTCCCGAGGCCTCGCCCACTATATCGCCGGCTCGATCCAGGACCACGACGGCGTTGCGCTCGCTCTGGAAACCCTCGGCCCAGCCGACCCTGTTGACAACAAGCAGATCGCACCCCTTGCGGGCGATCTTGGCGCGCCCGAGCGCGAGCATCGCGTCCCGGTCCGGCTCGGTCTCGGCGGCGAACCCGACAACGATCTGCCCCTCGTGTCGCGCGGAAGCGATCTCGGCCAGAACGTCCGGGGTCTTGATCAGCTCGAGGACCAGCCGCTCGCCCTGCTGCTCCTTCTTGATCTTCGCGTCGGCGACCTCGGCCGGCCGATAGTCGGCGACGGCCGCGGCCATGATCACGACGTCCGCTCCGGGAGCGGCGGCCAGGGCGGCCGCGCGCAACTCGAGAGCGGTGCCCACCTGGCGCACCGTGACGCCCTGCGGGACCGACACGTCGAGGTTGGCGGCGAGGAGGGTCACCTCGGCGCCGCGGGCCGCAGCGGCCAGCGCGAGCGCGACCCCCTGCCGACCGCTGGAGCGGTTGCCGACAAAGCGCACCGGATCGAGGGGCTCGCGGGTGCCCCCCGCAGTCACCAGGACGCGGAGCCCCTCCAGATCGCGGCGGGCGCCGACGGCCCGGGCGTGCACGGCCAGAGCCTCGGCAACGATCGTCTCGGGCTCCTCCATGCGGCCGGGTCCGGAGTCGGCGCCGGTAAGACGCCCGACGGCGGGGCCGATCACGTGCACGCCGCGCGAGCGGAGGGTCGCCGTATTGGCGACGGTCGCGGCGTTCGCCCACATCTCGGTGTGCATCGCCGGGGCGACGACCAGCGGGGCAGTACTCGCGAGGACGGTGGTGCCCAGCAGGTCATCGGCCAGGCCGGCGGCGAGCTTGGCGAGCGTGTGCGCCGTGGCCGGAGCGATGACGATGAGGTCCGCGGTCTGACCGATCGCCACGTGCCGCACTTCCGCGACGCCCTCATACAACTCGGTGTGTACGGGGTTACGCGAGATGGCCTCGAGGGTGGGCTTGCCGACGAAGCGCAACGCCGCCTCGGTCGCGATGACGTGGACGTCGTGCCCCGAGAGGACCAGCGCGCGCACGACTCCCACTGCCTTGTACGCGGCGATGCCGCCGGTGATGCCGACGACGACCGTGAGCCGTCGACCGGTCTCGTGAGAGGAGCCCACCCGGCGAGGACTACTCGGCGAGGGGCTGGGCGACCAGCTTGTCCTCGTTGATCTCGTGCAGCGCGACCGAGAGCGGCTTGTCGTCGATGGTCGAGTCGACCAGCGGGCCGACGTTGTCGAACAGGCTGCCCTCGTGGAGGTCGGCGTAGTAGTCGTTGATCTGGCGGGCGCGCTTGGAGGCGAAAATCACCAGCGCGTACTTCGAGTCCACCTTCGAGAGGAGCTCGTCGATGGGCGGGTCGATGATGCCGAGATTGTTGGCCATGAGTGTCTCCTTGCGGGCGCATCAGCGCCGATCTGCGGCTCCGGAGCGGCACGACGCGGGCTCCCGGAGGCGCGAGCCCGAAGGAACCCGGGCGTCGGCCCGGAGGTGGTCGGTGGCCCGGTGTCAGCGACCCGGATCAGCGGGGGCGTCGTCGGCACGAGGCGCCATCAATGCTACGACCTCGCGGGCCGCTTCGGGCACGGTGCTGTTCACGACGGCGACATCGAACTCATCCTGCGCGGCCAGCTCCACCTTCGCGGTGGCCAGGCGGCGCTCCTGCTCCTCGGCACTCTCGGTGCCGCGGCCGACCAGGCGGCGCACCAGCTCGTCCCAGCTGGGCGGCAGGAGGAAGACCAGGCGGGCATCCGGCATCCGCTCGCGCACCTGGCGCGCACCCTGGATATCGATCTCGAGCATCACCTGCCGACCCTGCTCCAGTGCGGCGTCGATCGGCCCGCGCGGCGTCCCGTAACGGTGCGCGTTGTGCACGACCGCGTACTCGAGGAACTCCCCTGCCGCGATCATCCGGTCGAACTCGGCGTCGTCGACGAAGTAGTAGCTCACGCCGTCCACCTCGCCGGGGCGCGGGGCCCGAGTGGTGGCCGAAACCGAGAGCAGCACCTCGGGGTAGTTCTCGCGGATGTAGGTCGAAACGGTGCCCTTGCCGACCGCGGTGGGACCGGCGAGCACGAGCAGCCGGTTGCGGGAGGGGCGGCGCCGGCGCGCCTCCCGCTCCTCCAGGAACGACGCCAGGCCCTCGACCTGACGACGCCCGAGGCCACCGAGGCGCTTCGACTCAGCGATCCGCAGCTGGTCCATCACCCGTGGCGTCTTGACCACGCCGAGAGCCGGGACGGAGCGCAGCAGCTCACTGACCCGCATCCGCCCCTCGACCCCGAGCGGTTCGGCCTGCGCAGCGGCGAGCACGGCGGTCGCGGGGCGGCGACCGGAGGCGACCGCCTTCTTCACGACGGCGCGGGCACGGCGCGCCGCGATGGCGGCCTCGGAAGCGGCGCGGCGGTCGACCTCGGGCGGAGAGGGACGGTGCACGGCCTCCGGGCGCGACGGGGCGCCGGGGTCGGGGCTGACGGTTTCAGCGGACAAGGGTCTCCTGGATGTCGGTCGCGCGTCGGGCGATCTCGGCAGCGATCCCGGAGGGGCCGGCGCCGAGCACGCTGCGCGACTCGCTGACGATGGTGGCGGCGCTCCACGCGCCGAACAACCGCTGCGCGTCCGCGACAGCGGCGCCCTGGTGGCCGAAGCCGGGCGCGAGCACCGGGAGTGCGGGGTGCAGCGGCTCGTCGGTGCCGATGCCGAAGTCGCTCAGGGCGACGGTGGCGCCGAGCACCACGCCGACCGAGCCGATCGGCGCGCGAGCATGAGCGTCGTTCCAGGATGCCACGTCCGCCACGACCGCGTGTGCCACCGTCGTTCCCGCCCGGTCGCCGTCCTGCACGAGCGCGCGCTGCACGAGCCGTGCCTCCGGGTTGGACGTGGCGGCGAGCACGAACACGCCCTTGCCCGCCTCCTCCGCCAGCGTCAGCATCCCCCCGAGCGAGCCGAGGCCCTGGTAGGCGGCCGCGGTCATCGCGTCCGCCTCCAGCGGCGAGCCGGGCCGGAGCCAGGCCTCGGCGTAGGCGGTCGCACTGGTGCCGATGTCGCCGCGCTTGACGTCGGCGATCACCAGTAGCCCGGCCGCTCGGGCGTCGGCGAGCACGCGCTCGAGGGCGGCGTACCCCGCGGAGCCGTGCCGCTCGAAGAAGGCGACCTGCGGCTTCACGATGCCGGCCCGCCCGGCCGCGGCGTCGACGACGGTGCGGCCGAAGCGCTCGAGCCCGCCCGCGTCATCGGCCAGCCCCCAGGCGTCGAGGAGGAAGGAGTGCGGATCGATCCCCACGCACAGCTGTCCGTGCGCGGCGAACGCCGCCTCGAGGCGTGAGCCGAAGGAGGCGGCGCCCACCGCGCGGGTGCTCACGCCGTCCGCTCCGCGCGGCGCCGCGCGTAGTCCTGCAGGCTGGTCACCTCGAACGGCTCGTTCGCCGCGTCCAGCGAGGCGACCGCGGCCGCGAGCTGGGCGATGGTCGTGAACAGCGGCTTGTCGGCGGCAACCGCGGCGGCGCGAATCTCGTAGCCGTCGGCGCGGGTCGCTCCTCCGCTGGGCGTGTTGATCACCACATCGACCTCGTCCCGGCTGATCAGCTCGACGATCGAGGGCGCATCGCCCTCGGCGCTCTCGCTGTACTTGCGCACCACGCGGGCCTGGATGCCGTTGCGGTTCAGCACCTCGGCCGTGCCCTCGGTCGCGAGAAGCTCGAAGCCGAGCTGGCGCAGCCGCAGCGCCGGCAGCACGATCGAGCGCTTGTCGCGGTCGGCGACCGAGATGAAGACCGTGCCGCTGGCGGGCATACCGCCGTACGCCGCGTCCTGACTCTTGGCGAACGCGCGCGGGAAGTCGCGATCGATCCCCATCACCTCACCCGTGGAGCGCATCTCGGGGCCGAGCAGCGAGTCGACGATCTGGCCCTCCTTGGTGCGGAAGCGCTTGAACGGCAGGACCGCCTCCTTCACGGCGATGGGCGAGTCCATCGGCACGTCGGACCCGTCGCGCTTGGGGAGGAGCCCCTCGGCCTTCAGCGCCGCGATCGTCTCGCCGACCATCAGGCGCGAGGCGGCCTTGGCGAGCGGGATGCCGAGCGCCTTCGAGACGAACGGCACCGTGCGGGAGGCGCGCGGGTTCGCCTCCAGCACGTAGAGCACGCCCTGGCCGATGGCGAACTGCACATTGAGCAGGCCGCGGACGCCGACGCCGCGGGCGATGGCGAGGGTCGCCTCCCGCACCTGGTCGATTTGGCGGCGGCCCAGCGTCACCGGCGGCAGGGTGCAGGCCGAGTCGCCGGAGTGGATACCGGCCTCCTCGATGTGCTCCATGACGCCACCGATGTACAGCTGCTCGCCGTCGAAGAGGGCGTCGACGTCGATCTCGATCGCGTCGTCGAGGAAACGGTCGACCAGGAGCGGATGCGCCTCGTCGATGATCCCCTCGCCAGCCATCCGCTCGAAGTAGTCCTCGAGCTGCGGGGTGCCGTACACGATCTCCATGCCGCGCCCGCCGAGCACGAACGAGGGCCGGACGAGGACCGGGTAGCCGATCTCGACTGCGACCTCACGGGCGCCGTCGAGGTCGGTCGCCGTGCCGTTGCGCGGAGCGAGCAGGCCCGCCTCGTCGAGGATGCGCGAGAAGGCGCCGCGCTCCTCCGCCAGGTCGATGTTCGCGGGGGTGGTGCCGAGGATGGGCACGCCGGCCGCCTCAAGGCCCGCCGCGAGTCCCAGAGCGGTCTGGCCGCCCAGCTGCACGACCACGCCGACGAGCTCGCCCGACTGCGACTCCGCGTGGATCACCTCCAGCACGTCCTCCAGCGTCAGCGGCTCGAAGTAGAGGCGGTCGGAGGTGTCGTAGTCGGTCGAGACGGTCTCGGGGTTGCAGTTGATCATGATCGTCTCGAAGCCCGCGGCCGAGAGGGCGAACGAGGCGTGCACGCAGGAGTAGTCGAACTCGACCCCCTGCCCGATGCGGTTGGGGCCGGAGCCGAGGATGACGACCTTGCGGCGGTCGGCGGCCACGACCTCCGTCTCCTCGTCGTAGGAGGAGTAGTGGTAGGGCGTGAGCGCCGGGAACTCGCCCGCGCAGGTGTCGACGGTCTTGTAGACCGGGCGCACGTCGAGCGCGTGGCGGGTGCGCCGCACCTCCGCCTCATCGAGTCCGCGGAGCTCGGCGATCTGCGCGTCCGAGAAGCCGTGGTCCTTGGCCAGGCGGAGCAGCCCCGCGTCGAGCCCGTCGTGCTCGCGCACCAGCTCCGCGATCTCGTTGATCATCACGATCTGGTCGAGGAACCAGGGGTCGATCTTCGTGGCCTCGAACGCCTGCTCGATGCTCGCTCCCCGGCGCAGCGCCTGCTGCACGGTGACGATGCGACCGTCGGTGGGGGTCTTCGCGATCTCGAGCAATTCGTCCACCGAGCGCTCCTCGCTGCCCCAGTGGAACGACGAGCCGCGCTTCTCGAGCGAGCGGAGGGCCTTCTGCAGCGCCTGCGCATAGTTGCGGCCGATCGCCATCGCCTCACCCACCGACTTCATGGTGGTGGTCAGCGTCTTGTCCGCGGCCGGGAACTTCTCGAACGCGAACCGCGGCACCTTGACGACGACATAGTCCAGCGTCGGCTCGAAACTCGCCGGTGTGACCTTCGTGATGTCGTTCGGGATCTCATCGAGGCGGTACCCGATCGCGAGCTTCGCGGCGATCTTGGCGATCGGGAAGCCGGTCGCCTTCGACGCTAAGGCGGAGGAACGGGAGACGCGCGGGTTCATCTCGATCACGATGATCCGGCCGTCGGCGGGATCGATCGCGAACTGGATGTTGCAGCCGCCGGTGTCCACTCCCACGTCCCGGATGATCCGGATACCGATATCGCGCAGCTTCTGGTACTCGCGGTCGGTCAGGGTCAGCGCCGGAGCGACGGTGATCGAATCGCCGGTGTGCACGCCGACGGGGTCGACGTTCTCGATCGAGCAGACGACGACCGTGTTGTCGGCCGTGTCGCGCATCAGCTCGAGCTCGTACTCCTTCCAGCCGAGGATCGACTCCTCCAGGAGCACCTCGGTGGTCGGGCTCTGGTGCAGGCCGTCGCCGACCATCCGCACCAGCTCCTCGCGGGTGTACGCGAATCCGGAACCGAGGCCACCCATCGTGAACGACGGGCGGATGACGAGCGGGTAACCGAGGTCCTCGGCGTAGTCGATCGCCTCCTCCACGGTGTGCGCGATATACGACTTGGCAACGTCCGCGCCCGCGTCGAGCACCAGCTGCTTGAAGATCTGGCGGTCCTCGCCGCGGTTGATTGCCTCGAAGCTCGCTCCGATCAACTCGACGCCGTACTTCTCGAGGATTCCGAGGTCGTGCAGCTGAATCGCCGCGTTCAGTGCCGTCTGGCCGCCGAGGGTCGGCAGAATCGCGTCCGGCTTCTCCTTGGCGATGATCGCCTCGATCGCTTTCGGGGTGATCGGCTCGACGTAAGTGGCGTCGGCGAAGTCGGGGTCAGTCATGATCGTCGCCGGGTTGGAGTTGACCAGGATCACGCGCACCCCCTCGGCGCGCAGCACGCGGCAGGCCTGAGTACCGGAGTAGTCGAACTCGACAGCCTGCCCGATGACGATCGGGCCGGAGCCGATGACGAGAACGCTCTGGATGTCTTCCCTGCGCGGCATTACTTCTGCTCTCCGATGCTGCTATTCGTGGGGATGCTGCTGGTCGTGGGGCTGCTGCTGGTCGTGGGGCTGCCCGTGGGCTCCGAGGCGTGCCGCCCGGCGGAGCGCTCTCGCCCGACCGAACGCTCAACGACCATGTCGCGGAAGCGATCGAAGAGGTGATTGGCATCGTGCGGGCCGGCCGCCGCCTCCGGGTGGTACTGCACCGAGAAGGCGGGGATGTCGAGGCAGCGCAGCCCCTCCACGACCGAGTCATTGAGGGAGTAGTGGCTCACCTCGACGCGACCGAAGCCCTCCGGCGAGTCGAGCTCGCCCTCGATCGGCGCGTCCACCGCGAAACCGTGGTTCTGCGAGGTGATCTCCACGCGGCCGGTGAGCTTGTCGAGCACGGGCTGATTGATCCCGCGGTGGCCGAACGGGAGCTTGTAGGTGCCGAAGCCGAGTGCGCGGCCGAGCAACTGGTTGCCGAAGCAGATGCCGAAGAACGGCAGGTCGGCGCGCAGGGTCGTGCGCAGCAGCTCGACGTGGCGGTCCGAGGCCTCGGGGTCACCGGGGCCGTTCGAGAAGAACAGCGCGGACGGGTCCAGCGCGAGCACCTGCTCCGCCGACGCCGACTCGGGCAGCACGTGCACGTCGAAGCCGCGCTCCGCGAGGTAGTGCACCGTCGAGGTCTTCACGCCCAAGTCGATCACCGCGACCGAGCCGACGCGCTCGCCGCGGGCGGGCACCACGTACTGCTCGTCGGTCGACACAGCGGAGGAGAGGTTCAGCCCCTGCATCTGACGGCCGCCGAGGACCAGCGCGAGCTGCTCCTCCTGCGGGAGAGCGAGGTCCTCGCCCGAGAACACGCCGGCGCGCATCGACCCTGCCGAGCGGATATGGCGAGTGATCGCCCGGGTGTCGACAGCCGAGATGCCCACGATGCCGTCGGAGTCGAGGTCGTCGCCGAGCGAGCGCTGCGCGCGGAAGTTGGAGACGACCCGGGAGGGATCGCGGACGACATAGCCCGCGACCCAGATGCGGCGCGACTCCCTGTCCTCATCGTTGGTCCCGGTGTTGCCGATATGCGGGGCGGTCTGCACGACGATCTGGCCGGCGTAGCTCGGGTCGGTCAGCGTCTCCTGGTAGCCGGTCATGCCGGTCGCGAAGACGATCTCACCCAGGGTGCGGCCTCGGGCGCCGTAGGCCTGACCCGTGAATCGTCGTCCGTCCTCGAGGACGAGGACGGCGGTGGGTTCGGTGCTGAGGCGTGTCGTTGGCACGGACTAGGAGCCCTTCTGGGTCGTGTCGGGGCCGCCGTCGGCGGCTCCGGGGTGGGAGGGGGAGGAACGGGGGCCGGCGAGGCGCTGCAACTCGGCGACCAGGTGCTCGCGGAGGGCCGGCTCGGCGACGCGGAGGTAGCTGTCGACGCTCTCCTCGCCGCGTGGCGACCACGAGAGCACGAGAAGCCCGCCCTCCTCGACGGCGCGGTCGATCACGTAGCTGCCCTGACCGGCTCCGCGCAGCAGCGCCGCCGGGATCACGGTCTCGCGCTCGCCGACGGGGGCGATCACGACCCCGCGCTCGTGCAGACGCAGCACGGCATTGCCCCGGAAGCCCAACCCGGGCAGCACGACCCGCTCGAGCGGCTGCTCGAACCGGGTCGTGGCGACGTAGGGCAGCTCGACGCGCTCGACCTCGGCGCCCAGCGACGAGGGGGGAACCGGCTCCGGCGCGAGATCGGCCGATCGGCGACGGCGCGCGCGCCACGAGAGCAGCATCCCGACGAAGACGAGGACGACGACCGCGGCGATGACGATCGTGATCGCGGCCCTATCCACGGGAGACCTTCGCGGAGGCGGCGACGACGGCCGCGTCGACGAGCTCGCCGTCGAGCACGGTCGGGAAGCCCCGGTGCAGCGTCGCGACGACCCGGCCCGGCAACTCGCGGCCGAGGTACGGGGAGTTGCGGCTGCGGCCGCGCAGATCTCCCGCCGAGAACCGGCGGCGCGCCTCCGGGTCGTAGAGCACCACGTTCGCGGCAGCACCGATGACCAGACCGCGGTCGTAGCCGCTCAGCCTGCCGATGCGAGCGGGCGCGGAGGAGAGGACCCGCGCAACATCCCTCCAGCTCATCCGGCCGTCCTCGACGACAGCGGCGTGCACGACGCTCAGTGCGCTCTCGAGACCCACCATGCCGAACGCGGCGGCGTCCCACTCGCAGTCCTTCGCCTCGACCGGATGCGGGGCGTGATCGGTAGCGACGATATCGATCGTGCCGTCGGCGAGGGCCTCGCGGAGCGCGAGCACGTCCTCGTCGCGGCGCAGCGGCGGGTTCACCTTGAAGCGAGCGTCGTAGCTCGGGCCGTCCTGACCCGCGACGGCCTGCTCGGTGAGGAGGAGGTGGTGCGGCGTGACCTCCGCCGTCACGTCGATCCCGCGCGCCTTCGCCCAGCGGAGGACGTCCACTGAGCCCGCGGTCGAGACGTGGCAGACGTGCAGGCGCGAGCCGACGTGCTCGGCGAGGAGCACATCGCGGGCGATGATCGCCTCCTCCGCGACGGCCGGCCAGCCCTGGAGCCCGAGAGCGCTAGACACGGCTCCCTCATTCATCTGCGCGCCGACCGTCAGGCGCGGCTCCTGCGCGTGCTGGGCGACGACCCCGTCGAACGCCTTGACGTACTCGAGCGCTCGGCGCATCAGCAAGGCGTCCGACACGCACCTGCCGTCGTCCGAGAAGACGCGCACGGCGGCGCGGCTACGGGCCATCGCGCCGAGCTCGGCGAGCGACTCCCCCGCCAGGCCCACGGTGACCGCGCCGATCGGGCGGACCGTCGCGTAGCCGGCGTCCTCGCCCAGACTCTGTACCTGCTCGACCACGCCCGCGGTGTCCTGCACCGGCGAGGTGTTCGCCATCGCGAAGACAGCGGTGAAGCCGCCGGCGGCCGCGGCACGGGTACCGGTCAGGATGGTCTCGCTCTGCTCGAAGCCGGGCTCACGAAGGTGGGTGTGCAGGTCGACCAGGCCGGGCAGCGCCAGCAGGCCGTCGGCGTCGATCACGCGCGCGCCACTCGAATCGAGAGCGGCGCCGATCTCGACGATCACGCCCCCGTCGATCAGGAGGTCGGCGGTCGACTCGTCGGCGAACGTCGCCCCGGAGATCAGGATCCGCTCGGTCGGCGCAGTGCTCGTGGGGAGCGGCGCAGTGCTCCTCGGTGGCGGCGCAGTGCTCATCGGTGGACCTCCCGTTCGCCGGACAGCAGCAGGTAGAGCGCGGCCATCCTGACGGACACGCCGTTCGTGACCTGTTCGAGCACCGTGGAGCGGCTCGAATCGGCGGCGGCCGAGGAGATCTCGACGCCCCTGTTCATGGGGCCGGGGTGCATCACGATGGTATCGGGACCCAGGCGAGCGAGTCGTTCATCGTCGAGCCCCCAGATCCGCGCGTACTCCCGCCCGTTGGGGAAGAACCCGCTCGACATCCGCTCCAGCTGGATGCGCAGGAGCATCACCACGTCGGGTAGGCCCGCATCGATCGCCTCGTCGAGGTCGAAACGGATTGTCGCGGGCCAGTCGCGGGTGTCGACCGGCACCAGGGTCGGCGGCGCGATCAGCGTCACCTCAGCGCCCAGGGCCGTCAGCAGCCAGACGTTCGAGCGCGCCACCCGTGAGTGCAGGATGTCGCCGACGATCGTGACCGCGACGCCGTCGAGGCTCTTGCCGCGCGACGCGGCCGCTCCGTGCAGGCGCCGGCGGATGGTGAACGCGTCCAGGAGCGCCTGGGTCGGGTGCTCGTGCGTGCCGTCGCCGGCGTTCAGGATCGACGCGTCGATCCAGCCGCTCGCCGCCAGCACCGCAGGCGCACCGGAGGCGCTGTGGCGGATGACGACACCGTCCGCGCCCATCGCCGCGAGGGTCTGCGCGGTGTCCTTCAGGCTCTCGCCCTTCGAGACGCTGGAGCCCTTCGCGCTGAAATTGATCACGTCGGCGGAGAGCCGCTTCGCCGCCGCCTCGAACGAGATCCGCGTGCGGGTGGAGTCCTCGAAGAAGAGGTTGACCACGGTCTTCCCGCGCAGGGTCGGCAGCTTCTTGACCTCGCGGTTCTGCACGTCCGCCATGTCCTCGGCGATGTCGAGGAGGGCGATCGCACTCGCGCGGTCGAGGTCTCGGGTCGAGAGCAGGTGCTTCATCGCATGACCTCCTCGTCGTCGTTCGACTCGATCGCGACCAGGTCCTCGCCGTCCGTCTCGACGAGGCGCACGTTGATCCGCTCGCTCAGGCTGCTCGGCAGGTTCTTTCCTACGAAGTCGGCCCGGATCGGAAGCTCGCGGTGCCCGCGGTCGACCAGCGCGGCCAGCCGAACGGCGCGCGGGCGGCCAATGTCGCTGAGGGCGTCGAGTGCGGCGCGGATGGTGCGGCCCGAGAAGAGGACGTCGTCCACGAGGACCACAGTGCGGCCGTCTATGCGCGCGGGGACCGCGGTCCGCGCCGGGGTGCGCACCGGGTGCCGGGCGAGATCGTCGCGGTACATCGTCACGTCGAGGGATCCGGCGAACACGGGGACCGCGTGCGGCTCGATCCGGCCGATCGTCTCGGCGATACGCTGCGCGAGGGCGACGCCGCGGGTGGGGATCCCCAGGATGACCAGCGACTCGGGGCCGCGGTTCGACTCGAGAATCTCGTGAGCGATGCGCGTGAGCGCACGCGTGATGTCAGCGCCGTTCAGCACAGTTCGTGCCGTCACACCGACCTCCTTCCCCGCCTCACAGGACGGCTGTTAAAGGAAAAGCCGTGACGAGTATAGGGGCCACCGACCCGCCCGCCTGTCCCACCTCCGGCTCGCGAAAACACGTTCGGCTCGCAGAATCGAAGGGATTCGACGAGCCGAAGCCGGTTCTGCGAGCCGGAGGTGATCCGAACCGGAGCGGGCGAGCAGCCCTCACGCGGTCGCGCGCGACTCCGCGACCGAGGCGAGCAGGCCGTTGATGAAGCCGGCGGAGTCGTCCGTCGACAGCAACGTCGCCGCCTCGACCGCCTCCGCGATGGCGACACCGTCGGGCACCTCGTCGTTGTGCAGGATCTCCCACACGCCGATCCGCAGGATGGCCCGGTCGACCAGCGGCATCCGCGACAGCGTCCAGCCTTGCGCGAGCTGCGCGATCAGCGCGTCGATCTCGTCCGCATGGTCGATGACCCCGTCGACGATTTCGCGGGCGTAGAGCCACGACGCCTCGCGAGCCGGCTCGTTCGCCGCCCGCTCTGCCTCGGCGCGCAGCGACTGGGCGAAGCTGATCTGCCGGACGTCGGCGTTGTAGAGGATGTCGAGAGCGCGTTTCCGCGCCTTCGTGCGAGCACTCACGGCAGACCCGGCTCAGCTGACGCGGCCGAGGTAGTCACCCGTGCGGGTGTCAACCTTGACCTTCGTGCCCTGCTCCAGGAAGAGCGGGACCTGGATCTGGTAGCCGGTCTCCACCGTCGCGGGCTTGGTGCCGCCGGTCGAGCGGTCGCCCTGCAGGCCCGGCTCGGTGTAGGTGATCTCGAGCACGACGGAGGCGGGGAGGTCGATGTACAGCGGGTCGCCATCGTGCAGGGCGAGGGTCACGTTCTGGTTCTCGAGCATGAAATTCGCCGCGTCGCCCACGACCGCCTCGGGGACGGTGATCTGGTCGTAGTCGCTGGTGTCCATGAAGACGAAGTCCGCGCCGTCGCGGTAGAGGTACTGGAAGTCGCGGCGGTCGACATTGGCCGTGTCGATCTTCGCGCCTGCGTTGAACGTCTTGTCGACGACCTTGCCGGTGAGGACATTCTTCATCTTGGTGCGGACGAAGGCGCCGCCCTTGCCCGGCTTGACGTGCTGGAAGTCGATGACGTTCCAGAGCTGGCCGTCGATGCTGAGGACGGTGCCGTTCTTGATGTCGGTGGTAGAGGCCATGCGAAGGGGAATCCGTTTCGGTGGAAGTCTGCGCCGGCGAGCCCGGATGCGCGGGCGCGGCGATATCGGCCGGTCCGGCTGACCCGTCGAGTGTAGTCGACGAGCCCTTTCCCGCGAGAAGAACGGACGGCACCGCCTCCGACCGACGATCCACGCCAGAGGACGCGCCAGCCGCCGCCGCTGTCCGACCCCACGTGATTACCATACGCGAGCCTTCCTCGGTGCGCTTCTCGGCCGACCGGGACCGCGATGTGCGGGCGGCAGGAGCGGGCGCCGGTGCGACGAGCGCCGGGTTCATCGCCGGGGCGAGAGGAGTCACTGTGGCGGATCTGGGCGCGATCGAGGAGAACGTTGTCTTCAGTCATGCGACGGCAGAACAGCTGACCGGCGCGGTCCGCTCCGCCGCTGCCACGATCGAGGGCCAGGCGGGCTCGCGGGCCGCCCTCGTCACCGCGGCGAGCGCCGAGTTCCGCGGCTGGTTCGCCGAGCTCTTCGCAGAGAATGCGCGGGTGGCGTCCGCGGATGCGGGCGAGCTCGTCGGCCGCCTGCGCGAGGTGGGGGACGCGGTGCAGCAGCTCGCCCGCGAGGCGCTCGCCGAGCAGAAGCGGCGCCTCGTCGCGCGGGAGTGGAAACGCCAGCAGGACGCGCGGAACCTCCTCGAGCATCTGCACGACGGCCTGTTCGGCGAGGAGGAGCCGCCCGTGGGTCCGCCGGCGACACCGCTGTGCGTCAGCGTCGATCCGTCCCCGATCAAGAGCCGGCAGAACCCCCTCCCCGGCGGCGGAGGAGGAGGGGGCGGAGGCACCACCTCGGCCCGTCCGGAGGACCTCCGCTCGTTCGCCGATTCGTCGAGGACCGCGAACGTGGAGCTGCGGGGCGCGCTCGCATCCGTCCGCGGCTGGCTCGCCGAGTTCGCCACGTCCTGCCGCTGGGGCGCGCTCGCGGCCGACGCGGTGGTGACCGGCTTCGAGCAGTGGCTGAGCGCGAACGACCAGGACGTGACCTGGGCCGGCACGATCGCCGAGGCGTTCACGGCGGCCGGCGGCGAGGGAAGCGTCATCGCGCTTCCGGACGCTGCGCTCGCGGTCGCCCTCACCTCGGCCGGCGTGTCACTCGTGCGTCAAGACCTCATCATCGCTCCGCCGCAGGCGTTCGGCGCTCCGCCCACCACCGGCTACGCCGACGATCCCGTCAACACGGCCACCGGCAACTTCCTCGAGACCGAAGTCGATCTCGGCTTCGCCGGTGGCAGCGCGGCATTGCGCTTCGCCCGCGCCTACAACTCGCTGGACGACCATGTCGGCGCCTTCGGGCGCGGCTGGTCCTCCGAGGCCGAGGTGCGCCTGCGGCTGGCGGACGACGGCGCGACCCTCGTGCTCGCCGACGGCCGGGAGACGGTGTTTCCGCGGCGGGACGACGGCTGGGACCGGGCCGACGGCGAGAACCTCTGGCTCGACCGGGTCGGCGACGCTCTCCTCGTCTCCGACAACGCCGGTGGCCGCTGGGAGTTCTCGGCGTCCGGGATCTGGCGTGCATCGAGTACCGGCCCGGGAACGCGGGTGAGCGGCGAACGCGACGCCGAGGGCCGCCTCAGTGCCCTGCAGCACGAGCGGGGTCGACGCATCGACGTGGTCTGGGCCGGGGAGCGCATCGCCGCTCTCCAGGCGTCGGACGGGCGGCGGGTGCACTTCGAGTACGAGGGCGGGGTCCTGGTCTCCGCGACCGGCCCGGCCGGGACCCGCCGGTACGGCTGGAGCGAGGCCGGCCTGCTCGAGAGCGTGACTGACACGGTCGGCGTTGCCGAGGTCCGCAACCGCTACGACTCCCGTCGAAGGGTCGTCGCCCAGACCTCGCCGTTCGGCCGCACCACCCGCTTCGCGTACCTTCCGGGGCGGATCACCGTCGCCTCCGACGAGGACGGCACGCGGGCGAACAGCTGGGTCGCCGACGCTCGTGGACGCCTGGTCGGAGTACTCGACCCGGCGGGCCGGCGGCAGTCGATGAGCTTCGACGCACACGGGAACCTCCTCTCCGCGACCGAGCGCGACGGGGCGACGACGGTCCACGCCTACGACGCGCGCGGTCACCGCCTCCGCTCGAAGACCCCCTCCGGCGCGGACGTCACCGTCGGCTGGGACGAGCACGACCGCGTGACGACGGTCGTCGCGGAATCCGGCGCCGTGACGCACTACGAGTACGCGGAGGACGCCGACCGGAACCCGAGCCTCGTCGTCGATCCCGAGGGCGGACGCACGGCACTGCAGTGGACCGACGGCCTCCTCACCGAGATCGTCGATCCCGTCGGCGTGCGCCTCCGCTTCGGCTACGACCGGTTCGGCGACCTGATCGCCACCACGGACGCCGACGGCGGGACCGCCCGGCTGGAGCGGGACGAGGCGGGCCGTGTCGTCGCCGCGGTCACCCCCTCCGGAGCCGTGACCCGCTTCCGCTACGACGCGGCGGGGCGGCTGCTCTCGACGCGCGACGCCCTCGGCGCGACCTGGCGCTACGAGTACGACACCGGCGGGCGCCGCATCGCTGTCGTCGACCCGCTCGGCGCTCGCACCACCATCGAGCACGGCGAGCACGGCGCACCCGTCACCACCGTCGATCCTCTGGGCCGAGCGGTATCCCGCGTCCTCGACGACGTCGGCCTCGTCAGTGAGACGATCCTGCCGGACGGCTCGTCGTGGCGATTCGGCCACGACGCCCTCTCCCGGTTGACCGAGACGGTCGACCCCAGCGGAGGCGTATGGCGGCGCGAGCACAACGCGACCGGCGCCCTGACGGCCACCATCGACCCCACCGGTGTCCGGCGCGGCCTCCACCACGAACCGCAGTCGCTCCGGATCGACGACGGCGGCGCGCAGCAGCTGAGCCGCTTCGACTCGCTCGGCCGCCTTGTCCGCGTCGAGGAGCAGGACGAGACGGTGGCGCTCGCCTCCTACGACCTCTGCGGACGCCCGGTCGAGCTGGTCGACGGCGAAGGCTCCGTCACGGTTCTGCGCCGGGACGCGGCCGGGAGGGTCGTCGAGCGCGTCTCCCCCACCGGCGCCGTGACCGCCTTCGAATACGACGATTGCGGTCGGCCGTCCGCCGTCATCGATCCGCTCGGGGCCCGCACCGAGATCGGCTACGACCGCGACTCGCGCCGCGTGCGGACCGTGCTGCCCACGGGCGAGGTCGAGCGCATCGAGTACGACGCCGTCGGCCGCGTCGTCCTGCGCTCGCTCCCTGGCCTCGGCACGGCCCGGTTCGCGTACGACGCCCTCGGGCGGGTGGTCCGCGTCAGCGACCCGTGGACAGGCCGGCGACGGTTCCGCTACGACGCGGCGGGTCAGCTGATCGAGGCGGTCGACGGGCTCGGCGGGGTCACCCGCTTCGACTACGACGAGCGCGGCCGCAACACCGTCATCACCGACCCGATGGGGGGCGTGATCCGTCGGCGTTTCGACGCCTGCGACCGGGCCGTCGAGGTGATCGATCCGCTCGGCCGCTCGACGACCGCCGGCTATGACGCCGCGGGCCGCCAGATCTGGCAGCGGGATCGGGACGGGTCGCGCTGGGAGCGGCACTACGATTCCGACGGCCGCGAGAAGAGCTTCGCGATCGACGGCCGCGTCGTCTCCGAGACGCACCGGGACATCCGGGGCCGCGCCCTCCGCATTACCGACCGCACTGCCCCCGGCGAGCCGGTCGAGCACGAGCTGAGGTGGGACCGGTGCGGCCGGCTCATCGAGCGCCGTCGCGGCGGCCGCGGAGTCTCGTGGGAGTACGACGCTGACGGCTCGCGCAGCGCCGCCGTACATCCCGACGGCGGGCGGACCGAATACGAGCGCGACGCCCGCGGACTGGTCACCGCCGTCGCGCATCCGGGCCTGGGCCGTGCGACCTTCGGCTACGACCGCTCCGGCCGCCTGGTGCGCTCTTCCGCGGGCGCCCTGGCCCAGGAGTGGGTCTTCCGCGACGGCGCGCTCGTCGAGCACCGGCACTACGGTGGCGGTCGCCGCGCCACCACGGTCTTGGAGCGAGACGAGGACGGACGTCTCAGCGGGGTGAGCGGACCGGACGGCTCCGTCGCCTACCGGTACGACGACGCACACCAGCTGATCGCAGCGATACCCGAGTCGGGGGACGCCCGCGAGTGGAGCTTCGACGCGGCCGGGCGCCTCGTGCGCGAGCAGGTGGGCGGGACCGTCCACTCACGGCACTACGACGCGGGCGGCCGGCTGATCGCCGCGGAGTCGAGCGACGGCACCCGGGTGGAGTACGTGCACGACGGGCTCGGTCGCCGCATCCGCGAGGTCTCCTCCGACGGCACGGAGCGCAGCTATGCGTGGTCCGCGATGGGCAGCCTGGCGTCGGTTTCCCATTCGTATGCGGGTTCCGCGCCGCGCACCACCGCACTCTGGGTGGACGTGCTCGGCGACCTCGCCTCCGTCGATGGCACCGACGTGTGGTGGGACGACGCG
>NZ_PSWS01000054.1 GCF_002932875.1 Rathayibacter tritici
GTGGGGGCCGGGATGGGAGGATGGGCGGGTGTCTGAGCGAAGCCGTCCGTCCATTTTCTGGTTCCTCGCAGTGGCGGTGATCCCCGTGATGACCGCCTCGGTCGACCTGCGGATCCGGAACGCGGAGAAAATTCCGCGTACCGGTGCATTCGTGTTCGCGCCGAACCACTACAGCGAGATCGATCCGATCATCACCGGCTGGACGCTCTGGCGGTCCGGGCGTGCGCCGCGATTCCTCGCCAAGGCCTCCCTGTTCTCGGTCCCCGTGCTCGGAGCGATCCTCCGCGGCTCCGGCCAGATTCCGGTCGAGCGCTCGGGCTCGGTCCGTGGCAGCGAGCCGCTGAGGACTGCGAAGGCGCTCGTGGACGAGGGCCGCTCGGTGATCATCTACCCCGAGGGAACGCTCACCCGCGACCCCGAGCTCTGGCCGATGCGCGGCAAGACGGGGGCGGTGCGGATGGCGTTGCAGTATGGGCTCCCGGTCGTCCCGGTCGCGCACTGGGGCGCCCAGCAGCTCATGGGCCGCTACTCCAAGCGGATCACGCTGTTCCGCCGCAAGCGCGTCGACGTGATCGTCGGCGACCCTGTCGACCTGTCCTCGTTCCGCGGGCGCAGCCTGGACTCCGCCACGTTGAACGAGGCGTCGGCCGTGGTGATGGCCGCGATCACCGGGCTGCTCGAGCAGCTGCGCGGCGAAACGGCGCCCGACACGCGCTGGAACCCGTCCGATCACAACCAGAAAGGCACGGGTCGCTTTGAGTCCGAGCAGTAGGAAGGCGCCCATCGCCGTGCCGCGTCGCGTCGCCGTCCTCGGCGCCGGCAGCTGGGGCACCACGTTCGCGAAGATCCTCGCCGACGGCGGGTCCGATGTCGTGATGTGGGCCCGCCGAGCCGAGCTCGCCCGCGAGATCACCGAGGCCAAGCGCAACAGCGACTACCTCCCCGGCATCAACCTGCCGCGCACCATTCGCGCCACGCCTCGGATCGAGGAGGCGCTGGAGGGTGCTGACCACGTCTACCTCTCCATCCCGTCGCAGTCGCTGCGGAGCAACCTCGAGGCGATCACCCCGTTCCTCACCGAGCGCACGGTACTGGTGAGCCTGATGAAGGGCGTCGAGAAGGGCACCGGGCAGCGGATGAGCGAGGTGATCGCGCAGATGCTGCCGGTCTCGCCGGATCGGATCGCCGTCGCGTCCGGCCCCAACCTCGCCCTCGAGATCGCGAAGGAGCAGCCGACCGCGGCGGTCATCGCCTCCGAAAGCCTCATCACGGCGCAGGAGGTGGCTCTCGCGGCGACCAACCGCTACTTCCGCTCCTACGTCAACACCGACGTGGTCGGTACCGAGTTCGGCGGTGTGCTGAAGAACCTGATCGCTGTGGCGATCGGGATCGTGGACGGCGTCGGCTACGGCGAGAACACGAAGGCATCGATCATCACGCGCGGCCTCGCCGAGATGACCGATTTCGCGGTGGCCTACGGCGGGCGGCCGGAGACGATGTCCGGCCTTGCAGGGCTGGGTGACCTCATCGCGACATCGAGCTCGTCGCTCTCGCGGAACAACACGGCGGGGCGCCTGCTCGGCCAGGGCTACAGCTTCAGCGATGTCGTGAAGTCGATGCAGCAGACGGCGGAGGGCCTCGCCTCCGTCGCTCCGGTGCTCGAGCTCGCCCGGGCCCGGGGCGTCGACATGCCCATCGTCGAGCAGGTGTCGCAGGTGCTCGCCGGTACGCTCGATCCCAAGGACATCGCGCCGCACCTGACCACGGATTCGGACGAGCCACAGGGTGAGAGGAACCTCGATGACCAGCAAGCTCCGCGTGGCCGTTCTGTTCGGGGGGCGCTCCAGCGAGCACTCGATCAGCTGCGCAACGGCGGCCGGGGTGCTGCGGGCGATCGACCGTGACCGCTTCGAGGTGATCCCGATCGGGATCACTCCCGACGGCGCCTTCGTGCTCGAGGAGGACCGGCCGGAGAAGTTCGCGCTCGACGCGGCGGCACTGCCCGTTGTCGAGGACAACGGAACCCGGGTGCACTGGCCGGAGTCGGTGCTCTCGCGCGAGCTGACCGTGACCGCCGCCGACGGGTCGTCGCGATCGCTCGGCGATGTCGACGTCGTGCTTCCGATCCTGCACGGCCCCTGGGGCGAGGACGGCACTGTTCAGGGGATGCTCGAGCTCGTCGGCGTGCCCTACGTCGGCTCGGGTGTGCTCGCGTCGGCGCTCGGAATGGACAAGCACTTCACCAAGACGGTGCTGCAGGCCGCAGGTCTCGCGGTCGCGCCCTGGTACCTCGTGACGGAGGCGGAGTGGCGCACTGACCCGGGCGACGCCTCCGCGGCGCTCGACGAGCTGGGCCTCCCCGCGTTCGTGAAGCCGGCGCGCGCCGGGTCGAGCGTCGGCGTCAGCCGGGTCGGCGAGCGCGCGCAGCTCGACGCGGCGCTGGAGGAGGCGTTCGCGCACGACTCGAGGGTGTTGATCGAGTCGGGCGTCATCGGCCGCGAGGTGGAGATCGGCGTGCTCGGCGGCCGTCGCGGCGTTCCGGCCCGCGCCTCCGTCGCCGGCGAGGTGATCGTCACCGGTCGCGGCTTCTACGACTTCGAGGCGAAGTACCTCGGGGCGTCCGGCATCGAGCTGGTCTGCCCGGCCGACCTCACCGGCGACGAGCTCGCCGAGATGCGCTCCCTCGCTGTCCGCGCCTTCGATGCGATCGGGGCCGAGGGCCTGGCCCGGGTCGACTTCTTCCTCACCGCACACGGCTTCGTCGTCAACGAGATCAACACCATGCCCGGATTCACGCCGGTTTCGATGTTCCCGAGGATGTGGGGAGCGAGCGGCGTGGACTACCCACACCTGATCGGCGAGCTGATCGACTCGGCGCTGGACCGCGTCCCGGTCGCCGCCCGCTGACGCAGGCGCCCGCGATCCGCGTCGAGGCCGACGCCGGTGCGGCGCCGTCCGAGCAGATCCGCGGGCAGATCGCCGCGCTGATCGCGGCGGGGAACGCGCCACGTCTCGGAGAGGATTCGGATGGAGCATCTGCGATCATCGTGGCGGCGCAGGCAGCGCTCGGCCCGCGGCAGAGGATGCACGGTCCCGCGTGATCGCTCGTCCTTCCCTGTCGTGCTCGCCGCACAACATCGATAATGAACTCAATCAGCAAGGTGGTCTGGTGTCTGTGAGACGGTCTCCGTTGTGTGCCGCGGGCCTCGTCGCCGTCCTCGCGTTAACCGCGTGCTCTCCGGTCGTGGCGCTCGATGCGGCAGATGATTCGGAAAGCGTGAACTGTGCAACTATTTCGTCGCGGCTACCGAGTGGTCTGATCGATGGTGCCGGTGGGGAAATCGCGCGACGCGAGACCAACGCTCAAGCGACAGCGGCGTGGGGTTCTCCGGCCGTCGTCCTGCTGCGATGCGGGCTCGAGCCCCCGGCCATTGATCCTCGCTGTATTGAAGTGAATGGCATCGATTGGATACCGGATGATTCCGACGCCCCCAGGTATCGGTTCATCACGTTCGGCCGCACCCCGGCGACCGAGGTCATCATCGACAGCGAAGCGATCTCGGGTAGTTCGGTCCTCGTCGACCTGGCGTCGGCGGTCGGCGCCCTTGCCCCTTCGGGCGACGTCAAGTGCCAGGGCCTTGGCGACATCCCTCTGCCGACACCCAGAACCCAGTAGGCCGACGAGACCGGCGTGTGCCGAGCGCGTTCTTCTCCGCTCGCTCCAGCGCGTCGTAGGCGTAGTGTCCGTCTGACGGGAACTCTGTCGCACATGTTGCCGAACGATCGCCCTTCTGAGGATCTGGAACCTGCTCCTCGGGGAGAAGGGCGGCGCTCCGCTAGCGTGGGACGCATGGCAGCGGATCGCAGTCCCACCCTGGCCGAGCTCAGCGAGGGCGAGGTGCTCGCGCGGGTGCTGACCCGTCTCCCCGGCGGGGGAGCGGAAACGGTGGTCGGGCCGGGGGACGACTGCGCGGTGCTGCGCGCACCCGACGGTCGCTTCGTGGTCACGACGGACATGATGGTGCACGGCCCCGACTTCCGGCTCGCCTGGTCGACTGCGGCGGATCTGGGCTGGAAGGCGGCTGCCTCGAACCTCGCCGACGTCGCGGCGATGGGTGCGCGGCCCACCGGGCTCGTCGTCGCGCTGGCGGCGCCGCAGTCGCTGGGCCTCGACGTGCTGGAGGGGATCGCGGACGGTCTCGCTGCGGGTTGCGCCGCGATGGCGCCTGGCTGCGGGGTTGTCGGGGGCGACCTGTCCGCCTCCGCGACGCTGACGCTCTCGATCACGGCCTTCGGCTCGCTCGACGGTCGGCCGCCGGTGCTGCGGAGCGGCGCGCGCCCGGGGGACGTTCTCGCGGTCGCCGGGCCGCTCGGCCGCGCTGGACTGGGGCTGCGTCTGCTGTTCGAGCAGGCGCGGGAGGAGGGGGAGCCGTCGGCGGACCTCGCGGCGCGGCTGCGTGAGCGGCACCCGTCCCTCCTAGACGCGCAGCTGCGGCCGACGGCGCCGATTGCGGCGGGCACGGCCGCTGGCGGGATCGCCTCCGCGATGATGGACGTCTCGGACGGAGTGGTGCTCGACGCGCGCCGGATGTCCCGGGCGAGCGGAGTGGTGATCGACCTGGACCCGGCGGCGGTCGACGCGCACGCACGACAGCTGACCGGGGTCGAGGGCGTGGATCTCGACCTGGCGAGGGCGCTGGTGCTGGGCGGTGGCGAGGACCACGCGATGCTCGCGTGCTTCCCGCCGGCGACCGTGCTGCCGGAGGAGTTCGTGCCGCTCGGGATCGTCCGCGAAGGGGCGCCGGAGGTGCGGTTGGGCGGGGTGGCGCTCGACGAGCGCGGCGGGTGGGACCCGTATCTCGGGTGGGATGGCGCGGCGGGCTGAGTCCAGCTACGCGGAGGCGGGCGGGGCAGGCGACGCAGGCGAAGCAGGCGAAGCCCACCAGATCGTCGTCTCGCCGTAGTCCTTCCTCCGCTCGCGCTCGAGCCCCGCGGGCCAGCGCGGCTCCGGGCTGCGGGAGCTGCGCTCCACGACGACCACTGCGTCCCCGCGCAAGAGCGGCAGCACTCCGGCGAGGTCGGCGGCGAGGTCGTCCTCGCCGAGGTCGTACGGCGGGTCGAGGAACACGGTGTCGGTGTTCAGCGCGGGAGAGCCGTCGAGGAACGAGCGGACGGAGCCGGTGACGACCTCGATCCGAGGAGCGGGGTGCCGATTCTTGGTAGCGGCGGTCGTGATCGCCCGCGCGTTCTCGCCGGCGGTCCGCGCGGCTGTGGGGTCTCGTTCGACGAGGACGACGGCGCTCGCCCCGCGGCTGGCCGACTCCAGCCCCAACGCCCCGGAGCCGGCGTAGAGGTCGATGACGGTCGCTCCGTCGAGCGCGTCGCGTGCCTCGAGCGCCGAGAAGACGGCCTCGCGCACGCGGTCGCTGGTGGGGCGGGTGCCCGCGCGCGGGACCTTGAGGGTGAGCGAGCCGGCGAATCCGGCGATGATCCTGGTCACCGAACCGAGCATAGGGCGGCACTCGGCCCGCCCTCGCCCGCGCCTACCGCCTGGCGGCACACTGCGAACTCGCGGAACCTGGACTCTTTTCCCGTTGGGACTGCGAGAATCCGTAGCTATGACGTCGCTCGAAGACACCCGCTCCACTGCCGGCCGCCGGGCGGCGCCCGAGACGCCCGTGACCCGCGAGGAGTTCACGGCGCACTGCGGCGCCGTGCTCGAGAACCTCACCCGCGTGATCGACGGCAAGTCGGCCGAGGTCTCGATGGCGCTGACGGTGTTTCTGGCCGGCGGCCATCTCCTGATGGAGGACGTGCCCGGCACGGGCAAGACGGTCCTGGCGAAGTCGCTGGCCGCCTCGGTCGGCGGCAGCGTCGCGCGCATCCAGTTCACCCCCGACCTCCTGCCCTCGGACGTCACCGGCGTCTCGGTCTACAACCAGGCGACCCGCGACTTCGAGTTCAAGCCGGGTCCGGTGTTCGCGAACATCCTGATCGGCGACGAGATCAACCGCGCCTCGCCCAAGACGCAGTCGGCGCTGCTGGAGTGTATGGAGGAGCGGCAGGTCTCCGTCGACGGTGTCACCCACCTGCTCCCGCGTCCCTTCGCGGTCATCGCGACGCAGAATCCGGTCGAGATGGAGGGCACTTACTCGCTGCCCGAGGCCCAGCGCGACCGCTTCATGGCCCGCCTCTCGCTGGGCTACCCCGACGAGCGCGCCGAGCTCGAGATGATCCGCACGCGCGACTCCGCCAGCCCACTGGAAGAGCTGCGGCCCGTCGTCGGCCTCGCCGAGCTCGAACGGATGATGGCCTACGTGCGCTCGGTGTACGTCGCGCCGCCGGTGCAGGAGTACGTGGTGGCGATCATGCAGGCCACGCGCGTCGATCCGGAGCTCCGGCTGGGTGGGAGCCCGCGCGCCACCCTCCAGCTGATCGCCGCCTCGAAGGCACTCGCCGCCCTCGGCGACCGCGACTTCGTGGTGCCGGACGACGTCGACGCGCTCGCCGTTCCCGTGCTCGGACATCGCCTCCTGCCCGCCACGCGCTTGCCGGGCCGTTCGGGTGCCGGATCGTCGCACTCGGTCACCGAGATCGTGCAGCGCATCGTCGCGGCGACCCCCGTCCCCTTCGGCAATCGTGTCGACTGAGGCCCGTCCCGTCGAGGCACCCTCGGCCCGTCTGGGCGGCCTGCCCGCGCTTCGCGGGATCGCGCTGACGCTCCGCGGCTGGGTGCTCGTGCTGCTGGGCGTCGCGGGAGTGCTGATCGCGCCGCTCTGGGCTGTCCGCGAGCTGCTCTTCCTTGGTCTGGTGCTCCTCGGGCTGCCGCTGGGTGCCCTGGTGTCGCTGGCGCTGGCCGCTCCGTCCTTCCGCGTGCAACGCCGCTTCACTCCGCAGGGCGTGGCGGCCGGTGACGTAGTGGAGGTCGACGTGCTGCTGGAGAACCGTGGCCGCGCGGTGCACAGCGGGGCCCGCGCGCACGATCGGCTGGAGCGCGTGCAGCGCGGAGTCGTCGTCGGGCGGCCGGTCGCCGAGGGCGCCTTCGGGTTGCCCGGCGTTCCGGCAGGGGGCCGCGTTCGTGCCCACTACCGCCTGCCCGCTGAGCGGCGCGGCATCCACCGCGTCGGTCCGTTGCGCCTGGTGCGCGGCGACGGCCTCGGGCTGGCGCTGCGCGAGAGCGTCGTGGGCGCTGCCCAGCCGTTCGTGGTGACTCCGCGGGTCGTGCCGCTGCAGAGCGACGTCCTCGACGCCCACGGAGCCGGCGGATCGAGCCCGGTCGCGCACG
Source organism: Rathayibacter tritici (assembly GCF_002932875.1). Taxonomy (GTDB): domain Bacteria; phylum Actinomycetota; class Actinomycetes; order Actinomycetales; family Microbacteriaceae; genus Rathayibacter; species Rathayibacter tritici. Next base: position 7,286 of record NZ_PSWS01000054.1, read on the forward strand.
CCACGGCCGGCGCCGGCACCGACGACGTGATCCCGCGCGACTACCGCCCGGGTGACGCGATGCGCCGGGTGCACTGGCGCGCGAGCGCCCGCTCCGGCGAGCTGATGGTCCGCCAGGACGAGCAGAACACGGATCCGCACGCCTGGATCCTGCTGGAGACCCGCGCGGAGCGCGTGCTCGAGCGCCGCGGTGACGAGCGGCTGGAGTGGGCGGTGTCGATGACGGCGTCGCTCGCGGTGCACCTGCTCGAGCGGGGATTCGAGACGCACCTCGTCGAGACCGGTGCGGACGGTGAGCCGGAGCACTCGGAGGACGAGCGGGAGGTGGCGCACGACGTGCTCCTGCGCCTGGCCGAGCTGGCACCCTCGCGCGAGTCGGTCGACGCGGTGAGCCGGATCTCGGCTGAAATGCGGGACACCGGGGGAGTGCGCCCCGTGTTCGCGGTCCTCACGCGCCTGCTCGAATCCGACCTCGACGCTCTCTCCTCCCTGGCCGCGCAGGCCCGGCCGGCGATCGCCTTCGTCGTCGCCGGCACCGCGGAGGAGGAGGCGGCCCTGGCCGCGCTGGGCTGGTATGCGGTCGCCGTCGACCCCAGCGCCTCGGTGGAGGAGGCGTGGGCGCAGGCCCTCGCGCTGCGGGTGGTGGCGTGAGCCGCCGCGCCGAGAGCGATCCGCGCGCCGGATCGGCTCCGCTCAGTGCGCTGCTCTGGCTGGCGATCACCGCTGCGGCCGCGGGCACGGGCCGGCTCCTCGTCGGCGTCGACTGGTTGGTGCTGCTCGCGAGTGCGGTCGCCGTTGTGCTCGGTGTCCCGGCGGCGGCGCGGGCGCTGCGGGTGCACCCCCTCGTCCCGCCGATCCTCGGCACGCTCACCGTGGTCGGTGTCCTGACCGCGATGTTCGTGCCCGCCCGGGCGCTGCTGTTCGTGATCCCGACTCCCGGCGCGGTGGCACAGGCGGAGGCGCTCGCGCAGGGCGGCTTCGCCTCGATCGCGCAGCAGGGGCTCCCCGCCGTCGCCGACGACGGGATCTCGTTCCTTTTGATCGGCGGAGTGGTCGTACTCGCCTGGGCGGCGGACCTGTTCGCCTTCTCGGTGCGGCTGCCCGCGCTGGCGGGGTTGTTTCCGGCCGCGCTGCTCGCGGTGCCCGCGATCATCGATCCGTCCGCTGTGTCCTGGCCGAGCCTGGTCGTCACGGCGCTCGCCTACGCCGGCGTGCTCGCCGTCAGCGCCGCCCCCGGACGACGGAGCGCGACGACGGCTCTGCTGCCCTCCCTTGCAGCCGTCACCGTGGTCGTGCTCGGAGCGGGCCTGCTCGCCGGATCCGCCAGCGGCTTCACCCGCACGACCGCCGCCTCCGGCGTCTCGGGCAGCCTCTTCAACGGCGCGATCGATCCCGTGGTCGCGCTGGGTGCCGACCTGCGCCGCCCCAACCCCGTGACGGTGCTGCGCTACGCCACCGACTCCGACCTGCCCGTCTACCTCCGCGTGCTCACCGTCTCGGACTTCGACGGCGACGACTGGGCGCCGAACGCGACCGAGGAGACCGCTCCGATCGACCAGCCGATCGCGCCCGAGGGGCTCGCCGAGAGCGTGCCGCGCCAGTCGGAGGAGGTGGACGTCTCGGTCGAGACGCTGCGGAGCCAGTGGCTCCCCGTGCCGTACCCGGTCGCCTCGCTGACTGGCGTGGGTGACGGCTGGCTGCAGGACGTGCAGGACGGCTCGATCCGCGGTGACGCGACCACCCGCTCCGGCGACGACTACGAGGTGCAGGCGCTACGACTCGAGCCCGCCCCCCGACAACTGCTCGCTGCCCCCGCGCCGACCGGCGTCGACCGCTACCTCTCGCTCCCGGACGACGTCCCCGAGATTGTCAGCACCACTGCGCAGGAGGTCACCGCCGGCGCGCCGACCGCCTACGACCGGGCTCGGGCTCTGCAGACCTACTTCCGCTCGTCGGAGTTCCGCTACTCGGAGCAAACCCCGGCCGAGGAGGGCTACGACGGCGACGGGGTGGGTGTTCTCGCCGCGTTCCTGGACCAGAAGGAGGGCTACTGCGTCCACTACGCCTCGGCGATGGCGGTGATGGCGCGCGAGCTCGGGATCCCGTCGCGACTCGCGATCGGCTACCAGCCCGGCTCGGTCGTCCCCTCGCGGGGCAACGATCTGACCACCTACCGGGTGCTCTCCTCGGATCTGCACGCGTGGCCCGAGCTGTACTTCGAGGGCGTGGGCTGGCTGCCCTTCGAACCGACGCCGAACCGCGGGGCACCGGCCTCCTACACCCTCCCGAGCGCGACGGCTTCGACGGGCCCGGCGACCCCGGGATCGGCGGCCGGCAGCACTCCCGGCGCATCCAGCGCTCCCGCCGAGACGCCGACGTCGACTGCCGCGTCCCCCACGCCGACCCCCGAGGCCGTCGGTGCCTCGGACACCGCGGCGGCTCCGGCCGTGACGCTCTGGGTGCTGCTGCTCCTGCTACTGATCGTGCCCTGGCTGCTGCGCGCGATCCAGCGCGCGCTGCGCCAGCGTTCCGCTCGCGCCGGCTCGGTCGAGGCGGCCTGGGCCGAGCTGCTCGCGACCGCGCGCGACCTGGGCATCCCCGCGGAGGAGACGGAGTCGCCCCGCGCTCAGGAGGCGCGCATAGCAGGAGCGCTCGACCCCGGGGCCGCGGCGGTGCTGCGGGGCCTGCGCGAGCGCGTCGAACGCCGCAGGTACTCGCCGGCTCCGACCGAGTCGGCGGCGTGGGACGATTCGGTCGCCGTGGCTGCTGCGCTCCGCGGATCCGTGGGCGCCGGGCGTCGGGTGCTGGCGACAGTCGTCCCGCGCTCGGCGCTCGACCCGGTCGCCCGGCTCGCGCGTCCGAGGTCCGCCCTATGATCGCTAGGTGATCCCGGACCCCCTCGACGCCTCCCTCGCGCCGCTGATCGGGCCGCGCACCGCGAGCGCTGTCGAGAAGGCCTTCGGCTACCGCACGGTCGGTGAGCTGCTGGGCCACTACCCGCGCCGCTATGCACAGCGGGGGGAGCTGACGGCGCTCTCGCGGCTTCCCGTGGGAGAGAGTGTGACGATCGTCGCGGAGGTGCGCGAGGTGCGCGAGCGCCCGATGCGCAACCGGCGGGGAACACTGCTCGAGGTCGTGATCTCCGACGGCTCGGGCACGCTGTCGCTGACCTTCTTCGGGCAGCCGTGGCGTGCGGCGAAGCTGCACCGCGGCGTGCGCGGGATCTTCGCGGGCACGGTCTCGATGTTTCGCGACACGCCCCAACTCACCCACCCCGACTACCGCTTGTTCGACGACGAGGAAGCGGCCGCGGCCGACTCGGGTGGCGAGCTGGCGAAGGACTGGGCCGAGCGACCCATCCCGATCTACCCCGCAACCAGCGCGCTCTCGAGCTGGCAGCTCCAGGCCGCGATCGGCCTGCTGCTGGACGGCCTGCGCGAGGTTCCCGATCCGATGCCGGAGCACGTGCGCGCAGGCCGCTCGCTGCTGGGTCTCGGCGAGGCGCTGGAGCTCATTCACCGGCCGCAGCGCGAGGGCGAGGAGGCGCAGGCCCGCGAGACGCTGCGCTTCCACGAGGCGTTCCTCCTGCAGCTGGCCCTGCTCGAGCGCCGCGCCGCAGCGCGCAGCACCCCCGCAACCGCCCGCGTTCCCGCTCCCGGCGGCCTCCTCGAGCGTTTCGACGCCGGCCTGCCGTTCGCCCTCACCGGGGATCAGACCGCGGTGGGGCGCGAGATCGCTGCCGATCTCGCGACCGAGAACCCGATGACCCGCCTCGTGCAGGGCGAGGTCGGCTCTGGGAAGACCCTCGTCGCGCTCCGGGCGATGCTCGCGACCGCCGAGAGCGGCGGGCAGGCCGCGCTGCTCGCTCCGACCGAGGTCCTCGCGGGTCAGCATCTGCGCTCGATCGCGAGCACGCTCGGCCCCGAGCTCTCGGCCGAGCTGGTACCGACCCTCCTCACCGGCGGGCTGGGCGCGGCCGAGCGCCGTGCTGCGCTGCTGCGGATCGTCTCGGGCTCGGCGAAGATCGTCGTCGGCACGCACGCGCTCCTCGGCGACGCGGTCACCTTCTACGATCTGGGTCTCGTCGTGATCGACGAGCAGCACCGCTTCGGCGTCGACCAGCGCGACGCCCTGCGCCGCAAGGGCGCGCGGCCGCCGCACGTGCTCGTGCTGACAGCCACGCCGATCCCGCGCACCGTCGCGATGACCGTCTTCGGCGACCTCGACACCTCGACCATCCGCGAGCTGCCTGCGGGGCGCCCCGGGATCACCAGCCATGTGGTGCCCCTCGCCGAGCATCGCGCGTGGATCGCGCGGGCCTGGGAGCGGGCCGAGGAGGAGATCCGCTCGGGTCACCAGGTCTACCTGGTCTGCCCAGCGATCGAGCCGGGCGAGCCCGCCGAGGGCGCTCCGCCGGCCGAGGCGGACGCCGCCGCGCCGCTCACGACGGTCGCGGCGACGCTCGAGGGCGTCCGCGCGCATCCGCTGCTCGGGAAGCGGCGATCGGCGGCGCTGCACGGGCGGATGACGACGGACGAGAAGGATGCCGTGATGCGCTCCTTCGCGGCGGGCGAGATCGACGTGCTGGTCTCGACGACGGTGATCGAGGTCGGCGTCGACGTGCCGAACGCCTCGATGATGGTCGTGCTCGACGCCGAGCGCTTCGGTGTCTCGCAGTTGCACCAGCTCCGCGGGCGGATCGGGCGCGGCGGAGTCGCGGGAGTGTGCCTGTTCGTCACGGCGGCGGAGGCGGGGACCATCGCGCGGGAGCGGGTCGAGGCGGTCGCCGCGACGCTCGACGGCTTCGCACTCGCCGAGGTCGACCTGGAGCTGCGCCGCGAGGGCGACGTGCTGGGCGACTCGCAGTCCGGCGGCCGTTCCTCGCTCCGCCTGCTCCGGGTGGTGCAGGACGCGGACGTCATCGTGGAGGCGCGGGCACTCGCCGAGCGCCTGATCGCGGAGGATCCGTCCCTCGCCGCGCACGACCGGCTCCGTGCCGCGCTGGAACGCCGGGTGCAGGACCGCGACAGGGAGTTCCTCGCCAAGAGCTAGGCGCCGCCTGCCCGCTACTCTGTCGGCATGGCCCGCATCGCCGTCGTCCCCGGCTCCTTCGACCCCGTAACGCTGGGGCACCTCGATGTCATCGAGCGGGCCGCCCGGCTGGTCGACGAGCTGCACGTGGTGGTCGTGCACAACCCCGGCAAGACGGCCCTGCTGCCGATCGTGCAGCGCGTCGCGCTGATCGAGCAGTCGATCGCGGAGGCGGGAGTGCAGGGGCGCATCATCGTCGCCTCGTGGAGCATGGGCCTGCTCGTCGACTACTGCACCGATGTCGGCGCCAGCATCCTGGTGAAGGGCATCCGCTCCCAGGTCGACGTCGCCTACGAGACGCCGATGGCGATCGTGAATCGCAACCTCGCGCATGTCGAGACGGTGTTCCTCCTGCCGGATCCCGCGCACGCCCATGTGTCCAGCTCGCTGGTGCGGCAGGTCTCCTCCCTCGGCGGTGACGTGGCCCCCTACGTGCCGCCCGCGGTCGCCGCGTACCTCGCCACCGTCTAGGGTTCTGCCGCGCGCGGCGATCTCGCGGCCGTGGCGCCGCGCGCCCGTGGCAGCCGGGAGAATGGAGCAGTGAGCGAGACGCGCGTGCAGGCCTGGGCCCTCGACGGTATCCCGGAGGTGGCTCCCGGCGACGATCTGCTCGACTTGATCCTCGCGGCGATCGCGGCCGCCTCCCCCGAGGACCGGGCCGTGGACGGCGACATCCTCGTCGTCACGAGCAAAATCGTGTCGAAGGCGGAGGGGCGCGTCGTCGCCGCGACCGACCGCGAGGACGCGATCACGGCCGAGACCGTCCGCGTCGTCGCCACCCGCGCGTACGGATCCGGAGTCACCCGCATCGTCGAGAACCGGCTCGGGATCGTGCAGGCGGCGGCGGGAGTCGATGCCAGCAACGTCGCGGAGGGGACGGTCCTCCTGCTCCCCGTCGATCCTGATGCCTCGGCCCGGGCGCTCTGCGCGGGCCTACGAGAGCGGCTCGGTGTGCGGGTCGGCGTGCTGATCAGCGACACCCTGGGCCGCGCCTGGCGCGTCGGCCAGACCGACGCCGCGATCGGAGCCGCGGGCGTTCTCGTCGTCGACGACCTGCGCGGCGGTGTGGACGCCCTCGGCCGCGCCCTCGGCGTGACCATGCCCGCCGTGGCTGACGAGATCGCGGCGCTCGGAGATCTCGTGAAGGGCAAGTCGAGCGGTCGCCCGGTGGCCGTGGTGCGCGGGCTCGGCCGTCTCGTGACGGATGTCGAGAGCCCCGGCGCCCGCACGCTCACCCGCACCGGCCCCGATGACATGTTCCGCCTCGGCGCCGACGAGGCCTTCGCCGAGGGCTTCGCCGCCGCAGTCGCCGCGCATGAGGAGCGCGGGTGACCGGCTGGAGTGCTGTCGTCGTGTTCAAGGGCCGCGGCGGCTCGAAGACGCGCCTTGATGTGCCGGGGCGCGCGGCACTGGCCGAGGCGTTCCTCCTGGATACCCTCGCCGCCGTGGCCGCCGCGGAGCCGGTGGCGGCCCTGCTCCTGGTCACCTCGGACCCTGGCGCCGCCGAGCGTGCGCGCAACGAGCATCCGCAGCTGGTGGTGGTGCCCGACCCGGGAACCCTCGACGCCGCCGTCTCGACCGGCGCCGGAACAGCCCTGCGCCGGCGGCCGGACGCCCCGGTGATCGTGCTGACCGGCGACCTGCCCGCGCTGGTGCCGTCGGACCTCGCCCGAGCCCTCGCTCTGCCCGCCCTCCCCGCCGTCGTCCCCGATCGCGAGGGGAGCGGCACCACGGCGCTCCTGCTCGCGGCCGGGGCCCTCGTCGCTCCCGCTTTCGGCCCGGGCTCGCTCGCCCGCCACCGCGACGCGGGCTGCACGGTCCTCGCGCTGCCCGTCACCTCGACGCTGCGTCTCGACGTCGACACACTCGCCGACCTGGGTGACGCGGAGGAGACGGGCGTCGGGCCGCACACGGCGCGCGCGCTCGCGGCAGTGGCCTGAGGCGCGTCCGTCAGTCGGCCAGCAGCCCCGCCTCGAACACGGACGTCAGAGCGCTGTCGAGCGCGAGCGATGTGCCGTCGACCGAGCGGATCGGGATCGCCCGGCGCGTGCTCGACACCAGCCAGGCGGCGTCCGCCTCCGTGAGCGCCGACGCCGGCACCTCGCGCCGGGCCGACCGCAACCCCCGCCGCTCGCCGAGAGCGAGGATCCGCTCCACCGTCGTCCCCGCCAGGACGCCGCCCGACGACGGGGTCGACAGCTCTCCGCCACCGAGGAGCACAAGGCTCGACGTCGCACCCTCCAGCAGCAGGCCGTCGCTCGTGCGCCAGAGCACGTCGTCCGCGCCCCGCGAGGCCGCCTCTCGCAGCGCGGCCCGGGTGATCGCGCCGGACGTCGTCTTCACGCCACCCAGGAGCCACGGCGCGAGCGGTCCACTCGCGTAGCCACGGTCGAGCACGACGACCGCGGCGCCTCGCTCCCGGAGCGCACTCGAATCGGGAGTCGGTGCTGCGCGCACCGTGCACCGCGCATCGTCGCCCGAGCTGTAGGCGGCGATCATCCGGATCGTCAGGTCGTCGACCGGATCGTGCTCGGTGACCGCGAGAGCGATCGCTCGGGACCACAGCCCCGCCTCCGGAATCCTCAGCCCGATCGCGCGGGCGGAGTCGGCCAGTCGCTCCAGGTGCTCGGTCAGGGCGCGCGGGCGTCCGTCGAGGACCGCGAGGGTCTCGAACACGCCGTCACCGCGGAGATAGCCGGCCTCATCGACCAGCACGAGTGGTGCTGCCGGATCACGAAGGACGGGGACGTCGGTCTCGATCTCGACCAGGACAGGGATGCTCATCAACCCATCCTGCCCCCGGTGGGCCGTCAGCGGGAGGAGCGTCGAGCCGTCGCGTCGGAGAGAGTGCCCGCGGTGTGCACGCCGAGGAACTCCTGGTCGACGCTCACTCCTCGACCTCCGTCGTCGTTCTCGCCGAGGGCGTGGCGCCCGCAGGCGCGGTGGGCGTCGCGGGGGGAGTCTGGGTGGCCGGGTCCGCGTCGCCGCTCGTCGCCGGCGCCTCGGTGGCGGGCGCCGGCACCTGAGAGCCGTTACTGATCAGCAGGGCGATGTCGGAGTAACGTGCGACGGCCGTCCCCGCGGCCGGGTCGGTGCCGGCCACCACCCCGGCGGGAAGCGACGAATCGATGCGCGCGCCCTGCTTGACATCGAAGCCGAGATCCTCCAGTGCCTCCGTGGCATCGGCGACTGAGCGGCCGGAGACGGTCGGCACCGCGATCTGGCGGCCGTTCAGCAGGGCGCTGCTGGGGTCCTGGAACTCGTCCCCGCCGTACTTCTGATCGGCCCGGGTCATCACCGAGTTCCAGATGTAGTGGCGGATGTTCGAGGCGTAGGGCCGCGTGCCGAGGTCCGAGTTCGGGAAGCGGACCTCGCGCATCGAGGTGTGGCCGTCGATGTTGCCCACCCAGACCACGGTCGCGACGCGGGAGCTCGCGCCGTCCATCCAGGTCGACTCCGCGTTGTCGGTGGTGCCGGTCTTGCCGATGTGCTCGATGCCGTCGTCCGGGTTGGACTGGGCGGCGGTGCCGCTGGTGACGACCCGCTGCAGCGCGTAGTTCGCGACGGCGGTCAGCTCGGGGCTGAGCGCCTGATTGCAGGTCGAGGTCGGCGGCTGCACAGACGCGCCGGACGCGTCGGTGATCGAGTCGATGGCGATCGCGGAGCAGGCGGTGCCGTTGTTGGCCAGGCCGGCGAAGGCAGTGACCATCGACAGCGGGGAGATGTTGGAGTCGGAGCCCAGCACGGAGGAGGGGTTGTAGCCGAGCGCGCCCCCGTCGGCGGCCTTGACGCCGAAGGCGGCCGCGCGGTCGCGGATCGCGCAGAGGTCGAGCTGCTGCGCCATCGACACGTAGACGGTGTTGATCGACTGCATCGTTCCGGTCAGCACGCTGTAGCTGCCATTCTCGCTGTCGTCATTCTTGACCTGGTAGGAGGTGCCTAATTCACCACCCGGTGCGCAGCTGGCAGGGAAGCCCGAGAAGGTGCGCTCCCGGCCGTTCACCGTCTCGTTCAGAGTCCGACCACTGGCGATCCACTGCGCCAGCGTGAACACCTTGTATGTCGATCCGACCTGGAATCCCGCCGAGCCGCCGTAGGCGGTGTCGGTGTTGAAGTTCACCGCGGAGAAGTTCTGCCCGTTGTCCGACCCGGCCGCGTCGTAGTCCTTGTTCTGCACCATTGCCAGGATGCGACCGGTGCCGACCTCCATCGAGACCGTCGAGCTGCCGATGTTGGTGTCGAGCGTCGGGACCTTGGGGACCGCATTGTTCGTCGCGTTGGCTGCCGTGTCCTGCAGGTCGCGGTCGAGAGTCGTGTAGATCTTGTAGCCGCCGCGCTGGAAGTTCGCGAGGCGGGTGTCCGTGTCCTCGCCGAATGCCGGGTCGTTCTGGACGACGCGGGTGATGTAGTCGCAGAAGAAAGCAGCGTTGCCGGCCGTCTGGCAACCGGTGGGCGTCTGCGTGATCGCGGGGACGATCTCCTCGGCGACAGCCGCGTCGTGATCGGCCTGCGAGATCTTCCCCTCCTTCATCATTTGATCGAGGACGTAGTCGCGGCGGACCTTGTTGTCCGGGATGTTCTCTGGCCGGTCGATCCGCAGTCCGTTGGGATTGTTGACCGTGGCGATCAGGCTCGCCGCCTGGGCGAGGCTGAGGTCGGCCGCGCTGGTCGAGAAGTAGTACTCGGCCGCGGCCTGAATGCCGTAGACCTGGCCGCCGAATCCAGCGATATTGAGGTAGCCGAGCAGGATGTCGTCTTTGCTGTACTTCTTCTCCAGGTCGACGGCGAGCTTCATCTCTTTGAGTTTGCGGCTCGGAGTGGTCGCGGTCGCCTCGTCGTAAGCCGCCTCGGAGGCCGCCTCATCGGTTGAACTGAGCGCCTCGGCCTTTTGCACGAGGACGTTCTTGACGTACTGCTGCGTGATCGAGGATCCGCCCTGCAGGTCGTCGCCGACGAGGGTGCTGACCACGGCGCGGATCGTGCCCTGCAGGTCGACGCCGCCGTGGCGGTAGAAGCGCGGGTCCTCGGTCGAGATCGCGGCGTCTTTGACGGACTGGCTGACCTGGTCGAAGGCCACCGCCTCGCGGTTCTGCGCGTAGAAGGAGGCGAGTAGCTCGTCCGAGCCGTCGGTGCGCTTCGCGTAGATCTCGGTTTTCTGGGCGAGCTGGCCGAGTTCGAGGTACTCGGGCACCGTCTCGAACAAGCCGATCGGGTTGTTCTCAGCGAGCCCGGTGACAGCGAGGGCGGGGGTCACTCCGACCGTGATGAGCAGACCCCCGGCGAGGCTGGCTCCCACGATCCCGAGGACGCGGGCGAGCACGCCGCCGCGGGCGGTTTCTTGCGCAGACATGGGTACGAGAGTAGGCGACGCGGCTGTATCCGTCGTGCGGCTGGGTCCTCGCGCGCCCGAATAAGGGGGGAGCGCGACCGGCTGACGGTGGTCGCCGGTACGGTGAACGGGTGAGCAGAGCCCGAGTATGACCGCCTCCGCCGACCCGGCCGAGAGGAGCCGCCGCGCGGTACTCGTGGTGGCCGTCCTCGCATCGTTCGTCGCCTTCCTCGACGGCACCGTCGTCAACGTCGCGCTGCCGGCGATCACCCGCGAACTCGGCGGCGGGCTCGCGGTGCAGCAGTGGGTGGTTGACGGGTACCTGATCACGCTCGGTGCTCTGATCCTGGTGGCCGGCTCACTCGCCGACCGCATCGGTCGGGCCCGCAGCATGAGCATCGGCCTGATCGGCTTCGGCATCACCTCGCTGCTGTGCGCGCTCGCGCCCACCGCCGAAGTCCTGATCGTGGCGCGGATGCTGCAAGGCGCGGCCGGGGCCGTCCTCGTGCCCAGCTCGCTCGCCCTCATCATCGCGACCGTGCGCGGTGCGGCGCAGGCCCGCACCATTGGCGCCTGGACCGCGTGGACCGGGACGGCAACGATCTCCGGTCCTGTTCTCGGTGGTGTACTCGTCGATGCGGGCTCATGGCGCGCCGTCTTCGCGCTCAACCTGCTGCCGATCGCGGTGACGCTCGTGCTGCTGCGGCGGCTCGGCGCCGTCGAGTCCGGGAGCCGGGTGCCGATCGACGGCGTCGGCGCGGTCCTCGGCGTGCTCGGCCTCGGCGGCCCGGTGTTCGCGCTGATCGAGCAGCAGCGGCTCGGGATCCAGGATCCGCTCGTGCTCACCGCTCTGATCGGCGGAGTCGCCGCACTGGTCGCGTTCGTGGCGTGGGAGCGGCGCGCCGCGCATCCGATGCTGCCGCTCTCGCTCTTCTCGTCGCGGAACTTCACCGTTGGCAACGTCTCGACGGCGTTCGTCTACGGAGCACTCTCGTTCGGCTTCTTCGCGCTGGGGCTCTTCCTTCAGCAGACCCTGGGCTTCACGGCCACGCTCGCCGGTCTGGCGACGCTTCCGCCGACGATCCTGCTGCTCCTGCTCTCGCAAACGTCCGGGTCCCTGTCGGCGCGGTTCGGTCCGCGGCTGTTCATGGGTGTCGGTCCGCTGATCGCCGCCGCCGGGTTCCTCCTGCTCTCGGTCGTCGAGGAGGGAGCCGCTTACGCCACGCAGCTGCTCCCCGGCATCCTGCTGTTCGGGTTCGGCCTGGCGGTGACGGTCGCTCCGCTGACCTCGACGATCCTCGGCGCGGTCGATGACGGGCACAGCGGAGTCGGCTCCGCCGTCAACAACGCGGTCTCCCGCATCGCGGGTCTGGTCGCCATCGCCGCCACCTCGCTGGTCGTCGGTGACTCCCTCGACGTCGCGGGCTTCTCGCGCGCCGCCGTCGCGACGGCCGCGCTCCTCATCGTCGGCGGTGTGGTCTCCCTGGCCGGCATCCGTAATCCCGCCCCCAGCCCCCGCTGACCGCAGCCCTCTCCCGGTAACCCGCCGCTCACACCAGAACGAATGCCCCGCGAACCCGGTGGTCGAGTAGCGACGCAGCGGCGTGACGAGACTCAGCTCCGCATCCCACCCCCCCCGTCCGGGTTGGTGCACCACTCGTCCGCGCGCCATCCGCCGGGGCGTCGAGGTCTGGAGGGTGAAATAGTTGTCGCTACATGGAATACTGGTCGACGTCGATGCGCTTGCATACATCGGACGGGGACGCTCTCCCCGCGACGACCGTCACTCTCGAGGAGAAACCATGACCGACGCCATCACCATCCCCGGCTACAAGGCCGGCACCTGGGTCATCGACCCCACCCACAGCGAGGTCGCGTTCAGCGTCCGCCACCTGATGATCAGCAAGGTCAAGGGCAAGTTCGAGCGCTTCACGGCCACGTTCACCACCGGCGAGAACCCGCTCGACTCCAAGGTCGAGGCCACCGCCGAGGTCGCCTCCGTCAACACCAACGAGCCCAACCGCGACGGTCACCTCCGCACCGGCGACTTCTTCGAGGCCGAGCAGTACCCCGAGATCCACTTCGTCTCGACCGCCGTCCGCCCCCACGGCGACGACTTCCTCGTCGACGGCGAGCTCACGATCAAGGGCACCACCAAGCCCGTCACCTTCGAGGTGGAGTTCGGTGGCTTCGGCACCGACCCCTACGGCAACTACAAGGCTGGGCTGACCGCGAAGGCCACCATCGACCGCACCGACTTCGGTCTCACCTACAACGCGGCCCTCGAGACCGGTGGCGTGCTCATCGGCGAGAAGGTCACGATCACCCTCGACCTCCAGGCCGCCCACCAGGCGTAGTCCGAGCCGATCGACCGGAGCCGTCCCTCCCTCCGGGGAGCGGGCGGCTGCGTCGTTCCCGGGCGCGCGGCGCCGATCAGAGAATGCCGAGCGCCGTCAGCTGCTCCGCGATGCCGGCACCGTCGGGCGCATAGACCCAGGTCGTGCCGCTGGTCTCGGAGCGGTCCTCGGCCTTGGAGCGCCCTCCCGCCAGCACCGCCTCGCCGGTCGAGAGCTGACGGATCGCGATCGCCGCGACCTTGTCCGGATGTTCGTGCGCGAAGTCGGAGTAGATCTCCTCATCGTGCTGCCCGTCGTCGCCGACGAGCAGCCAGCGCACGTCCGGGAACTCGGCGGCGAGTCGACGGAGATTCATCTCCTTGTGCTGCTTGCCGCTGCGGAACCAGCGGTCGTGGGTAGGACCCCAGTCGGTGAGCAGGAGTGCGCCGGCCGGATAGAGGTGTCGCGAGAGGAAGCGGGTGAGCGCCGGAGCGACGTTCCACGCGCCGGTGGAGAGGTAGATGACGGGGGAGCCCTCGTACTGACGAGCGAAGCGGTCGAGGAAGACCGCCATGCCGGGAGTGGGCATTCGCGCGTGCTCGTCGAGCACGAAGGTGTTCCAGGCGGCGACGAACGGACGGGGGAGCGCAGTGACCATGACCGTGTCGTCGACGTCCGAGACGACACCGAGCCGCGCCTGCGGATGCACGATGAAGACGGGCGCCTCGACCGGCTTCGAGCCCGCGGTCGAGAAGGTGATGCTGTGCCAGCCCGGCTCGAGCGTGATCGGCAGGTCGGCATCGACCACACCGCCGCGATCAGCGGTGACACGGTGGCTCTGCCCGTCGGCCTCGACCGTCACGACCGCTCCGCTGACGAAGACGCTGGTGAAACTCCGCCAGCCGCGGACGCCCTCAACGGGGCGCACTTCCTCCACTCCGGGGGGTGTCGGCCTCGTGTAAAGGACACGGGCGAGGACCCGCAGCTGCGTGGTGGTCCCGTAGCCGGTGTAGGGGATAACCCGAGGCAGGTAGCCCTTGCGCGTCACCCGCCCCATCCGGAGAGAGTGCAGTCGGTCCTCAAGGCGGGCGGCGCGGTGCAGGACCTCGGCCTTGCCTGCGCTCAGTGGCTTGCTCTCGGGCGTCAGCGGCATCCCACCAGTCTGTCAGAACCGGTGCCCGAGCGCGGATCGCGCTCTCACCCGTGAACGCGACCCGGCCCTGCCGCTCGGGCCTCTGCCTGCTCGGTCACGTTGCGGCTCACTCGATCAGTGCAGGTCCGCTCGCCGAGACCGAGCCCACCGCTGTGCCGACCGCGCGCAGCTCGAGATCCTCCGCCAGCTCGGCCGCACCCTCGGCGGCCGCTCGGAGCAGCTCGCCGTCGCCGGGGGAGGCGGGATCGAGCCAGTCCTCGATCAGCTCCGGTTGCAGCAGGACCGGCATCCGCTCGTGCACCTCGGCCAGCGGCCCGGCGGAGGGCCGGGTGAGGATCGTCGCCGACAGCAACCACGGCGCTCCCGGCTGCGCGGAGCGCCACCACTCATAAAGTCCGGCGAACAGCACGAGCGAGCCCTCGCCCGGTGAGATGTAGACAGGGGCTTTCGCGCCCTCGGGTCCCTCGCGCCATTCGTACCAACCGGAGGCGGGCACGATCGCGCGCCGGGCGCCGAAGGACTCGCGGAAGAGGGGCTTCTCGGCGACCGATTCGATGCGCGCGTTGATCAGCGGTGGCCCGGCCGATGGGTCGGCGGCGGAGCGGGGCACGAGACCCCATCGGGCACCGGCGAGCCTGCGCCGAGGTGGGCTGCCCTCCTCGACGCCCTTCATCGACTCGGCAACCACGGCGATCCGCTGGGTCGGCGCGATGTTCCATGACGGGTCGGGCAGGTCGGCCCCCGGCTCGTCGATGTCGAAGAGCGCCACGAGATCGGCGGCGGTCTGCGAGAGGACGAAGCGTCCACACATGGGAACTCCTGGATGATCCGGCCCGACGCGCCGTCGCAGCCCGTTGAGGGGCACGAAACGCGAGGGACTTTCGTTGAGACGACCCCGACCGGCGGTCGGTGTGCGTACGATTGTAGGAACTACGAATAAAGGAGCCCGCTGTGCCTCTTGGAAACCTCGTCGACCGGCCGTTCGGTGAATCGTCTCAGGTCCGTAATGAGCCGGTGCAGGTGCGCAGCGCCGCCCGGCTCGCCTCGCTTCTCGATGCGGCAGCCGCCGTCGTCGACGAGGTCGGTTTCGACCGCCTCACGACTGCGATGGTCGCCGAGCGGGCCGGAGCCGCGATCGGCACCGTCTACCGCTACTTCCCGGACCGGATCGCTGTGCTCCAGGCGCTGCGCGAGCGGGCGCTTGAACGCTTCCGCCGTCGGGTGATCACCGAGATCCGCGACACCGAGCCGGCCAACTGGTGGGGCGCGGTCGACTGCGCGATCGATGCCTTCTGCGAGATGCACCGCAGCGAGCCGGGCTTTCGGTCGATCCGCTTCGTCGACACGATTCACGCCCCCGAGGCTGCGGGCGAGGCATTCGAGGCCGGCTTCTTTGCTCGCCGCTTCGCCGAGATCCTCGCTTCCGAGTACGGCCTGCCGGGCGGTGCTCAGCTCTCCTTCCGCCTGGAGGTCACCATCGAGGTCGCGGACGCGCTGCTCACGCGCGCGTTCCTCATTGACCCCGCCGGCGACCAGCGCTTCATCGACGAGAGCCGATCGCTGCTGCGCCACTACATGACGTCGCATTACGGAGCCGTCGAGGACTCCTGACCCCGCGGGGTACTCGGCCCTCGCGTCGGCGACAGGCCGGGCTTTGTGATGCGGGGGTGCCTCCTGGCGTGACGGTGCTGCGTCATTCGCCCCTCGCCAGGGGGCCCCGAGGGGCGGAACTCTGCATCGATCGCGTCGTCCGCGCCTGCGCCTACCGCGCATCCGCAGCGGTGCACCCGGCCGTCGCCGAACGCTGCGCCCGCAGGAATGTCATGAAGCCCCACGACCTTCTGCAGGACGACGACGTCGAACGCGTCAGCAACCTGACGGCCGAGGTGACCTGAGCGAAGCGAGAGAGAGCGGGCGTCCACATCGTCACCCTGCGCTCGGCAGGGTCATGTCCATCGACGACAACGAAGACTCCCAGGCCGTCGCCGCGTCGGATCATCTGGAGGGCACCGACCGTGAGGCCGGGGGTGGTGACGGCGGCAATGCTCTGGTGGAACTGGATGTCGGCGTCGGTGAGGTGGTCGAGGAGCATGTCGGCAAGGTCTTCACGGGCGCAGAAACGGCCCTCGATCTCGTCTCGGGCTGTCTGGTCGACGCCTTAACGGGAGGCAGTGATCGTGTCCTCCACGACGCTCCGCATCCTCGCGTGCCCGCGGTCTCCAGAGAGGCGGCGATGCCAGGACAGCACGATGGCGACGTCGGGAAGGTGAATGGGCAGTACGAAGACGGCCGCGCGGCCGGTTGCGGCGGCGCGCTGGGCAACGGTTGCGGGAACGGCCACGACCGAGTCGCTCGCCTGAAGGATCTCACTCGCAGCGGCGGTCGAGGCGACGGATGCCACCACGGTGCGCGTCACACCGTGAGCCTCGAGGAGCTCGTCGACGCGGTCGCGGAGACGCCTCGCCTCGACACGGTGATGTGATGTGCCGCGGCCCATCGAGGGACGTCGAGGCGGTTGTCGAAGAGAGGATGACCGGGCCGGGCGAGTCCGACGAGCGCGTCCGTGCCGACCTGCTCATGAGCGATGTCGGAGGACCCCGGAACCGCGGAGCCGATCTCGAGGTCCACGAGCCCCCGCCGCAGGTCCGCAGTGTCGTCCGCAGACTCCGTGAGGAACCTCAGCGCGACACGGGGAGCGTCGGCCATGACGCGTCCGACGAGACCACGTGCTCCTCGGCCGCTTCTCGTCGGCGAACCGCGTCGATGACGGCCCGTCGCTCCTCGCTAGTAGCCGACTGCATGGAAGCCTCCGTCGACGTGGATGATCGACCCGGTTGTGGCGCGCAGCAGGTCGCTCAGAAGTGCGACTGTCGCGTCGGCAACCGGCGCGGGGTCAGTGTCGTCCCAGCGCAGGGGAGCGCGGTTCCAGACTTCTCCCACCTCATTGATGCCCTCAATTGCTCGCATCGTCATGGTCTGGACCGGTCCAGCGGCGATGAGGTTGGAGCGGATCCCACGTGGCCCCAGATGAAGCGCAAGGTAACGATTGGTGGCCTCGTAGGCAGCCTTCGCAGGACCTGCCCAGCCGTAGATCGGCCACGCCACACCGGCATCGAAGGTGCACCCGACAACGCTTGAACCTGAACCCATGAGGGGCAGCGCGGCACGGACGAGGCTCTGAAGTGAGTATGCCGAGACCTGGAAGGAATGAGAAACATCCGCCCACGGAGCCTCAAGGAAGTGCCCACCGACGACCGACCGGTAGCTACCCGAGATGAAGTGCACGACACCGTGCAGCTCATCCGTCTGCTCCCGGAGAGCGGCAGTCAAGGCCTCGGGGTGACCAGATTCTGTGGCGTCGAATTCAAGCACAGCAGCGGGCTGGGGGAGCCTCCTGGCGATGGTTGTGGCGGCGCGGAGCTGCTTCCCGTAAGCCGTGCACAGGACCCGACCGCCATGCTGCTGTATCGCAGCCGCCGTAGGGAAGGCCAGAGATTGGTCGGTCCACAGACCAGCAACAAGGAAGGTCCTACCTGCGAGAAGCGCGCTCACGAGACACGCTCGAAGGCGACGACGATGTATCGACCTCGCTCTAGATGTACGTCTGCCGAAACTACCCGAACCCGGTACATAGTTCCGTTCAGGGTGTAGTCGTGCGGGGAGCTGGGCACTTCGGAACGTGCGGTGGTGCGGAACATATCGAGGAGTTCATCCAGCACCGACCCAACGGCCAGGTCAGCGAGGAGAATCGCGTCCGCGGGTAAGCCTGTCCGTTCCCAATTAGGGGATCGCATGAAGATCGTGCCCTGGATCACGTCGATGGCCGCAAGCGCTTGCGTCGTAGCGAGTGCGAATGCTGCGGAAGCCAGGCCATCAAGTGCCGGAGCCGCACGGTCAACCGGCTGAATCTTCGGGGATTTCTCAACGGAGTGACTGAATCCCCGAAGCCATAGGGCGCCTGGATCGTCTGGATCAGGATACGCACGCGCATACATGCACATGGCGAACGTGTCCCCCGTGTCCTGCCGGATCGCATCGTAACCCAGGACTTGAAGCGTCTGAGGCGCGTCCTTAATGCCGCTGTCGATGGCCAGTTTGATGGTGGCTGCTGAGGACGGGGGGAGGAACTTGGCGAGCCACTCGGCTGATGGCCCGCGGGTCGTGTCGATCCCTGCCGGGTCCACGCCATAGATGCGGTAGAGGTCGTCATTCCAGCGGCTGGCATTTGGCCCACGGTTCTGCCCCGTCCGGCGGTCGACACGCCATTGCCAGGTACCGATTACCGGGGCATCTTCTGCCACAGTACCAACTGGGTAGTAGATACCGGTTGCGCCGAGAATAGTGGTTCTGTCGGGACTCCACACCAGCCGCACATCAACGGCGTACTTTCGGCCGGCATAGGTTTCGTTGACGAAACGATCGGCTTCCGCCGCAACAGCCTCGCGCATCGATGCGTAAAGCAGGCGTACGCCGCGTCGATCAAGCGTTCGTCTCAGGCTGACACCAGGGAACTCCTGGCCACCGAGCTCCCTGAGCGCGATTGCATCACCCAGGATGTCACAGACGACCCAACTGCTGAGGGCGTCCACCTCTGTCAGACCCGACACGTCTACCTACTCTCGCCAACCATTGGATTAAACCTGATGGTATCGTAGACGGCGGCGCGCAGCGCCGCATCATTGAGCGTCAGGCTGTCACCTACGGAGGTGCAGACGTGGTAACGCAGAAGAGTGCGGATAGCACGAGAGCCAAAGCGCCGTTCGGCTTCCGTGTGCGGGACCGAGCCTGTGGGCGAGTCGCGGATCGCGACAATCAAGCCGAAGGCGCGCTGTTCGCAGATGGAAGGTAAGACGTGAGGTACTTTGGGCATGCTGAGCCGATTTCAAGGTGTGAGAAATGCGTCCAGCACACCCGCTATCCAGCGAACACGCTATCGAGTACTGTACACCCAGCGGAGGTTGATGTGAAAAAGCTGGCGGTAGTTTTTGGCGCCTCGCGTGGTATTGGAGCAGCGACGGCACGATGCTATCTCGCCAACGGGTTCGAGGTCGTCGGCACGCATCGAGGTAGCGGCCCCCCAAAAGGAGTTCAGGGCGTCGAAGCCGATGTGCGGGACCAGGCGTCGGTGCGCACAGTTTTCCGTCACGCTCGCGCGATGAGCGATGAGACCACGCTGGATACGGTCGTGGTCAACGCCGGAATCGTCCGACAGGACTTACTCGTGCGGATGCGAGATGAAGACCTTCGAGAGGTATTTGAGACGAACACCTTCGGCGCGTTCAACGTGGTCCGTGCAGCGGTGCGGGAGATGAACCGCCTCGGTGGCGGTTCGATCGTGCTGGTTGCTTCTGAATCAGCTCGCGCCGGCATCCCGGGCGGAAGCCACTACACGGCCTCGAAGGCAGCTCTCGAAGGGCTGGCGCGGTCCGCCATGTGGGAGTACGGGAGCGTTGGTATTCGGTTCAACGTTGTGTCACCTGGAGCAACTGAGACAGACATGTTCTCCCTGGTGAGCGAAGAGAACCGAGCAGCGCACGTCGCTCGTACACCGCTCGGCCGCATCGGTCGACCCGAGGAGATCGCTTCGGTCATCTACTGGGTCTCACAGTCCACCTACATGACTGGCGCGACGATCCCTGTGACAGGCGGGGAAGGGCTCGGACTTTAGGTGATCCGACGCATGAAGGCATCCAGGACCGCTTGGTAGCGATCGTGGTTGACGCGCCACATCACCGAGCGGCCCGGCCACATAGTGCGTGGCAAATTAGCTTCGACGATCCCCAAACCTTCTAGGAAGATCAGCGTGCGATGGACCGTGTCGGCATTCAGACCCGTTGACTCCATGATCTGAGTCCGCAAGATCGGCTCCCCGGCGTCCCGAAGCATCAGCAACACCGCAAGACGAGCCGGGACCGCGAATGCTTGCCGTGCAGCCTCGGCGTCGTCGTCCCAGTCACGATCCTGGCTCGGAGCCGCGAATTTGGGCACGCGCACCCTCCGGATAGCACTTCCTGAATGAGGTCCAGACCTCACTCTACAGGGCGCTCCCGTTGTCTTCCCGCCAGACCTCGACAACCTGCGCATACGATGCAACTATGGTCGGTATCAGTCCGGTTAGTATCGGGCCGTTTCCGTAGGAGAGGGATGTCATGTTTAGTTGTTGTGGTGCGAGTGTGGATGAGTCCGTGATCGCCGCTCCCGCACTCGCCAGCTCCAGCTCTCACGCGCCCCAGACGCCCCAGATACGGGCGCTCGTGCGGGCGTTGTCCGCCGCGGTCCTGGCCAACGTGATCGTCACGTTTGCACTCGCAACCGCTGGCTGCGCCGGGTGGATCGGTGGTAGCCCGGCCGCCCGTAAGCGCCGCGCCACCGCGGCCGCGGACGCGACCAGCGACACCCAGCGGTAACCCTCCCGCGAGGATCGAGGGTCGACCGGCTGCGGATCCAGCCTCTACGCCAACGAAGAGTTCGGCAAGCAGATTCTTTGGAGGTCATCGCGATAGGCAATGGATCACCGGACGCGTCCGACAGTGCAGTGCTCAGCCGGGAGGGGCATCAGCGCGGGCGCTGTGGCCAGGCCTCCCACGATCTGTTCCAGGGTGCGGACAACTGCTGCCCGCTGTGGCTGGTCACCCGGTGTTGGCCCGCCGTGGTGCTGTAGCCGCTGCACATGACGAGTTCGCCGTTGCCTCCGATGCGGCAGCCGACAGTGATGCCGTCGTCGCCGGCGGTGATGCTTTCCTCGTAGCGACCCGCGACGACGTCGAGAACGGTCCGCTCGAGGTCCTCGGCGAGGGCAGTCCAGTCGTCGTCGCAGGCGTCGCATCCGCAGACGGGGTACTCGAACCGGTGCAGTGCTCCGGCGTGGACGAGGACGCCGGGAAAGCCGGTCCAGACGATCGTCAGTGGTGCAGCGTCGACCGAGCGGGGGGTCACTCGCGTGGCACGGGCAGCCCAGGAGATTTCGGCTTCGTCTCGGGATGCGAGGGCTGGGTCGTCCTTGATCGTGACGTCGTAGGTGCGCGCGAGGTGCTCGATCAGGGCGTCCGCGATCGCGTGCAGGGGCCGGAATCGCTCGGTGTTGCTGGTGACGGAGTAACTGTCGTCCGGAGGTGATTCTCCTCCCCAACGGGTGCCGTAGGGGATGGGCCGACCGCCGTCGTCCCTGAAAACGCGGTCCTCGACAGCGGGGCGGGCGTAGTTCGTCATGGGAAAAGCGTACGACCCGACAGGTCTCGCCATCCGACCAGCAAAATTTCGTATGGGGATCGTTCACCGGCACAGTCCCGCAGACGGATCGAGCTGGCTGCCCTAGCTGATCCTGAGGCCGAGGGGATCGAACGAGCGCTACTTATTACCAGTAGGCGAAGCGGGGTGGACGCCGTAGACGTGGAGGGGATCCGGGCCTCTGACAGTAATAGACGTGCTGGGTCGCCCCACCCTCATCTGCTGAGCGCTCCTGATTTCCGCGGCTTGCATACACATCGCGAAGGATGGGTGCTGCGGCGCCAGCCGGTGCTGCGGCCTCCCGGAATCGTCGGCGTCTGATGAGTCAAACGGTGAAGCCGACCGCGATAGCGAGGCCTCAAGCTATGACGAGCAGTGCTTCGGACACCGTGATCTCCGATCGTTCGATTCAGTCGAACACGCCTGCCCGGCGACTGCACTGTCTTGGTCACGGCGACGGCACGTCTCGTCAGGGGATGAGCCCCATACGCGTCGCCGTAGCTGCCACACGCGCACGGCCTGTCTCCTTCCATTCTCGCGTCGTCGCCGCCCCCGGAAGGGGACCCAAGAACAACTGTCTGTCCCTGCGTCCACGCCAAGTCCGCAACCTTGCCACTCGCCCTCAATGCATGTGCCGCGGGCTTCGAGCAAAAGTAGAATGGATTACGATAAACCGTCATGTAGGGTCATTTTGTGGGACGCCTCATCTCAAATGTCGTCGGCCCAACCTTGCTGGTGACGAAGCTCGACCGTCTCGCTCCGTCGATTCCCTATGAGCGGAACATCGTCCATGAGCTGACTTGGCGAAGCGTGAAGTTCAGGACCGGGGGTGATCAGATTGGTTCCGTGGTCGCGGCGTCCCCGCGAACTGTCACTCGTCATCTTCTGACAGTCAGCGGGGATTTGGCTGAGACGTCAGGCCGCTGGAACTGGGAAAGCAGCTTTTACTCCTCTCTCCAGCCGGGATCCTTCATTGAGCACCAGCTTGGCAAGGGCGCGCGAGTTCTCGTTTCTCAGTATTCGTTCGAAAAGTGAGTGATTCACGTCGACGGGCACTCGATGGGCGTTGAGCAGACGTTCCGCGGGATTCGCTCCGCTGAAGCCGCTGGCTATGCGTCATTGCTCTTGCAACATGCGGAGGAGTCGTCGCGGGAGCTGCCGTTCGGAGAGCGACAGGTCATCGATATTGTCGCGGCCGTCGCATTCGCGCGTGAACACGGCGCAGCTCGGGTCATCTTGATGGGATGGTCGCTGGAGTAGCTTTCACCCTCGACGCCGCAGTCCGGATTCGTGTCGAAGGACTTATCGCGGTGTCTCCCGTCTTCACCGTCGCCGAACCCGTGGGAGACATCAGCACGCGCCGTCATCTGCCGCGAGAGACAGTGCGCCTGACCCTCCGTAGGTTGGGCAGGACAGACCAGGCAGTCGGGTAATCATGCAGGCCCAACGTTCCTACGCTCCTCCTGCACCGCGGCGGAGACACTGCTGCACCTCTCAGCCGGTCGGTCAAGTTTGCCACCGCTGAGACGACGGAACTCGCAATCTTCAAAGATTTTACTCATGCCCTCGAATGGAACGTCGACCGCATCCTGTTCGAACGCGAGGTGGAAGACTGGCTGCGACGGAACTCGGAGCAAGCCAGCGCCGATGAGAACATCGATAGGCACGAGCGACGAAGCGTCTCGACGTACGGCCGGAAGAATCAGATCCCACAGAATTTATGTTGATCAAATAGCTTTCGCTGTTGCGTGCTTTGATTCGAGGAAGCCTGGCAACGAGCGCTGGGCTGGGACGTCAGTTGTCCATCCGTCCAGCGTTGGTTTGATATCGCGTTTCCCAGCTTGAATCTGCAAGATTGGTGACCCGCTTAACTCATCTAGAAGACGGGCATAGAGGTCGTCTACGCGGCCGAAGTCGAGCCAGTAGGGGAGCTGATGCGGGAGATCGTGTGTCGATTACCGATCATTGCTCGCCCTCGCTCCGGGCGTGGCACGGTCCGGGCGGAAGATGAGCCCGTCAGTTCCGCGGCGAAGCACCCCCGCAGACGAGAGCGTTCTGACGCTGCGTGCGAGAGCCAGGGGACGGATGCCGGTCCTCGCTTCGAGCTCGCCCAGCGAGAGGGCGGCCCCGTCATCCAGCGCGCGCATCAGTTCGGTGCCCTCGACGGTCATGATTGCGAGTGCCGCGTCGAGCGAGATGGAGCGCATGTGAGGCCCTTCAAGTCGTGGGACTCGGGCGTCGGGTACGCCCGTGGGTTGGCGGAACCGCGCCAAGAATCGGGTACGCTTGGCAAGCCGCTCCGTTTGGCAAGACAGTAACAGAGGTTTCCCTATGTTTGGGATCTGAGAGGACGCTTCCCCATGCCGATGGTTTCGCAGCCCGTTCCGGGCTTGCTGACACGATCCCTGGGCCGCGGGCTCCGCGCGGCGATGGCCGAGCGACGCACAACCCTCGCCGAGGCAGCTCACGCGATCGACGTCTCTGAGGGGCAACTGTCAAAGATGCTCCACGGCAAGCGGCGGATCGACATCGAGAAATTCGACGAACTCTGCCAGTTCCTGGAACTCGACTCCGTTGAGGCGTTCAGGGCGGCGAAGGCCGGGGAGCGTCCACGGCTCGGCCCCGGCAACGCCGTCACCGAGTCGGAGACTTTCCTCGAGGACGTGGACGAGTTCAGCCGACGACTACGGTTCCTCGCGAGACGACACCCAGATGACCCATACACCGCAGCGTCCCGCGCTTCTGGTCGCATCGGCGTCGCCCTCTCGTTCTCCCAGTGGGAAGACCTGTTGGACGGGGCGATGCCCAGCGTGCCGGCAGGGGCCGTCAGCGTGGCGATCAGTGTGGCTCTCGGCGCAGATGGTGCGTACCTCCGGCTGATGGATGCCGACGCCGCCGAACGTTTCGAGGCGCAGCTCGAACTCGAGGAGACGATGCGGCGGACGGGCACAGCTCGGATCGCTGCTCGGAATCTGAGCGGGCTAGGCGTCGACGAGATCCGGGCGATCGCCGATCTCTTGCGCCGAGCCGGTGGGAGCGCGGGGGAGTGAGCGCGGCCTCCGAAGACTCGGACAAAAAATCAGCGCGGAAAGTTGTTCGGCGAATGATTCAGCGGCTTCGGTTGCCCCCGGAGGGCGGGCTCAATGTGATCGTTGCGCGCGCCGAGGAGGTATATGGGAAGCCGCTCGTCATCGAGGCAGTGACCGACGACAAGCTCCGACGTTTGACGGGCCTCTTCCGCGATACGGAGACGAAAGGTCACATCTGGTATCGACTCGCGGACGCTGAGGTCTACCAGATTCACTGCGTCCTGCACGAGATAGGGCACGCGGTCTTCAAGCACACTGACTGCGTGCTTCTCCGGAGATTAGGTGTGGCCATAGATGATGAAGCCTTCCGCGGAGCCAACATCCTCCGTGGTCGCGGTCTCGTCAATGACCCGTCGGAGCTGGTCGCAGAACTGTTCGCGCTCGAGCTGATGCGAACGATGCTCGAGACTCGGCTTGCACCCGGAGAGGAAGAGTTCGGATGATGGGCGCAACGTCGTGGCTGACAAGCCATCTGATTAGCGCCTGCGTGCTCCTCACGGTGACGCTACTGCTCGTGCTGTGTATAGGCCGAGCCCGCTCCTCGCTCAAGAATTCCGCGGCACGGCCAGCGTGGCTCGCGTCGTTCTTCGCACTCATCGGGATGCTCACGCTGAACATTGGAGTCCCCCTCGCTACCGTCGACGGCTTGCTCGGCGGAACCAATCTATGGAATCTGGTCGAGGCTCTCGCCGCTACGTGCTCGTTCTGGTTTTTCCGCCGCGCAGTCGGCCTGCTGGTGAACAAGACGGTGCGCCCACGTCGCCTATGGCTACTCGCATTGGTATTAGCGGCCGAGGCAATTCCGTTCTTCTCTATTGAGAGAATCGGCCCCACTGCGGCAACTTTTGTCGATGATCATCTCGGTCAGCTTGCTTGCTACATCTATCTCATGGTATATATCGTCGCTATCGGGACTATAGCAGCTCACTCCCTTCTGCTCGTGGCGAACCGCGCGGTGAGCGTCCTGGGCTGGTTCTTGTGGGGCTATCGCCTCATCGCAATTGCATGTGCGTCGCACCTCATTTATCTCACAATCGGGCATTTTGGCCTGGGATCTCGTGAGGCACAGCAAGGTCTCAAGGCGTTCTTTTACGTTCTCTTTTGCTTCGGCGTTGCGCTTCTCGCGGTTGGCTGGGGTTCATTCTTTATTCGGCGGCAACATAAGCAGCTCCAGCCACTTTGGCGCATCCGAGCCCTGCGGATCAGCCTTCTCCTCGACAAGATTACGAATAGCAAGCCAGGAGTTGCAAGCGTCTTCATCGCGATCACCGCCAGCGAGCCTCGTGCTCGAGCTTATGCGGACACAACATGGGTTTTAGACGAAATCAATGACAACAATGCATTTCTCACCAGTCGAGAGGCAAAACTATTGAAGAGGGTAAACGAAGACCTGCTCGCGCACTTAGGCCACGCAGGAGAATTGGCTGCAATTTCGAAAGTATCGAACGACAAGGGAATCTCTGAATGATCGCGGTTACTTCCGCCTCGACGGTTATCGTCGCGCTGCTTCTTCTCCTCGCAGTAGACATCGCACTCATGCGACGCATTGTACTCGAAGGACGTCGCACAACGATCGACTTCACCTACGACCCGGATCGATCAGAGCTGGTCCTTCACCGGACACCTCTCGTGGAACGTCCTGGTCGTTACGGTATCTGGGTTCGAGGCGGCGGCCACTTCTCCGTCGGAGAGATCGTCTTCACCGATCCTTCGAACGCAACGGTCACCAGGAAGGTCCTCCTCGCTACGGACGCCCCCGCGGGCGGCAGGCTCTCAGGACGATGGACCGGTCACGCCTTCGCGAACGCGTGGACCACAGGTTATGAATTCACGGAAGTATTGATCGAGACCGAGGGAGCACCTCGGCCGGCGTGGGTCTTCCCCGGAGAATCAGACAACCGATGGGTCATCCACATACACGGCATCAAGTCATCCCGCGCATCTGCGCTCCGCGGCGTGAGGGTGGCGCAGCGCCTCGGCTACACGTCCCTCGTCCCCTCGTTCTATGGCGACGGTGAAAGTGGAGGCCGGGAAGGATCGACCCTCGGGCTCCGGGAGGCGGCCGACGTCGCGCGAGCCGTCCGCTTCGCCGTGGAGAGCGGCGCACAGTCCGTGACACTCTTCGGCTGGTCGATGGGCGGGACGATCGCCCTGATGCTCGCCGATGAGCCCGAGTTTCGCGGGCGCATCACGAACCTCGTGCTGGTTGGTCCGGCACTGAACTGGCGCGCAGCGCTCGAGCGCGGGATGACTGCGGCGCGAGTACCCGGCTTCCTCATCGGTCTCGTCTGTTGGTCCCTTGAGTCACGACTCCTGAGCCGTTTCGCACACATGGAGCGCCCGGTAAGCTTCGAGCAGCTCGATAGGACACACCGATCTTTGCGAGTGCCTACGCTCGTGCTCCACTCCCGAGGTGACGCTGATTCATCGTGGCGAGAGAGCGAGGAGCTCGCAGTAAGAAATCGCTCTCTTGTCGAACTCGTGGAGTTCCCGCCAGCGCCGCACCTCCTCGAATGGAATACGCAGCCTGAATTCTTTGAAGAGCAGGTGGAGAAGTTCCTCCTTCGGAGGTGTTGACAGCTAGGGTACTGGATCACCGCTTCGGAGCCGTTCCAGGTGAGACTCAGCGAGTCTCTTGAGGGCAGGACTTCCCTCTGACTTCACAACCTCAAGCTGAAGGTGTTGTTCCATTGTGCGTTGCCGCGACGGATTGGTGTAGTTGTGCCACGCAAGATCCAGCTCCCACAGGCGGTAGTGGTTCCGTGAGTAGAGGCCGCCCTGTTGCTTACTGGGATCATCGGCAGTCGATTCGCGCCCGTAGTCTACTGTCACGACCCCGTACCTCCGCAGATCGTCGAGGACGCGGCCGAGGGTACCGTATGCGATGCCCGTTTCTCGTGCGATGACGCCTCGCGTCGCCCCGGTCACCGTGTCGAGGTACCTGAGGACCTCAGCGCGCGAACGGTTGCCGTTGACCAGGATCGCGATTTCGACATCCACGGGTCTCGCTTCGGGTGTCGGCCATTCAACTTTCGGGGACATGCGTCCATCTTCCCGTAAGGGAAGGTCCAGCAGAGCCTGGGTGAGGGGGATCCCGCCGTTCTGCGACGCGCAGGCAAGCAACGACCGACCACGTGGAATCGACGAGCAATGGTGTATCGGTGGGGTAGTGTTGGTTGATCGGTAAGCGATACACTACCACCCGCTGCCTCTGGTCCGCAGAGGCCGTTGCGGCGGGCCTCCCCGTCATCTGGAGAAGGAGACTGCGTGCATCGATTGAGACGGTCTGACGAGCGCCGGCGACCGAAACAACCTGCCTCCGGAGCAACTCGCGAAGTTGAACGATGTCCTGACCACGCTGTTCAACAGCAGCTGGGCGGACGTGTCGAATGCGAAGGGCGAGGTCGTGAAGGTCACGACTCCCGACATGCACATCAACTCCACCGCGTTGGTGGCGCTGACCGACACCGTCAAGGACGGAGCAATCGTCGACGGCGAGGTTTCCGAGGCGCCACGATCATGGTCGAGGCCTACTGGCAGACCCGCGACAAGGTTTGCTGCGCCGTCAACTCCCGCGTCTACGACGGCTCCGAGGCGCCCGCCACCTTCACCGCCGGCGAGTGCAGACGGAGCTTGACCACCTGCGTCGAGCACATCCCGACCGAGACCATCGGGGAGGCGACGTCGACTCGTGTCGTCTCAGTGCTCGCCGCCCATAAGAAGAGCGGAGTCGGGAAGACCACGACAGCGCTGTGCCCAAGAGGAACACGGGCGGCACTCCGCGGCGGGTCCGTGTCGTCCATCGCGCAGCACGCCCGATCGACCCCGATCAAGGAGAGACCATGAGCGGCACCACATCCATCACCCCTACGGGCTCACCGGAGCTGAACGTTCTGCGGAGGAACACCGTGGCACCCGGCACCAATGGGGTGCGGCCGCGGCAACAGCGCGGGATCGAGACGCGCGAGCGGCTCCTCCGGGCGGCGACGGTGGTCATGGCGGAGGTCGGCCGGGACCGACTCACGATCTGCGAGGTCGTGAAGCGCGCGGGAGTGGCAGCCGGAACGTTCTACCGTTACTTCCCCGACCGAGCCGTCCTGATCGAGGCCGTCCTGGCTCGTGACCCGGTCCATCAAGCTCAGCTCGAGATCCTCAACGAAGCCGTGCTCACGGCAACGACCGTCGGCACCGAGGGGTGCTCGGCCGCGCTTACAGCAGCAGCGAGACGGCTCGTACAAGTAGTCGCCGACGAGGCCCCCGCTCTCGAACCGGCGCGACCGCGCGCAGCGGCTCCCTAGACCGGTCGTGGCGCCAACCCGCCCGCGGCGTCACCTCCGTGACAGCAGTGGACGCCTAGCCGCTCCCGGAACATCCCGCAACACGCGGCGCCTCGGGTTGGCAGGCGGCTCCGAATGGTGTTTGGCTGACCGCCTGGCCCCGTTCGGGGTCGACGGGTCGTGTAGCGGCCACACGCGCGGAGCGAGAGCGGGCACAGACGTGGGACAGGGACGAATCGGCGCGCACTCCGCCGGACGGCGGGCAGTTTCGTGATCGAGTTCCGTGGCGTCAGCAAGCAGTACCCGGACGGCACGCGAGCGGTCGACGACTTCTCGCTCGTGCTGGAGTCCCGGCAGACCACCGTCTTCGTCGGTTCGTCCGGCTGCGGTAAGACCACGATCCTGCGCATGATCAACCGGATGATCGAGCCCACCGGCGGCACGATCGAGATCGACGGCGAAAACATCTCTTCGCTCCCGGCCGTAGCACTGCGCCGCCGGATCGGCTACGTGATGCAGAACTCCGGACTCCTGCCGCATCGGAAGGTGATCGACAACATCGCGACCGTGCCGCGGTTGAATGGCGTTTCGAAGAAGCAGGCGCACGTCCACGCGCTGGAGCTGATGGACACGGTGGGCCTGGACCGCTCGCTCGCCACCCGCTACCCGAGCCAGCTCTCGGGCGGTCAGCAGCAACGCGTCGGAGTGGCGCGCGGCCTCGCCGTGGACCCGAACATCCTGCTCATGGACGAGCCGTTCGGAGCCGTCGACCCTCTGGTGCGCGCCGACCTGCAGCGCGAGACGCTGCGCCTCCAGGACGAGCTCGACAAGACGGTCGTCTTCGTCACCCACGACATCGACGAGGCGTTCCTGCTCGGCGACCAGGTCGTGATTCTGGAGAAGGGCGGCCGGATCGCGCAAAAGGGCTCACCGGCCGAGATCCTCGCGAATCCCGCGAGCGAGTTCGTGGCCGGCTTCGTGGGAGCCGACCGCGGCAAGCGCTCCCTCCACATTCTGGAGCGCGACGGCGTGCGCATCGTCGTGGATAGTGACGGGCGCCCCACGGGTGTGCTGCGCTCACAGGACGGCCCCGCCGCGTGACCTGGGTCGTCAACAATACGGACGCGATCGTCGCGAACCAGCTGGCGCATCTGGCTCTCTCGGTGCCGCCGATCCTGCTCAGCTTTCTCGTCTCGCTGCCGTTCGGCTGGTTCGCGAACCGTTACCGCTGGAGCCGCGGCACGCTGTTGACCGGGCTCGGTGTGCTCTATGCGATCCCCTCGCTGGCGATGTTCATTCTGTTGCCGGTTCTGCTGGGGATCCCGCTGCGCTCGACAGCGAATGTGATCACCGGCCTGACCCTTTACGGTGTCGCGCTGATGGTCCGCACGACCTCTGACGCTCTTGGCGCCGTCTCGGACGACGTCCGCCAGTCGGCGACCGCAATGGGCTACTCCGGTTGGGCGCGCTTCTGGCGGGTGGAGTTCCCGCTCGCCGGTCCCGTGCTGCTTTCGGGGCTGCGGGTGGTGACCGTGAGCACGGTCAGCCTGGTCACGGTCGGGGCGGTGCTCGGGATCCAAAGCCTCGGCCTGCTCTTCACCGACGGCTTCCAGCGCGGCATCACCGGCGAGATCGTCACCGGCATCGTGCTCACTATCGTGCTGGCGCTGGTGCTCGACGGGCTGCTGGTGGCGATCGGGCGCCTGCTGATGCCGTGGACGGCACTGGATCGCGCCCGCCGCGCACGTCGACCGGTCGCCATCGAAGGGGCGGTGACGACGTGAACCTCATCGCTGCGGCCTTCGCGTGGATCACCGATCCCGCGCACTGGAGCGGCGACTATCCGATCCCGACCCGCGTCGCCCAGCACATCGGCATCAGCCTGCTGGTGCTGGTGATCGCGGCGGCGATCGCGATCCCGATCGGCTACCTGATCGGGCACACCGGTCGCGGCAAGGGCATCGCGGTCCCGGTCGCCGGTGGTCTGCGCGCTCTGCCGACGCTCGGCGTGCTCGTCCTTGCGGCGATGAGCCTGGGTCTGGGTCTGGGTGCTCCGCTGATCGCGTTGGTCGTGCTCGCGATTCCGTCGGTGCTCGCCGGGGCCTACGCCGGACTCGAGGCGGTTGACCGTCGCACAATCGACGCGGCGCGCTCGCTGGGGATGACGGAGTGGCAGATCCTGACGAGGGTGGAGATCCCCCTGGGCCTGCCGCTGTTGCTCGGCGGGCTGCGCTCCGCGACGCTGCAGATCATCGCCACCGCCACCCTCGCCGACTACATCGGCGCCGGCGGACTCGGCCAGTACATCTTCCGCGGAGTGAAGTCGGGTGATTATCCGCAGATGCTCGCGGGCTCGATCCTGGTGATTGTCCTGACGCTGCTCAGCGAGATCGTCTTCGCCGTCCTCCAGCGTCTCGCCGTGCCGCGCGGAGTCGTGCTCGGTCTGGCCGGTTCCGCCGGCCGCACAGGTTCCCGCGCCTCGTCGCCCCGACGACGCGCGGTGGTGGGAATCCCCATCGAAGAAGGGAAATAGCAATGTTCACAGCACATTTCACGAAGGGCCGTGTCGCGTTGAGCGCACTCGCGGTCGGTGCCGTCGTGGCACTGGCAGGGTGTTCTTCGAGCGATCCGCTGGATGAGGGATCGGGTGCGACTGCGGGCGCCGAGACCATCGTGGTCGGCTCGCAGGACTACTACTCCAACGAGATCCTCGCCGAGATCTACGCGCAGGCACTGGAGAACGACGGCCTCACCGTCGACCGCCAACTGCGCATCGGCCAGCGAGAGATCTACCTGCCCGAGATCGAGAGCGGATCCATCGACGTCTTCCCGGAGTACGACGGCAGCCTCCTCCAGGCGCTCCAGCCCGACGCGACGGCGACGACCGCCGAGGACGTCTACTCCGCGCTCGGCGGGGCCCTGCCCGACGGCCTCCGTGCCCTTGATGCGGCCGGCGCCAGCGACCAGAATTCCTACACGGTGACGAAGGCTTTCGCCGACAAGTGGAAGCTCACCGATATCGCATCGCTGAAGAACGTCACCGACCCGATCGTGGTCGGTGGCAACTCCGAGCTGCAGACGCGCCCCTACGGGCCCGAGGCCCTGCAGTCCAAGTACGGCATCTCGACCACCTTCCAGGCGATCGAGGACAGCGGCGGATCGACCACGGTCGACGCGCTCACCAGCAACCAGATCCAGCTGGCGAACGTCTACACCGCCGACCCGAACATCCAGAAGAACGACTTGGTTGCCCTGGCGGACCCGGACGGACTGTTCGTCGCCGACAACGTCGTGCCGATCGTCTCGAGCAAGATCACGGACGATGCCGCCGCGGTGCTGAACGCGGTCAGCGCGAAGCTGACGGCGGACGATCTGGTCGCCCTCAACTCCGAGAGCGTCAACGACCAGAAGTCGGCCTCGGCCGTCGCGGGCGAGTGGCTGACCTCGGCGGGTCTGCTCGACTGATCCTCGCCAGATCCACCCCCGGAGGCGCGTCACTCATCGAGGTGACGCGCCTCCGCTCGGTTGAGGAGCTTCTTGCCCAGGAGCACGAGCAGCGCGAAGACGACGATGACGCCGACGAAGATGTAGCCCGCGCCGTGCAGGCTCTCGGAGAGTTCTCGGTAGCTGCCAGCCGCCGCAGCGCCGACACCGACGTACGCCGAGGACCAGAGCACGCACGCCGGGATCGTCCACGCCATGAAGGTGCGATAGCGCATGCCGCTCATCCCTACGGTGAGCGGGATCAGCGAGTGCAGCACCGGCAGGAAGCGCGAGAGGAACACCGCGATCCCGCCGCGCCGGGCGAGGTAGCGCTCGGCCCGCAACCAGTTCTTCTCGCCGAGCCGACGTCCGAGGCGGGAGGTGCGGATCCGCGGGCCGAACCAGCGACCGAGGTAAAAGCCGACGGACTCGCCGCAGAGGGCACCGATGACGACGGTGACGGCGAGCGCGACGAACTGGAGCGGGGAGGTGACGCCGGTGGCGCTGACGATCACGATCGTGTCGCCGGGGACGATCAGGCCCGCCAGGATCGTCGTCTCGAAGAAGATCGCGAGCCCGGCGAGGAGGGTGCGCCAGATCGGGGGGACGCCGACCACGACGTCGAGGATGTCGGTGAGGGTGTCGTTCACCGCGGGCCCCCGACGCGGGAGGGGCGGCTCCGGATGCTCGGCATGGCTCGATCGTAGGGGCGGGCGGCTGGGCGGCGGCAGGGCTGCGCCCGGGAGGCTCGTGGATGCCGAGTGGGTATCGCGTGGTCACGGTACGGTGACGATCGCCGGACCGCCCGTGCCCGCCGGGGGCGACCACGAGAGCGTGGCCGTGTCTCCGGAGCCCGCCGAACCCGTCACGACGGTCGGCGCTCTGGGGAGCGCGACGAGGGTCGCCGTCAGCGTCGTGCCGCTCAGAGGAGTGACGACGCTGTGGGAGGCGGCGCCACCGTCGGACCAGGAGGAGAAACGGTAGGCGGTGCCCGATGCGTCGGTCTGGTCGGGGACCTCGAGCTGGAGTGCCGAGCCCGCCCACGAGACGACGCTCGTCCCTCCGCGGACCTCGCTCCCGTTGACCACGACCGTGCGCCCGGCGGGCTCGGTGACGAGAGTGACGGACACCTTCTGCGGCGAGAACGTGCGCGTGGCCGTCGCGGAGACTCCGTCCGAATCGGTCGCGGTCACGCTGATCAGCAGGTCGCTGTTCGCGGCGGCTGCGAGGTCCTCCGGGCCGGGGGCGGTGAAGGCGAGGTCGTTCCCGGTCAGCGGGCCGAGGAACGGATGCGTGTGCTCGGCGTGACGGCGCTGGACCGTCCAGGTCAGTGCCGACGCGGGGAGGGCGCCGTCCTCCGGGTCGGTCGCCGTCGCGCGCAGGCGGTAGCTCCGCCCTGAGACGAAGACTGCGCCGTCCGCGGGCGCGGTGATGCTCACGCTCGGAGCGCGATCGCCCGAGGTGATCGTCGTCGTTGCGGCAGCCGAGACCGCCCCCTTCGGATCGAGGACGCGGAGGGTCGCGGTCCAGCGGCCTGCCGCATAGCTGTGCGTGAAGGTCGGTCCGGTCGTGATGCGGTCGGGTGTGCCATCCCCGAAGGACCAGAAGTAGCGCAGTGCGCCGCCCTCAGGGTCGCTGCTGCCGGTGCCGTTCAACCGCGCGGCGAGAGGCGCCGCGCCCGAGGAGGGGGCCGCAGAGAGGGTCGCGGTCGGTGCGCGGTTCGCCGCGGCGGTGTAGGCCAGCCGACGCAGTTGGCCGCCGTTCGCGTAGCTGGTGTAGAAGAGATCTTGCGTTCCGCGCGAGGGGCCGAAGGCCATCGCGACCGCGCTGCTGCCACCGAGGCCGGTCACGAGGTCGCCGGCGGTGCCTGTGCGATCAAGGGTCCTGATCTTCCCGCAGACGTAGTCGCCGAAGAGGTAGGAGCCGCTGTACGCGGCCGGCCAGACGCCGTTCGGGACGAAGGCGCCGCCGGTGATCGAGCCGCAGCCGCTGCTGTGCGCGTAGTCGAAGAGCGGATCGGTGAGTCCGGCCGGTGCTGGGGCTCCGCAGTTCGAGGCGGAGCCGGTCTGCGCGCAGTGGCCCTCGCGGGAGTTCCAGCCGTAGTCGGCGCCGGCCGCGCCCTGGTCGATTTCCTCCTAGGAGTCCTGGCCGACGTCATTGATGCGGAAGACGGTACCGGCCGCGTTCGGGTCGAACGCCATGCGGAACGGATTCCGCAGCCCGCTCGCGAACGTCTCGCGGCAGCGCAGGCCGTCAGCGGCAGGAGCGAGTCGGCAGGAGGCGCTGCCGGTGCCCTGGTAGGGGTTACCGGCCGGGATCCCGCCGGTGAGGGTGATCCGGAGGATCTTGCCGTTGAGGATGTTCGGGTCGCGGGCCGCGTCGTTGCGGCCGCCGCAGCCGCTGCCACCCGGCGAGCCCACTCCGCCGCGGTAGTCGCAGCCCCCATCGCCGACGCTGACGTAGAGCAGGCCGTCCTTGCCGATGGCGAGGTCGCCGGCGTTGTGATTACCCGCGGGGGAGTAGATGCCGTCGAGGAGGACGCGCTCGGAGGCCGGGTCGATGCGGTCGTCGGTCCCGAGGTGGAACGAGGAGACGCGGTTGCGGGGTGCCCCCGTGGGGTTCGTGGTGCCGCTCGCGTTGGTGGGGCAGGAGGCGTCGGAGCCCTTCGCGGTGTAGTAAACGACGACCGTCCGGGAGCCGGGAGCGGGGTCGACCGCGAGGCCGAGCACGCCGCGCTCGCCGTTCGAGCAGATTCTCGAGCGCAGATCGAGCGCCGGAGTGGCGACCAGCGCGCCTGCGCGCAGCACCCGGATCGCGCCGGTCTGCGAGGAGACCAGGGTCCGCCCGTCAGTGGTGAAGGCGAGGGCGGTCGGCGAGGGGACGGCGGCCACCAGCGAATCGGTGAAGCCGGCGGGCACGACCGGGGCGGCGGAGGCCGGGGCCGCGGGGCCCGCGACGAGCGCGGCGGCCGTGACCGCCAGAGCGGAGACTAGTGCGAGAGTGCGCAGGCGGTTCCTCGAGCGGGGCATCGGTGACTCCGAGACGGTCGGCGCTGCCGAAGAGGCAGAGGACTGCGACGGTGCAGTGGGCCCGCGTCGGCGATGGCGCGGGGCCAGGATAGGCTTCCGGGAGCGAAAGACAGTGGCCCCCATCAGGGTCAACGCTGGGGTCCGGAACCTCCGCTCCTGCACGCCGATGGACGGCACGGTCTGCAGCTGACCGACCGGCCCGCCCCTCCCCGTCCGTTGGCACGGAAGGGGGCGTCCGCGTCCGCCGCCGGTCCTTACTCCAGGGCGGGCAGGACCACCGCGCGGACCGCCTCCGAGAAGCGGGCGTAGCCGGCGTCGTTGAAGTGCAGGCCGTCATCGAGGAAGAGGGAGGGGTCGATCGACCCGTCGGGGGTGAGTAGTACCTGCGCGGTCGGCACGAACGTGACGCGGTCGTCGGTCTCGGCATAGGCGCTGATGGCGCTGTTCGCGGCGCGGACCTCCGCGCTGACGGACGCGCGCGCCGGAGTCTCGGCGATCTCGACGTAGTAGAGCTCCGCCTCCGGGGCGACCTCCTCGACGCGCTGGAGGTACTCGATGACCGCATCCGCGGTCTGCGCGCCGCTGCGTGAATCCGCTTCGCCGGTGATGTCGTTGGCACCGACGTAGACGATGACGGCGCGCGGATTGAAGGGAGTGATCATCCGGTCGAGCCAGGCGAGGTGGTCGGCAACCGTCGTCCCGCCGATCCCGATGTTGTAGGTCTCGAGCGGACGCAGATCCTCCTTCGAGCTCGTCCAGCGGCCGATTGTGGAGCTGCCGGTGAGGACGATGCTGTGCTGCGGGAATCCGCCCGCGAAACGCTTCTCCAGCCCGGCGACCCGCTCGGCCATGTCGACCGAGGAGGTCGGGGCGGGAGCGGAGGAGGTCACGGCGGGAGCGGCCGTCCCTCCGCTCCGGGAGGCGAGCGCGAGGGCCGCGGCGACGCTGCCGAGGATCAGCGCAAGCACCAGGAGCGCGACCAGCAGGCGCAGGCGGATGCGGCGAGGGGAACCGGGGGACGTCGCTGGAGTCATGCCTCGATCATCGGACATCCGTGGGGCGGCCGGGGCCGACTCGGAGGAGGATCGTCGGTTCGTCCACCCCGTGGTCGCTCCAGCGTCACCGGATCGACCGATTCTGAAGTGTGCGAAACGTCACAGCTGATCCACAGCTGTGTAACACTTGCTCATCGCCTGCGCCATCGTCGCCGCCGGCCGATTTCCGACGGATGACCACGACGAGGACTCATGGCACGCGCACGCATCAGCTGGGTGGACACCGCGAAGGGCATCGCGATCATCCTGGTCGCTCTCGCCCACTCCGTGCAGTGGACGACGACGGCCGGGATCGCCCCCGAGTCGTGGAACGACATCAACCTGCTGCTGATCACGTTCCGGATGCCGCTGTTCTTTCTTGCGTCCGGTCTGTTCGCGGGTTCGGTGCTCACCCGCTCCTGGCCCGAGCTCTGGCGCTCGCGGCTGAGCCTGCTGGTATGGGCGTTCCTGCTGTGGTCGGTGGTGCGGTTCCTCTTCTTCTTGGTGGTCCCCAATCCCGGCGGCACTGACGAGTCCGACCTGCTCGCGCTGCTCTTGCAACCGGTGATGCCGCATAACGGGCTCTGGTTCCTCTACGCGCTGACGATCTTTTTCGTCCTGGCGAAACTAGCCCAGGGGTGGCTCGACTGGCGCGTGCAGATCGGGATCGCGACGGCGATTGCCGTGCTCTGGTATGCGATCCGTTCGAGCACCTCCGGGGGCACCGGCAATATCGCCTGGGACGGTATGGCCCGCTACCTGATGTTCTTCTTGCTCGGGCTGTATCTGCGCACTGCGGTGATGGCGTTCGTCGAGCGTCGCGGGCTGCTCAGCGGGCTGGGCTTCGGTGTGCTGTTCCTCGCGCTGGCCGGTGTGATCCTCGCTGTCCGCGGCCGCTTTCCGTTGCTGACGATCGGGCTCGTCCTGGTCAGCGTGCTGGCGGTGCTGGCCGGGCTCGTCGTGGCGCGCTTTCTCTCCCACCGCCGGGGAGCGGGCTGGATCACGTTCATCGGCCGCAATACCCTGCCGGTGTATGTGGTGCACGTCCTCTTCGTCTCGCTCGCGACCAGTGTGCTGCTGCTGTTCGAGGGCCAGCGCTGGCTGGACGTGATCGGTCCGGTGGTGCCGCTGCTGGTCTGCGCTCTCGGCGTCGCAGCGGCGCTGGGCTACTGGCGCCTCACCCGCGACCTTCCCGTGCTGAGGTATGGCTTCCGGGCGCCGGCCTGGTTCTCGGGCGCCCGCTCCCGCGTTGACGCCGGCTGATGACGCCGCCCGCTGGGTATCGGGTGAACGAAATCCCAGAGCGACTGTCGCGGGCGTGCGCCTGGGAATGAGGCAGGGAAAGGTGAGACGAACGCTCAGAGGCCGGGGGCGGTGCGGATCGCTCGGCCTCGAGAGGTTGGCTGCCGAGCCTTCGACGGACGCGAGGGCTGCTCGGCTGTGAACGCGCGGAGGCCTTCCTCGACATCGAGAGGGATTGTCTCGACGTCGAGCGAGTGATCAACCAACGCGCTCGGAACGCTGAGCGCAACCACCCCGGAAGGGGTGTTGCGACGGGGGCGCACATCCGGCCGAGTACGGGGATCGAAGGCCGTCGGGCCCCTCCCGTCGACCTACTCTCTGAGCTGTGAACGAACTCCTGGATCCGCTCCTGCTCTCACGGTGGCAGTTCGGTCTGACGACGATCTACCACTTCCTGTTCGTCCCGCTCACGATCGGGATGGCGCTCACTGTCGCGATCTTCCAGACCTGCTGGGTGCGCACGGGGAAGGTGCACTACCTCCAGCTGACGAAATTCTTCGGGAAGCTCTTTCTGATCAACTTCGCGATGGGCGTGGTGACCGGGATTGTTCAGGAGTTCCAGTTCGGGATGAACTGGAGCGACTACTCCCGCTTCGTCGGCGACGTCTTCGGCGCGCCACTCGCCTTCGAAGGCCTGCTCGCCTTCTTCCTCGAGGCGACCTTCATCGGCCTCTGGATCTTCGGTTGGGACAAGCTGCCCGAGAAACTGCACCTGGCGACCATCTGGTTGACCACCCTCGGCACGACTCTCTCGGCCTACTTCATCATCGCGGCGAACGCTTTCATGCAGAATCCAGTCGGGTTCCGCATCAACGAGTCCAAGGGCCGCGCAGAGCTCACCGATATCTGGGCACTCCTGACGAATAAGGTCGCGCTCGCCGCCTTCCCGCACACGATCTTCGCCTGCTTCATGGTGTCGGCGGCCGTGATTATCAGCGTCGCGGCCTACCACCTCTCGCGCAACCAGCACCTCGAGACCATGCGGCCCGCCCTGACCTTCGGCGCCTGGATGATGGTGATCAGCGGCGGGCTGACCCTGGTCACGGGCGACTCGCTCGGCCTCGCGATGGTCGACACTCAGCCGATGAAGATGGCGTCGGCGGAGGCGCTCTACCGCACGTCCACGGGTATCGACGCCTCGTTCTCGGTGTTCACTTGGGGTACCCCCGACGGATCGAGCGAGCTGTTCTCGATCCGCATTCCGTACCTGCTCTCCTTCCTCTCGACGCACACCTTCACCGGCACTGTGGAGGGCATCAACGATCTTCAGGCGCAGTACACCGAGGTCTACGGACCCGGCGACTACACCCCGATCATCTGGGTCACTTACTGGTCGTTCCGCTGGATGATGGCACTCGGCGTCCTCGCGATCGGGGTCGCAGCTGCCGACCTCTGGTTCACGCGGAAGGGCCGTGAGCCCAAGCAGTGGATGTGGAAGGTCGCGATCTGGGCCGCCCCGCTACCGCTGATGGCGATGATCGTCGGCTGGGTCTTCACCGAGATGGGCCGCCAGCCGTGGCTCGTGTTCGGGCTGCTGAAGACCGCCGACGGCGTCTCGCCCGGAGTGAGTGGACTCGAGGTCCTGATCTCGCTACTCGCCTTCACCGCGATCTACGGCACGCTCGCCGTGGTCGAGTTCCGCCTGATCAAACGGGCCGCGCAGGCCGGCCCCGACGACGCTCCCGAAGTCGACGAGGAAAGCGGTCGCCCGCAGCTCGTCGGCACCGTCTACTAGGAGGCACCTCATGGATCTCGCCGTGCTCTGGTTCTGGATCGTCGCGTTCTTCTTCATCGGCTACTTCGTTCTCGACGGCTTCGACTTCGGTGTCGGCATGTCGCTTCCGTTCCTCGGTCGCGACGACACCGATCGCCGGGTACTGATCAATACGATCGGCCCGGTCTGGGATCTCAACGAGACCTGGGTGATCGTTGCCGGAGCCGCGATGTTCGCGGCGTTCCCGGAGTGGTACGCCACGCTCTTCAGCGGGTTCTATCTACCGCTGCTGCTTATCCTGCTCGCGCTGATCGCCCGCGGCGTCTCGTTCGAGTATCGGCACCAGCGCCCCGAGGCAGAGTGGAAGCGGCGATTCGACGCGATGATCGTCGTCGGTTCGGCGGTGCCCGCCTTTCTCTGGGGCGTCGCCTTCGCGAATATCGTGCAGGGCGTGCCGATGGACGCTGACCACAACTACATCGGCACGGTTCTGGACCTGCTGAACCCCTACGCTCTGCTGGGCGGAGCGACGACACTCCTGCTGTTCTTCACGCACGGAGTCGTCTTCGTCGCGCTGAAGACGGAGGGGGAGATCCGGCAGCGGGCTCGCCGGCTGGCGACGCGCGCGGGGCTGCTCGCCGTGGTTGTGGCCGCCGTCTTCCTCGCCTGGACCAACCTGGGACAGGGCAGCACCGCCTCCTGGATGCTCTCGGCGGGGGCGGCCGTGACCCTCGTCGGTGGCTGGCTCGCTATCACCCGGGGCCGGGAGGGACGGGCCTTCGCGCTGCTCGCCGGCACCATCGCGCTGGCGGTGCTCGCCCTCTTCGCGACGCTGTTCCCCGCGGTAATGCCCGCCTCGAACGACCCCACTTTCGGGCTGACGATCGAGAACGCGTCGAGCACGCCCTATACGCTGACGGTCATGAGTTGGACCGCCCTGGTGTTCGTGCCGCTCATCGTCGGCTACCAGGCCTGGACCTACTGGATTTTCCGCAAGCGGATCAGCCGGGCGCACATCCCGGTCGACGCGCACTGACCTGAAGCTGCACCAACGTGAAGCCGCTCGACCCGCGACTGCTGCGCTACGCCCGCGCAGCCCGGGTGTTCCTGCTGCTCGGCGGGGCCCTCGCGCTAGCCCGCACCCTCGCGATCGTCGCCTTCGCGTGGCTTGTGGCGCAGCTGGTGGCCGGCGCGGTCGATGGGAGAAGCGCCTCGGACCTCGCGCCGCTCCTGGCCGTGCTGCTCGCGGTGGTCGCTGCACGGGCGGTTCTCGCCTGGGCGGGCGAGGTGAATGCGGTGCGCGGCGGAGTGGGCGCGAAGGCGCAGCTGCGCCAGGCCGTCCTGGCCGCGCTGGTCGAGCTCGGACCGGCGGGCCGGCGCGAGGGCGGTTCCGGCGGCATCGTTGCGCTGCTCGGCGGCGGGTTGGACGCCCTCGACGGCTACTTCGCCCGCTACCTGCCGCAGCTGATCGCCACCGCGGTGGCGACTCCGCTGCTGACCCTCGTCGTGTTCTTCGCCGACCCGCTGAGTGCGGTGTTCCTGGTGGTCGCGCTGCCGCTGATCCCGGTGTTCATGGTGCTGATCGGCTGGGCGACCCAGGCGGTCCAGGCGCGGCAGTGGGAGCGGCTGCAGACGCTGGCCTCCGGCTTCGTCGACACCGTCGGCGGACTGGCGACCCTCAAGATCTTCGGGCGGGCCGAGCGGCAGGCGGCGCGGATCCGTGCGCTGACCGAGGACTACCGGCGGCACACGATGTCCGTGCTGCGAGTGACCTTCGTCAGCGGCTTCGTGCTGGAGCTGGCGGGATCGCTCTCGGTCGCGCTGGTCGCAGTGTCGATCGGGCTCCGCCTCGTCGACGGCTCGTTGGGACTCGCGGTGGGGTTGTTCGTGCTGGTGCTCGCGCCGGAGGTGTTCCTGCCGGTGCGCCAGGTCGGTGCGGAGTTCCACGCAGCGGCGGAGGGGGTGCAGGCGGCGGATCGGGCGTTCGTGGTGATCGAGCGCGCGGCGGCGCTGCCCGCTCGCGTAGGCGCCCCGGGATCCCTGGAAGCCCCCGGAGAGCTGGGGGTACCCGGAGAGCTGGAGCTGCGCGGCCTCGAGGTCGACGACGGACACGGACGGGTGCTCGCTCCCGTCGACGCGGTGCTGCCGGTCGGCTCGATCACGGTCGTGACCGGGCCGAGCGGATCGGGGAAGTCGACGCTGCTCGCCGCGCTCGCGGGGTTCGTGCCCTTCTCTGGCATGCTACTGCTGGGCGGGACTCCAGTCGCCGATCTGCGCTCGACGCTCGCCTGGGCGGGCCAGCGAGCCGACCTGTTGCCGGGCACCGTCGCCTCCGCCGTCGAGCTCGGCACGCTCGCCGCGGATCCCGACCGCGTGCGGCGGGCGCTCTCGATCGCCGGCGCCGACGTCGCTCCGGAGCGCCGCCTGGACGCCGAGGGCACTGGCCTCTCGGGCGGGCAGAGCGCCCGGGTCGCCGTCGCCCGCGCTGTGCACCGGCTGCTCGAGCGGGACTGCGCCGTGCTCGCCCTTGACGAGCCGACCGCCGCCCTCGACGAGAAGTCGGAACAGGCCCTGCTCGCGGGGCTACGGACCCTCGCAGCGCGCGGCACGATCATCGTCGTTGCCAGCCACCGGCCCGCGACCATCGCCGCGGCCGACACGGTGATCGCCCTCGAGCCGGCGGAGGTGGTCGCGCGATGAAGCGCGCCGACGTCCTCCGCGCCGCGATGCCCGGGCCGCGCCGCTTCCTGCCCGGGCTCGGCTTCGGTGTGCTCTCCTCCGCCTCCGCGGTGGCGCTGCTGGCCTGCTCAGCCTGGCTGATCGTGCGCGCGGCCGAGCAGCCGCCGATCCTGTTCCTCTCGATGGCCGTGGTCGGGGTGCGGGCGTTCGCACTCGCGCGGGCCTTCTTCCGGTACCTGGAGCGGCTCGCCGGGCACGACGCGGCGTTCCGTGCGCTCGCGGAGCTGCGGGTCGGCGTCTACGAGCGTCTGGTGCCGGTCGCACCCGCTGGACTGGGGCGGGTGCGGCGCGGCGACCTGGTCTCCCGCGTGGTCGCGGACGTCGACGCGCTGCAGGATGTGCCGCTGCGGGTCGTGCAGCCGCTGCTCGTCTCGGCGGTCATCGCGTCGGCCTCGGTGGTCGGGGTGTGGCTGCTACTGCCGGCGATGGGCGCTGTGCTGCTGGTGCTCCTCTTGGTCGCGTTCGCGGTGGGCGCGGTGGGCGCAGGCACGCTCTCGGCGCAGGCCGACCGCGAGCTGGCGCCACTGCGGGGAGATCTCGCCGAGCGCCTGAACCTGCTGGTCACTCGGCTCGACGTGCTGATCGCGTTCGACGCGGCCGACGAGGCCCTGGCGGCGGTCGAGCGGGCGGAGGAGGCGCTCGCGAAAGCGGCGCGCCGGCGGGCGACCTCCACGGGGCTTGCTGCGGCCGTGCTCGCGCTCTGCTCCGGCGGAGCGGTGTGGGCCGGCCTCGCGCTCGGGATCCCCGCTCTCGGCGATCTCGGCGGACCCGCGCTCGGTGTCGTCGCGCTCGTGCCGCTCGCGGTCTTCGAAGTCGCCGCCGCGGCTCCGCTCGCCGTCCAGTCCGCGCGCGCGGCGCTCTCCAGCGCCCAGCGCGTGGCTGATCTGGATGCGGAAGCGGCATCGCCGGCGCTCGCGAGCGACGCCGACGTGGATCCGCTCGCTGCGACGCCCCGGGGCAGTGACATCGTGCTGCGCGACCTGGCGGTGAGCTGGCCCGGCGCCGCTGAGCCCGCCCTGCGCGGTGTCTCGCTGGAGCTACCGGCCGGTGCACGTGTGCTCGTGACGGGCGGCAGCGGTTCCGGCAAGACCACGCTCGCGCACGCCCTGGTGCGCTTCCTGGGCTATTCCGGCAGCTATCTCCTGGGCGGAGTCGAGGCACGCACCCTGCCGCAGGCCGAGGTGCGGCGCGTAGTCGGGTTGGTGGAGCAGCAGCCGTACCTCTTCGACGACACGATCCGGCAGAACCTGCTCTTCGCGCGGCCCGACGCCGATGACGCTGTGCTCGAGGCGATGCTGGAGCGGGTCGGGCTCGGCTCGTGGCTGGCCGCGCGCGGCGGGCTCGACGCCCGCGTGGGCGAGCGCGGATCGCTCGTCTCGGGCGGGCAGGCACAGCGGATTGCACTGGCCCGCGCGCTCCTGGCCGGCTTCGGGGTGCTGATACTGGACGAGCCGACCGCGTCAGTGGATGCTCCCGTCGCCGACGCGCTGCTCGCCGATCTGCTGCGGGCGGCCGAGGGGCGGACAGTGGTGCTGATCGCGCACCGGGTCGCGCCCGGGCTGGTGGTCGACCGGCGGATCCGGGTGGCCGA
The DNA here is from genome assembly GCF_002932875.1 of Rathayibacter tritici. Classification (GTDB taxonomy): domain Bacteria; phylum Actinomycetota; class Actinomycetes; order Actinomycetales; family Microbacteriaceae; genus Rathayibacter; species Rathayibacter tritici. Next base: position 50,679 of record NZ_PSWS01000054.1, read on the forward strand.
CGGCACTGCAGGCGAGGACGACCTGCGCAACGAAGGCTGAGGCGTCCGTACGGGCGTCGCTGCGTCGTGTCGCCCGGATCAGCCTTCGTTCTGCAGATGCCTCGGGCGAGCCAGGGCGGCCGTGCGCGCCAAGCGCCCGCCCTCTGCTTCCCAGCGGTCCAGGACAGCGTCGGCCCGGCTTCTCGCCGCACCGTCCAGGCCGGCGAGCAGCGGAGCCAGAACGTCACGGGCCAGCGGGTCGCTCAGCTCGTCCACCCGCGCATCGCGCACGAAGCCCTCGAGGCGGGTGAGGTCCCCGGCGTGCAGCCAGCCCGCGCAGGACTGGAGCACGACGACGGCGGCCAGGCGCGGCTCGAACACCGGCAGATCCCACAGTTCCGAGGAGAGGGCGGTGATCTCGTCGTGCTCGAGCCCACGAAACTTGTTGAGCGCGTCGCGCACAGTGCCGCGGACGGCCCCGACCGAGGCGCCCGTAGAGTCCAGGCCCGCCCCGAGCCGCTCCCGCACGTCCTGCGCACGCCAGATGTCGCCCTCGTAGGCCAGGGCTGCTCGGATGAAGTCACCGGGGGCGCTCACCCCACCATCCTCATCCTCCGCCGTGCTGTCCGGTCCGGGCTCGCGCGCAGCTTCTCGGCCTTGAGGCTGTCAGCGGACGGACCAGACCGCGCGGCGGCTGTCGTACTCGACGAGGTTGCCGTCATCCTGCAGCACGAGCCGGAACGGACCGGCCGCCGACGCGGGCGGAACTGCCGACCATCCGCTGGTGGTCTCGGTGCCTACGGCCAGCTGCCCGTCGGTGTCGATCGCGAAAAAGGCACCGGAGCGAGAGGTCTTCGTCGCCCAGAGCGGGCCGTTCTTGCCGTAGAGAACGAAATTGCCGTCGGCCTGCATCACCGCGCGGTAGACGCCGTTGGCCGAGCGGAGGAAGCTGCCCGCCTCGAGAGAGTTGGCGGCAGAGAGGGTGCTTGAGGGGAAGGCTGCCTGGCTGGTCCAGAGGACGTCGTCGTCCCTGTCCACGAGGATCAGCGAGCCGGCGTTGTTGACGCCGAGGCGGAGGTTTCTGCCGGACGTGCCCGAGAACCACTTCACCGATTCGTCCGCGCCGTAGATCACGATGTTGCCGTCCTTCTGCAGGGCGACCCGGTTGCCCTTGCCGGAGGTGCCGACGCTCCACACGACGCCCTGCGGGCCGTAGCCGACGAAGTTGCCGTCGCTTTGCATCACAGCGCGGAACCGGCCGTCGGCCGAGGTCAGCTGGTGGACCGGGCGGAGGTTCTGCTCCGAGAAGAGGGTGTCGGTGACCGGTTCCGGGATGGTGCGGCGGACGTTGCTCGCCCAGGCGGGGGAGCCGTTCTCGCGGTAGACGACGAGGTTGCCGTCACCCTGGATGATGACCGAGGCGCCGGCCTCATTGGTGGTCGTCGTGCTCCACACGGCGACGTTCCTCGCGGAGTAGACGACGAGCTCGCCGTTCTTCTGCATCGAGATGTAGGAGCCGCGGCCCTGCGTGCCGGTCGAGAACGACGCTCGGCCCTGGGCGTCAGAGGTCACCGCATTGCCGTCGCTCTGCATCCGGAATTCGTACCCGCCTGCTCCGGAGGCGATTTTTTGGCCGGCGGTCAGCCGCTCACCGCCGACGAGGGCGTCGTAGTAGGTGACGGTCGCACGGGCGCTCTGTTGCGTGGCGTCGGGGGAGTCGCTCGCGGGAGCGAGGTCGGCGGGGGACTGCTGGGAGGAGGAGAGCGGCTGCTGGGGGTTCTCCGCGGCCAGGGCGGGGGTAGCGCCGAAAGCAGCGCGCTGGTCGCGACGAGAGCGACCAGCCCGGAGGCGAGGGGGCGGGGGAAGCGGGGATGCGTCATCGCAGGACTTTCTCGAGTGGCCGACGGGGCCGGGAGAGGGGGTACTCGATGCTTGCACGGCGCGGCGCCCGAGTGCCACCAGAACGGGGGCCCTTCCGTCGGCCGGACGTGGCTTCCGCGCCGCCTGGTGACGTCTCCCCGTCCGATTTGCAGGACCGACACTCACTTCCCCGTCCGATGTGCAGGGGATCCGCGCCCGCCTCGCCGATTCTGGTGGCGGAGAGTGCTCTCGCGTAGAAATCCCCTGCACATCGGACGGTGTCGGCGAGGCGGTCCCTGCACATCGGACGGCGCGGGCGAAGCAGTCCCTGCACATCGCACCCGGGGCTCTGAGCCTCACCCCTCCGGCAGCGGCCGCCGCAGCACGTCGAGCCGCCGCCGCCACGCATCCAGGCGCCCCGGCTCCGCGGCGAGCGCCGGCCCGTCCACCCACCGAGTCGCCAGGCGGAGGCCGTGCAGGGCGTTCGCCGCCCAAACCTCCCGCCCCTCCAGCGACTCGGGTTCGGCCGGGGCCTCGATCACGTCGACGCCGAGCGCCCCGGCGAGCACCGACACCGTGCCGGCCGTCACGCTGCGCACCCGCGTGCTCGTCACCGGAGGGACGACCAGCGCGTCGCCGAGCCACCACAGGATTGCGCTGCTCGCCCCGTCGACCACCGCGCCTTCCGCGTCCAGCAGCACCGGTTCATCCGCCCCCGCCGCCCGAGCGCGCGCCCGCAGCAGCTCCAGACGGGCGATGTCCGGTCCCTTCCAGGAGGGGGTGCGCCGCGGATCCACAGGGCTGGTCCACAGCACCACGGAGCGGCCGAGCGACGGGGCCGGCCGCAGCCGGAGTCGCAGGGCGCCCCCGGAGAGCTCGACGCGGGGGAACGAGCGACCCGCACGGGGTAGGGCGGCGATCGCTGCGTCGAGGAACAGCTCCACGTCGGGGTGCCCGCCCGCCGAGGCGACGGAGCGGGTGAAGCGCTCGCGGTGCAGATCGAGTCCGCGCATCCGGCCCTCGTCGACCAGCCAGGAGTCGGCGGCAGCCAGGGGAGCCGCGGGCGGCTGCGCCACGGGGACGAGCCGGCGCCCGTCCCACTCCTGCACCCGCTCGCCGTCCACGACGGCCTACGCTAGCCCAGTGGTCTCGGAGGATCGGCACGTCCGCTCGATCGAGCTGCCCTGGGTCGACCCGGAGCTCGCGTACGTCGCCCTGTTCGCGCCAGCCGAGGCGTCCTTCTGGCTCGACTCCGGTCCGGGAGCCGCGAGTGGCCGCTCCTACCTCGGCTCCTGCGCGGCGGAGGACGTGCTCGTCGTCGACGCGGGCGGCGAGGTTGCGGCGGCGCTTGCCGCGGTCGACGCTGAGACCCGTGCAGGCGCCCACAGTTCCGCCGGCGACCGGGCACTCGGACGCTACGGCTGGATCTCCTACGAGGCCGGAGCCGCCTCCGTCGCCCTGCCGCCCGTGCCGGAGGGTCCCGGTGCTCCGCCCGCGCTCGCCCTCCTGCGCGGCGACCCGGTCCTCGAGGTCGACCACGCGAAGCGGACCCTGCGGCTGGTCGCCACGGGTGACGCGCAGGAGCTCGCCGACCGGGTGCGCGCGCTCGCCGGGGCCCCGGCTCTCGCAGGTCCCGCCGCCGCCGAGCTCGCCGGGGAGCCGGTCCGCCGCCATCGCGCCGACGAGTACACCGGGCTGATCGCCCGCTGCCAGGCGGCCATCCGCGCCGGCCACGCCTATCAGGCGTGCCTCACCGACGAGATCGTCGTCGAGGGCCGCTTCGACCCGGTCGAGGCCTACCGTCGGCTCCGTCGCTCCAGCCCGAGCCACCACGGCGGGCTGATCCGGCTCGGTCCGCTCGCCCTCGTCAGCGCGTCGCCCGAGCGTTTCCTCTCCGGCACCGCCGACGGACGCGTTGCGACGCATCCGATCAAGGGAACCCGGCCCCGGGGAAGGGATACCGAGGAGGACCGCGCGCTGCGGGACGAGCTCGTCGCGAGCGTCAAGGAGCGCGCCGAGAACGTGATGATCGTGGACCTCGTCCGCAACGACCTTGCGCGGATCGCCGTTCCCGGCTCCGTTGTCGTCGACCGGCTCCTCCAGGTGGAGAGCTACCCGCATGTGCACCAGCTGGTCAGCGAGGTCTCGGCCCGCCGGGCGCCCGGAGTCGGCATCGCCGCGCTGATCGCGGCCCTGTTCCCGGCCGGCTCGATGACAGGCGCGCCCAAGCGGCGGGCCGTGGAGCTGCTGCGCGAGTGGGAGGGCGGGCCGCGCGGGATCTACTCCGGCGCCTTCGGCCGCCTGGGCTCGGACGGATCGCTGGATCTCGCGATGACCATCCGCACCCTCGTGCTCGACGCCGAACGCGCTCGCCTGGGCACGGGCGGCGGCATCACCGCGCTCTCAGTGCCGGAGGAGGAGGTCGAGGAGACGCGGTTGAAGGCGCGGGCGCTCCTCGCGGTGCTGGGCGCCGCCGAGAGGTGAGCGGGCGCCCGGTTCGTCTGCCGTCTGCGCGGGGCCAGTAGGGTTGATGGTCGAACGCAGCCGCCCACGTGTGCGCGTTCTCCCCCTCCTTCAGAAGTGAGAAGCACCTGTGGCAGAAGACACCTCCCAGCAGACCGGCGCCGGCGACGAGGAGCGCTACGACTTCCGAGCGCTCCAGGAGAAGTGGCTCCCGATCTGGGAGGAGACGCGCCCGTTCGCGACGGACGACCCCGACGACAAGCGCCCCCGCAAGTACGTGCTCGATATGTTCCCGTACCCCTCCGGAGACCTGCACATGGGTCACGCCGAGGCGTACGCGCTGGGTGACGTCATCGCGCGCTACTGGCGCCAGCAGGGCTTCACTGTGTTGCATCCGATCGGCTGGGACAGCTTCGGCCTGCCCGCCGAGAATGCCGCGATCAAGCGGGGGCTGAATCCGGTCACGTGGACCTACGACAACATTGAGCAGCAGAAGCGCTCGATGAAGCGCTACGCCGCGTCCTTCGACTGGGACCGCGTGCTGCACACCTCCGACCCCGAGTACTACAAGTGGAACCAGTGGCTGTTCCTGAAGATGTACGAGAAGGGTCTGGCGTACCGCAAGGACAGCTGGGTCAACTGGGATCCGGTGGACCAGACCGTTCTCGCGAACGAGCAGGTCCTCGCGGACGGCACGTCCGAGCGCTCCGGCGCGGTGGTGGTCAAGAAGAAGCTCACGCAGTGGTATTTCAAGATCACGGATTACGCCGATCGCCTGCTCGACGATTTGAATCAGCTTGAGGGCTCCTGGCCGTCGAAGGTCATCGCCATGCAGCGCAACTGGATCGGCCGCTCCGTGGGCGCCGACGTCGAGTTCGAGATCGAGGGTCGTGACGGGCGCGTCACCGTCTTCACCACCCGCCCGGACACGCTCTACGGCGCGACCTTCATGGTCGTCGCCCCCGACTCCGACCTCGCCGCCGAGCTGGTCGAAGACTCCGAGGCCGAGGTCCGCGACGCCTTCCGCGCGTACCTCGAGACGGTGCAGAAGTCGAGCGAGATCGAGCGCCTGACGGCCGACCGCCCCAAGACGGGCGTCTTTCTCGGTCGGTACGCGGTGAACCCCGTGAACGGCGAGCGCCTGCCGATCTGGGCCGCCGACTACGTCCTCTCCGACTACGGTCACGGAGCGGTCATGGCCGTCCCCGCGCACGACCAGCGCGACCTCGACTTCGCCCGCGCCTTCGACCTACCCGTGCGCGTCGTGGTGGACACGACCGCCTCCGTCACCGGCGCGATCCCGGTCATCCCGAAGGACCCGGAGGAGTTGGCCGCGCTCGAGAAGGAGTACTCGCTCGACCCGGCCACGACCGGCGAGGCGCTGACGGGTGACGGCCGCCTGATCAACTCCGGTCCGCTCGACGGACTCTCCAAGCGGACCGCGATCGAGCGCGTGATCCGGCTGCTGGAGGAGCGCGGCCGTGGCCGTTCCGCGAAGAACTACCGCCTGCGCGACTGGCTCATCTCGCGTCAGCGCTACTGGGGCACGCCCATCCCGATCATTCACGCGGCCGACGGCGAGCTCGTGCCGGTCCCCGAGGATCAGCTGCCCGTCGTCCTGCCCGCCACCGAGGGCCTCGACCTGCAGCCCAAGGGCTCGTCGCCGCTCGGAGCGGCGGAGGAGTGGGTGAGCGTGCCGCATCCGGTCGACGGCTCGCCCGCGCGTCGCGACCCCGACACGATGGACACCTTTGTCGACTCGTCGTGGTACTTCCTCCGCTTCCTCTCGCCCAAGGACGACACGCAGGCGTTCGATCCGAAGCTCGCCGAGAAGTGGGCGCCGGTCGATCAGTACGTGGGAGGAGTGACGCACGCGATCCTGCACCTGCTCTACGCCCGCTTCATCACCAAAGTGCTGTTCGATCTGGGCTATGTCTCGTTCACGGAGCCGTTCACCGCGCTGCTGAACCAGGGCATGGTGCAGATGGATGGCGCCGCGATGTCGAAGTCGAAGGGCAATATCGTTCGCCTGTCGGATCAGCTCGACGAGTTCGGCGTCGACGCCGTGCGCCTGACGATGGCCTTCGCCGGCCCGCCCGAGGATGACATCGACTGGGCCGACGTGTCTCCCGGCGGCAGCGGAAAGTTCCTCGCGCGCGCCTGGCGCCTGGCGAAGGACGTCACCTCCAAGCCCGACGTGGAATGGAAGAACGGCGACGCATCGCTGCGCCGCCAGACGCACCGATTCCTTGCGGAGTCGCCGTCGCTGATCGAGGCGTTCAAGTTCAACGTCGTGGTCGCGCGCCTGATGGAGCTGGTCAACGCGACGCGCAAGGTGCTCGACTCGGGCGCGGGAGCCGGCGATCCCGCGGTTCGTGAGGCCACGGAGGTCGTCGCGATGGCGCTGAACCTCTTCGCGCCGTACACGGCCGAGGACATGTGGCACCGGCTTGGCTACGAGGGCACCGTCGCGCACGCGCTGTGGCGCAAGGCCGACCCGACGCTGCTGGTCGAGGAGAAGGTCACCGCGATCCTCCAGGTCGACGGGAAGGTCCGCGATCGCCTCGAGGTGTCGCCGAAGATCTCGTCCGACGAGCTCGAGGAGCGCGCGCGGGCGACGAGCGGGGTGGCACGGGCTCTCGTCGGCCGCGAGGTCGTGAAGGCGATCGTGCGGGTGCCGCGACTGGTGAATCTGGTGACGAAGGCGGTCTAGTGCTCGGGCGTCCGGCTCGTTCTGTTCGAGCGGCCGGATGCTGACGGCATGGGCACCGGAGCACGAGAGGCTCGTGACTCGCGGCTCGTGAGTCATCGTGTCTGAATAGTGCCATCACTCATTCTCCGGATTGCTGTACCTCGGGAAGATTCGCGTTAAGCGAATGAGAGAGATCCTGCCGATAATGAGTATTGTCTCGGTGCACACTCGCGGCCAGACACGGTAGTCTGTGACTATGCGCAAGCAGGAGCGTTCATGAATCGTGACTATCAACAGTGGACAGTGCGAACGGGAGTCGTGATCGCCGCCACCGCTTTGGTGATCAGCGCAGCTTGTCCGGCCTCTGCGATGACGCTCCTCTCAAAGGATCCGGCATCACAATCATCAGGGCAAGCGTCCACGGCACGAGCGCTGAGTCGGGATCAGATGACCCGACTTGCTGAAGAATTGAAGAGCGGATCCTCATCCCGTTCCGTTACATCGGTGGCTGAGGGTTCACGTGTTGCCTTTCATTTTCGAGGCGGTGACTCCTCGGAGCAGGCCGCGGGCGCGGGGGCTGCCGCAGGCGGGCTGGCGGCGGCGATCTGTGCGGCCCTCGGCCCCGAGAGCGGCGGCGTGGGCTGTGTGGTGGCCGGCGGTATCGGAGTCACCATTGCCTCCATCGCGGCTGCGCACGGGGTCTGCCCTGACGGCCAAGACTTCCGCATCTACCTTCTGACTCTCGAGGATCAGTGTCGCGAATGAAGAATCACAGAAAGATATCCTGGGTTTCCTGGCTGATCGTCATGATCGTCATTCCGGTTCAGATCTCGGCGCTGGTGCGGGGGTCGGATGCCGCGAATGTGTCCTCGTGGATCTTCGTTCTGGGATTCGATGCATTCATGGTCGTGTTCGTCTACGGTGTCGTGGCCTTGCGGAGGCAGTGGGACCAGCGTCGACGCCCCTGAGAACAGCGCTCACGTCCGAGAGGGATCGAGGCTCCTCCACAACGGGCTCATCGGCTAGCTCTCCGCTGATCGGCGCCTGCTGTCCTCGGGGACAGTGACCGGCGTCCTACCGTCGTCGCATGCCAGACAGCACCGGGACGGACGACGAGCAGCTGACGGCGCTGCTGCGGCCACGCCGCTCCCGGCCCCGCTGGCGAATCGGTGCGGGGGCGGCAGTGGTGCTCGTCGTCGGAGCCGCGGTCGTCGCGGTCCTGCTCTCGGGTGCTCGCGCGGGAGGGCGCGAGCGGGTCCTCGAGCCGACGGTGGCGGCGAGTGCGCCCGCCACGGCGGTCGAGTCGCTGTACGTGCACGTCGCCGGCGAGGTCGCGACTCCGGGGCTGTACTTGCTGTCGCCCGGGGCGCGGGTGGCGGATGCGGTCGCCGCGGCGGGCGGGTTCGGCGGGTCGGCGGAGCGGGCGGCGGTGAATCTGGCGCGCAAGCTCGTCGACGGTGAGCAGGTCGTGGTGCCGGCGGTGGGAGCGGCGCCAGCGATGTCCGGCGGGGCGCCGGGTGCCTCCGCTACGGGGTCGGTTCTGAGCCTGAGCACGGCGAGCGCGGCGCAGCTCGAGGCGCTGCCCGAGATCGGGCCCTCGACGGCCGCGAAGATCGTCGCCTACCGCGAGGAGAACGGACCGTTCACGTCGGTCGACCAGCTGCTCGAAGTGCCCGGCATCGGCGAGAAGACGCTCGCCGCGTTCCGCGATCAGGTCGCGCCGTGAGGGCCGTGCGGTCGTCGGACCTGCGCCTGCTGCCGGTTGCGGTGACGAGCTGGGCGGCCGCGTGGTCGGTGGGCCTGCTCCCGGTGGCGGTGGTGCTCGATCAGGGAGGCGCCGCATGCGCCGCGACGTGGGCGTTGGTCGGCGCGGCGGCCGGCCTGCTCCTGGTCCGCCGCGACCGCGTACGCGCTCTACCGGGAGTCGTGCTGGTCGCGGCGGCGGGTGCCGCCCTGGCGATGACCTCCGTCGTCGTCTCCGCGCCCGGCGATCACCCGGAGGCCCTCCGCTCGGCGGTTGAGGATCGCGCGGAGAGGGTGGTCACCGTCCGCATCGACACGGGAGCACGACCGCTGCGCACCGGCGGGGTCTGGTTCGAGGCGACTGCGCTGCGGATTGGCGACGACGCGGTGTCGGCTCCGGTCCGGGTTCTGCTCGCCGAACCGGGCGGGCGCCTCCCGGTCGCCTCCGAGCTGGTGCTCGACGCGCGCGCGGGGCCGGGAGAGGGGGCCGTTGGTGAGGCGACTCTGCTCGCCGCCTCGAGGATCGTGGAGCGGCGCGGACCGGAAGGCGCGGGCGCGGTGGCGGAGCTTCTCCGCTCGCGCTTCCTCGAGCGCGCGGATCGGATCGGCGGCGACGTCGCGGGTCTGCTGCCGGGGCTCGCGACCGGCGACACCTCCGCGCTCGACGCAGAGCTCGAGGAGGCGATGCGCACCGCCTCGCTCACCCACCTGACCGCCGTGTCGGGCGCGAACTGCGCGGTCGTGGTGCTGGCAGGCTGGACGATCGCGGCACTCCTCGGAGTCGGGCGCCGCCTCCGGACCGCCGCCGCGCTCGCCCTGCTCGCGGCCTTCGTCGTGCTCGTGACCCCGGAGCCGAGCGTGGTGCGGGCCGCGGCGATGGCGACGGTGGTCCTTCTCGCCCGACTCGGGCGGCGCTCCGGAGCGGCGGTGCCGGCCCTGCTGGCGAGTGTCGTCGTGCTCGTGGTCGCCGATCCGTCGATTGCGGGCAGGCTCGGCTTCGTCCTCTCCGTCCTCGCCACCGCGGGGCTCCTACTGCTGGCCGAGCCGATCGGCGCCGCGCTCGGCCGGCTGCTGCCTCGTCCGCTCGCCCTTGTGCTCGCAGTGCCGACCGCCGCGCAGCTCGCCTGCCAGCCGGTCCTGGTGCTCGTGGATCCGTCAGTGCCGGTGTACGGGGTGCTCGCGAATCTGCTCGCCGAGCCGGCGGCACCCGCTGCGACCGGTCTCGGACTGATCGGCTGCCTACTCGCACCGTGGTGGCCCGGCGGCGCCGATGTCGCGATCCGCCTCGCGGCAGTGCCCACGTGGTGGATCGCCGCGATCGCCCGCGCTGTGGCCTCCTGGCCCGCCCCGCGGATCGCCTGGTGGCCGGGCGTCGCAGGGGCGCTCGCGCTGACCGTGCTCACCGCTCTCGCGCTCGTGCTGGTCACCCGATCGCCGAGGCTCGCGCGGCTGCGGAGGATCACCGCGGTCGCCCTCGCCTGCGCGCTCGCAGCGGCCGGGGGCAGCACCGCCGCAACTCCGTTCCTCCGCGCCGCGTCGGTGCCCGACGACTGGCGCGTTGCGATGTGCGACGTCGGCCAGGGCGACGCGATCCTCCTCCGCGGCGATGCGGGCGTGCTGCTCGTCGACAGCGGGCCGGAACCCGCACCGCTGGACGACTGCCTCCGCCTCATGGGAGTGGACCGGGTCTCGTTGCTGGTGCTTACTCATTACGACCTCGACCACGTCGGCGGGCTCGAATCCGCCCTTGGCCGGATCGACGCCGCGCTGGTCGGGCCCGCCGCCGGCCGCGACGACGAGCGCGACCGGGCCGCGCTCTCGCGGGCGGGAGCGACCGTGCAGGAGGCGGCCCGCGGCGACAGCGGCGCGCTCGGCTCCCTCCGGTGGCGGGTGGAGTGGCCGGAGCGGGCGAGTGCGCTGCGCGGGAATGAGGCGAGCGTGATGCTGCGGGTCGACATCGGCGCCGACGCCCGGGGAGGCCCGCTGTCCGTCGCGCTGCTGGGCGACCTCGGGGCGGAGGAACAGGGCCGCGTCTCCCGGCTGCCTGTCGGCCGGGTCGACGTGGTGAAGGTCGCGCACCACGGCTCGGCGGATCAGGCGCCCGCCCTCTATGATGCGCTCGGCGCGGGGGTCGGGCTGATCTCGGTCGGGGCGGGGAACGACTACGGGCACCCCACTGCGTCGCTGCTCGCCCTGCTCGCCGAGCGCGGCGTCGAGGCGCTGAGGACGGATGTCGAGGGCACGGTCGTGCTCGCGTCCCGGAATGACGGGATCGCGGTCTGGGCGAGCGGAGCGGCGCCGGCGACGGCTCGGCGTCGGAGGTGGGCCATAGGGTGGAGGGCACTCGAATGGCGCGGCACGAAGGGATGACGGCATGGCAGGCAGGGCCCCGACACGCGCAAAGGCAGCGCCCTCGAAGGCGGCGATCCCGCAGCTCCCCTGGAACCAGACGCGGCCCGCACCGATCGTGCTGATCACCGGTCCGGAGCAGTTTCTCGCCGATCGCGCCGTGCGCTTCCTCCGCGAGTTCCTGCGCGCCGAGGACCCGAGCCTGGAGGTCAGCGACATCGACGCCGGCGGGTACGCGCCGGGGGAGCTGCTGACGCTCGCGAGCCCGTCCCTCTTCGACGAGCCCCGCCTCATCCGAGTCTCGAACGTCGAGAAGTGCACCGACGCGTTTCTCCTCGAGACGCTCGACTACCTCGCCGCCCCCGCCGACGGCGCCACCCTCGTGCTGCGCCACGGCGGCGGTAACCGCGGCAAGAAGCTGCTCGACGCCATCCGGTCGGGCACCGGCGGCGGCATCGAGATCGTCTGCGCCGAGCTCAAGCGCGAGAGCGACAAAGTCGACTTCGCGATCGCCGAGTTCCGCACCGCCGGCCGCACCGCAACAACCGGCGCCGTCCGCGCCCTCGTCTCGGCGTTCTCCGACGACCTCGACGAACTCGCCTCGGCGTGCCAGCAGCTGCTCTCGGATGCGTCCGGCGAGATCACCGAGGCGACCGTCGCGAAGTACTACGGCGGCCGGGTCGAGACGACGGCGTTCACCGTCGCCGACTCCGCCATCGCCGGCCGGCATGGGGAGGCCCTGCTGGGCCTCCGTCACGCCCTCGCGTCCGGTGCCGATCCGGTGCCGATCGTCGCCGCGTTCGCGAGCAAGCTCCGCACGATGGCGAAGGTCGCCGGCACCCGCGAGGGCTCCGGGCAGGTCGCCTCCCGCCTGGGGCTCGCCCCCTGGCAGGTGGACCGGGCCCGCCGCGACCTCCAGGGCTGGACAGGCGAGGGCCTCGGGACCGCGATTCTCACGGTCGCCGATGCGGACGCCAACGTGAAGGGTGCCACCCGCGACCCCGTCTACGCCCTCGAGCGCCTGGTGACGGTCGTCTCCGCCCGCGGTCTCTGAGCCCCCTCCCGCCCCTCACAACTCCCCGCCGCAAAAGCCCTGTCCAGGTGAGGGTGGGGCTCCCTCACCCAGGAGCACCGACCACCCAGGAGCATCGACGTCGTCGAGGAGATCCCGCAGACCGATATCGGCGAGCTCTCGATCTCCGCCCGTCGACGCTCGCGGTGAACGGGGAGCCCGTCGACGCCGGGCTGCAACGACGAAGGGCCCGACCATCGGCCGGACCCTTTGTCGTTGCTGCGAGGCGCCGTATTACAGCCCCGCGACCTGCTTCGCGATGGCGGACTTGCGGTTCGCGGCCTGGTTCTTGTGGATGACGCCCTTGCTGGCGGCCTTGTCGAGCTTCTTGGCGGCGAAGGCGAGGGCGGTGCCGGCCTTCTCGGTGTCGCCGGCGGCGATGGCGGTGTGGACCGAGCGGATGGCGGTCTTGAGCTCGCTCTTGACGGCCTTGTTGCGCTCGTTCGCCTTCTTGTTGGTGAGGTTGCGCTTGATCTGCGACTTGATGTTTGCCACGTGGATTACCTTCTTCTCGGATGTGCGTGTGTGCAGCCGGCTACTCGTCGGAGTGCCCCTTCCGCGGGTGTCTGGATGCCCTGCGGTGCGACTGGAGGTCGCCGGCTTCTGATCACTCCACGCCTGCCGGGTGTCCGGAGGGGGAGCGCAAGCCAACAAGGAACTTTAGCGCACCCGTCGCCGCCCTTCAACCGCCGGCCATCGCCCGCATCGCGCAGCGCGAGCGCCCGGTCCCGGCCCCCGCCGCCGGGCATGGGACACTGGTCGCACGATGTCTCCACGTGCACACTCCGGGCTCGAGCCCGCCGCGACTGATCCGGCGTCCCTCCGCAACTTCTGCATCATCGCCCACATCGACCACGGCAAGTCCACTCTCGCCGATCGGATGCTGGGCATCACGGGGGTCGTCGAGGACCGGGCGATGCGCGCGCAGTACCTCGACCGCATGGACATCGAGCGCGAGCGCGGTATCACGATCAAATCGCAGGCCGTGCGGATGCCGTGGGAACGCGGCGGCCGCACCTTCGCCCTGAACATGATCGACACTCCGGGGCACGTCGACTTCTCCTACGAGGTCAGCCGCTCGCTCGCCGCGTGCGAGGGCGCGATCCTCCTGGTTGACGCCGCGCAGGGCATCGAGGCGCAGACGCTCGCGAACCTGTACCTCGCGCTCGAGAACGACCTCACGATCATCCCGGTCCTGAACAAGATCGACCTGCCCGCGGCCGATCCGGGGAAGTACGCGAAGGAACTCGCGAGCCTCATCGGCGGCGACCCCGACGACGTGCTGCGCGTGTCCGGCAAGACCGGCGCGGGTGTCGAGGCGCTCCTGGACCGCGTTACGGAGCTCATTCCGCCGCCCGTCGGCGACGCCGACGCCCCCGCGCGCGCCATGATCTTCGACTCCGTGTACGACGCCTACCGCGGCGTCGTCACCTACGTGCGGATGATCGACGGCAAGCTCTCGCCGCGCGAGAAGATCCAGATGATGTCGACGCGCGCGACCCACGAGATCCTCGAGATCGGCGTCTCCAGCCCCGAACCGGTGGCGACCAAGGGCCTCGCGGTCGGCGAGGTCGGCTATCTGATCACCGGAGTGAAGGACGTCCGCCAGTCGAAGGTCGGCGACACCGTCACCACCGCCTCCAAGCCCGCGACGCAGGCATTGCCCGGTTACACCGAGCCGCTGCCGATGGTCTTCTCCGGCCTGTACCCGATCGACGGCAGTGACTACCCGGATCTGCGCGAGGCCCTCGACAAGCTCAAGCTCTCGGACGCGGCGCTCGTGTACGAGCCCGAGACCTCGGTGGCGCTCGGCTTCGGTTTCCGCTGCGGTTTCCTCGGCCTGCTGCACCTCGAGATCATCACCGAGCGCCTGCAGCGTGAGTTTGGTCTCGACCTCATCACCACCGCGCCCTCGGTCATCTATGAGGTCTCGACGGAGGACAAGAAGACCGTCACCGTCACCAATCCGAGTGAATTCCCGGTCGGCAAGATCGCGGCCGTTACGGAGCCGATCGTTAAGGCCGCCATCCTCGCGCCGAAGGACTACGTCGGCACCATCATGGAGCTGTGCCAGAGCCGCCGCGGCACGCTGATCGGTATGGAGTACCTGGGCGAGGATCGCGTCGAAATCCGCTATCACATGCCCCTCGGCGAGATCGTCTTCGACTTCTTCGACAACCTGAAGTCGAAGACCGCGGGCTACGCCTCGCTCGACTACGAGCCCGCCGGTTCGCAGGAGGCCGATTTGGTGAAGGTCGACATTCTCCTCCAGGGCGAGCAGGTTGACGCGTTCAGTGCGATCGTGCACCGTGAGAAGGCCTACGCCTACGGAGTCCTGATGACGGGACGCCTGCGCAAGCTCATTCCGCGGCAGCAGTTCGAGGTGCCGATCCAGGCCGCGATCGGCGCGCGGATCATCGCCCGCGAGTCGATCAGCGCGATGCGCAAAGACGTCCTGGCCAAGTGCTACGGCGGCGACATCACTCGCAAGCGCAAGCTCCTCGAGAAGCAGAAGGAGGGCAAGAAGCGAATGAAGATGGTCGGCCGCGTCGAGGTCCCCCAGGAGGCGTTCATCGCCGCGCTCTCGGGCGACGTCGAGACCAAGGACAAGAAGTAGGGCGGCCCCGCATCGCGGGCATCCCTCCTCGCTTGCTGTCCCCCCATCCGGGATATCGTGCCGACGGGGATTGCGGCGCTGGACAGGCGCCCGATAGCTTTCGAGCGCTAGGACGCGGCCGCGGATCAGGATCGATCCGCGCGGGGGGCTGCAGCGTCGACGATCGGTCCTCCACCATGACGAAGGGTGGAAGTCCATGGTATTTACGAGCGTTATCTCTACGAAGACGAGCAAGCGCTGGATCAGGGCGGGGGCGGCGCTCGCGAGTGTCGCCGCCGTCGTTGCGGGATCGCTGGTGTCGGCGGGATCCGCCTCCGCGGCGAACCGGGTTGTCGAGGTCGCCCCGGCGCCGTACATCTGGTCGGACTCCGGCCGGTTCGGCGGCGCTCCGCCGCTGCCCGTGCCCGGCGACGCGACCACGCTGACCGTCGAGCTCCCCGACTCCAGCGCGCCGGACTCCTTCACGAAGTGGTCGCACCCGGCCTACCGCAGCGTCGACTGGCAGCTGGGCAGTACACCGACCGACCTGGCCACCGGCACGGTCGCCGTCGATCCCGCTACTAACTCCATCGCCATCCCGCTACCGCGCACCGTCGACTCCTTCACGGGCGGCCCACTCTCGCTGAACCTCACCGGCTCCGAGGATCGAGCTGCCGACGCCTACGCACCGGCCGGTGTCGAGAGGACCGGCTTCGTCCTCGACCTGGCTGCGGTCCTCACGGCCGCCCCTCCGAGTGGATCAGGAGAGGCGGACCTCGATCTGTCGGCGCCCACTCCCACCGACCGCACTGCGGGCGGCATCTTCTGGGCCGGCGGCGGGACCGTCACCGAAGCGGGCGCGGGCGACGTGATCGTCCTCGACTCCGGCGTCCCCGGCTTCTTCGACCTGACGGGCCTCAGCGCCACGGTCGGCACCGATGACGGCTCACGACTGACCGCCCCGACCCGCGTCCTGAACGGTGGCGCCTCCGTCGCGGTCCAGCCGACGCAGGAGTTCTACGACCGCTACCTCACCTTCGGCGACACCTCGCCGCTTGGAGCCCCGTCCGTCCAGGTGCGCGGACTCAGCAAGGGCGGCGAGCAGCCGGCCGGCGCCGGCGTTGTGGTGCGCGCGCCGCTGCGCGTCGTCCCGGCGACGACTCCGACGCCCACCCCGGGCACCGGCCCGACCGTCACCCGCCTCGCGGGCAGCGACCGCCAGGGCACCGCCGTCGAGGTCTCGAAGTCGATCTTCTCCCCGGGCGTCCCCGTCGTCTACGTGGCGACCGGCTCGAACTTCCCCGACGCGCTCAGCGCCGGACCGGCCGCCGCCAAGCAGGGCGGCCCGCTGCTCCTGGTCGACCGCGACTCGATGAGCCAGGTCGTCCGCGACGAGCTGACCCGCCTCAAGCCGAAGCGGATCGTCGTAGTCGGCTCCGCACTGAGCGTCGGCGACACGCTCGCAACCGAGCTCGCCGGCTACGCCGAGAACCGCAACCTGATCCGTCTCGGCGGCGTCGATCGCTACGACACCTCGCGTCAGATCATCCAGTACGCGTTCGGCGGCGGATCGTCGAAGGCGTGGCTGGCCACGGGCGAAAAGTTCCCGGACGCACTGGGCGCGAGTGCCGCGGCCGGTTCGGTCGATGCTCCCGTCATCCTCGTCAACGGCACGCTCCCGCAGGCTGACCCCATCACCAAGGCGATCGTGTCGCGGCTGCGGGTGTCGACCCTGACCATCGCCGGCTCGGAGCTCTCGGTCAGCGCGGGTATCCAGAGCTCGCTCACCGGCCCCGCGATCACCCGCATCGGTGGCACCGACCGCTACGACACCTCGGAGCAGCTGAACCGCGCGGCCTTCCGCACGGCCAAGACGGTGTTCCTGGCGACCGGCGAGAACTTCCCCGACGCCCTCTCCGGAGCGACGGCCGCCGGCTACGCGAACAGCCCCCTCTTCGCCGTGCAGCCGACCTGCGTGCCCGCCGCTGT
This sequence comes from Rathayibacter tritici, assembly GCF_002932875.1. Classification (GTDB taxonomy): domain Bacteria; phylum Actinomycetota; class Actinomycetes; order Actinomycetales; family Microbacteriaceae; genus Rathayibacter; species Rathayibacter tritici. Next base: position 67,422 of record NZ_PSWS01000054.1, read on the forward strand.
GCTGAACGACATCAAGGCCAGCGGAGCGACGCGCGTCGTCCTCCTCGGCGGCCCCGGCACCCTGTCGGACGCCGTCGCGAAGCTCACCCCCTGCGGCTGAGCCGTCCTGCACCACCGCGAGGGCCCTCCTCCTGCTCCGGCACGGGGAGGGCCCTCCGTCGTCCCCGCCGGGCTCTGGCCTGACGGCTCGGACGGTCGGATACGCTGGGTCGGATGGAGAGCACCACCCGGCACGCGGAACCCGCGCGTGCCGTGCTCGAGGAATCCGGGAAAGAAGGTCGGGACGTGAGCATCCGCCGCTCCAACTTCGAGGGCCAGCCGCAGGTCACCTACGCGGCCGTCGGCGGCACCCTTGCGCCGGACCTGCTCGAGTACCCGCCTGACGGCTTCACCGCCGAGCGCTTCGAGGCGCGCCTGGGTTCCGGCGACGAGCGCTTTGCGATCACCACCGCCTCCCTGATGACCTGGGGCGTCCAGCGCGGCAGCGGTATCGAGGTGACCGGTATCACCAGCGGCAGCGGCGTGCAGTACACCGGCGTCAACTTCGACTCCGCGGGCACCCCGATCGACCTGGTCAGCCGACCGACCGAGGAGCATTTCGCCCCCGACGGCACCCCCTACATCACCGCCGGCGTGACCGCCGTGCTGCGGGTGAGGCTCCTCGGCCGGGTCTTCGACGCTCCGGTCCGCGTCGTGTACGTCGTCGACGAGCCCGACCAGGTCGGCTTCGCCTACGGCACCCTCGAGGGCCACCCCGAGAGCGGCGAGGAGTCGTTCGTCGTCGAGAAGCGCGCCGACGACTCCGTCTGGCTCGTCATCCGCGTTTTCTCGCGCCCCTCCACCCGCCTGTACCGCCTGGGTGCGCCCGTGTTGCGTGCCGTGCAGAAGCGCCAGGTCGCGAAGTACCTCCGCGCGCTGCTCCCCGCGCGCGTCAGCTGACGTGGGGAGCGCCCTCCCGATCGCCGACCCCGCCCCGCCGGACGGCGGTCTGCCCGCATCCGTCGCCGACGGCGTCGAGGACCGCGACCTCGGCCTGTACGTGCACGTACCGTTCTGCCGGGTCCGCTGCGGCTACTGCGACTTCAACACCTACACCGCGACGGAGCTCCGGGGGGCGAAGCAGCAGGACTACGCCGATGAGGCGATCACCGAAATGGCCCTCGGCGCCGGAGTTCTTGAGCGTGCGGGCCTGCCCCACCGCCCAGCCCGCACGGTTTTCTTCGGCGGAGGGACACCCACGCTCCTGCCCGCGGGCGATCTGGTGCGGATGCTGGCCGGCCTGCGCTCCCACTTCGGCCTCGCCGCCGATGCCGAAGTGACGACGGAGGCGAACCCCGACTCCGTCGACGCCGCGTACCTGCGGGCGCTGGCCGAGGCCGGCTTCACGCGGGTGAGTTTCGGGATGCAGTCGGCCGTGCCGCACGTGCTCGCCACTCTCGAGCGCACCCACGACCCGGAGCGGGTGCCGCTCGTGGTCGAGTGGGCGCGGGAGGCCGGCCTGCAGGTCAGCCTCGACCTCATCTACGGCACGCCGGGGGAGTCGCTGGCCGACTGGGAGCGCTCGCTCGACTCCGCGCTTGCCAACCGGCCGGACCACTTTTCGGCCTATGCGCTGATCGTCGAGGACGGCACGAAGCTCGCCCGGCAGATCCGCCGCGGCGAGGTCGCGACCCCGGACGACGACCTGACCGCTGACATGTACGAGCTCGCGGACGCGCGCCTGGCCGCGGCGGGCTACTCCTGGTACGAGGTCAGCAATTGGGCGCGGGACGACGCGCACCGCTCGCGGCACAACCTCTCCTACTGGCTCGGCCACGACTGGTGGGGGATCGGTCCGGGGGCGCACAGCCACGTCGGTGGCGTGCGCTGGTGGAATGTGAAGCACCCCGCGGCCTACGCCGACCGGCTGAGCGCGGGCGCGTCACCGGCTGCCGGGCGCGAGACGCTCGACGCGAGCACGCGGCAGGTGGAGGACGTACTGCTGCGATCTCGTCTGGCCGACGGCCTGCCGATCGCCTCGATCCACCCGAAGCGGCGGAGCGACGTGGCGGGTCTCATCGCCGATGGCCTGATCGACGGCCGGGCCGCACTGCAGGGCCGCGTGGTGCTGACGCTGCGCGGCCGGCTGCTGGCCGACGCGGTGGTGCGCCGTCTCACCGACGGCTGAGGCCGCCCCGAACCCGCCGCTACTTGAAGAACGGGATGCTGAGCGGGTACGTGTAGTACTCACCCGCGCTAGCCCGCACCGAGGCGATGATCGCGAACACGATCACCAGGATCGGCACCACGATGAACACGATGAAGCCGACCAGCACGAAGGACAGGATCGTCCCGGCCACGTACGCGATCAGCATGGTGAGCTGGAAGTTCAGTGCCGACTTCGCGTGCGCCTCCAGGAACGGTCCGCGGCCCTTGAAGACCAGGAAGACGATCAGCGACGGCAGGAAGTTGAAGAAGATGCCGATCACGTGCGTGAGGACGGCCCAGGTCTTCTCGTCCGCGGGGTTCAGCTGTGCAGCCGGTGTGCCGTAGGCGGGGGGCGGGGGAGGGGTGGCCGACATGATGGTCTCCGTTCCGACGTCGGCGCCGGGCATCCCCGAGCGCTCGGCGTCCATCGTGGCATGCGGCGGCCGCGTCCGCACGTGGCAGCGCGGGCTGTGCTTCCGCAGGGACGACGATGCTCCTCCACAGGCCGCTCAGAGGGCCGAACCCGGCCGATACCGGCGCAACCTCGTCCCGTCGTCTGTCACCCGGTTATGATTGGCACTCAGAGTTGCGGAGTGCCAGGCTCCGCGCGGCGCGCGCGCCGCAGACGGTCGTGCCCGCGGGCACTCGGAGTCCGGCGGGAGGTCGGTCGTATGGTGACGGAGCGCGGTCTCCAGGTCCTGCGCGTGATCGTGCAGGACTACGTCGCACACCGAGAGCCGGTCGGCTCCAAGTCGATCGTCGAGCGGCACGCGTTCGGTGTCTCGGCCGCGACCATCCGCAACGAGATGGCCCAGCTCGAGGAGGAGGAGCTGATCGCCGCTCCGCACACCTCCTCCGGCCGCGTCCCGACCGACAAGGGCTATCGCCTCTTCGTCGACCAGCTCGCCGACCTGCGACCGCTCACCTCAGCCCAGCGGCAGGCGATCGAGACCTTCCTCGGTCAGAGCCCGGACCTCGACGAGGTGCTGGTCAAGACCGTGCGCCTGCTCTCGCAGCTCACCAACAGCGTCGCGCTCGTGCAGTATCCGTCGTTCGGAGCCGCGCGGCTGCGCCACGTGGAGCTCGTCGCCCTCGCTCCGCGCCGGCTCCTGTCGGTGCTGATCACCGACACGGGCCGGGTCGACCAGCGCGTGCTCGAGACCCCGGAGGACATCGACGACGCGCTCCTGGGCGAGATCCGCGCCAAGCTCAACACGGCCGTGCTCGGCCTCGGCCTTCAGCAGGCGGCCGAGACGCTCGGCTCGGTCGCCGAGCGGTTCAGCCCGGAGCGGGCTCCCATGCTGGCGCCGATCGTGCAGACCCTGCTCGAGCAGGTCGGTGCCAACCGTCAGGACCGCCTGGTGATGGCCGGCGCCGCCAACCTCGTCCGCACCGAGGAGGACTTCTCGGGCAGCATTTACCCGGTGCTCGAGGCGATCGAGGAGCAGGTGGAGCTGTTGCGCCTGTTCGCCGAGATGACGCCTGATCCCCGGGGCATTTCGGTGCGCATCGGCCGCGAAAACGCGCCGTTCGGCCTGCAGGAGACCTCCGTGCTCACCAGCGGTTACAACACCGGGGGCGGCCAGGTCTCGCGCCTGGGCGTGCTCGGCCCGATCCGGATGGACTACTCCGGGAACATCACGGCGGTGCGCGCCGTCGCCCGCTACCTCTCCCGCCTCCTCGGCGAGGAGTAGGCCAGACCTCCCGGCCCCGCCGGTTCCCTCGGGCGCGCAGTGCCCGCCCCATCGACCCACGAACGAAGGACGAAGCCACCTGTGGCCGATCACTACGAAGTGCTGGGCGTCGACCGCGACGCCTCCGCCGACGAGATCAAGAAGGCGTACCGCCGACTCGCCCGCGAGCTGCACCCCGACGTCAACCCGAGCAGCGACGCCTCCGAGCGCTTCAAGCTCGTCACGCACGCCTACGACGTCCTGAGCGACGAGCAGCAGCGGGCGCAGTACGACCGCGGCCCGCAGGAGGGCTTCGGCGGTGGCGGTCAAGGCTTCGGCGGCTTCGGCGACATCTTCGAGACCTTCTTCGGACAGGGCGCGCAGGGCTCGTCCCGCGGGCCGCGCTCCCGCCGCGAGCGTGGGCAGGATGCCCTCTTGCGGGTGGAGGTTTCGCTCGACGAGGTCGTCTTCGGCGCGCACCGCGACCTCGAGGTGGACACCGCTGTGCTCTGCGAGACCTGCCAGGGCTCGTGCTGCCAGCCCGGCACCTCGCCGGTCACCTGCGACATCTGCCACGGCTCCGGTCAGATCCAGCGCACGGTCCGCTCGCTCCTGGGCAACGTGATGACCGCCAGCCCCTGTGGCACCTGCCGCGGCTACGGCACCGTCATCGCGACGCCCTGCTCCACCTGCCAGGGCCAGGGCCGCGTCCGCGCGCGCCGCACCATCCCCGTCGACGTCCCCGCGGGTGTCGACACAGGACTGCGCCTACAGATGCCCGGCAGTGGCGAGGTCGGCCCGGCCGGCGGCCCCAACGGCGACCTCTATCTCGAGATCAAGGTCAAGCACCACGACGTCTTCAGCCGCAACGGCGACGACCTGCTCTGCACCCTGGAGGTGCAGATGACGGACGCGATCCTCGGGTCGACCGCGTCGCTCAAAGCCCTCGACGGCGACATCGAGATCGAGATCAAGCCGGGTACGCAGAGCACCGAGATCGTCACCATCAAGGGCCGCGGAGTGACGCGGCTGCGCGGCAGCGGACGCGGCGATCTGCGCATCGGCATCCAGGTCGTCACCCCGACGAAGCTGGGGCACCGCGAGCGGGAGCTGGTCCAGGAGCTCGCCAAGCACTACAAGCCGCAGAAGCCCGCGCTGACGCACTTCCAGCAGGGCCTGTTCTCCAAGCTCCGCGACCGCTTCCTCGGCTGAGCCGTGGCGCACCACTACATCGACGAATCGCTAGACTCCGCAGGTTTCCTCGTCGGCGGTCGGCTGGCGCTCACCGGAGCGGAGGCGCGGCACGCGGCGACCGTCAGCCGGATCCGCGCGGGCGAGAGTGTGCGGGTCGGCGACGGGCGCGGCCTGGTCGCGACCGCGGTGGTGGAGAGCGCCGAGGCGGCGCGAGTGGTGCTCGTGGTCGAGTCGGTTCAGGAGTCGCCGGTGCCGTCACCGCGCCTGGTGCTCGTTCAGGCGCTCGCGAAGGGCGACCGCGACGAACTCGCCGTGCAGGCCGCGACCGAGCTCGGGGTCGACGAGGTCGTGCCGTGGCAGGCCGCGCGCTGCATCTCGCGCTGGTCGGGTGCGAAGTCGGGTACGAAGGAGGAGAAGGGGCGGGAGCGCTGGCGTGCCGTCGTGCGCGAGGCGAGCAAGCAGTCGCTGCGCCCCCGGGTGCCCGAGGTCGCACCGCTGGAGCACATCCGCGCTCTCGTCGCCCGGGCGGCGACCGCGCGCGTGCTGGTGCTCGAGCCCTCGGCCGAGGCCCGACTCTCCCAGGTGGTCCCCGACGGGCGGGATCTGGTGCTCGTCGTCGGCCCGGAGGGGGGCATCGCGCCGGAGGAGCTGCGGCAGCTCGCGGAGGCGGGCGCCGAGGCCGTCGCGCTCGGCGGCTCCGTTCTGCGCACCTCGACGGCGGGGCCCGCTGCGATCGCTGTCCTCTCGGCTCGCCTGGGCCGCTGGTGATGCTCCGGCACGACTGGAGTACTCCTGCTCTGCTCGAGTATTCCTGCTCTGCTCGAGTGCTCCTCCACAGGCCCTTGGCAGACTCGGAGGAGCGTGCCGTGGGCGAACGCGGCACCCGCTCCGCTCGGCCCCCGTTTAAGATGACTGCATGAGCGAACCCACCGTCTTCACGCGCATTGTTCAGGGCGAGATCCCGGCCGATGTGATGTTCGAGAACGAGCGCATCCTTGCGATCACGGATATCGAGCCGAAGGCGCCCGTCCATCTCCTCGTCTTCCCCAAGACTCAGGAGTACACCACGGTCGCGGCCCTCGCCGCCGCGGAGCCCGCCCTGCTCGCTGAGCTGGTGCAGGTCGCCCAGTCGCTCGCCGACGCCCACAGCAACGGTCAGTTCCGCCTCGTCTTCAACTCCGGCGAGGAGGCGGGCCAGACTGTCCACCACGTCCACGCCCACGTCTTGGGCGGCCACCAGACGGAAGGCTCCCTTGCCACCGGTTGAGAATGCGGGCGCGAGCCCCGACGAGCGTCCCGCCCCCGGCGTGGACGCGTCCGAGACGACGCGGCGCGTCGTCGCCGTCGACGGAGTCGCGATGGTGCGCCTGCTCGGACCCCAGGACCGTCTCATCCGGGCGGTCGAAGGACGATTCCCCGATGTCCGGGTGCACGTGCGCGGCAACGAGGTGACGCTCGAGGGTGAGCGTGAGCCCGTCACCGCGGCGACGCGCCTGGTGGAAGAACTGGTGCGCATGACCGCGAGCGGGCACGATCTCGACCCGGAGGGCGTGCGCGAGTCCGCCCGCATCCTGCAGAACGGTGGACCGGTGAGCCCGGCCGAGGCGTTCGGCCAGGCGATCCTCACGGCCCGCGGCCGGAGTGTCCGCCCCAAGACGCTCGGCCAGCGCGAGTATGTCGACGCGGTCGATCAGAACACGATCGTCTTCGGTATCGGCCCGGCCGGCACCGGCAAGACCTATCTGGCGATGGCGAAGGCCGTTCAGGCGTTGCAGCGCAAGGAGGTCGAGCGGATCATCCTGACCCGCCCGGCTGTCGAGGCGGGGGAGCGCCTGGGCTACCTGCCCGGCTCGCTCACCGACAAGATCGACCCGTACCTGCGTCCGCTGTACGACGCGCTCAACGAGATGATGGATCCCGAGATCGTTCCGAAGCTGCTCGCTGCCGGCACGATCGAGGTCGCTCCGCTGGCGTACATGCGCGGGCGCACGCTCAACACCTCGTTCGTCGTCCTCGACGAGGCGCAGAACACGACGCCGGAGCAGATGAAGATGTTCCTGACCCGCCTCGGCTTCGGTTCCAAGATGGTCGTCACCGGCGACATCACTCAGGTCGACCTGCCGACCGGCGCCAGCGGTCTTCGCCTTGTGACGCGGGTGCTCGAGGGCATCGACGACATCCACTTCTCTCGCCTGACCAGCGAGGACGTGGTGCGTCACAGCCTGGTCGGGCGCATTGTCGACGCCTACACGGAATACGACCAGCAGAAGCAGGCCCAGCACTTCGAACGCGAGCAAGCGCGCGAGTTCGCCCACCGCGCCGAGCGCCGCGGTCAGACGGCCCGGCCGCCCGGAGACCGCCAGCCTCCGCGCGGCTGAGACCGCCCGCCCCTCCCGAACCGAAGGACAACACCTCCCCGTGAGCATCGAGATCAACAACGAGTCGAGCGTCCCCGTCGACGAGGCCGCCCTGCTGCGCCTCGCCGGCTACGCGCTCGACTCCCTCCACGTGCACCCCGACGCCGAGCTCGCGATCGTGCTGGTGGACGAGGGCGCGATGGAGCAGCTGCACGTGCAGTGGATGGATGAGCCGGGCCCGACAGACGTGCTGAGTTTCCCGATGGACGAGCTGCGCCCCGGTACCGAGGATGAGCAGACCCCCGCGGGGCTCCTGGGCGACATCGTGCTCTGCCCGCAGGTCGCGCAGACGCAGGCCGAGTCGGCCGGCCACTCGGTGCTCGACGAGCTCCAGCTGCTCACCGCTCACGGGCTGCTGCACCTGCTCGGTTTCGACCACGCCGAGCCGGAGGAGGAGCGCGAGATGTTCGGCATCCAGCGCGACATCCTGGTCGGCTTCCACATCGGCGAGCGACGCCGCTAGAGCACGCCGTGCCCACCCTTCAGCTCTTCATCGCCGCCCTCGCGCTCGTCGCCGTCGGCGGCTGGTTCGCTGCGACCGACGCCGCGCTCGGCGTCCTCTCGCGCAGCGACCTGCTCGACATGGCCCAGCACTCCCGCAGTGCGCGCGCTCTGCGCGCCATCGCGGGTGACATGAGCGCCCACGTCAACGTCGTCAACTTCTCGCGGATCGCGGCCGAGACGACCGCAGCGGTGTTCGTCACCACGGTGCTGGTCGTCGAGATCGCCCAGCTCTGGTTGGCGCTGCTGCTGGCGGTCCTGATCATGGCAGCCGTCTCGTTCGTGCTGGTCGGCTCCAGCCCGCGCAGCGTCGGGCGCGCGAACGCCCGCGCGGTCCTCGCCACGAGCGCCTCGCTCGTGTACGTGCTCCGGCTCGCTCTGGGCCCGGTCGCGCACGGGCTTGTGGCCCTCGGGAACCGGGTGACGCCGGGCACCGGGCGCTCGGCGGGGTTCTCCTCCGAGGAGCAGCTGCTCAGCATGGTGGACGAAGCGACCGAGCAGGACGTGCTCGAGCAGGACGACCGTGAACTGATCCACTCGATCTTCGAGTTCAACGACACCTTCGTTCGTGAGGTGATGGTGCCGCGCACCGACATGGTGACGATCGAGGCGACCTCCTCCGTCGGCGCCGGCATGGGCCTCCTGCTCAGCCGCGGCATCTCGCGCCTGCCCGTGATCGGCGACGGCGTCGATGACGTCCTCGGCGTGCTCTACCTGCGCGACGTGGCGCGGCACACCTACGAGCGGCCGGACGGCGCCGACACCGTGGCCGAGCTGGCGCGGCCCGCACTGTTCGTGCCGGAGTCGAAGAAGGCCGACGAGCTGCTGCGCCAGATGCAGCTCGAGTCCAACCACCTGGCTATGGTCGTGGACGAGTACGGCGGTATCGCTGGACTGGTCACTCTGGAGGATCTGATCGAGGAGCTCGTCGGCGACATCTCGGACGAGTACGACCGCGAGGTGGACCTCGTCGAGGAGACGGAGCCGGGCGTGTATCGCGTGTCGGCGCGCCTGCCGGTGGACGAGCTCGGCGAGCTGTTCGAGCTGGACCTCGATGACGACGACGTCGACTCGGTCGGCGGGCTGCTGACCAAGGCCTACGGGCGCCTCCCCGAGCGCGGCGCGACCGCCCGGATCGGCGGTGTGCTTCTCGAGGCCGAGCAGGCGGACCCGCGCCGTGGCACGATCTCGACGGTGATCGTTCGCCGCGATCCCGATCTGGACAGCGCCGGCGAGCCGGGCACCGGACCCGTCGCGATCATCGCGGACGGCGGCACCACCACACCCAGCCCGAGCCAGGTTCCCCGCCGCGGGGCCTCGGGCGACCAGCACGAGGACGCACGATGACCGACAGCACTTCCGCCGCCGCACCCTACCGGGCGGGCTTCGTGTCCTTCGTCGGCCGCCCCAACGTGGGCAAGTCGACGCTGACCAATGCGCTGGTCGGCGAGAAGATCGCCATCACCAGCTCCAAGCCGCAGACCACACGGCGTGCGATCCGCGGAGTGGTGCACCGCCCTGACGGCCAATTGATCGTCGTCGACACCCCCGGTATCCACCGGCCGCGCACCCTTCTGGGCGAACGGCTGAACTCGCTGGTCACCTCGACCCTCGGCGACGTCGACGTGATCGGGATGCTCTTCCCGGCCGACGAGCCGATCGGCCCGGGCGATCGCTTCATCAACGAGCAGCTCGACGCGTTCCCGCGCGCCCGGAAGGTCGCCATCGTCTCGAAGGTCGACCTCTCGTCCAAGAAATCCGTGGCGAAGCAGCTGCTCGCCGTGTCGGAGCTGCGCGACTGGGACACGATCGTTCCGATCTCGGCCGTGACCGAGGAGCAGCTCGACGTGCTGTCCGTCGAGCTGCTGCGGTTGATGCCGGTGTCGCCCGCGCTCTACCCGAAGGAGGCGGTGACCGATGAGGACCTGTTCTCGCGCATCGCCGAATTCATCCGCGAGGCCGCTCTCGAGGGTGTCTCGGACGAGCTGCCGCACTCCCTCGCCGTCACTCTCGACGACATGGTGGAGCGCGAGGACGGATCGTTGATCGACATTTACGCCAACGTCTTCGTGGAACGCGACAGCCAGAAGGGCATCATCATCGGCAAGGGCGGTCAGCGCCTGCGCGAGGTCGGTGCGGTCTCGCGCGAGCAGATCGAGCGCCTGCTCGGGCGCCGTGTGTTCCTCTCCATCCGCGTCAAGGTCGCCAAAGAGTGGCAGCGCGACCCCAAGCTGCTGGGCCGCCTGGGCTTCTGACACCCTCCGACCGACGGCGGTCACCCAGGAGGACGACGCCGCGGAAAGAGTGAACCCCTAGCGTGGACTTCATGCGCATACTCCTGGACCGACCGGCGACTCTGCCGATCGCCGGCGTGTTGCTTGCAGCTCTCGATCTGCTGGCCGTTTTCTCCGGAGTCAGCCCGCCCGAGCAGATCGCGGGCGGCCTTGTGCTCGCCCTGGCCCTGGCTGTCGCCGGGTTCCTCCCCGCCCTGGCCCCCTCGCTCGTCGGGATCGGTGTCCTCGTCGGCGGTGGCGTCCAGCTGGGTGGTCTCTCGGTCGACGGCGCGCTCGTGGGGTTCGTGGTGCTCTGGCAGACCACCCGCAGGGTTGGGCCCTGGACACGAGCGGTGGCGCTTGCCGGTGGGCTGGTCCTGGCCGGCGTCGGCGGCATCACCGTCGCCGGCGAGCTTTCGGGTCCACTCGACCCGTCCGGGCTTTCTCTCCGGATGGAAATCCTCGTGCGGGTCCTGGTGGCCCTCACCGTCGCCTCGGTCCTCGGCGCCGCGCAGGTCCTCGTCCACCTCCTCGCCCTGCGCGCGCCCGTTCTCCGGGGCGACCGGATCGACGCACTGCTGACCCGGATCGTCGGCCCGCAGGATCCGTATGCCGTCGGCATCGCGGGCGGGCAGGCGCTGGTGCTCCTCCTGATCGACAGGGCGCTCGTCGGCTCGGCTGCGGAGCCACTGCACCTTCCTGCGACCGCGGTGCTCGCCGTGGCCCTGGTGCTCCACCGACGCTCGCCCGCGTGGGCCCTGGCAATCGCCTGGCTCGGGGCCGTTCTCCAAATGGGCCTGCACCTGGCTCCCAGTGCCGCCGACCTCGCGATCATGGTGGTGCTCTTCGGCACTGGCGCGTCCGAGTCGCGGCGGGTGAGGGCTGCGGGAGCGGCGTCCGCGGTCGTCGGTGCGATCGTGGCGGCGATGTACCTTCTTGTCGTCTTCGAGCTGTTTCGGAGCGACGGATTCGCTCTCATCAGCGTCGGCGGCACCTTCGGCGGCATCCTGGCCACCCTCGGTCTCTCCTGGACCACCGGCCTGCTCTCCCGCTCGGTGCGCCGCGCCCGGGAGGGCCAGACCCTGCGCGCGCAGGCCGAGCAGGAGCGCGCCCGAGCCCAGCGCGAACTCGACGCTGTGGAGGAACGCAACCGGATCGCCCGCGACATGCACGACGTCGTCGCCCACTCCCTCGCCGTGGTGATCGCGCAGGCCGATGGCGCCCGCTACCTCGGTGCCACCAGTCCGGACCAGACCGATGCGGCCCTGCTGACCATCTCCTCCGTCGCCCGGGATGCACTCGGCGATGTCCGCGTGCTCCTCGCCCAGCTGCGGCACTCGGAGAGCGACGGCCCGCAGCCGGGCGCGAGCAATATGCCGGCTCTGCTCGAGAGCGTCAGCGGAGCCGGCGCGCCGATCCGCGCCGATCTCGCCGTCGACCTGGAGGCAGTGCCGCGCGCCGTCGGGCTCGCCCTGTACCGCATCGCCCAGGAGGCGACCACCAACGCCCTCCGGCACGGTCGCCCGGGCTCCCCGCTCGACGTCTCCCTCCGCCAGAACGGCGGTGAACTCACCCTCACGGTGCGCAACGCCCGACGCGCCGACCTCGATCCCGACGCCCTGCCCGGCGAGGGCCACGGCCTGGTCGGCATGCGCGAGCGCGCCGCCCTGGTCGGGGGAGTGCTGTCCGCGGGCCCGGTCGGAGACGACTTCGTCGTCGACGCGCGTCTCCCCTCCTCCCCCTCCCTTGCCCGCAC
>NZ_PSWS01000060.1 GCF_002932875.1 Rathayibacter tritici
CTGTTAGAGGCTGCTCTTCAATCAAAGCGGATTAGCCGGTGTTATTCGTGACCGACACGCGCAAATCCATCTCGATCAATCGTATTTTGCATAAGCCTCCTGGACTCGGCAAAGTACTATTAAGCGCGACAAGCACAAGAGCCAATAATGATGCTCTAGCAGAAATCGGCGTGGCAGTTCCGGTCACCTCGGCGCACTCGGCATCAAGGGAGCTCAAGCCACAGTCGTCGTCAGCGCCGCATCCGGCGCCTCCGGCGGCGGAGCAGGAAGCGCCTACGCATACGCCACCAGCCCCGGACCCCACACCGCCGGCGACTTCATCGGAGCCACCGCCGGCGGCGCCTTCACCGGCGCAGCCCTCGGCGCCGCAGGCGGAGCCATCAGCGGAGGACTCTCCCGTGCAGCCTCCAAGCTCGGGAGTAGGTTGCCTGCCAGCGCAGCCTCGCCGGAAACCACCCCCTCCTCGTTGGAGGACGATATCGCGGCTACCTTCACCGGCTCGCGATACACCTCCTCCGAGTTGGCTGAGCCAACCACGCTCTTCCGAGCCGGATCGTTTGAGAAGGGAGCATTTGGGCAGTTTTGGACTGAAACCCCGCCCTATAGTGTTATCCAGACCAGAATTGATCGCGCCCTGCCGCCTGTCTGGTCAACGGGAGAGCCGGCGCACCTAGACACAGGATATGCCGTTCGCTTTCCCGCCGGTACGACGGTATTTTCAGGAGAAATAGCTAACCAAGGAGGATTTTACATGGGACGAACAACACAGCACGTCATCATTAAGCCATGGCTTATGGACAACGTGGAAATTCTCGGCTATTGGGGGCTGAAATGACCGTCGATATGTTGCGCGAAACACTTAAGGCATTGGAAAAAGTCTTTATTAGTGGCAAAGATAAGTTCTGGGCCGGCGTGATGCACTCTCTGCTCGATGATTTGGATGCCTCACTCGATTCCACAGACATCAGCGACCTTTCACGGAAGATCATTCACATGTATGGCGGCATGGGAACTTTTGGCGATGCCGTTATCTACAACAATGGCAATTATCCTCGAGAACTCAACGATGATCTTAGCATCTTGCGCACCCGACTGTACAAGATAGCCAATCGACTTGCGTAAAGCATGACAGTCGGACTCGCGCACGGAGCGCTCTTACGCGTGGTCTGCGATGGGCAGCCTGGCGTCGGTTTCTCACTCGTATGCGGGTTCCGCGCCGCGCACCACCGCACTCTGGGTGGACGTGCTCGGCGACCTCGCCTCCGTCGATGGCACCGACGTGTGGTGGGACGACGCG
>NZ_PSWS01000038.1 GCF_002932875.1 Rathayibacter tritici
GCCCCCGCCCCCGACGCCCGGTCGGCTCCTGCGCCGCGCCGGCGCCACGGCCCGAGCCCGTGGCTGATTGTGGTGGTGCTCGCGCTGGTCGCGATCGCCGTCGGGCTCGCGATCATCCTGATCGACGCTCCGCAGTCGCCTTTGCCGCAGGTCGACGGCGAGCTGGGCGACCATCTCCGCCGGCTGCGCGAGAGCATCCGCTCATGAGGGGCCTCCGATGGCGGGCCGCCGGCGCCGTGCTCGCCTCAGTCCTGGTGCTGAGCGGATGCGCCTCCACGCCGCAGGGGATCGACGAGGGCACGGCGCAGACCCTCGACAACGCGGTCGTGGCCGTCGCCGAGAAGGCGTCGGCCGACGACTACCAGGGGGCGCTCACCGAGCTGGCCAGGCTCCAGGCAGCCCTCGACTCCGCCCTCGCGGCGGGCTCGGTCAGTTCCGATCGTGCACAGACCGTGCAGGTCCAGGTCGATGTTGTCCGCAGTGATCTCGAGGCCCTGATCGCCGGAGCTGCCGAGCCGACGCCGGTCGAGACGACCAGCCCGACGCCCGAGGAGTCGACGCCGGTCGAGGAGGAGCCGGAGGACACTCCCTCGTCCGTCGGGCCGGAGGACGACCTCGTCCCCTCGCCGGACGAGTCGGAGCCGGAGGAGACGCCGACCGAGCCGGCCGAGCCGACGCAGGGAACTTCTTCTGCCCCGAGCAGCGACACCCCCGGCACCGGCGGCAACGCTCCGGGGAACGGGGGGAACGACGGGACTGCCCCGGGGAACAGCGGGAACAGCGGGAACGCCCCCGGGAACAGCGGGAACGCCCCGGGAAACAGCGGGAATGCTCCCGGAAACAGCGGGAACGGCCGGGGGAACAACGGGAACGCTGGAGGGAATAGCGGCAATGCTCGGGGGAACAGCGGTAACGCCCCCGGAGCCGGTGGCGGCCGCTGACCCACGACTCCCGCGTCGAGAGCATCACGGACGCGGCATCCACGTGTGTGCCGCGTCCGGGGGAGGCGCCCTCCCGGGCTCGACGAGCGGGCTCCCCCGCAGTCCCCGCGGGTATCCGGGGCGGCGTTGAAGCCCGCCTGAAGCGCTCACTCCGCCCGGAGGGGAGGGGCGCTCATTCGTCGCGGTCCGTGTACTCCCCCTCGTCCTCGCCCTCAGTGCTGGCCGTGCCCGTGTCGACGTAGCTGCCCTTCACCGAGGTGTCCTCGTCGTTGCGGGATGTGTCGATATAGCTGCCCTCTTCGCTTGTCGAGGTGTGCGAGACGCCCCCGGTCGAGGTGTACTCGCCGCCGGTGCTCTCCTCGGTGCTCGTCCCCTCGGTGCTCGTCCCCGCGGTGCTCGTGCCCGCGGCGATGTGGCGGCCGCTCCCGGCGGCGTGCTCGTCGTGACCCTCGTGCTGCTCGTGACCCTCGTGCTGGTCGTGGTCGTGGTGGGCCATTGCGGCCTCCTCGCTTCGTCGCGTCGGTGCGCGGTCGGATCGGCCGCGCTCGATCCGAGACTTCTGCATCCCGGGCGGCGGTGCAAGACGTGGCGCCTGCACATCCGTGCCGCGCAACTCCTATCGCCGCCCGTTCCGCCCGCCTACCGTGTCGGAGATGAGCAGCTCCCCTCGTACCCGCTGGAGCGTCATCGGCCAGCTCGGACCGGTCTTCGACGACGGCGGACCGATGCTGCTGGTCGAGGCGCGGTCGTCGTTCGGACGCCGCCCGATGCACCGCGCGAAGGCGCAGCTGCTGCTCTCGGCGCTGCGTCACCGCGCCCGCGAGCTCGGCGACCGCGCCGAGTACGTCCGCGCAGAGACCTTCGGCCAGGCCCTGGCCGGACGCGACGACCTCGAGGTGATCGACCCGCCCACCCGGGGCGGCCGCCGCCTCGCCCGTCGGCTCGGCATGAGCATCCTGCCCAGCCGCGGCTTCATCACTGCGGAGGAGGACTTCCGCGAGTGGGCCCTCGCCCGCTCCGGTAAGCGCCTGCTACTGGAGGACTTCTACCGCTGGAGCCGCGAGCGCACCGGCGTGCTCATGCGCGGCGACCAGCCAGAGGGCGGCCGCTGGAACTACGACCACGACAATCGCCAGCCGCCGCCCAAGGGTGCCTCCCGTCTCGGCCTGCCCGATCCGTGGTGGCCCGAGGAGGACGACATCGACGAGGAGGTGCGCGCCGATCTCATGCGATGGGAGGCGGAGGGAGCGGTCCGTCTGGTCGGCGCCGACGGCCCGCGCCGCTTCGCCGCGACTCCGGCGGAAGCGGAGGCGGCGCTCGCCGATTTCGTCTCGTCGCGCCTGTCCGACTTCGGCACCTATGAGGACGCGATGCTCTCGGGCGACTGGACGATGGCGCACTCGCTCCTCAGCGCCCCGATGAACCTCGGCGTGCTCGATCCGCGTGCCGTCATCGACGCGGCCGCGGCCGAGTACGCCGCCGGCGGCGCGCCGATCGCAGCGACGGAGGGATTCGTCCGTCAGATCCTCGGCTGGCGCGACTACGTCTGGAACCTGTTCTGGCACCTCGGCCCGGAGTACCGCGACCGCAGTCGGGCGCTGGGCGCCTCGACCCCGCTGCCCGCCGAGCTGCTCGCCCTGGATCCGAGCGGCATCGAGGCGAACTGCCTGCACGAGACCCTCGACGACGTCCACCGGCACGGCTGGGCGCACCACATCCAGCGGCTGATGGTGCTCGGCAACTGGGGGCTGCAGCGGGGGTGGGATCCGGCGCAGCTCACTGACTGGTTCGTGGACGTCTTCGTCGACGGCACGGAGTGGGTGATGCCGGCGAACGTGATCGGGATGTCGCAGCACGCCGACGGCGGCGTCGTCGCGACCAAGCCGTACGCCTCGGGCGGCGCCTATATCAACCGGATGTCCGACTACTGCGGCGGCTGCCGCTTCGACCCGAAGGTGCGCCTGGGCGAGAATGCCTGCCCGGTGACCGCGGGTTATTGGGCCTTCCTCGACCGCGCCGAGCCGGTCCTGCGCGGCAACCACCGGATGGCCCAGCCCCTCGCGGGCCTGCGCAGGCTCGCCGATCGGGCCGCCGTCGTCGACCAGGAGCGCCTGCGCGAGACGTACTGACGCCGGGGCTGCACGGGGCGTCCGCCGCGCGGGCTACCCGGTCCGCACGAACCGCGACACCGTCACCGCGACTGTCACCGCCGTCGTTCCCGTCACCCCCGCGAGCTGCGCGTCGAGCACGTCCGGATCCACGTGGTGCGCGCTCGGCCCCATCAGAACCTCCGCGCGCAGCTCATCGGCGCTCATCCGCACCGTGCTCTCGAGCTCGTCCCGCCCCCGGAGCGAGAGCCCGGCCAGCTGCTCGTCGAGCCGCTCCGCCTTGCCCGCGTCGATGCTCAGCATCCCGAACCGCTCCCGGATCTCGTGCAGGTGCCGCTCGCGCGGGGTGACGACGACCGCGACGCCGCCCGGCCGCAGCACCCGCCGCATGTCGGGGGCGTTGCGCGGAGCGAAGACAGTGAGCAGCGCGTCGGCGCAGGAGTCCGCAAGCGGGAGTGGCTGCCACAGATCGGCGGTCGCCACCACCGCGCGCGGATGAGCGCGGGCGGCGCGGCGAGCGGCCGGAGCCGAGAGGTCCAGGCCCAGTCCGTCCGCCTCGGGGTGCGCGTCGAGCACCGCTGCGAGGTAGGCGCCGGTGCCGCAGCCCAGGTCGACCACGAGCCGCGCGCCCACGGGCACGGCCGCCGCCACCGCGTCCTGAATCGTCCGGTAGTGGCCCGAGCCGAGCAGGTCGGCGCGGGCCTGCACCATCGCCGCCGTGTCGCCCGAGGTCGCGTGGCGCCCGCGTAGCAGCGAGGCGTAGCCCTGGCGCGCGATGTCGGCGCTGTGCCCCAGAGAACAGCGGAGCGAGGAGGGGCGCGGCAGCGCGTCGGGCGCCAGTCCACCGCCGCAGACCGGGCAGGCGAGCGCGGCAAGTACCGTCGATCCGGGTCGAGCGGCCGGATCGAACGCGCTCACTCCGCGCCGGGCGCGCGCGCCCGCATGGCCGTGATCGCCGCATTGAGCGTCGCGATCGTCGGCACCGCGAACAGCGCCCCGGCGAGCCCCGCCACCTCGAGCCCGGTCGCAACTCCGAGCACCACGGCGAGCGGATGCACCTTCACGGCGGTCCCCAGGATGAGGGGCTGGAGGACGTGCCCCTCAAGCAGGTGCACCACGATCACGACGCCGATCATCGCCAGCGCGGCCACCGGCCCACTGAACAGCAGCGCCACGAGGGCAGCCAGCGCTCCCGTCACGATCGCGCCCAGGATCGGCACGAACGAGCCGAGGAACACCACGATCGCGATCGGCACGACCAGCGGCAACTGCAGGGCGAGCGCCCCGATCCCGATGCCGACGGCGTTGATCCCGGCGACGCCGAGCTGCGCGCGCACGAACTGGCTCAGCGTCTGCCAGCCGGCGGCGCCGCCGCGCTCCATCCCGGGCCGGGCACGGCGGGGGAGGAGACGGAGGAACCATTGCCAGATCCGGCGGCCGTCCAGCAGCAGGAAGATCAGCGAGAAGAGCGTGAGCAGCGTCCCGGCGAATACCTCGGCGAGCTGCGAGCCGACGGCGAGAGCACCGGACGCGATGGTCGAGGCCTGCGTGTCGGCCCAGGTGATCGCCCGCTGCGCCCAGTCGCCGAGCTGGACGTCCGAGAAGGACAGCGGCGGTCCCTGGAGCCAGGCCTCGACCTTATCGACCGCGTCGAGAGCACGCTGACCCACTCCGCTGAAGCCGGAGCGCGACTGCACGATCACCAGAGCGATGAGCCCGGACAGCAGCAGGAGCATCGCCAGGATCGAGACCAGGACCGCGAGCGGGCGGGGCAGCCGCAGGCGCTCGAGCCGGTTCCGCAGCGGAGTCAGGAGCGCGGTGAGCAGCAAAGCGATCAGCACCGGCACCACGATCAGGGGCAGCAGCGAGACGAGACGGACGAGGAGGTAGAGCAGCGCCGCCACGGCAAGGAAGCGCCACGACCAGGCGGCGGCGATCCGCATCCCGATCGAGACGTCGCCCGACGCGTCGTGGGGTGAGTCGGAGGGGACCGGAGCGATGTCGGCCGGCGGGGTCACCGGACTCCCGTGCCGCTGCTCGCGCACTCGCCGTCCCCGCATGACCCCTCCGATCTTCTCGCAGTGTACGGCGAGGCGGGCGTCCGAGGCCGGGAGGATGCGCGGGCAGGGGTACCGCCTGTTCAGTCCCGGCTTGTCACGATCCTGTGGAGTACCGGCCTGTCATGATCTTGTGCTGCCCCGCGCCCGAGCGTCTCGGATCGCGCCGCCTCCGCATCGTTCCCCGCCTGCGTCGTGTCCGGCCGATCCGCGCCGGTAGCGTCCTGCGGGCAGGAGCCGAACGAGGAGGCGATGGATGCTGGACGTGATTCTCGCGGTCGCCGGGTGGTGCGCGGGTGCAGTGCTCGTCATCAGCGGAGCCCTCAAGCTCGGCCGCACGGCGGAGTTCCGCGCGAGTCTCGCGGCTCTCGGCGTCCCGCTCGTGCTCCGGCGCCGCGGCTGGTTCGCCACCGCTTTCCCCGTCGTCGAGATCGTGCTGGGTGCCGCGGTCGTGCTGTCGCCCGCCCCACTGCACCGCGCCGCGCTCGTGCCGGTGGTGCTCCTCGACATCGTGTTCCTGGTCGTTGCCGTCCGTGCGGTCCGTGCGAGGGAGGACGTCGACTGCGAATGCTTCGGCGGGCTGGGCTCGGCGCGGATGACCGGGCGCACCGTCGCGCGCAACGCCGTGCTGCTCGTGCTGGCGCTCGCCGGAGTCCTCGGCGGGCTCGCCCCCTCGGCCCTGCTCGCGGGCGGAGGCGGAGTCGCGGCGGTCGCCGCATCCGGCCTCGCAGCGGCTCTCGCCGCGGTCTCGCTGGTGCTGGTGCGCGATCGTCGTGCCGGATCCTCCGTCGCCCACGCCACCTCCGCGGCCCAGGCCACCTCCGCGGCCCCCTCGCCCTTCGCGTCCCCGGCGGACCCGAACCTCGCCCTTGTCACCGCCGCAGGGGAGCGTCTGACGCTCGAGGAGCTCTCCCGCCCCGCGACCCATCTCGTCTTCTTCTCGCCCTCGTGCACCTCCTGCCACCACCTCGTCGAGCGCTTCCGCTGGTGGCCGAACGGATTGCGCGAGGGGGAGGAGCTGCTGCCGGTTTTCCTCGGGAACCGCGACGAGTTCGCCGCGTACGAGGTGTACGCGCCCCTGGTCGATCACGCCCTCTACGACCCCGTCGGACAGGTCGCCGCGGTCCTGGGCCGATCCGCCACTCCCGGCCACGTCCTGATCACCCCCGAGCGCCCGCTCGGCGACGGCTGGACTTCGGGGGGCCTCGCCATCGAGGCCCGCGTCCTGCGACCGGACTTCATCGCGGATGTGGAAGCAGGCGTGCTGATCCCGGCGTCGCGCATCGGTTGATCGATCGCCCTGCGGCTCCCCCTCGTGACCGGTGCAGGCGTGCAGTGACCGGGTCAGTCGTGTAGTGACCAGGTCAGTCGTGCAGTGACCAGGAGTGAGCGGCCACCTCGATGCCGCCGACGGTCGCGGTCTCGTCGCTCAGGTTCAGGGCGAGCCGCGCGGTGCGTCCCTCCGGCCCCTCCGCTACGAGCAGCGCGGCCGTGTTGGACAAGTCGACGGTGCGGATGCTCGCGCCGACCAGCCAGGGATTCCGGCGGCGGAAGGCGATCACCTCCTGGTGCGCGCGGTAGGCCTCCCCGCCCGGCCACTGGGCGGGGTCGGCCGGAAACTCGGGGCGGATCGCGTCGTCGCCGCCGGCTCGCTCCTCCTTGACTCCGCGCAGGCCCCGTTCGTCACCCGAGTAGATGCTCGGGACGCCCGCGACGAATCCGAGGAGTGCGGTGGCGTGGCCGTGGTGGCGCTCGTCGCGGATTGCGCTGGCGATCCGGGTCACATCGTGGTTGCCGACGAACGTGAGCGGGAGGAACTCGCGGACGAAGCCGTCGTGGCGTTCCAGTGACCAGGCCAGCTCGAAGAGGTTCGCCTCCTCGATCGAGTTGCGGACCGCCTTCCAGAGCTCGTACTGCGTCACGGAGTCGAGCCCCGACTCGCGCACATAGGCCGCGTAGTTGCCGTGAATGACTTCGCCGACGAACCACGCCTCGGGGAAGCGCTGCCGCACCGGATCGATCGCCGCGTGCCAGTCGGCCGGTGCGACCGCGTATGCCGCGTCGAGGCGCCAGCCGTCGATGCCTCGCTCCAGCCAGTGCGCGAGCACGGACGAGACGTACTCCGCCACCTCCGGCTGCGCGTTGTCGAGTTCGACCAGGGCGTCGTGGCCCTCGAACACGTCCACGCGGAGTCCATCGACCTCCCGGGAGCCTTCGCTCCGGGAGAAGCGCGCCGCCTCGCGCGAACCCTCTCCCGCCGCCACCGCTGCACGCCACCAGGGGTGCTCGCGGCCCACGTGGTTGAAGACACCGTCGAACAGCACCCTGATGCCGCGCTCGCGGCAGGCCGCGATCAGCGCGTCGAGGTCGGCCTCGTCGCCGAGGCGCGGGTCGACACGGAAGTGGTCGACCGTGTCGTACCCGTGCGTCGAGGAGGCGAAGACCGGCCCGAGTAGGAGCCCGTTGCAGCCCAGCGCCAGCAGGTCGTCGAGCCAGGGCAGCAGCGCACGGAGGCGGTGCGTCGGCTCGTCCTGCGGACCGGGGCCCTCCGCGGCGCTCGCTTCGGCCCCCGTGAAGCCGAGCGGGTAGACGTGCCACCAGATCGCCGTCGAGATCCACCTGTCCGCCTGCGCCATCGTGGCCGTCCCTCCGGCGCGCTCGGGCACGCGCCCTCGCCACTGTAGCGACGTGGCCTGGGCCGCGCCCGCTCACGGACCCGGCCGCGAATCGGCGATCCAGGCCAGGACCGCGAGTCCCGCCCGTGCAGCGGCGGGCGCGGTGACGGAGCAGACGAGTAGCGCGAGAGCCGCGCAGGCGAGACCGACGACCGCGTTCCTGCGCTCGCCCGCCCAGCGCAGCGCCCGTGCCGACAGGGCCGCGGCCACCGCCGCCACGGCGACCGCGGGCAGGGCCCAGAGCGGATGCACGGAGGATGCCAGCGCGAGCAGGCCCAGCGCCAGCGCGGTGAGTCCGGGTTCTTGGTGCCGGCGGGCCGGACGGCGTCGCCGCGGGCTTCGGGGGAGGGCCTCGGCGGGCCGAACGGAAGAAGGAGGAAGGAGTGTCGTCGTCATCATGAGCCGATCCTCGCCACAGGGCGGAGGCGGTGGGGAGGACATCAGCTGATCGGTGGAGAGACGCGCCAGGCACCTCCTGTGGAGGGACCACGGGGCGCGATCGGCGTCGTTCCGGGCATCCCGGGGCCGAAATCGCCGGAAATCCGGGACGGGGCTGGTAGGTTACCGACGGTCCGATCGGTCGAGGACGTCCGTCCCCTACCGAGGACGATCCACCACAACCAGCTGTTCCGACAGCGAGAACGTCCTGGGAGGACACTCCATGGCTGACAAGTCGCTCAACCGCACCGAGCTCGTCGCGAAGATCGCCGCCGACTCCGGCCAGAGCCAGGCCGCCGTCAACGGCGTCCTCGACTCGCTCTTCACCACCCTCGCCGACTCCGTGTCGAACGACGTGAAGGTCACCATCCCCGGCTGGATCGCCGTCGAGCGCACCTCCCGCGCCGCGCGCACCGGCCGCAACCCGCAGACCGGCGAGACCATCCAGATCGCCGCCGGCCACTCGGTCAAGGTCTCCGCGGGCACCAAGCTCAAGGCCGCCGCGAAGTAGTCGCTACCTCCGACACGGCCCCGGCACTGCGCCGGGGCCGTCGTCGTCCGCGGACGCGGCTGCCGACCAGCCGCGGAACGTAGGCTGACAGGGTGAATCGAACCGTCCGGATCGTCGGCCCTGCGCTCGTGCTCGTCGCCGCAGCGCTCGTCGCCCTCCTCGCGGCGCTGGCCTTCGGTGGAGGTGCCGCAGCTCAGCTGCTCAACGACCCCGGCCCCGTGGTCCGCTACGGTCTTCCGATCGCCAAGCTCGCCGTCAATCTGGGCGCCGCGGGCATGATCGGCTCGCTCGTGCTGACGCTCTTCGCGCTGAGCCCCCGCGCCGCCGCCGCGCGCGAGGCCCGCTCTGCGCCTCGCGCCTCCGCGCCTCGCACCTCCACCTCCGCGCCTCGCACCGTCGCCGCCCCCGCGCGCACGGCGGTCGCCGAGCCCGCCGCCGAGCCGCGCACCGAGTTCTCGGTGGCCCTCGACGTCGCCGCAGCCAGCGCTGCTTTCTTCGCCGCTGCCAGCGCGGTGACCGGCTTCCTGACCTTCCTCAACGTCACGCAGACACCGCTGAGCCTCGACCGCGACTTCGGCACCAAGCTCAGCTACTTCATCGGCAGCATCCCGGTCGGGCAGGCTTGGCTTGCCACGACACTGCTCGCCGCCGTCGTCACCGTCCTCTGCTTCGCCGTACGCAATCAGACCGCCCTCGTTTTCGTGACGGCCCTCGCCCTGCTCACGCTGTTGCCGATGGCGCAGCAGGGGCACGCGGCAGGAGCGAGCGGCCACGACGCCGCGGTCACCGCGCTGGGCCTGCACCTCGTCTTCGCGGCGATCTGGTTGGGCGGCCTGATCACGATGGTCGCCCTCCGGCCGCTGCTCGGTGGAGCGCGTCTGCTGCCCGTGATCGAGCGCTACTCCAGTCTCGCGCTCGTGAGCTTCGTCGCGGTCGCCGCCTCCGGATACGTCAGCGCGGAGCTGCGGCTCGCCACCCTCGACAACCTGCTCACCGGCTACGGGATCCTCGTGCTGGTCAAGGTCGCGGTGCTGGTCGCGCTGGGGCTGTTCGGTGTCCTGCAGCGCCGGTTCCTCATCGAGCGGATGAGACGGGCCGGCGGTGTCGGCGGCCGCAGCTTCTGGTGGCTGGTCTGTGCCGAGCTCGCCTTCATGGGCATCGCCTCCGGAGTCGCCGCGGCGCTCGCCCGCACCGCAACTCCCGTCGATCAGGTCGTCGCCAGCCAGCTCACCGACCCGACCCCGGCCCAGTTGCTCACCGGTGAACCGCTGCCCCCGCCCGCGAGCGCGATGAACGTCCTCACGCTGTGGAACGTCGACCTGGTCTGGCTCCTGATCTGCGGCTTCGCCATCGCCTTCTACATCGCCGGAGTCGTGCGGCTGCACCGCCGCGGCGACCGTTGGCCGCTGCACCGCACGATCCTCTGGATCGCGGGCATGCTGCTGCTGGCCTACATGACGAACGGCGGCGTCAACGCCTACGAGAAGTATCTGTTCAGCGCCCACATGCTCTCGCACATGGTTCTGACGATGGCGGTGCCGCTGCTGCTCGTCCCGGCGGCCCCGGTCACCCTGATCGCCCGAGCGGCCACCCGACGCACCGACGGCTCCCGCGGCGCGCGCGAGTGGGTGCTGCTCGCCGTGCACTCCCGCTTCGCTACCGCGATCTCGCATCCGATCGTCGCCGCGCTGTTATTCGTCGGTTCGCTCTGGGGTTTCTACTATTCGCCGCTGTTCCGCTGGGCGACCACCGACCACATCGGCCACGAGTGGATGATCGTCCACTTCCTGATCACCGGCTACCTCTTCGTCAGTGTGCTGATCGGAGTCGACCCGAGCGTGCACCGCGTGCCCTACCCGATGCGCCTGCTGCTGCTGCTGGGCACGATGGCGTTCCACGCCTTCTTCGGCCTCGCCCTGATGACGGGGGAGGGCCTCTTGCTTGCCGACTGGTACGGAGCGATGGGCTGGGGCACCTCCGCTCTCGCCGATCAACAGGCGGCCGGCGGCATCGCCTGGAGCATCGGCGAGATCCCGACCCTCGCCCTGGCGATCGTGGTCGCGATGATGTGGAGCCGCTCCGACGCCCGCGAGACCAAGCGCCGCGACCGCCAGGCCGACCGCACCGACGAGGCCGAGCTGACCGCCTACAACGACCGACTCGCCGCGCTCGAGAAGCGCGGCTGACCCGCGCCGTCCGCGGTGGACCTCGCGCAGGCCGCGGGTACAGTGGACCGGTGACCCAGCCCACCCTCTCCGACGAGCAGCAGCGGGTGTTCGAGCTCATCGAGAACACCCGCGAGCACCTGTTCGTCACCGGCCGCGCGGGCACCGGCAAGTCCACCCTGCTCAACCACCTGAGCTGGAACACCGACAAGCAGATCGTCATCTGCGCGCCGACCGGGGTCGCGGCGCTGAACGTCGGCGGCCAGACCATCCACTCGCTGTTCCGGTTGCCCATCGGCGTGATCGCCGACTCCGACCTCGACCAGCCGCCCGAGCTGCGCAAGCTCCTGAACACCATCGACACCCTCGTGATCGACGAGATCTCGATGGTCAACGCCGACCTCCTCGATGGCATCGACCGCAGCCTGCGTCAGGCGCGGCAGCGGCGCTCCGAACCGTTCGGAGGCGTGCAGGTCGTGCTCTTCGGCGACCCGTTCCAGCTCGCGCCCGTCCCCGGCGACCCGGAGGAGCGCGCCTACTTCGCCGACCGTTACCGCTCGCTGTGGTTCTTCGACGCGCTGGTCTGGCAGGAGGCGCCGCTGCGGATCGTCGAGCTCGGCCGGATCCATCGGCAGAGCGATGAGCGCTTTAAATGGATGCTCAATGCGGTCCGCTTCGGCATGGTGACGAAGGACATTGCCGACGTGCTCAACGCGGCCGGTGCCCGCACGCCCCCGGCCGACGACGCGATCACGCTCGCCACCCGCAACGACACCGTCAACCGGATCAACCAGGCGGCGCTCGCCCGGCTGAAAGGTCCGCTCAAGACGGCATCGGCCGAGATCAGCGGGGACTTCGGCGGGCGCGCCTACCCGGCGGATCAGAAGCTCGAGCTCAAGCTCGGCGCGCACGTGATGTTCCTGCGCAACGACTCCGATCAGCGCTGGGTGAACGGCACCATCGGCCGGGTGACGAAGGTCGCGGGCACGGTCTGGGTCGAGGTGGACGGGGAGGTGCACGAGGTCGCGCCCGCGACCTGGGAGCGCTACCGCTACTCCTACTCCGCGGCCACGAAGAAGCTGACCCGCGAGATCGTCGCGGAGTTCGCTCAGTTCCCACTCCGTCTGGCGTGGGCGGTCACGATCCACAAGTCGCAGGGCAAGACCTACGACTCGGCCGTGGTCGACCTCGGTCAGCGCGCCTTCGCGCCCGGCCAGACGTACGTGGCACTCAGCCGCATCACGAGCCTCGAGGGGCTCTACCTCACCCGCCCGCTGCGCCCGAGCGACATCATCGTCGACAAGGACGTGCTGCGCTTCATGTCGGAGCGGCGAGCGGAGCCGGCCGCCGTCGCCGAGGCGTCCGCGGACTGATGCCCGCCCGGCACGGGCGCGGTGTCAGGCCGCCGCGCAGGTGCGCGCGAGGTCGCGGAACAGCTCCGTCGTCAGCCGGTACGCCTCCGCGACTTCCGCGATGACCCGCTCGCGCTCCTGGTCGTCCCAGCCCGCCGCATCGAGCTGCTCGCGGTAGGTGGCGCGGAAGGCCGAGGGGGCGGCGATCTCGCCGTACAGGAAGAAGCCCACGCCGTTGGTCTCGAAGCCGAAGCGCCGCTGCAGCAGGGCCCTCACGATCGCGCAGCCGGAGAGGTCGCCGAGGTAGCGCGTGTAGTGGTGCGCGACGAATCCACCGCTCCAGCCTGCGGCAACGGTGCGGATCCGGTCGACGTACGCGCTGGTCGAGGGCAGCGGGCGGATGCGCTCGCGCCAGTCCTCGCCGACGAGGAAGCGCAGGTCCTCCGCGATCGCGGGGAGGCGGGTGAGCTTGGCCGAGAGGAAGGGCTGCGCGACCGGATCGCCGGCCATGTCTTCAGCGACGGCCTCGAGCGCTTCGTAGACGAAGTAGTGCTGCGAGATGAGCGCGATGTAGTCGTCGCGGCTGCCGGAGCCGGTCATCAGCGAGGTCATGAAGGCGGCGCCCTCGTCGTCGGCACCGGACTGGCCGATGCGCAGGCGCAGGGCCTCGGAGAACGGTACGACGTTCGACACGGTGGCCTCCCTCGACGACTTAGGTTGGCCTTACCTTAGCCGAGCGACGCCGCCGGGACCAGGGGGCACCGTGGGCCAGCGGGCCTGCGACCCAGTGTGCCTGCGTGTCAGTGCTGGTGGCCACCGTCGACGACCGAGTGCATCCCACCCCTCTCGCCGGAACCCCCTGAGGAGGCGGCCAACGCCGGAGTCGCCAGGGCCGAAACGGCCAGTGCGCCGGCCAGCAGGCCGATCAGGGCGCGCGTGGGCGAAACGGTGCGCTCCTCGGTCCGCGACGAGCGGAGCGAGACGGCGACCACGGCGGTGGCGGTCAGCTCGAGGACCGCTGCGGCGAGCGCGGGCATCGGCTCGGCGAGAGCGCCGGTCGCCAGGGCCAGCACGAAGGCGGCGAGAGCGGCGACCGCGACGACGAGTGCGGTTCGCGGCAGAAGGATCCGCCCGCGTGACAGAACGAGGACGCTCCAGAGGATCTCGACGGCGCCGAGCACACCGATCACGGGGGCCGGCACTCCCTCGCCACCGGCGGCGATCGAGAGGTGGACGAGGCCCGCACCCAGTCCGGAGAAGGCGGCGTTGCAGCGTGCCACGGTCGTCATGACTGCTCCGATCATGCGGTCTGGGACGGGTGGGGAAAGAAAGGAGGCCCCGGATCGACACACCGCATCGTGTCGTCCGGGGCCGTTCGGTCCGTCCGCCGCGGAAAACGGCGGGCCCGCGGCGGACGGAGTCTGGAGGGGCGGCGATGCCGCCCGGGTTCAGGCGGTCGCGGCGGTACGCGTCCTCGCCGCTTTCTCGGTACCGAGTCCGACTCCCAGGAGCACCAGCGCGCTGGCCAGGTGCAGGAAGTGGTCGGCGGTATTCAGCGCCAGCACATTCAGAGCGGTATCGACCAAGAAGAAGCCGACGATGCCCAGCAACAGGTACACCGCTCCGACCGTCGCGTTCACGCTCTTCGCCGCGGCAACGGTCGACAGGCCCGCGATCAGCAGCGCGCCTCCGATGAGCAGATGAGCGATGTTGTGCAACGGATTCACTTCGAAGATGCCGAGCAGGAGCCCGCCTTCGGTCGAGAGGAACTGCACGCCTCCGGTGACGACGAAGCCGAGAAGCCCGACGACGACGTAGACGGCTCCGAAGAGAGTCGCCAGCAGTCGATTAGGGGATCTACGCATGGTCTCTTACCTCCTTCGAGCAGCGCCTCTGCGCTGTACTCCCCCTCTTCGTAACCCGCGGCCTGCCGGTTTGGGAACGGGGTGGACCGCGCCGCCCATGAGGTGGATCGCGCCGATCACGATCAGGGCTGCGCCGGTCACTGGCAGCCACCGGTCACGGTCGGGACACGAATCGCGCCGGTGCGCAGACCGGCCGTCGCGGCCCGCCGACGCCCCCGTACAGTGGTGCCGTTCTCAGACGACCAGGGGAGTCGCACGGCATGGGGTTTCGCACACTGACGCGGACGGGGCTGCTCGTCGTCCCGGTCCTGGTGCTCGCACTGGCCGGATGCACGCCCGCCGCCGCCCGCGTCGCCGATGCTCCCGCGCAGCCCGCGTCGGAGGAACTCTCCGCCGCGCTGACCGGGCTCCTCGAAGAGACGCTCGGCATCGCCGGTGCGACCGGAGCGGTCGCCGGAGTGTGGTCGCCGTGGGGCGGCAGTTGGGAGGGCGCAGTCGGCTGGGAGTCGGACGAACGCACCACTCCGCTCACCACGGACGTCCACCTGAGGCTGGGGACCGGCGGCACCGAGGCGATGACGTGCGACGTGGTCGTCGCGCTGGCCGAGTCCGGCCGCGTCGATCTCGACGCCATCGGCGAGACCCTGCGCTCCCTTCCCGGCGTCGACGGCCTCACCCTGCGCCAACTCTGCGCGCACACCTCGGGCCTCGCCGATTTCCGTTCGCCGCTCTGGCCGACCGTGCTGCGGAACCCGGCGCGGCAGTGGCCGACGCTGGAGCTACTCGCCTCAGCCCAGGTGCGCGGGGCCTCGACGGCCCCCGGGGCGGTCTGGTCCGACTCTTCGACCGGGCCCCTGCTCGCCGGCCTCGTCGCCACGCAGGTCACCGGGCGCAGCATCGGCGAACTGTACGACCAGTACGTGGTGTCGCGGTACGGCCTGCGCAGCACGAAGCTGCCGGGCGGCTCCGAGGTCGATCTCCCCGCCCCGTCCCCGCGCGGCTACGCTGTCGCGCTCGACCCGGTCACCGGAGAGAGGCGCTGCGACGTGCGGCTCGACGTCACCGCCGCATCCCCGTCCGCACTCGGCGCGGCCGGTGGCGCCCTGACGGATCTCGAGGATCTGCGGCGCCTGGCCTCGGGCCTCGCCGCCGACCCCGCAGGTGACGCCGTGTGGCAGGACCCGATCGCGCAGGGCCAGGGCCGCGCCGACTATCTCCGCGCTGGACTCGGTGGACACGAGGCCGGTCCCCTCCGCGGCTTCTCCGGGGTGGCGCCGGGCTTCGTCACCGCCGCCTACTCCGACCCGGTCTCGGGACTGACGGTGGCCGTCTCGATCAACAGCTCGACGCCCGGCGGCGACTTCGCCGCGACCGTCGCACGGGCCCTGGCCGCGATCGCAGTCGAGCAGGGCGCGGCGGCCGGAGGGGACGGTCTCCCGCAGCTCCCGTGGACGGCCGACGGCGAACGCAGCGCGGTGCAGGAGACCTCGGCGCGCTGCTGAGCCCGGGGCGTTCTACTCTGGTGCCATGCCGATCACTCCCGACACCAAGGACTGGACCTGGGTCCTCGAGCGGCCCTGCCTCGAGTGCGGCTTCGACGCCTCGCTCGTCGACGCCGACGAGGTCGCCGGGCTCATCCGAGAGAACGCCGCCGCCTGGCCGTACGTGCTCGAGCGCGACGACGCCGCGGGTCGGCCGGACGATGAGACCTGGTCGCCCCTGGAGTACGCGGCGCACGTGCGCGACGTGCACCGGATCTACCGCACTCGGGTGCAGCTGATGCTCACGGGCGACGACCCGCTCTATCCCAACTGGGACCAGGACGTCACCGCCGTTGAGGAGCGCTACGACCAGCAGGATCCGGGCACGGTCGGCCGCGACCTGGTCGACGCGGCCGAGCGGATCGCCGAGATCGTCGACTCCGTCACCGGCGTCCAGTGGCAGCGCCCCGGCCGCCGCAGCGACGGCGCCTCCTTCACCGTCGAGACGATCGCCCGCTACTACCTGCACGACATCCAGCACCACCTGCACGATGTGCAGGGCTGAGGCTCAGGTGTCGATGAGCTGCGGATTCAGGAACGAGAGCGTCCGCGCGTAGGCGAGGGCCGCGGAGGCCGGGCTCACGGCGTCGCGCAGGGTGCCGTTCGCGAAGTGGCGCCGGGTATCCGGGTAGGTGTGCGTCGTGACCGGAGTCCCCGACTCCTTCAGCCGACCGACGAACGACTCCGGGTCATCGCCCGCGGGCCATTCGTCGTGCTGCGCGTAGTGCAGGAGTGTCGGGCACGGTACGAGCACGTGCTCCTCGGCGCCGAGGGTGGCGTAGTAGGCGACGACCGCGTCGACGAGGCCCGTGCCCGCCGCGAGCAGCCCGAGCCGACCGCCGAACCCGAAGCCGATGACGGCGCTGCGCTGCGCTCCTACCGCGACTCCGGTGTGCACCGCCTCGGCGACGACGGCGAGGTTTCGGTCCTGCGCCGCCATCGCGGCGAGGTCGCGCGCGTCCTCCGGAGTGAGGGTGGCCCAGCCGTCGTAGAGGTCCGGCACGAGCACGTGGTAGCCGTGCTTCGCCACTGCCTCGGCGAACGGCTCCAGCCACGGGAGGCGCCCGAACACGTCGTGCAGCACGACCACCACGGGCCGGCCGGGCTGCCCGTACTCGAGGGCGACGCCCGGTGACGGGATCTGCACGAGCTCGCTCACCCCTCCACCCTGCCCTCTGCGCTCCCCGATCCGGCGCCCTACCGCGGATCCGCCCGGCGTGTCGCGACGGAAGAGGGTCCGACGCCGCCCGTCCACCCGGTTACGACGCCGGTGAGGCCGTGCAGCACCCCGGGGTTGAGGAAGAGGTGGCCCCGGAGCAGAGAGCGGTCCCGCTCGGGCACGCGAGCCTGATCGACCGCGTCGTCGAATCCGTCGAGGACGGCCTCGACGATCCTCTCGACGACAGCGCGACCCTCCCGGAGGTCGAGTCCGTAGATGGGCGCGGTCTGGAGGAGGGCGGCGACGTTTGCGCGCCTCTCGCCGAATCGGCCGTACGCGAGCGCCTGGCTCGCCGTCTCACCCGAGCGGTTGCCCGGGGCGAGGTCGTACGCCGGGGTCAGGCTGAGGTGACGGCCGTCCCAGAACGCAGCGTGGTTCCTGGGGTGGTCATCGGAGTTGCTGATCGCCATGTTGAAGGCGATTCGCGCGAACAGCTCGGGACCCGGATCCACCCCCGCCGGTCCGTGCCGCCGCAGCACGTCCAGCACGTCGGGATAGGTGACGTAGCGTGCGGTCAATTCGCTCTCCCCGCTCAGGGTGAGCGCCGACACGACGTGGCGGCGTCGGCGGCCTCCGCGTTCACGACCTGGAAGGTCCGGTCGCTGCTCGAGCAGAACTTCGCGATGTGCTCCACCCCTGCGTCATCGACGAGGGTCGCCTTCGGCCTGGCGCCGCCGATGCTGGTGCCGCGCAGGAGCGCGGCGTCCAGCGCGGGCGAGAGGGCGAGTCCCGCCTCGAGCCGGTCGGCCGCCTCGTGCAGCTCGTCGAGGGAGGAACGGTCCTCCCGGGGGACGTAGTTCGTCGGAGACTCCTGGAAGTCGAGAGCTCCGAATCGTGAGGACCCCGACGCGATCAGGTACTGCAGCTCGGTCAGCCCGCGGTCTCCGGCTCCCCAGCGCTCGTCGATCACCGTGCGCCCCCAGCCGTCGGGGCTCCCGTCGCGCAGTGCGCCGGCGAGGACGAGTCCGTCGCGCGGCTCGATCGTGCCGTCGCGGAGCGGGAGCTCGGGTGTGTAGAGACTGATCGCGTCAGGGCGCGCGCGGTAGGAGGAGGCGTAGACGAAGGGGAAGCGGTCGCCGCGCTGCTCGAGCGCCCCGGCGACGACCGGCGTCTGGGCTCCGGGGAGCCAGGTCCAGACGTAGACGCGATCAGAAGTCATCGTCGAGATCGTCGCTTGTGCGGTGGCGGACACGCGAGGGGAGGAGCGCGAGCTTCTCCTCACCGCTCCTGCGGCGGCGGGCCAGCTCGAGCGGGTCGTCGATCCCGAAGATCGGAACGCCGACCAGCTCGGCGACGCTGAAAACCGTGGCGACGGCCGTGCCGGGGGCGCCGACCTCGATGGCGGCGACAGTGGGTGTCGAGACACCGGCACGCACGGCCAGTTCGTCCCGTGTCCATCGGCGGCCGAGTCGCGCTTCGCGGACGAGCTGGCCCAGGAGGAGCAGTGCGTCCGCGACGGCAGGGCGGGGCGGAGCGGAGCGCTGCGCCATCAGGGCCTCGTATTCTTTAGGTGAAGGCGGCTGAGTTAAACATTATCTTATGTGTCCGTTCTTCTCCACGGAGGTGACGCGCGGCCCCAGCGGCAGGACGACCTGCTCGCGCAGGTGCTCGTAGACGACGGAGGTGCGGACGTCGGCGACCTCGCGGCGCTGGGTCAGCTCGTCGATGACGAAGGCGTAGAGGTCCCGGTTGTCGCGGACGGCGACGTGGACGATGAAGTCCTCGGAGCCGAAGGTGACGAAGACACCGACGGTCTCGTCGAGGCCGGCGACCCCGTCGCGGAATGCCTCGATGATCTCGCGTCCTTCGTGGACGAGACCCGGGGCGAAGGGGCTGCGAAGAAGCAGCTCGGCCCGGTCTACGGCGCAATGGCGTGTCGCCGCTACGTCGAGCGAGCGAAAAGGAGTCTCGACGTCTCCGCCGGACTTCAGGTGTCCGCAGGGTGAGCAGCGAAGAGAGAGCGAGCTGTAGGAAGCTCTTCCCGCAGACGAGATCGTGCTCGAGTGGCACTCTGGCCGCTGAGCAGGTGTGGAGCGAGTGACGGGAATCGAACCCGCGCCATCTGCTTGGGAAGCAGAAGTTCTACCATTGAACTACACTCGCGCGGCGCCGCTCGGGCGCACCAGGACATCGTAGCAAGGGTCGCGCCTGCCCCAGGTCCGAGGTCGCCTCACGCCCTAGGATCGCAGCGTGCTCCTCTCCGACCGCGACATTTCGTTCGAACTCGCCTCCGGACGCGTGGGGCTCACCCCGCACGATCCGTCGATGCTGCAGCCGTCGTCCGTCGATGTGCGCCTGGACCGCTTCTTCCGGCTGTTCGACAATCACCGCTACCCCTATATCGATCCGGCCGAGGATCAACCTGAGCTGACCCACCTGGTCGAGACGCCGCAGGGCGAGCCGTTCATCCTGCACCCGGGCGAGTTCGTGCTCGGGTCGACCTACGAGGAGGTGTCGCTGCCGGACGACATCGCGGCGCGCTTGGAGGGCAAGAGCTCGCTGGGCCGGCTCGGCCTGCTGACGCACTCGACTGCCGGGTTCATCGACCCGGGATTCATCGGCCACATCACTCTCGAGCTGAGCAACGTGGCGACTCTGCCCATCACCCTCTGGCCGGGGATGAAGATCGGCCAGATGTGCTTCTTCCGCCTCAGCTCGCCCGCCGAGAAGCCCTACGGCTCGGCCGAGTACAGCTCGCGCTATCAGGGCCAGCGCGGCCCGACCGCCTCGCGCTCGTCCCTGAACTTCCACCGCACCGACGTCTACTCGGCCTAACGCCCGCCGCGAGATGCCACTTGAGTGCGCGACACGCCGACGAACGCCTACCTTTGTGGCATCTCGCGGAGGGGAGAGGGCGGGGGTCAGCCGAGCAGGCGGGGGAGCTGCAGGACGAGCCAGGGTGAGAAGGCCCACGGAGTCGCGCGCACGGCGGCCACCGTCGCCTCCGGGTCGACCCACTCGTAGTCCATGACCTCGTCTCGGCGCGGATCGAGCGCCTCCCGGCTCTCGAGGGTCGCCGTGTACACCGGGCAGATCTCGTTCTCGACGATTCCGGAGGCGTCGACCGCGCGGTAGCGGAAGTCCGGCAGAGCGACCTCCGGCGTCGCCAGCCGGGCACCGAGCTCGCGCTCGGCACGGCGCACGACGGCGTCCTCGATCCGCTCGTTCGGGGCGGGATGGCCGCAGAAGGAGTTCGTCCAGACGCCGGGCCAGGTGCGCTTCTGCAGAGCTCGGCGAGTGACCAGGAGGGCGCCGTCCGGGGCGAAGACATGGCAGGAGAACGCGAGGTGCAGGGGAGTCGCGGTGCTGTGCACGGTCGCTTTGTCGGCGACGCCGACGGCGTTCCCGGCCTCGTCGAGGAGGACCACCTGCTCGATGTGGTCCACCTGCTCGATGCGGTCCACTTGCTCGATCTGGTCCGTCTGCACGGCGGTGCCTGGCGAAGTCATAGCTGCAAGTCAAGCACGCCGCAACACTCCAATCGGCTCATCCTTCACGATCACTGCTTTGTTAGCCTTCCGACGTGGATACGCGCGACCCCGTGGTTCTGTCCCGGTTGAGGCAGGAGCACGTCGATGCCGTCCTGGACAGATTCTTCTCGCTGGCGAGGTCCCGGGCAGTGCGGCTGGGACCTCGCTATCTCACTCTCTGGCAGACGCTGGAGGCCAATACCCGCGGCGGCAAGCGATTCCGCCCACTGATGGTCATCTCGGCCTACGAGGCCCACGGCGGTCAGGATCCGGAGGCCGCCGCGCACCTCGGCGCCGCCTTCGAGCTCCTGCACACCGCACTGATCGTGCACGACGATGTGATCGACCACGACTTCGTGCGCCGCGGCGGCCCGAACGTCTCGGGCAGCTATCGCGACGAGGCCACCACCGCGGGCCTGTCCATCCCGATCGCCGAGCACCGCGGCACCTCGGTCGCCGTGATCGCGGGCGACCTCGCCCTCACCGGCGCTCACCGCCTCGTCGAGGGCGTCGGTGCCTCGGATGAAGTGCGTGCCCGCCTGCTCACTCTGCTCGACGAGGCCGTCTTCGCTTCCGCCGCCGGCGAGCTCGCCGATGTCGACTTCTCGCTGATGCCCGGCCTGCCCTCGGTCGAGGAGGTGCTCGACATGGAGCGCCTGAAGACGGCGGTGTACTCGTTCGAGGCGCCGCTGCAAGCCGGAGCGATCCTCGCCGGCGCCTCAGACGCGGCGGTGGACGCGCTGGGCGAGTTCGGGCGCTGGATCGGTATCGCCTACCAGATCGTCGACGACCTGCTCGGTGTCTTCGGCGTGGAGGGGCAGACCGGCAAGACCACCCTGGGCGACCTGCGCGAGGGCAAACGCACCGTTCTCATCGCGCACGCGGCCGGCACCGACTGCTGGCCCGACATCGAGGCCCTGATCGGCGACGAGTACCTCGCTCCCGAGACTGCCGAGCGGGTGCGCGGCATTCTCGAGGACTGCGGTGCCCGCAGCTATGCCGAGGGTCTCGCGAACCAGTTCGTCGACCGTGCCTGGGCGGCGCTGGAAACCCCGGCGGTCCCGGAGGCGTTCCGCAATGAGGTCCGCCCGCTCGTGGCCAGCGTGGTCGGGCGCACCCGATGAGCGCGTCCCGCCACGCGCGGATGCGCAGCGCGATGCCGTTCCTGCGCCTGTGTCCCCGTACGGTGGCACGATGAGCCGCCAGAGCGAACTGTACGATCGCGTCGCGCACGAGTCGTCCGCGCAGGTGATCCGTCGCTACTCCACCTCCTTCGGTCTGGCCACGCGCCTGCTCGCACCCGGCGTGCGCAAGCGCGTGGAGGATGTCTACGCCCTCGTCCGCGTCGCCGACGAGATCGTGGATGGTGTCGCCGAGGAGGCGCAACTCGACCGCGCGGCCGTGGAGGAGTCGCTGGACGCCTTCGAGGCCGAAACCGAGCGCGCGCTCGCCTCCGGCTACAGCTCCAATCTGGTGATTCACGCCTTCGCCCGGACAGCGCGGGCCACCGGGTTCGGCACCGAGCTGACCCGCCCGTTCTTCGCGTCGATGCGGGCCGACCTGCGCGAGACCGCGCACACTCCCGAGTCGTTCGAGGCCTACGTCTACGGCTCCGCCGAGGTCGTCGGGCTGATGTGCCTGCACGTGTTCCTCGCGGCTCCGGACGCCGGGCTCGTCTCGGCGGTCGCGCGCGAGCGCCTCGTCGCCGGTGCCCGCCGCCTGGGTGCCGCGTTCCAGAAGGTCAACTTCCTCCGCGACCTCGACGCCGATGTCGACGGCCTCGGCCGCAGCTACTTCCCCGGAGTCGATCCGCACGCCTTCTCGGAGCGCGACAAGGCCGCCCTGCTCGCCGACCTCGACGCCGACCTCGCCGAGGCAGCCGCCATCGTCCCGGAACTCCCGCGCTCGAGCCGGCGCGCGGTGCGGCTGGCCCACTCCCTCTTCGCCGCGCTGGCCGACCGGATCCGCGCGACGCCCGCCGAGGAACTGCTCCGCGCCCGCGTCAGTGTGCCCACGGCCACCAAGGCGGCGCTCGCCGCGAAGGCCGCCGTCTCGACGCTCGGCCCGCGGCTGGGTCCCGGTCCGGTCCGCGCGACCCGTTCGAAGACCGGACCGCACCGAGCGGTCGTCATCGGCGGCGGAATCGGCGGCCTCGCCTCCGCCGCGCTGCTCGCCCGCGACGGCTACGACGTGACCCTGCTGGAGGCGCGCGAGGTCGTCGGTGGCCGCGCCGGCTCGTGGGAGCACGAGGGCTTCCGCTTCGACACCGGCCCTTCCTGGTACCTGATGCCCGAGGTGTTCGACCACTTCTTCCGCCTGATGGGCACCAGCGCCGCCGAGCGGCTCGACCTGGTCACCCTCGACCCCGGCTACCGCGTCTACAGTGAGGGCGTCAAGGAGCCGATCGACGTGCTCGCGGACCTGGAGTCGAACCTCGCGCTCTTCGAGAGCATCGAGCCCGGGGCGGGCGAGCGGATGCGCGTGTACCTCGACTCCGCGCGCGACACCTACGAGATGGCGAAGCGCCGCTTCCTCTATACGAGCTTCTCCTCCTTCCTCCCGCTGCTGCGCCGCGACGTGCTCAGCCGCACCGGGACGCTCGGCCGCCTGCTGCTCACCCCGCTCGACACGTTCGCGGCGAAGGCGGTCACCGACAACCGGCTGCGTCAGATCCTCGGCTACCCGGCCGTGTTCCTGGGGTCCTCGCCGTTCAACGCGCCGAGCATGTACCACCTGATGAGCCACCTCGACCTCGCCGACGGCGTGCTCTACCCGATGGGCGGATTCACGACGCTGATCGAGGCGGTCGCCGACGTCGCCGAGGAGGCGGGCGTACGCATCCGCACCTCCTCGCCCGCGACGCGCATCCTCACCGCCCGCTCCCCGCGCGGCGGGCGCCGCGGGGCCGAGGTCGTCGGAGTCGAGTTCACGGGCCCCGAGGGCACGGAGCGGATTCCCGCGGACCTGGTCGTCAACGCATCCGACCTCTTCACCACTGAGCAGTCGCTCCTCCCCGAGGAGCTGCGGACCTACCCGCCGGCCTACTGGGAGACGCGCGAGCCCGGCCCGAGCGCCGTCCTCGTGCTGCTCGGCGTGCGCGGCAAGCTCCCCGAGCTCGAGCACCACACCCTGCTCTTCACGCGGGACTGGCGCGACAACTTCGACAAGATCTTCGGCGAGCACCCGACCGTTCCCGATCCGGCCTCGATCTACGTCTGCCGCCCGAGCGCGACCGATGCGAGCGTGGCGCCGGAGGGGCACGAGAACCTGTTCGTGCTCGTCCCGATCCCCGCCGACCCCTCGATCGGGCACGGCGGGGTGGACGGAGCGGGCGACGCGCGCGTCGAGGCGATCGCCGACTCCGTGATCAAGCAGATCGCGACCTGGACCGGCGCGACCGACCTCGCCGAGCGGATCGTCGTGCGCCGCACCATCGGCCCGGCCGACTTCGAGAGCGATCTCGGCGCCTGGCGCGGCTCGATGCTCGGCCCCGCGCACGTGCTCTCGCAGAGCGCGTTCTTCCGCGCCGGGAACGTCAGCAAGCACGTCGACGGCCTGCTCTTCGCGGGCAGCTCCACCATCCCCGGGATCGGCCTGCCGATGTGTATCATCAGCGCCGAGGTCATGCTCAAGCGCGTCCGCGGCGACGTCACGACCGAGCCGCTGCCCGTGCGCGAGGCGCCCTCGGCGCCGGTCGCGCCCGTTCCCGCGGGGGAGTAGGCGTGGGGATCCTCTACCTGCTCGCGCTCCTCGTCTCGATCACCGGGATGGTCGTGCTCGACCGGCGGTTCCGGCTGTTCTTCTGGGCGGATGCGCGCCGCGCGGCGATCGTGCTGCCGGTAGGAGTCGCGTTCTTCCTGGTGTGGGACCTCGTGGGGATCGGCCTGGGCATCTTCTTCCGCGGCGAGACGTCCTCCATGACCGGGCTCCAGCTCGCACCGGAGCTGCCGGTCGAGGAGGTCCTCTTCCTCACGCTGCTCTGCTACCTGACGATGGATGTGCACGGCTTCCTGTCCCGGTACGCCGCTCGGCGGGCGGGGGCTCGGGCGTGACCTACCTCCTCCTCAACGCCGTGTTCCTCGCGGTGGTGCTGGTGCTGCTGCTGGCCGCGCTGCGCCGGCGGATCCTCCGTCCGGCCGCCGTGCTCGGCACGCTCGCCGTGCTGCTGGTGATGACCGCCGTCTTCGACAACATCATGATCGGAGTGGGCCTGCTGGTCGCCTACGACGACGACCTCATCTCGGGCATCCGGATCGGTGTCGCTCCGATCGAGGACTTCGCCTACGCGATCGCCGCCGCCCTCGCGCTCCCGGCGCTCTGGGTCCTCCTGCCCGCGCGACGTCGGAGCGAGCCGTGAACCGGCTGAGCGCGCTGTTCGTCTCGAGCCGCCCGCTGAGCTGGGTCAACACGGCCTACCCCTTCGCGGCGGCGTATCTGCTGACCACGCGCGAGATCGACCTCGCCTTCGTGCTCGGCACGATCTACTTCCTCATCCCCTACAACCTGGCGATGTACGGGATCAACGACGTCTTCGACTACGAGTCCGACCTGCGCAACCCCCGCAAGGGCGGTGTCGAGGGCGCCGTGCTCGACCGGAGTCAGCACCGCGCGACCCTGATCGCCGCGGTGGCGACGAACGTACCGTTCCTGGTGGCCCTCGTGGTGCTGGGGTCCCCGGTCTCGTGGCTCGTCCTCGCGATCAGCGTTTTTGCTGTGATCGCCTACAGTGCTCCGGGACTGCGATTCAAGGAGCGGCCTTTCATCGACTCGCTGACCTCGGCGACACACTTCGTCAGCCCGGCCGTCTATGGGATCGCCCTCGCGGGCACCGTCGTCACCGGCCCGCTGGTGGCGTTGCTGGTGGCGTTCTTCCTCTGGGGGATCGCCAGCCATGCCTTCGGAGCGGTGCAGGACATCCTGGCCGACCGCGCGGGCGGCATCGGCTCGATCGCGACGGTGATCGGAGCGAGGGCGACCACGCGCCTCGCCATCGCCGCCTACGTCGCGAGCGGGCTGCTCCTGCTTCTGCTGCCGTGGCCGGGGACCCTCGCGGCGATCCTCGCGGTGCCCTACGCGGTGAGCATCTGGCAGTACCGGTCGCTCGGCGATGCGGAGGCGGAGCGCGCGAACGCCGGCTGGAAGCGTTTCCTCGCGCTGAATTTCCTGACCGGCTTCCTGGTCACGCTGCTGCTGATCGTCTTCTGGATCGCCACGGCCTGAGCCGCACTGTCTGCGTGCCGCACTGTCTGCGTGCCGCACTGTCTGCGTGCAGGCGTCGGGCGCTCAGAAGAGCTGGTGCGGCGCGAGGATCAGCGCGACGACGCCGACGAGCGCAACGAGGAGTACCACCGCGAGGGCCGTCAGCCCCACACGCCGGAGGATGCGCCGAGCGCGGGTGCCTCGCGACTCCCGCCGCTTCTTCCGCACCCGCACCTTCGCGGGGCGAGCGGGGTGCTCAGGACTCTCGGGGGCGACCGGTGCGCCGGGCACCGTCGGCCACTCGGAGACCGGAGCCGTCTGCGGCCGCTCGACCGCGGGCACCGCCTCGTCCGTGTGCCGCTCCGGTCCTGGTGTGCGCTGATCCGCGGGGCGTGACGACATCCCCGACCTCCTTCACGCCGCTTCGGCGCGGCCCGGTCACTCTAGGCGAATCGACGGCGTGTGGCGGGTCTGTGGCGCGAGAGGGGCGCTCGACGGCGGGCGGCGCACCGGCAGGAGGAGCATCAGCCCGACCGCGAGAACCAGGACGAGGCCGAGGATGCCCCAGTACTGCACGTTCGACTCCGCGCTCCCCGAGACCGAGGCGGCGATCGAGACGGCGGCCGCGAAGGCTGCGGGAGCAAGGAACGAGGCGGCCCGTCCGGTCGTCGCGTACAGGCCGAAGATCTCGCCCTCGCGTCCCTCCGGAATGAGGCGCGCGAGGTAGCTGCGGCTCGCCGACTGCGCCGGTCCAACGAACAGGCACAGCAGTAGCCCGAAGATCCAGAACACCGTCTTCCCGCCGTCGTGCAGCGCGAAGACGGTCGCGCCGCAGATCACCAGGCCGGTCAGCGAGGCGACGATCACCGCCTTCGGGCCGATGCGGTCGTCGAGCGCACCGACCGAGATGGTCGCCACTCCGGCCACGAGGTTCGCCGCGATCGCGAACAGGATCACCTCGCCGACGCTGAAGCCGAAGGTGCCCTGTGCCAGCACGCCGCCGAAGGTGAAGACGCCGGTGAGCCCGTCGCGGAACACCGCGCTGGCGATGAGGAAGGTCACGGTGCTGCGGCTCTCGCGCCAGAGAGCCGCGACCTGCGCGAACAGCGCCCGGTAGGAGGCGATCACCCCGACCCGCTCCCACCGGCCCGCGCGCGCGGGCGCCTCCGGAACCGCGAAGAGGACGGGCAGGGCGAAGGCCGCGAACCAGACACCGGCGAGCAAGAGTGAGACCCGCACGTCGAGGCCGTCGTCGCCGGTCACTCCGAAGAGGCCGACCTCGGGAGCGATGAAGCCGACGTAGACGATCAGCAGCAGCACGATGCCGCCCACGTAGCCCAGACCCCAGCCGAACCCGGAGACGCGGCCGATGCTCGCCCGCGTCGAGATCTGGGTGAGCATCGCGTTGTAGTTGACGCTCGCGAACTCGAAGAAGACCGTGCCGACCGCGAGCAGTCCGAGCCCCAGCCAGAGGAAGGCCGGCTCGGGGCGGACGAAGAACATCAGCAGGATGCAGAGAACGACGACTCCCGAGTGGACCCCCAGCCAGAGTCGGCGGCGGCCGCCGAGGTCGGCTCGCCGGCCGGTGATCGGGGCGATGACGGCGACGACCACTCCTGCGGCCGCGAGCGACCAGCCCAGCGCGGCGGAGACTCCGCTCGGCGTGCCGAAGAGCCCGTCGGTGGTGAGGTAGACGGTGAAGACGAAGGTCGTCACGACGGCGTTGAAGGCCGAGCCGCCCCAGTCCCACAGGCCCCAGGCGAGGACGGGCCAGCGGCCGGTGCGCGTCGTCATGGCCCCACCGTAAGGGGAGGAGGTGAACGCCCGGAAGCGCCGGGAGGGCGGGTCCCGCTCAGCGCGGAGACTGCTGCAGCGCCCCGGCGCCACTCTTCCTGCTCGCATCGATCACGAACTGCAACCGCCCCATCGATCGGGGGTGCACGGCGAGGAACGCCGGGAGCGTCAGGCGGGGCTGGATCGCCGCGATCGAGATGCCCTCGTAGACGTGCTCGGTCTCGTACGCGGCGAACACCGGCGTCCACATCGCCGTGGGGTGAGCCACCAGTTCGGCGAAGGTCGCCTCAACGGTGCTGAAGCGCATGCCGACTTCGACGCTGAGGCCGAGCGCAGCTAAGCCGCCGGAGAGGATGTCGTGCAGCGCCGGGTTCTCCTCCCGCGGGACGAGCGCGGCGGGGGACTGGGCCAGGTCGGCGAGCTGCACAGACTCCTGAGTGGCGAGGGGATGGTGCTCGGGCAGCGCGGCGACGAGTTCGTCGTCCCAGACGTGATGCGCGATCAGCGGGCCGCGGCGCACGCGCCCGCGGATGAACGCGGCGTCGAGTTCGCCTGCGGTGAGGAGAGCGCAGCGTTCCGCCGGCGGCACGGAGACGGTCCGCACGGAGTGACCGGCGCTCGCCAACAGGCGCAGGATGAAGGCGAGCCGGCGCCCCATGCCGAGACCGATACCCAGGCGCAGGACGCGACCCGGGTGCTCGTTCGCCCGCGCAGTCCCGACGAAGGATTCGGCGTCGTGCAGCAGGGCGCGCCCCGGAGCCACCAGCTCGCTCCCGGCGGCGGTGAGGCTGATCGCCCGACGGCTGCGATCGAACAGCTCGACTCCGATCAACTGCTCCAGGCGCTTGATCTGCTCGCTGACCACCGACGGCGGGAGCCGCAGGTGCGCGGCGGCGCGGCCGAAATGCAGCTCGTCGGCGACGGTCACGAAGATCCGGAGCTGACGCAGTTCCAGCGACATCCCGCCCCTCTCCGCGATCGTCCAGCGCCGACCGTTCGGCTGCGACGATAGCTCACTTCGCGGATCAGGTCTCGATCGCGGCGCGATGCGACTCCATGATCGTGACGTTCCAGTCAGTCACGAGAACGGGAGTTCAATCTATGAGTGTTGTAGCGATCATCGGAGACGGAAACGTCGGGGGTGCGCTGGCACGCGCGGCGCGTCGCAGCGGCAACGACGTCCAGCAGGTCACGCGGAAGACACCGAAAGAGGAGTCGGTCGCAGCGCTGGCGGGAGCGGATCTGGTGGTCCTCGCGCTGCCGTACGAGGCGGCCCTCGAGCTCGCGCCGGAGCAGGTCGCAGCACTCGCCGGGAAGACCGTTCTCGACGCCACCAACCCGCTCTCCGCGGACTTCGCTCGCCTCACCGTCGGCTTCAGCACCTCCGGTGGTGAGCAGATCGCGGCGCACCTGGGTCGGTCCAAGGTCGTCAAGGCGCTCAACGCCGTGCTCGCTCCCAACCACGACCCGGCGTCCTTCGAGGCCGGCTCGCTGTTCGTGCCGGTGGCGGGGGACGACGAGGACGCCAAGGCGCAGGTGCTCGGGTTCCTCGTCTCTCTGGGCTTCGACGCGGTCGACGCGGGTCCGCTCGGGAATGCCCGGTACATCGAGCCGCTCGCCGAGCTTCTGGTCCAGCTCGCCTACTTCCAAGGCAAGGGAACGGCTCTCGGCGTCTCCCTGCTCTGCGCCTGATCTCTCCGACGACGAGAGGCGGTGATGAGCGCGATCGATGCCCAGCCGCAGTCACCGAGGGCCGGCGTCGCGTCGGGCACGGGTGCCGTGTCCCGTGCGGCGCGGCTCCCGTCGCTCACTGCCGCTCGCTTCCCCGCCGCGCTGGCTGTGTTCGTCTTCCACGCGGCACTCCCGCAAGCGCCGTTCCTCGGCGGTTCACCAGAGATCGCGGATCCACTCTGGCGGGTCGCGGAGCACATCGGGGCGGCCGGGGTGAGCTTCTTCTTCCTGCTCAGCGGCTTCGTCATCGCCTGGTCGGTGCGGCCCGACGATACAGCCGCGGGCTTTTGGAGACGGCGCTTCGTCAAGATCCTCCCGGTGTACTGGGTCTGCGGTGTCGTGGCGCTCCTCGTGAGCCCGGGCGCCGCGCACCTGCTGCCGGGCTAC
The DNA here is from genome assembly GCF_002932875.1 of Rathayibacter tritici. Lineage (GTDB taxonomy): Bacteria > Actinomycetota > Actinomycetes > Actinomycetales > Microbacteriaceae > Rathayibacter > Rathayibacter tritici. The sequence goes on from NZ_PSWS01000038.1 coordinate 29,454, forward strand.
CTCCTGATGACGCAGGCGTGGTCGCCCGACCCCGCTGTCTACTTCGGCCTCGATGCGCCGGGCTGGTCGCTCTGCGTCGAGGCGCTCTTCTACGTGCTGTTCCCGCTCGCCGCGCGAGCGATCGTGGGACGCCCGCCCCGCCGGGTCGTCCTGGCTGTCGCCGGCCTGGCGCTCCTCGTGATCGTCGGCACCGTGCTCCTCGCGCAGCTGCTTCCGATCGGCGAGCCGATGGCGCACGACTCCTCCGTGCGGAGTGTCCAGTACTGGCTCCTCTACGTTCTCCCGGTGGGGAGGCTGCCGGAGTTCGTCCTCGGGATCTGCGCGGCGATCGCGGTGCGGGACGGCTGGTTCCGGCCCGCGTCGCGCGCGCTCCCGGCGGTGGTTCTGGTGCTCGCGTACATCGGCGCGCTGTTCCTGCCCGCGCTCTGGTCGCAGAAGGCGGTCATCGTCCTCCCGTGTCTGTGGCTGATCGCGGCGTTGGCCGCGCACGACGCCCGCGGACCGCGCGGAGACGGTTCGCCCTGGTGGCGGCGGCTCGGGGAGTGGTCCTTCGCGTTCTACCTCATCCACCAGCCCGTGCTCGTTCTCCTCTCCGGCGCTGCCCGTTCCTCGGGGCCAGGGGAGTCGCTGCTCCTGCTCGCAGTGGCGGCGCTCACCTCCGCGGCCTCCGCGGCCGCTCTGTACTACGGACTCGAGCGGCCGCTGATGCGCCGCTGGGCCACCGGGCGCGCGAGGTGAGCACCCGGGCCCGTGAGCACCCGGGCCCGACACCATCCCGACCCACACCACTCCACCCGAGAAAACCAAGAAGGAATCATGGCACTCACCCTCTCCCGTCCCGCGCTCGATGACCGACGCCCTCCCCTCGTCGGCACCGATCGGATGCAGGTCGTCGAACTCGCCGGTCCCGGCGACCTCCGCTCGTCCACTCGACCGATCCCGTCGACCCCGTCCGACGGAGTCCTCCTGCGCACCCGCGCTGTCTCGCTCTGCTCCACCGACGTCTCCTTCTTCGAGGGGCACCTCTTCCCCGACGACTATCCCGTCGTCCTCGGCCACGAGTACGTGGGCGACGTCATCGATGTGGGACCGGAGATCGCCGCGGCCGAGACTGTCCGCGTCGGGGACCGCCTCGTGTACTGGGGTCAGACGGACTTCGACGGGCTCGCCGAGTACCGCAGCGTGCGGCCCGTCTTCGCGGGCGAGCGCAAGACGGATCCCTTCCCGGCCGAGCGGTCCTTCGTCGACGACCGGCGCGCCGCGGCGGTCGTGGTCCCGTCCTCACTGCCGGACATCGGCGCGTCCCTGATCGAGCCGACGACGGGAGTGCTCCGCTCCATCCTCGGCAATCCGCCGGCCGTGGGTGACCGGGTGCTGATTCTGGGTGCCGGACCGATCGGCATCATCGCCGGGAGCATCCTCCAGAAGACGTTCGCGGTCAGTGAGGTCGTGGTCCTCGATCAGAATCCCGCCCGGAATGCGCAGGCGGCCGCGATCTTCGCCGACCGTGCGGTCACGCCCGGCGAGCTCACCGAGATCCCCGACGACCACTTCGACTACGTCTTCGACGGCCTCCCGACGATCCGCGTCGACGACGACGAGCACGATCCTCGACGTCAGGCCATGCGGCGCCTGCGCCCGAATGGGCGGTACGTCCTCTACGGTGCGTCGCAGGAGTTGCAGAAGTTCGACACCTGGCTCGTGCTGGCCAAGGGCATCAGGATCGTGTCCGTCCCCTTCGATGTCCGCGCTTTCCCGATGCATCGCAGCGCCGTCGTCATCCGCACGGCACTCGCGGCGATCACCTCCGGAGTCGTGGACGTCGACTCGCTCGTCACTCGCGTCCATCCGTTCGCCGATTTCGAGGGGCTGCGGACGATTTTCGCCGAGTACCGTATGACGTCGGAGATGAAGATCGTCATCGACTTCTCCGGTTGATCCCTCTGCCGCGCTCCGCTCGCCGTGACGCGGACGTTCCACCTCGACAGCACTGGAAGGGCTGCACGTGTCGTCGTCCTACGAATGGCTCCTGCGCGACGTCCGGCTCAACGGCAGTCGCCGGTCGGACCGCACCGGCACCGGAACCCTCAGCGTCTTCGGTCGGCACCTGCGCTACGACCTTGGCTCAGGCTTTCCGCTGGTGACGACCAAGCGGGTGCACTTCCCGTCCATTGCGCAGGAGCTGTTCTGGTTCCTGCGCGGCGAGACGAATGTCGGCTGGCTGCGGGAACGGGGTGTGTCGATCTGGGACGAGTGGGCCGATGAGAGCGGAGACCTCGGGCCGATCTACGGTGCGCAGTGGCGACGATGGGGGACGAAGACGGGGGAGTCGATCGATCAGATCGCTCGGGCCGTCGAACAGATCCGTTTCGATCCGAGCTCGAGGAGGATCGTGGTCTCGGCGTGGAACGTCGGCGAGATCGACGACATGGCTCTGGCGCCCTGCCATGTCCTTTTCCAGTTCTACGTCGACGATGACCGCCTCTCCTGTCACGTCTACCAGCGCAGCGCCGATCTGTTCCTCGGCGTGCCGTTCAATCTCGCCAGCTACGCCCTCCTCACTCACCTGATCGCCGACCACTGCGCGCTCACGGTCGGCGAGCTGGTGTGGAGCGCCGGCGACTGCCACATCTACCTCAACCACCTCGACCAGGTCGATGAGCAGTTGTCCCGGCGGCCTTTCCCGTTCCCGACCCTCTCGCTGCGTCGGCATCTGCTCGAACTCGATCAGTACGGGCTCGACGACGTGGAACTCGCGAACTACCGCGCTCACGGCGTGCTCCGGGCGCCGGTCGCGCGGTGATCGCCAGGACGGGGAGGAGGGGGCCGGGTTGCGGGACGGGGAGGAGGGGCCGGGTTGCGGTCGAAGTTGAGTTCTCCAGGCTCAGGTTCGTGAGGGTGAACTTGACGCTCGGGCGAGGATGGCTAAACTTGAGCGTGCGGGACTCAACTCCCGCAGAGGACTCCCCACCACCCGTGACTTGATCGGCCGTCGCCTGAGCGACGCCGATCGCGAAGGAGAACAACGCATATGTCCCGTGCCGTAGGCATCGACCTGGGAACCACCAACTCTGTCGTGGCCGTCCTCGAGGGAGGCGAGCCCACCGTCATCGCCAACGCCGAGGGCTTCCGCACCACCCCGTCGGTCGTGGCGTTCACCAAGGACGGCGAGGTGCTGGTCGGTGAGACCGCGAAGCGCCAGGCCGTCACCAACGTCGACCGCACCATCGCCTCGGTCAAGCGCCACATGGGCACGGACTGGACGTTCGGCGTGGAGGAGAAGAAGTACACGCCGCAGGAGATCTCGGCCCGCATCCTGGGCAAGCTCAAGCGCGATGCGGAGCAGTACCTCGGCGACAAGGTGAGTGACGCGGTCATCACCGTCCCGGCCTACTTCAATGACGCCGAGCGCCAGGCGACGAAAGACGCCGGCGAGATCGCGGGCCTCAACGTTCTGCGCATCATCAACGAGCCCACCGCGGCCGCCCTCGCCTACGGCCTGGACAAGGGCAAGGAGGACGAGCTCATCCTCGTCTTCGACCTCGGCGGCGGGACGTTCGACGTCTCCCTCCTCGAGGTGGGCAAGGACGACGACTTCTCCACCATCCAGGTCCGCGCGACCTCCGGCGACAACCGTCTCGGCGGCGATGACTGGGATCAGCGCGTCGTCGACCACCTGGTCAAGCGCTTCAAGGACTCGACCGGCGTCGACGTCTCCAAGGACAAGATCGCTCGTCAGCGCCTCAAGGAGGCCGCGGAGCAGGCGAAGAAGGAGCTGTCCTCGAGCACCTCGACCAGCATCCAGCTGCCCTACCTCTCGCTCACCGAGAACGGCCCGGCGAACCTCGACGAGACGCTCACCCGCGCCAAGTTCGAGGAGCTCACCAGCGACCTGATCGAGCGCACTCGCAAGCCCTTCACCGACGTCATTGCCGAGGCGGGCGTCAAGGTCGAGGACATCGCGCACGTCGTCCTCGTCGGCGGCTCGACCCGCATGCCGGCCGTGGCCGAGCTCGTGAAGAAGCTCACCGGCGGCAAGGAGCCGAACAAGGGCGTCAACCCGGACGAGGTCGTTGCCGTGGGCGCCGCGCTGCAGGCCGGTGTCCTCAAGGGAGAGCGCAAGGACGTCCTTCTGATCGACGTGACTCCGCTCTCGCTGGGCATCGAGACCAAGGGCGGAATCATGACCAAGCTCATCGAGCGCAACACAGCGATCCCGACCAAGCGCTCCGAGACCTTCACCACGGCCGACGACAACCAGCCGTCCGTCGCCATCCAGGTCTTCCAGGGCGAGCGCGAGTTCACCCGCGACAACAAGAACCTGGGCACCTTCGAGCTGACCGGGATCGCGCCGGCCCCGCGCGGTATCCCGCAGGTCGAGGTCACCTTCGACATCGACGCCAACGGCATCGTGCACGTGTCCGCGAAGGACAAGGGCACCGGCAAGGAGCAGTCGATGACGATCACGGGCGGCTCCTCGCTGCCCAAGGACGACATCGACCGCATGGTCCGCGAGGCCGAGGAGCACGCTGCCGAGGACAAGGCCCGCCGTGAGGCCGCCGAGATCCGCAACAACGCCGAGACCCTCGCGTACTCGATCGACAAGCTGATCAAGGACAACGAGGAGAAGCTGCCGGAGGACGTCACGTCCGAGGTGCAGGGCGATGTCGACGCGCTGAAGACCGCGCTCGCCGGCGACGACGACGCGGCCGTCAAGACCGCGTTCGACGCGCTCAACGCCTCGCAGACCAAGATCGGTCAGGCGATCTACTCCCAGGACCAGGCTGCGCAGAGCGCCCCCGCGGACGCTCCGGCCGACGGTGACAAGAAGGCCGACGAGGACATCGTCGACGCCGAGGTCATCGACGAGGACGAGCCGAAGGACAAGAAGTAGTCATGGCAGCCCAGAGCCACCCCGAGAACGAGCCCCAGGACGAGCCCCGCGACCTCCCCGAGGAGCAGTCGGTCACTGGCGGCGAGGCGGGAGCCGAGGCGGCGCAGGACGCGCAAGACCAGGAGGGCCTCATCGAGGCCGAAGGGCCGGACGTCGAGACCAGCCTCTCGGACGCCGACCTCTCCTTCCTCTCCGGTCAGTCCAGCGCCGAGACGCTCGCCGCGGAGCACCTCGCCGACCTTCAGCGGGTCACCGCCGAGTACGCGAACTACCGCAAGCGCACCGAGTCGAACCGCCAGGTCGACAAGGAGCGGGCGATCGGCGACGCGGTGAAGGTCATCCTCCCCGTGCTTGACGACCTCGACCGCGCCGAGAAACACGGCGACCTCGCCGAGGGCGGCCCGTTCACGGCCATCGCGCAGAAGTTGCGCGGCGGAGTGGAGAAGCTCGGCCTGGTGAAGACCGGCGCCGCGGGGGACCTGTTCGACCCGACCATTCACGAGGCGATCTTCCAGCAGCCCACCCCCGGAGCCGAGACCTCCACGGTCGCGGACGTCGTCGAGTCGGGCTACTACCTCGGAGGCTCGCTGCTGCGGGCCGCCAAGGTGGTCGTGGCCGTCCCCGCGGACTGACCCGATCACCCGCACCACCACCGCGGAGGACCCCGCCCCGCTCGGCAGAACGCTGCCGCCCCGGGCGGGGTCCCTCGCCGCATTCGACACAGGAAGAGGCACATGGCCAGCCAGGATTGGTTCGACAAGGACTTCTACACAGTCCTCGGCGTGTCCAAGGACGTCTCCGCGGCGGACCTGAAGAAGACGTACCGCAAGCTCGCCCGCCAGTTCCACCCGGATTCCAACCCCGGCGACGCGAAGGCCGAGGCGCGCTTCAAGGAGATCAGCGAGGCGTACACCGTGCTCTCGGACGCCGATCAGCGCAAAGAATACGACCAGATCCGCGCGATGGGCGGCGGGGCGCGCTTCACCGCCGGCGGCCAGCCCGGAGGATTCGACGACGTCTTCGGCGGCATGTTCGGCCAGGGTGGGCGCAACACCTACAGCACGCAGCAGGGCCCACCGCCCGGATTCGAGGACATCCTCGGCGGCATGTTCGGCGGCGGAGGCAGTCGCTTCGGCCAGCCCAGCGGCGGCTACCGCGGATATGGCGGCCCGCAGAAGGGCGCCGATGTCACCGCCAGCACCACCATCGACTTCCGCACCGCCACGCGTGGTGACACCGTGCAGCTGCAGACCGGCGACGGGCGCACCCTCTCGGTGCGCATCCCGGCTGGCGTGGCCGACGAGCAGAAGATCCGCGTCCGTGGCAAGGGTCGCCCGAGCCCCGACGGAGGCGAGCCCGGAGACCTCGTGCTGACCGTCTCGGTGCGCAAGCACCCCGTCTTCGAGCGGGACGGAGTGAACCTGCGGGTCACAGTCCCCGTCACCTTCGTCGAGGCCGTCTTCGGCGCGACGATCGAGGTGCCGACGCTGGGCGGCGAGCCCGTCAAGCTGCGGGTCGCCGCGGGCACGCCGAGCGGTCGGGTACTGCGGGTCAAGGGCCGCGGAGTCACGACCTCGAAGGGCACGGGCGATCTGCTCGCGGTGCTCCAGGTGGCCGTCCCGGGCCATCTGTCCGCCGCCGCCCGCGAGGCCCTCGAGGCCTTCGCCGCCGCCGAGCCGGACGAGGATCCGCGCGAGGACATCCTGGAGAAGGCCCGCTACTAGTCGAGGCACTGGTCGGCGCGGCCGGTCGGAGGAGGAGGGGACATGGACGAGAACACGCCCGTCTTCGCGATCGCCGTCGCCGCCGAGCTCGCGGGGATGCACCCGCAGACGCTACGGCAGTACGACCGCCTCGGGCTTGTGAGCCCGACGCGCACCGCGGGGAAGTCGCGCCGCTACTCGATGCGCGACGTGGTGCAGTTGCGCGAGGTCGCGCGAGCGTCCTCCGAGGGCGTCTCGCTCGAGGGTATCGCCCGGATCCTGCAGCTCGAGAATCAGGTGCAGTCGCTCTCCCAGCGGGTGCGCGAGCTGGAGACGGCTCTGGCGGACGAACTGCTCAACCGGCCGGGCCGCCGCGTTTTCGCTGCCGGCCTGGAGGGCGACGTGGTCACCCTGCGCCACGGCACGCGCGCACAGCGCCGCACAGAACTGGTCATCTGGCGCCCCGCGCCGCCATCCGGCGCCACCGACGACCGCACTCCCTGAACGAGGGATAGCCTGTCCGGGCGCCGCGTCACTCCGCGGCGTCCGCTCCGCCGCGAGGAGCGGAGAGCAGGAGGATCACCGTGGACCACGACAGCACTGACCCGCGCGACGAGCGCGACGCCCCCCAGGAGCAGGCGGCGGAGGCGGATCCCGCGGAGGCGGAACCCGCGGACGTGGATCCCGTGGAGGCGGAACCCGTGGACGTGGAACCCCTGGAGGCGGACCCCGCGGACGGAGACCCCGCTCCGGCAGAAGCCGCACCGGCCCGTGGTCGCGACCCGGTTGTCCCCGACAACGGCTTCACCCGCGAGTCCTACGCGATCCACGCCACACGCAGCGAGCTACCGCTGTTCACGACGGCGCTGAATGGTCGACGTGATGACGTCGGCTGGCTGTCGTCGCTCTCGAGCGTGCTCGCGGGCCCGGGCGGACCCGTCGGCTCTGCGGACTCGACCGCCGCCGCGGCGCAAGCGGCCATCGATCGCCGCACCCCTCGCCAGCGCGACGACTCCTGAGCGCGAGCGGGTTCTGGTCGCGCGGGGCTCTAGTCGCGCGTGCGCGTGCTGGCGAGCCGGGCGTCGCCCAGGCGGCCACCGCTGAAGCGCGCGAGGAGCTCGGAGCCGAACGGCAGGGCGCGTGCCAGGGGCGGGCCTTCGACGCGCTCCTCGTCGGTGTAGCCGAGGAGGGTGTACATCCCTACTACGGCGATCGCGGCGATAGTGGCCACTCGACCCGGGATCTGGTCCATCGTGCCGCCCCCGCCATCGACCGGCTCCGCCAGCGTGACGCACATCAGGAAGATCGACGCGTACACCGCCAGGTGCACGTGAGCGCCGCGCCAGGGCCGCGCGAGTGCAGCGATCGGCAATATCCATAGGACGTACCACGGGTGGACGGCCGTCGAGGCCGTCACGAATGCCAGAAGCGCTCCGGACAGGCGGGCGAGCGGATCGATCGACCGGCGCGAGAGCATCAGGCGCGCGGCGATCAGACCGGCGAGGCCCAGCGCGAGGACCTTCGCCACGGCGATGGCCGCGGCAGGGTCGTGGCCCGTGAACTCGACGGTGCGGGAGAGGGCGACCGTGACGAACGACATCGGCGCGTACCAGTGCAAAATCGAACCGGGCACGACCATCGCCGCGACCCAGCCGACTCCGACACCCGCGAGCAGCCCCACCGCGACTACGAGGCCCAGCGCCCCGGCGCCGGTCCACAGCCAGCCGCGGGCGCGCTCACGCCAGGTCGCGTCGTGACGCAGCCACAGCAGCGCGAGCACGGGCAGGGCGAGGACAGCGATCGGCTTGATCGCGATCGCGCCGGCCATCAGCACGACGGCAGCGATGCGGCGGTCGGTCTGCGCGTAGTAGAGCGAGGCGAGAATGAGCGCCAGCATCACGGAGTCGTTGTGACCCGCGACGATGAACAGCACCAGCGTGAGCGGATTGGCGACAAGTGTCCATGCCGTGAGCGACACGGAGAGGCCGCGCAGGCGCGCCAGGCGCAGTGCGTAGACCGCCATCACGACCACTCCCGCTGCCGAGACGGCGCGGAGCATCGCGATGGAGAGCTCGGGCGAGCCGTAGCCCGCGAGCTGCACAGCGGTGCGTTCGACCAGGAGGTACAACGGCCCGTACGGCGTGGGGGTGTCCGCCCAGAGCGGATCGACGCCGAGGCTGAACCAGCCGGGCAGGGTCGCGACGCCGTTCGTGTAAGGGTCGATCCCCTGCGTCATCAGGCGGCCCTGCGCGACGTAGGAGAACATGTCGTGGCTGAACAGCGGTACCGTGACCAGCAGCGGTGCGGCCCAGGCGAGGGCGGCGACCAGGATCGTGCGGACGGAGCCGGGTCCGGCGGCGAGTGCGACTGAGCGCAGGCGCAGCCAGGCGATCAGCAGCAGCATCCCGCCGCCGACCACAAGGGCGGCACTCCACTCCGTCAGCCAGCCGGTGGCGCGGATCGACGCGACGACAGGCCAGTCGCGGATCGGCGAGTCGGCCGGGAGGTAGCCCACGCCGAGTGAACCGAAGAGGATGGAGAGCGAGCCGAGCAGGCCCGTCGCCAGCGGAGCGGCGTCGAGAAAGAGGGGCCGCGGTCGACGTCGCCGTGTCGCTGCCCCTGCCGTGACCGGCCGTTCGATCGTCCCCCGTGAAACCATTGTTCCCACGGTAGGGGATCCGACTCCGAAGCGCATGGACGGGCGATGAATGGTTGACCAGTTGGCGTTCGCGTCGTGTCACCGGCCGGAGGGCCTCCGCTCAGGTCGCCTGCGGCACCGGGACCGGCTCGGCGAAGCGGAGCTGGTTGCCGAACGGGTCGATCACCTCGAGTGCGAAGCCGAACGGCGTGCGGGTGATGCGGGGGTTGAGGTACGGGTAGGCCTTCGCATCGAGCTCGGCGTGCAGCTCGCGGACACCGCGGAGCGCGACGTGCACGGCCGCACCCGGGCTGCCGTCGCGGTGATGCTCGCTGAGGTGCAGGCGCAGACCCGAGCGCGAGACCTGGAGGTAGAGGGGCGCGTCGAGCGAGGCACGGTGCTCCCAATCCACCTCGAAGCCGAGGTAGTCGACGTAGAACTCGCCCGCCTTGGCGACCGAGAAGATCCGCAGGATCGGCACCGCGGCCTCCAGGCGCACCGCCTCGAGCCGGCCCGGCTCCTGCGCCGTCGTCCGGTCCCGCGCTCGTCGTCTCGTCTCCACGCCACGAGGGTAGCCGCCCCGCACTCGACGCGGAGCCGACTGCGTCAGTTCACCAGGCCCAGGGCGCGAAGCAGCCGGAGAGTCTCGACCCCGGCGGGCGGGCAGCGATCAGCGTCGGAGCTGTCGACCCAGTGCAGCGAGTCGATCTCGCCGCTCGGGCGCGCCTCGCGATCGAGCTGGGCGGCGAAGACACTCATGTGCACGTCGCCCCCCTCCGGCTCGCCGTGCGCCTGGGTGCGAACGGTGAACAGCGGCTCGAGCCCGAGCGCGTCGGCGCCGAGCTCCTCGCGGGTCTCCCGCGCCGCCGCGTCGATCGCACTCTCGCCCTCGTCGACCTTGCCGCCGGGGAGATAGAGGACGTCGCGGCCGCGAGCGGTGACCATGAGGACGCGCCGCTCGCGCACGACGGCGACAGCGGACACGACGATCGGCGGGAGAGCGCTCATCCGTTCATCATGCCCGTCACGGGCGGGCCGGCGCCGCGAGCCCGCGGCTAGCATGGGGGCACACCAGAAGGACGCGCGCAGCCGGCGCGCGCCGGGGCCCCGTGCGCCCGAACAGCTGAGGAGCAACCCGTGGCAGAACCCACCACCCTCGACACAGTCATCACCCTCGCGCAGCACAGGGGATTCGTCTTCCCCTCGGGTGAGATCTACGGGGGCACCCGCTCCGCGTGGGACTACGGGCCGCTCGGCGTGGAGTTCAAGGAGAACATCAAGCGCCAGTGGTGGAAGACCTTCGTGCAGGGTCGTGGCGATGTGGTCGGCCTCGACTCCGCGGTCATCCTGCCCACGGCGATCTGGCACGCCTCCGGCCATGTCGGCGTCTTCTCGGACCCGCTGACGGAGTCGCTGATCACCCACAAGCGGTACCGCGCCGACCACCTCTTCGAGAAGTACGAGGAGGTCAACGGCCACCCGCCCGCGAACGGCCTCGATGACATCCCCGATCCGGAGCACCCAGACAAGGTCGGTCAGTGGACCGAGATCAAGCAGTTCTCGGGATTGATGAAGACCTACCTAGGCGTCGTCGACGACGAGTCCGGACTGCACTACCTCCGCCCCGAGACCGCGCAGGGCATCTTCACCAACTTCGCGAACGTGCTGCAGAGCGCCCGGCGGAAGCCGCCGTTCGGCATCGGCCAGATCGGCAAGGCGTTCCGCAACGAGATCACGCCGGGAAACTTCATCTTCCGTACCCGCGAGTTCGAGCAGATGGAGCTCGAGTTCTTCGTCGAGCCCGGCACCGACGAGGAGTGGCAGGAGACCTGGATGCAGCTCGCCTGGGACTGGTTCGTCGGCCTCGGGATGAACCCCGAGAACATCCGTCAGTACGAGCACCCCAAGGACAAGCTCTCCCACTACTCCAAGCGCACTGTCGACATCGAGTACCGCTTTGACTTCGCCTCGGGCGAGTGGGGTGAGCTGATGGGAGTCGCGAATCGCACCGACTACGACCTGAAGACGCACATCGAGCACTCGGGCAAAGACCTCTCGTTCTTCGACCAGAACAAGAACGAGCGCTACGTGCCGTTCGTGATCGAACCGTCGTTCGGTCTGACCCGCGCGCTGATGGCATTCCTCGTCGACGCCTACGAGGAGCAGGAGCTGCCGCCGAACGCCAAGGGCAAGGTCGAGACGCGCACCGTGCTGCACCTCGACCCGCGCCTGGCGCCGGTGAAGGTCGCCGTCCTTCCGCTCTCGCGCAACGAGGCCCTCTCGCCGCTCGCCCGCCGCGTCGCCGACCAGCTGCGCCAGCTCTGGAACGTCGACTTCGACGACTCCGGAGCGATCGGCCGCCGCTACCGCCGCCAGGACGAGATCGGCACCCCGTACTGCGTGACCGTCGATTTCGACTCCCTCGAGGACGACGCGGTGACTGTCCGTGACCGCGACACGATGAAGCAGGAGCGCATCCCGCTCACCGAGCTGGAGGCATACCTGTTCGCTGGTCTACGCGGCGCCTAACTCGCTGGGCGAGATGCCACTTGTGACGCGCCGTAGCGGCGTGTCGGCCTCATAAGTGGCATCTCGCGGGGAGGGCGGGGAGGCGGGAGGGCAGCGGAGAGGAGGGGTGCGTAGCGGTTACGCGTTGAACGGGAGTCGCAGGCTCACGCGGTGGCCGCACCCGAGTCGGGGCGGGCGGTGGCGGCGGGCTCGGCCGGGACCTCGATGCCGAACAGCGCCTCGAGTCCGGTGAGGTACGCCTCCTGAGCCCCGGCTCGCGCGTAGTCGCGGGCCCGGACGCTGGGGGTGTGCAGCAGGACGCCCGCGAGGTGGCGGAGGGCCTGCTCTGTGCGGCCGTCCTCGTCGCCGCGGGAGCGGGCGCGCTCGATCTCGGCGTCGAGCGCGTCGAAGACGTGCGAGCGCAGCGCGACAACAGCCGGGGTCAGGCTCTTCTCGTCGGCGACGTCCGAGAACTTCCGGACCGCCCTGTCGACCAGGGCGCGCGCCTGCTGCGACGCGTCGAGCACGTCGAGCGGGGCGTGCAGGCTGATGGTCTCGAGGTCGAGCAGCTCGACACCGGTGACCGAGGTCACGTCAGCGGCGACATTGCGGGGCAGGCCCAGGTCGATCACGAGTTGGCGCTCGCGGGAGAAGCCCTGCAGGCGGCCCTCGGCGAGCAGCGCCGCATCGAGCACCGGCTCCGGTGTGGTGGTGCAGGTGATGACGATGTCGGCCGAGACGGCCTCGAGCGCGAGGTCGGTCGCGTCGATGGGGCGGAGCGATCGGCGGGCGGCGAAGCCTTCGGCGCGGCCGGAGGGGGAGTGCACGGCGATGTCGACGACTCCGCGGTCGCGCAGGGCGGCGACGGTGGCCCGCGCGTAGCTGCCGGTGCCGACGAGCAGGACGCGGGCGGCGCGCCAGTCGGTGATGCGGCTCGCCGCCAGATCGAGGGCGAGGCGCACGATCGAGCGGCCGGCACTGCCGAGTCCGGTGCGGTTCTTGATGCCGCGGGAGGTCTGCGAGGCGCGCTGGAACAGCCGCTCGAGCTCGGAGGAGGTGGTGCCGAGGCGTCGCGCCTCCTCGAGGGATCGGCGGACCTGGCCCGCGATCTCGCCCTCGCCGACGACAACGGACTCGAGCCCGCTGGAAACGGCGAACAGGTGCTCGGCCACTTGGTCGCCCGAGACGACGTCGACGCTGCCGCGCAGCTCGTCCTGCTCCACGCCCGTCGCAGCGCTGACGGCGGCGGTCGCGGCTTCGACCGCGACGGCCCGCGCGGCGGTCAGCGGCTCCTCGATGTCGAGGTAGGCCTCGAAGCGGTTGCAGGTCGCGACGACGACGGCTCCGGAGACGAAGTCGATCCCCCCGGACAGGGCCGCGGTCACGGCGGCGGAGTCGACGGAGAGCTTCTCGAGGAGATCGAAGCTGGCGTTCTTGTGCGACGCCGTCAGACACAGAAGCACCACGTCAGTGTACCCGCGCTCCCCGAAGGCGGGGCGCGGGGCGGGGGAGGAATGCACGGATGCGCCGGGAATCACGGATGCGCCTGAAATAATGCCGCGGTGACCTCCTCCACCGACGGCCTGCTCGATCCGCTGCACCCCCTCTCCGCCGGTCGCACCGCCGATTCGGCGCTGCTCCGCGCCTATCGCTCGGAGCGGACCGAGACGACGCCCGTCTGGTTCATGCGCCAGGCCGGCCGCAGCCTCCCCGAGTACCGGGCACTGCGGACCGACACGAAGATGCTCGACGCCTGCCTCGATCCGGCCCTCGCGAGCGAGATCACGCTGCAGCCGGTACGCCGGCACGGAGTGGACGCGGGCATCTTCTTCAGCGACATCGTCATCCCGCTGCGGCTGGCGGGGGTCGGCGTCGACATTGTCCCCGGGCGGGGGCCGGTGCTGGACAAGCCGGTGCGCACGGCCGCCGACGTCGCCGAGCTGGCGTCGATCGACCCGTCCGTGCTCGATGAGACGCTCGAGCCGATCCGCGAGGGCGTTCGCCGCACGGTCGCCGGTCTCGGCGATACCCCGCTGATCGGATTCGCGGGCGCTCCCTTCACTCTCGCCGCGTACCTGGTCGAGGGCGGGCCGTCCAAGGATCACCTGCGCGCCCGCACGATGATGCACGCCGACCCCGCCGCCTGGGCGCAGCTGATGGAGTGGACGGCCGAGGTGACCGGCCGGTTCCTGCGCGCGCAGGTGCTCGCCGGAGCGAGTGCGGCGCAGCTCTTCGACTCCTGGGCTGGCGCGCTCTCCCTCTCGGACTACACGGCGCACGTCGCGCCCGCCTCCGCCCGCGCCCTCGCGCACGTGCGCGACCTCGCCTTCGACCACGGCGAGACGCGCCGCAACGTGCCGATCGTGCACTTCGGCGTCGGCACGGGGGAACTGCTCGGGGCGATGCACGGCATCGGCGCCGACGTGGTGGGGGTCGACTACCGGATCCCCCTGGATGAGGCGAACCACCGCCTCGGCGGCTTCGTGCCGGTGCAGGGCAATGTGGATCCCGCGTTGCTGACCGCGCCGTGGGAGGTCCTCCAGGCGCACGTCGACGACGTCCTGCGCCGCGGCCTCAGCGCCCCCGCGCACGTGCTCAACCTCGGGCACGGCGTGCCGCCCGAGTCCGACCCCGACGTGCTGACGCGCCTCGTCGCGTTCGCGCACGCCTGGCGGCCGTGAGCGAGGAGCGTCGGCGAGACGCCGCGCAGTACGACGTCGCGGTGGTCGGCGGAGGAGTGGCGGGCCTCGCCGCCGCCGCCGAGTGTTTGCGCATCGGCCTCCGGGTCGTGGTGCTGGAGGCGGGGGAGCGGGTCGGCGGCTCGGTCGCACCGTTCACGATCGCCGGAGTCGAGCTCGACGCGGGCGCCGAGAGCTTCGCCACCCGGGGCGGGCACGTCGAGCAGGCTCTCGCCGCGTTGACCCTCGACGGCGTCCCGCTCGCCGAGTCGATCGTGGAGCCGCGCACGCACGGCTCATGGCTGCACCTCTCGGGTGGCCGCTGCGTTCCATCGCCGCGGGCCGGCATCCTCGGCATCCCCGGGACTCCGCTCGCGCCCGATGTCGTGCGGGCGCTCGGACGCCGCGGCGCCTGGCGGGCCTGGCTCGACACCCTGATGCCGGTGCTGCGGATCGGCCGCGCCCACTCCCTCGCCGAGCTGGTGCGCACCCGGATGGGCGTGCGCGTGCTCGAGGACCTGATCGCGCCGGTCGTGTCCGGCGTTTACTCCAGCCGGCCCGAGGACATCGACGTCGACCTCGCCGCGCCCGGCCTGAACGGCGCCCTCACCCGTGCGGGGTCGCTCGCCCGGGCCGTGGCCGCCCTGCGCGCGAACCTCCCGGCCGGAGTCGCGGTCCGCGGGCTCGAGGGCGGGATGCACCGCCTCGTCGCGGCGCTGGTCCAGCGGATCGACTACCTCTCCGGCGAGATCCGCACCGGAGCCTCCGTCGAGAGGCTCGAGGGCTCCGACGGTGATGTCGTCCTGACTCTCGCCGACGGAACGCTGACCGCCCGCTCGCTCATCGTCGCCACGCCCGAGCGCGATGCCCGAGCGCTGCTCGCCGGCCTCGCGCCCGCGGTCGCGGAGAGCGCGGACGAGGCGCCCGACGACTCCGTCGAGCTGGTGACCCTGGTGGTGGACGATGCACGCCTGGACGCGGCACCTCGTGGATCCGGGGTACTCGTGGCGCCCACCGCGACCGACGTGACCGCCAAGGCGATCACCCACGCGACCGCCAAGTGGGACTGGCTGGCCGCCTCCCTCCCGCCCGGGCGCCACGTGCTGCGCCTCTCCTACGGGCGACCGGGCGAGCGGCCGCCGCTCCAGGGGCGCCCCGACGCGGAGGCGGCCGCGATCGCGCTGCTGGACGCCTCGACGCTGCTGGGCGTCGCCCTCGACCCGGCGTCGGTCGTCGCTTCCGCCCGGGTGAGCTGGGCGAACGTCCGCCCCGCCGCAGCGCTGGGCCGCCGGGCGCACCTGGAGGCGTTCCGCGAGGCGGTGGCCCCGCTCGAGGAAGTCGCTGTGACCGGCACCTGGATCGCGGGCACCGGTCTGGCCTCGGTACTCCCGCACGCCGCCGAGACGGCCGCCCTTATCCGGCGCCGACTGGTGCGTCAAGGCGTCGGACTCCCGAGCGAGAACCGCGACGCCGACGGCTACTCTTAGGCCCAGGCATCCGCGCGAGCGTGTGGCGTGCCCCGGCACGAGTGGTCACCGACCCCGTGGACGATCGCGAGAGCGACCCAGGACGAGGAGTAGGCGTGAAGGGCAAGATTCTTTTCGTGGCAGGAGCCGCAGCCGGGTATGTGCTGGGAGCACGCGCCGGCCGCAAGCGGTACGAGCAGATCGCCTCGGCGGCGTCGAAGTTCTGGCAGACGCAGCCCGTGCAGGACGTCGCGGGTGCCGTCGGTGGAGCGGCGAAGACGCAGCTGAGCAGCGTCTCCGACAAGGCGTACGAGGTCGTGCGCTCGGTGGTCGTCAAGGCCGTGTCCGGTGGCAAGAAGGCCCAGGGGGCGAGCGACGCGGAGGCATCGGCCGCCGCTCGCACGGCCGCCTCGAAGGTCGACGAGGCCGCGGCATCGGGCGGCTCCGGAGGATCGGCGACGTCCACCTCCACCAGCAAGGCCTAGTGCTCATCCCTCCGGCCGTGCCAGGCACGCGCCGGCCGGCACGTCCCACCCTCGAGGAGCTCCCGTGGTGAATGAACGCAATCCGAAGAACGCCCGATCACTGGGGGAGTTGGTCGGTGACCTGCCCGGTCTTGTGATCGAGCTCGTCAAGGCCGAGGTCGCGTCGCTCAAGAGTGAGCTCGCGGGTAAGGCGAAGAGCGCAGGTCTCGCGGTCGCCCTGTTCGCGGTCGCGGCCTTCCTGCTTCTGACCGCCTGGGCGACGCTGGTCGCCTTCGCGATCATCGGCATCGCCTCCTGGGTTCCTGCGTGGCTGTCGGCGCTCATCGTGACCGTGTTCTTCCTCCTGGTGGCCGTGATCCTCGCCCTCGTGGGCGTGCGCACCATCAAGAAGGCCGTGCCGCCGGTTCCGCAGGAGTCGATCGACAGCATCAAGAAGGACGTCCAGGCGTTCAAGGGAGTGGGCAGCTATGACAACTGAGCGATCCGTCAGCAGCAGTACGCCCCGCTTCGTCGATCCGGCGGAGCTCACTCCCGGCCAGCTGAAGGCCGACATCGAGCGTGCGCGCTCCGAGCTGGCCGCAACTCTCGACGCGATCGAGTACAAGGTCAACGTCCCGCGCAAGCTGCGCATGGCCCAGCGGAACCTCGGGCGCAAGCTCCGGGTCGTCCGTCGCGAGAACCCCTCCGCGCTGATCGCGGGAGCGGTCGGTGCCGCCGCCGCCGTGGGCCTGGTCGCCTGGGGTATCGCGAAGCAGATCATCGAGGAGTGAGCGCCACGAGGGCCCGGAGCGCTAGCGTCCCGGGCCCTTCGGCGCCAGAGCCACCGCCGCTTTTGTGCATCGGCACGAGCGGAGGGATGATGGATCAATGATTGATCAGACCGCCGGCACGGCGGATCCCGTTCAGTCCGCCCCCGACACGAGCGCCGCCGTTGCGGCGCCACAGCTCCCCGCCGATCAGGATCACTCCGATCAGGCCCTGGGGTACACGCTCTGGGCGGTTCTCCGCAGGGATCCCGCACGTCCGTTCACCCTCTCCAGCGATGCCGTCGCTCCCGCGGTGAAGCAGTACGAGCACCTCGTCGCCCAGCTGGACGGAGGGGGCGTAACCGTCCGCGGCACCTACGACGTCTCGGCCCTGCGCGCCGACGCCGACATCATGCTGTGGCTCACCGGATCCGCCCCGGAGGAGCTGCAGCGCGCGTACCGAGAAGTGCGGCGCTCGGAGCTGCTGGTCGGCCTCCTGCCGACCTGGAACGCGATGGGTGTGCACCGCGACGCCGAGTTCAGCGCGAACCACCTCCCCGCGTACATGCGCGGCAAGGCGCCGGCTCGCTGGCTGACCGTCTACCCCTTCGTCCGCTCCTACGAGTGGTACATCCTCCCCGAGGAGGAGCGCCGCGCGATGCTCGCCCAGCACGGGCGCCAGGGCTCGCGATTCCGCTCCGTCCTGACGAACACGGTCGCCTCGTTCTCGCTCGGCGACTACGAGTGGATCCTCGCCCTCGAGGACGAGGAGCTCGTCAACCTCGTGGACCTCATGCGCGACCTGCGCGCCACCGAGGCCCGCCGCCACGTGCGCGAGGAAGTCCCCTTCTACACAGGCCGGCGCATCGAGGCCGACCAGATCGCCGAGGTGCTCCGATGAGTGACACGACCAGCGACCAGATCCTCGTCCGCGGTGCCACACCCGCGGCGGCATCCGGTCCCGAGCATGTCGAGATCCCCGTGGCCTACGACGCCATCCTCCTCGCCGGCTTCGGCGGACCGGAGGGACAGGACGACGTGATCCCGTTCCTGCGCAACGTCACGCGCGGTCGCGGCATCCCCGAGGAGCGCCTCGAGGAGGTCGCCCACCACTACCGCCACTTCGGCGGCGTCAGCCCGATCAACGCGCAGAACCGCGCGCTGAAGAAGGCGCTCGAGGCCGAGCTCGCCGACCGCGGCATCGACCTCCCCGTGCTCTGGGGCAACCGCAACTGGGCGCCCTACCTGAGTGAGGCAGTCGCGGAGGCGAAGGAGCGCGGGTTCACGAACCTGCTCGCGATCGCGACCAGCGCCTACTCCTCCTTCTCGTCCTGCCGCCAGTACCGCGAGGACTTCGCGGCCGCGCTGGACGCGACCGGGCTCGAGGGGCACCTCCGGATCGATAAGGTGCGCCAGTTCTTCGACCACCCGGGCTTCGTGATGCCGTTCGTGAAGGCCGTGCACGACGGTCTCGACGAGCTGCGCGAGCGGATGCCCGACCTCGACGTCACGACCGAGGTCGAGGTGCTCTTCGCCACCCACTCGATCCCCAGCTCGGACGCGGCGCGCAGCGGACCCCACGAGCGTCACGAGGACGGCACTGTCGTCGACGTGCACGAGTTCGGCCCGGGCGGCGCCTACGAGGCGCAGCACCTCGCGGTCGCGGAGGTCGTCATGGCCGCCGCCACGGAGGAGGACGTGCCCTGGCAGCTCGTCTACCAGTCGCGCTCCGGTCCGCCCACCCAGCCCTGGCTCGAGCCGGACATCAACGACGCCATCGCTGAGCTGCCGGCGCGGGGCCGCCGCGCGCTGCTGATCGTCCCCCTCGGCTTCGTGTCCGACCACATGGAGGTGATGTGGGACCTCGACAACGAGGCACTCGAGACCTCCCAGGAGCACGGTCTCGTCGCGCTCCGCGTCGCAACCCCCGGCACGGACCCGGTCTACGTCTCCGGCCTGATCGACCTCGTGCTCGAGCGCGTCAACGGTGTGCCGACCGAGGAGCGTCCGTCGATGACGGCGCTCGGCCCCTGGTACGACGTCTGCCGCCCCGGCTGCTGCGAGAACGTGCGAGCGGGGTTCAAGCCCGCCCTCGCCGGAGTGGCGCCGTGATCGCCGCAGTGGCGCTGTGATCGGGAGCCCTCGGTCGTGAGTATCCGCGTCGGCACTCGCGCGAGCGCGCTCGCCGTGGCGCAGACCAGGATGACGGCGGATGCGATGTCGGCCGCGGCGGGGGTGCCCGTCGAGCTGGTGCGTATCGAGTCCGACGGTGACCGCATGCGCGGCTCGCTCGCCTCCCTCGGCGGCACCGGCGTGTTCGTCAGTGCGCTGCGCGGCGCGCTGCTCGCGGGGCACTGCGATGCGATCGTGCACTCGCTGAAGGACCTGCCCACCGCCCCGGTGCAGGGCCTGCTGCTCGGCGCAGTGCCCGAGCGCGAGGATCCGCGCGACGCGCTGTGCGCGCGCGACGGCCTCACCCTGGCGACCCTGCCCGTTGGCGCGCGCGTGGGAACGGGCTCGCCCCGCCGCCGCGCGGCACTGCTGGCTGCGCGTGCAGACCTCGAGATCGTGGACATCCGCGGGAACATCGACACGCGGCTGCGGCGGGTGCTGCCCGGCAGCGCCTCACCGCTGGACGCGATCGTGCTCGCCCTGTCGGGCCTGCGCCGCCTGGGACGGGTCGACGCGATCACCGAGGTGCTCGGCTTCGATGTGTCGCCGCACGCGCCCGGACAGGGCGCATTGGCGATCGAGGTGCGCGACGAGGAGCCGTCGGAGGAGCTGCGCGCCGCGCTCGCCGCCGTCGAGCACCTGCCCACCCGTGCCGCGATCACGGCCGAGCGCTCCCTCCTCGCCGCGCTCGAGGCGGGCTGCGCCGCTCCGATCGGAGCCTCCGCCGTCGTGGAGGCCGACCGCGTGGTGCTGCACGGTGTGGTCTTCGCCACGGACGGCGCCGCATCCCTGGCGCGGGAGCTGGCGGAGCCGGTGGATAACGGTTCGGTCGGCGGTGGTCGACACTGGGCGGATTCGCAGTATGGTGGTCGCGAACTGCCCGTCGTCGAAGCCGCGTTCCGCTGCGGCTCTCTGCTCGCTGACGCGCTTCTCGGTGCGGGTGCCGCCGAACTCGCACCCCTGGGAGCCCCGTCGTGATCGTCCCCGCCGCCTACTCCCAGTGGGAGAAGCCGCTGCAGGGCTGGCGCATCCTCGTCCCCCGCGGAGGCCCGTGGGGGGACGGTGTCGCCGCCGCCCTCCGAGCCAAGGGCGCCTCGCCCGTCGTTGCTCCGATGATCAATTTCGCGCCGACCGATGACTTCCCCGCGCTCGAACAGGCTCTCGCCGATCTCGAGGCGGGCGCCTTCGACTGGATGACGGTCACGAGCGCTACGACGGTCGATGTCCTCTCTCTCCTGCGCACCACCGTGCCCGAGACCACCAAGGTCGCCGCGGTCGGCGAGACCACGGCTGCCGCGCTCGTCGCCGCGGGCTACTCCGTCGACCTGGTCCCCTCCGAGGACAACTCCGCCCGCGGCCTGCTCGCCGAGTGGGAGGAAGCGACGGGCGGCAGGCACCCCCTGCGCGTGCTGACGCTGCGCTCCGAGATCGCCAAGCCGCTGCTGACCGAGGGGCTGACCCGTATCGGGCACGACGTGCGCTCGGTGGTCGCGTACCGCACGGTCGGGGTCCCGGTGGAGGAGCGCGTCGTCGCCGACGTCGCCAGCGGCGCGGTGCACGCGATCCTCGTCACGTCGGGCAGCGTCGCGGAGCAGGTGCAGAAGCAGCTCGGCCCGGTCCCCGAGTCCATCCTCGTTGCGGCGATCGGGCCGCAGACCGCGAAGGACGCCCGCGCCTTCGGCCTGCGCGTGGACGTGGTCGCCGACGAGAGGTCGGCCTCCTCCCTCATCGACGCGGTCGCCGGTGTCGCCACCGAGCGCGCCCCCCGCTGATTCGCCCAACGCAACGTCAGCTGAGACACCATCTCATCCACCATCGTGGATGAGATGGTGTCTCAGCTGATGTTGTGTCGTCGCCTCTGCGCCGGCGTCCACAGATGCTCCCGATTTCGGATCAGTGTGAGCAAGACGTCCTCGGTCCGAGCCCAGTCGTCCATGATCTGGTGGTTGTCCAGCCGGAGGCAGAGGTAGCCGCGCCGGGCGAGCTCAAGGTCCCGCCGCCGGTCCTCGCGGAACTGCGCCAGCGACGAGTGATAGCGGTATCCGTCGCTCTCGACGACGAGGCGCTCGCCGATGATGTCGTCGACGTGTCCGACGCCGGGGATGAAGACCTGAGCGCGTACCTGGACTCCGTGTCGCCTCATGCTCACTCGGGTCTTGGTCTCCAGGCCCGACTGGCTCCGGCCATCCACGAGGTCGAAGAGCGCTCTCTTCCCGATCGGTGCGAGCGCTCGGAGTGCGTCGAGCTCCTCCTTGGCCAGCAGACCCGTGTTCAGCGCGGAGTCGACGGTGACGATCGCGTCCATCTCGCTGACGCAGGTCAGCAGGTGCAGGATCGCGGCACCGATCCCGTCCTGCGCGAACGAGCGCTGCCCCTGTCCCGGCCAGCGGCGCCAGTGCCCGACGGTTCCCGCGCGCACCGCCCGAACCGATGAGGCACCGAGGGCGACGTGCAGGGCGGGGCGCTCCACCGTCCACAGCCCGAGGTGCCGCAGAAGGGAGACACAGGTGAGCAGGCCGCCGGATCGGACAGCGGCGAGCTCGAGGGCGGGAGCATCGGCGAGTGCGTACCACCCACGACGGACACGGATGACCCGGCCGGTCGACAGCGCGTGCTCGAGCGCGGCGCGTCGTATGCCAGCGCTCGTGAGTGCGCTCGAGGGGGCGATGCCGCCGGCGGCGGAAAGGAGAGCGAGGAGGTCGGTCACGCGATGAGGATCGACGATCCGGCGCGGGCGCGGGCGCCGATCGGTCTGGACTGTGGAGAGTGCCTGGCGCCGTGCGCTGGGGAGGAGCACTGCCGGGAGGTGCGCTGCCGGGAGGAGCGCTGCCGGGCGGGATTACGCTGGAGAGCATGACTGCCATCCGCCCGCGCCGCCTCCGCACGACTCCCGCACTCCGCCGACTCGTGCAGGAGACGCGCATCCACCCGGCGCAGCTGATCCTGCCCCTTTTCGTGGCCGAGGGGATCACCGACGCGCGGCCGATCGGCTCGATGCCGGGGGTGATGCACCACTCGCTCGAGAGCGTGCGCGGCGCGGTGACCGAGGCGGCCGAGGCGGGTCTGGGCGGTGTGATGCTGTTCGGCGTGCCCACCACGCGCGACGCGGTCGGCTCCGGAGCGACGGACCCCGACGGTGTGCTCAACGCGGCGACGCGGGTCGTCGTCGAGGAGGTCGGCGACGCTCTGGTCGTGCAGACCGATCTGTGCCTGGACGAGTTCACCGACCACGGCCACTGCGGCGTGCTCGATGACCGCGGGCGCGTCGACAACGACGCCACGCTCCTCCGGTACGAGGAGATGGCGCTCGCGCAGGCCGCGGCCGGCTCGCACTTGCTCGGGCTGTCCGGGATGATGGACGGCCAGGTCGGAGCGATTCGCGCCGCCCTGGACAGGGCCGGACACCTCGACACCGCGATCCTCGCCTACTCGGCGAAGTACGCCTCCAGCTTCTACGGCCCGTTCCGCGAAGCGGTGCAGTCGACGCTCGAGGGCGATCGGCGCACCTATCAGCAGGACCCGGCGAACCGCCGAGAGGGCCTGCGCGAGGCGACGCTCGACCTGGCGGAGGGCGCCGACGTGGTGATGGTCAAGCCGGCGATGAGCTACCTCGACGTGCTCTCGGACGTCGCGGCCGTCTCGGACGTGCCGGTCTGGGCGTATCAGGTCTCGGGCGAATACGCGATGATCGAGGCCGCAGCCGCCAACGGGTGGATCTCGCGCGAGCCGGCGATCCTCGAGTCGGTGACCGCCATCCTCCGCGCCGGGGCCGACGCGGTGCTCACCTATTGGGCGGTCGAGATCGCCCGCGACCTGCTGCGGTAGCGCCGGGCAAGGCTCGGCCGGTCCGAAACCGCCCCTCGCGGGGAGGGAGCCGGGCAGCGCGCGTACCCTGGGGACGTGACCATCTCGGCGAACGACACCCTGTACGAGCGTGCCCGGCACGCGATCCCCGGAGGCGTCAACTCGCCCGTGCGAGCCTTCCGCTCGGTCGGCGGGACCCCGCGCTTCATGGTCTCCGCGAGAGGCCCGTACATCACGGATGCGGACGGCCGCGAGTACGTCGACCTGGTCTGCTCCTGGGGCCCCGCCGTCCTCGGGCACGCGCACCCGGAGGTGGTCGCCGCCGTGCAGGAGGCGGCAGCTCGCGGCCTCTCGTTCGGCGCGTCCACTCCTGCCGAGACCGATCTCGCCGAGCTGGTCGAGGCGCGCATCACGGCCGGCGGGGTGTCGCCGATCGAGAAGCTCCGTCTGGTCTCCACGGGCACTGAGGCGACGATGACGGCGATCCGCCTCGCCCGCGGCGTCACGGGCCGCGACCTGCTGATCAAGTTCTCCGGCCACTACCACGGCCACTCCGACGGACTGCTCGCCGACGCCGGATCCGGGCTGGCGACCCTCTCCCTCCCCGCCTCCGCCGGCGTTACCGCGGCGACCGCGGCACAGACGATCGTGCTGCCCTACAACGATCTCGACGCCGTGCGCGCGGTGCTCGCCGAGCGCGGCCCCGACATCGCGGCGGTGATCACCGAGGCGGCCGCCGCCAATATGGGCGTCGTTGCGCCCGATCCGGGGTTCAACGCGGCCCTCGCCGAGCTCGTGCATGCGAACGGGTCGCTCCTGATCATGGACGAGGTGCTGACCGGCTTCCGCGTGAGCGCCGACGGCTGGTGGGGGCTCGAGAACCGCGACGCCGAGGCTCCGTATCGAGCCGACCTCTTCACCTTCGGCAAGGTCATCGGCGGAGGGATGCCGGTCGCGGCGCTCGGCGGTCGCGCGGACGTGATGGACCATCTCGCCCCGCTGGGGCCGGTCTATCAGGCGGGCACGCTCTCCGGGAACCCGGTCGCCGTGGCGGCGGGTATCAGGACTCTGCACCTGGCCGACGACGAGGTCTACGCCGCTCTCGACGCCACGGCGCGGACGCTGCAGCGCGAGGTCTCGGCGGCGCTGACCGCCGAGGGCGTCGCGCACACCGTGCAGACGGCGGGGAACCTTTTCAGCTTCATGTTCACAGACCTGGGCCACCCCGTGCGCAACTACGCGCAGGTGCAGGCGCAGGAGTCGTTCCGGTATCCGGCGTTCTTCCACGCGATGCTGGACGCGGGCGTCTCGCTGCCGCCGTCGGTGTTCGAAGCCTGGTTCGTCTCGGCCGCGCACGACGACGCGGCGATCGGACGCATCGTGGACGCGCTGCCGGCGGCGGCCAGGGCCGCTGCCGCCGCTCGGGCGTAGAGGAGACGCTCGTTCCGTCGTGCCCGGCCGTGTGCGGGGGCCGGGCACGCGGCGTCACCCCCGGCGCGAGACCGACTTCGGCAGCACGAACACCAGGGCGAAGGCGGCGAGTGCCATCAGGGTGCTCAGGAGCATCGCGGGAGCCGCGGCATCGAGGAAGCCGGAGGCCACCGTATCCGGCCCCGTGATGACCAGGCCCCCGAACAGGACGCTGCCGATGACCGCGATGCCCACGGCCGAGCCGATGCGCTGGATCGCCGAGATCACTCCGCTCGCCGCGCCCGCGTCCTGCGGGTCGACGGTCGAGACGATGAACTGCACATTCGGGGCGATGAAGAAACCGTTGCCCAGGCCCGCGATCAGCAGCGGCGGCAGGAGCTGCCAGTTGCTGATCGAGTCGGGCGTCGCGGTGAGCAGCACCAGCCACACCCAGCCCAGGCCGATCGCCAGCAGACCGCTGCCCATCACCAGGACGGTGCGGCCCAGGCGCGCGGTCATCCGGTTGCTCTGGGACGAGCTGATGATGCTGCCGATCGCGAAGGGGATCGAGACGAGGCCCGACTCGAGCGCGGTGTGGCCCAGGCCCGACTGCCAGAGCAGCGAGATGGTGAAGAAGATGCTCGTGAAGGCGGCGAAGTAGACCAGCGCGAGGATCACGCCTCCGGTGAAGGCGGGGTGGCGGAACAGCGACGGCGGCACCAGCGGAGCGCGACCGCGGCGGACGTGGAGGACCTCCCAGGCGCCGAAGGCGGCGAGGAGGAGGACTCCGCCGGCGATCGAGAGGAAGGTCCAGAGCGGCCAGCCCTCGTCCTCGCCCTGGATGAGCGGGACGAGCAACGCGACCAGGCCGCCCGAGACGAGTACCAGTCCGAGCCAGTCGACACCTCCGCTCGGGGCGCGCTCGCCGGTCTCGAGGTCGCGGCGGGCGGGGAGGAGGATCGCGGCGGCGATCAGGGTCGCGATGCCGATGGGTACGTTCACCCAGAAGACGAGGCGCCAGCCGTTCTCGTCGCCGAAGGCCTGGATGATCAGGCCACCGATGATCGGACCGAGCGCCGAAGACACTCCAAGGACCGCGCCCATCACGGCGAACGCCTTGCCGCGCGAGGGTCCGCGGAACAGCAGCTGGATGTAGGCATTGACCGCGGGAACGAAGATGCCGCCGGCGAGGCCCTGGACGACGCGGGCGACGACCAACTGGGCATCGTCGGCCGCGAGACCGCAGGCGATGCTCGCGAGGGTGAAGAGTGCGACTCCGCTGACGAAGATCCACTTGTGCCCGAAGCGGTCGCCGAGGCGGCCGGCGGGGATCAGCGCGAGGCCGAACGCGAGGGCGTAGCCGGAGATGATCCAGGAGAGCGTCGACTCCGACGCGTCGAGCGTGGTGCGGATGGTGGGCAGCGCGACGTTGACGATGGTCGTGTCGAGCAGGGCGATGAACATCCCCGCGAGCAGAACGATCAGCGAGCGCCAGGCGCGCTTGTCGGGGGCGGGAGGGGCGCCGGTCGATCGGGCGGTCGACGTCTCGGTCATCGCAGGGGTGCCTTTCGAAGGGGAGGAGGGCCTGCCCTATTCGGGGGACATGACCAGATGTGAATGCTCGCAGGAGAAACCGGGTTTCTGCGCGCCGCAATCTGTGGGGGCTTTCAGGCGCGGCATGGTGAGGGCGACCGGGCCGGGGTGCTCAGCGGGCGCGCGACTCCGCTTGACGGGCGCAGGCGATGCAGAGCTCGGCCGTGGGCCGGGCGGTCAGGCGGGCGGCGCCGACCGGGCGGCCGCAGGAGGCGCAGTCGCCGTATTCGCCCCTGCCGAGGCGAGCGCGAGCGCCGTCCAGCTCGCGCGAGGTGCGCACCAGGGCGTCGCGGACTCCGGCCATTCGCGACCACTCGGCGGACAGGGGAGTGCCCTCAGGGTCGTGCTCGTCGTCGGCGGTGCCGTCGGCCCGGTCGCGCAGGAGCTCGACGAGCGAGGCCTCGAGCCGGGCCATGTCGAGCCGCATCCCGGCCTGCCGCTCGGACAGCAGGGCGTCCAGGAGGAGCGCCTCGTCCGGATCCATCGCCATCCGACCATGCTGCCACCGACGCTCGCAATCGAGCATCGTTGTGCGACCCAGCGCTGACCCGGCGGCAGGCGGCGGGCAGACTAGGGGCATGCCCGTCGTGACCGTGCTCCCCGACCGCCTCGAACTCCGCCTGACCGTGGCCGAACGGCTGCTCGCGTTCCACCGCAGCGACGTCGTCGTCGACCGGGCGAACATCCGCTCGGCGACGGTCACCGAAGACCCCTGGATCTGGGTCCGTGGTGTCAGCGCGCCGGGCACTGCGGTGCCGCTCACCCTCGCGGTCGGCACCTGGAAGTTCCACGGCGGTAGGGACTTCCTGCTGCTCAAGCGCACCTCGTCGGCCGTCGTGATCGACCTGGTCGACGAGGACTACTCCCGACTGATCGTGAGCACGAAGCACGCGCCCGAGCTGATCGCGGCGCTCCAGCTCGGCACCGCGGCGATCCCCGTGGTCGACGCCGACGATCTGGTGATCCTCCCCGAGGTCGCGGAGCAGGCTGAACGGGCCGAGGAGGCTGCCGCCGCGAAGCCTGCGCCCGCCGCGAAGCGGTCTCCGCAGCCCCGCAGCACGGCCAAGCAGCACACGGCCCGGCCCGACCCGTCCGTGGAGCACGCATCGGCCGAGCCGAGCGGCGCCACCGAGGCCGCGGAGTAGCCGCGCCGCCGCACAACGTCAGCTGAGAGACGTCCTCATCGACGATGGTGGATGAGATGGTCTCTCAGCTGACGTTGCGTCGTCAGGCGCGGACATCCACCAGCGTCCGACCGTGCGAGCGGCCCGCGAGCACGTCCTCGGCGGCATCGACGGCGCTGCCGAGGGGCACCGTGGTGGTCAGGCCGTCGAGGAGCTCACGATCGAGGTCGTGCGCGAGTCGGCGCCACGCCTCCTCGCGGAGCTTGCGCGGGGCCTGCACCGAGTTGACGCCCGCGAGCGTCACTCCACGCAGGATGAACGGCATCACGCTCACCGGCAGATCGGAGCCCTGCGCGAGGCCGCACGCGGCCACGGTCCCGCCCCAGCACGTCTGCGCGAGGGCGTTGGCGAGGGTGTGCGAGCCGGCGGAGTCCACGGCTCCCGCCCACCGCTCGGACTGCAGCGGCTTGCCGCCCTCCTGCAGCTCGGCGCGGTCGATGACGTCGGAGGCGCCGAGGCGTTGCAGCAGTGCGCCGTGCTCGCCGAGCCGACCGGTCGAGGCGACGACCTCGTGGCCCAGCCGGGCCAGGAGCGCCACGGCCAGTGACCCGACTCCGCCGGACGCTCCCGTCACCAGCACCGGCCCGCTACCCGGGCGCACGCCGTGCCGCTCAAGGGCCAGCACGGCCAGCATCGCTGTGAAGCCCGCGGTGCCGATCGCTCCCGCGCGCGCCGACGAGATCGCGCCGGGCAGACGCAGTAGCGAGCCGGAGTCGACCCTGGCCCGCTCGGCGAGTCCGCCGTCGTGGAGTTCGCCGAGACCCGCGCCGTTCAGCACCACGCGGTCGCCGGAGTCGAAGCGCTCGCCCGCCTCGCCGTCCGCGTACTCCACGGTGCCGACCAGGTCGATGCCGGCGATAAGCGGTGTGCGCCGCACGATACCGGGCCGCCCGGCCAGCGCGAGGGCGTCCTTGTAGTTGACGCTCGAGTACTCGACGGCGATCGTTACGTCGCCGTGCGAGCGGTCGGGGTCGTCGCGCTCGAGGAGGCGGGCTCGGTTCGGGGTGTCGGTGTCGGAGTCGGAGTGCCGCTCGACGACGATGGCTCGGTACATGGGCCCACGCTACGCCCGCGGGCCCGTGCCCGGGCGGTCAGTTCAGGGGACGGGTGCCCTCGGGGAGGGGCCGACCGGAGTAGAGCGCGACGGCTGCGTCCTGCAACGCGGTCAGGGCGACGCGCTGCGTCCACGGGCCGTACGAGACGCGGGCGAGCCCGAGCTCCTCGAAGCGGGCGGGGGACTGCGATCCGGGGACGCCGATGACGCTGACGCGCTGCCGGCCGAGGGCGCCGACCAGGGCCTCCAGCTCGGCGTCCTGGAGGAGCCCGGGCACGAAGAAGCAGGTCGCGCCGGCGTCGAGGTAGGCGCGGCCGCGCTCGATCGCGTCGGCCAGGACCTCGCCGCGGTCGCGTTCGCCGGCGCGGAGGAAGACGTCGGTGCGGGCGTTGAGCGCGAAGGGCACCGCCTCCTCCTCGGCCGCAGCGACGGCCTTCTCGACCGCGCGCAGCGCCTCGGGAAGCGGTTTCGCCTGGTCCTCGAGGTTCGCCCCCACGACGCCGACCTCGATGGCGCGGCGAACCGTCTCGTCCGCATCGCCGTAGCCGGCCTCGAGATCGGCTGAGACCGGCACCTCGACGGCGGCGACGATCCGCTCGATCATCCCCAGGTGCAGCTCCAGCGGGATCCGCTCACCGTCCTCGTAGCCGAAGGTCGCGGCGATCGAGTGGCTCGCGGTCGCGAGCGCGCGTGTCCCGGGGAGGGCGGCGACCGTGGTCGCGCTGATCACGTCCCAGACGTTCACCACCTGCAGCAGCTCGGGGGCGGTGTGGAGGTCGACAAGGGCGCGTCCGCGCGCGTGGATGCTCATGGAACGAGCGTAGGGCCGGCATGCGCGGCGCAGGCCGTCGCCTCGCAGTCCGCGCAGACGACGAGCTGCGCGCGGCAGGAGGCGTCGGTGCAGTTGCGCATCCGGCTCGTCGGCGCCGCGCAGGAGGCACACCGGCCGAGCACCTCGGCATCCGGGGAGAACGTGACGGATCCGCGGCCGTCGAACACGTAGAGCGCGCCCTGCCAGAGCCCGCGGTCGCGCCGCGCCTCGGCGTAGCGGACGACGCCGCCATCGAGCTGGTACACCTCGCCGAAGCCGCGTGCCCTCATCAGGCTCGACAGGACCTCGCAGCGGATGCCGCCGGTGCAGTAGGTGACGATGGGGCGGTCCTTGAGATGGTCGTAGACGCCGGCGTCGAGCTGCTCGACGAACTCGCGAGTGCTGGCAACCGCGGGCACGACGGCTCCCTCGAAGCGGCCGATCTCGGCCTCGAAGGCGTTGCGACCGTCGAACAGCACCACGTCCTCGCGCTCGGCGACGAGGGCGTCGAGCTGGTCCGGGTCCAGCCGCGGAGCCGTCCCGACGACGCCGCCCGCGTCGACCCGCAGCTCGTCGGGAGCGCCGAACGAGACGATCTCGTCGCGCACCTTCACCGAGAGCCCGGGGAAGTCCAGGCTGCGGCCCGCGTCGTCGAGGCCGGATCCGTCGCTCCACGTCACCTCGAGGCCGCGGAACGCCGAGTGCTCACGGGTGCGGCGGAGGTAGCGCTTGAGCGCATCCATCCCGCCGCCGAGGGTGCCGTTCACCCCGTGCTCCGAGATCAGCAGGCGCCCGCGCAGGCTCAGCGACTCGCACAGCTCCCGTTGCCACAGCCGCACGGACTCGGGGTCGGCCAGCGGCACGAAGCGGTAGAACAGCAGGATCTTCGGCAGCACCGGCACATCATACGAGGGCGCGGGCCCCAGGCGCGGCGGGTGGCAGCATCATCGGGTGTCCGACGCCTCCGCCACCGTGCCGCACTCCCGCCTGGAGGACCTGTTCGGCCTCGTCACTGGCGCCTTCCTGGTCTCGCTCGGCCTGTATCTGCTGCGCGCGAGCCAGGCGGTCACCGGTGGCACGGTCGGCCTCGCGCTGCTGCTGGGGTACCCGCTCACCATCCCGTTCGGCGTGATCCTCGTGGCGTTCAACCACCGGCCGGGATGCTCTCTCGGGTCGTGACCTGCTCCGCAAGCCTTTCGGCGGGCCGGAGCGGGTTCCTAGGCTGAGATCGCGGGCCCCGCCCGCTCGACCCGAACGGAGAACCGGATGTCCGACTGGACCTACGACCCCTACGCCCGCCTCGGCGAGGTACCGACCTTCACGCTGGAGAGCGACGACATCGCGGACGGAGCGCCCCTGTCCGCCCGCCACTACGGGGAGGGCGCCGGTGGCGAGGACGTCTCGCCGCAGCTGCGCTGGTCGGGAGCGCCGGCCGAGACGAAGAGCTTCGCCGTCACCGTGTTCGATCCGGATGCGCCGACCGGCTCCGGCTTCTGGCACTGGGCCGTCTACAACCTCCCCGCCGACACCACGGAGCTGCCCACCGGAGCCGGAGCCGCCGGCTTCGAGCTGCTCCCGGCCGGCGCCCAGACCCTCCCCAACGAGATGCGGCTGCGCCAGTTCATCGGAGCGGCCCCGCCGGACCGCGAGCACCGCTACTTCTTCGTGGTGCACGCCCTCGACGTGGAGTCGCTGGATCTGGATCCGGAGTCGACTCCTGCGATCCTCGGCTTCAACGTCCACTTCCACACGCTGGCGCGGGCGCAGATCGTGGCGACGGCGACCCCGGACGGCGCGAAGGGCTGAGGGAGCCGGTCCCGAGACGCCCCAGCGCGATTCGTCGAGATTCGCGCTATCCGAAGAGGATGCGCGCCTCCTCGTAGCGGGCGTCGGGCACCGTCTTGAGGATGCCGAGGGCCTCGGCGAAGTCGACGTGGTAGATGTCGGTGCCGCGCAGGGCGACCATGCGGCCCCAGTGCTCGGCCACGACGGAGTCGATCGCGGCCATGCCCAGGCGGGTCGCGAGCACGCGGTCGAATGCGGTGGGCGTCCCGCCGCGCTGGATGTGGCCGAGCGTGGTGGCGCGGGTCTCGATGCCGGTGCGCTCCTCGATGAGCGGGGCGAGCAGCTCGCCGATGCCGCCGAGGCGGGGCCGGCCGAAGGCGTCGAGGCCTCGCTCCGAGTGGGCGTCGTCCATCGTGTCGAGCGAGAAGCCCTCGGCGACCACGACCAGCGGCGCGCGGCCGCGATCCTGAGCGCTCTGCACCCACTCGACGATCTGGTCGAGTGACGTGCGCTTCTCCGGGATCAGGATGACGTGGGCACCCGCGGCCATACCGGAGTGCAGCGCGATCCAGCCGACGTGGCGGCCCATGACCTCGGCGACCATGCAGCGGCCGTGCGAGTCGCCGGTGGTGCGGAGGCGGTCCATCGCATCGGTCGCAATGCCGACGGCGGTGTCGAAGCCGAAGGTGTAGTCGGTGGCGCCGAGGTCGTTGTCGATGGTCTTGGGGACGCCGACGATCTTCAAGCCCGCATCGGTGAGGCGCTTGGCTGCGGCGAGAGTGCCCTCGCCGCCGATGGCGATGATCGAATCGATGCCGTTGCGGGCCATCATCTCCGCGATGTTCTCCGGTCCGCCGTTCTCGCCCTCGAAGGGGTTCGTGCGGCTGGTGCCGATGATCGTGCCGCCCTGCTTGGCGATGCCCTGGATCTCGGGTCGACCCAGCGGCAGGAAGTCGCCGTCGACCACGCCGCGCCAGCCGTTGCGGAACCCGACGAACTCCTGGTCGTAGACCTTGATGCCCTTGTACACGGCACCGCGGATGACGGCATTGAGGCCGGGGCAGTCGCCGCCGGAGGTCAGGATCCCGATCTTCACTCGCTCAGGTTAGAGGACCTGGTGAACGGATGTGCACGCGGACGACGACGGGCCCCTCCTCGCCGCCTCGGGGAAGGGCCCGTCGTCGTACTCGGTGCTAGTTGGCCTGGCTGGTGTTCAGTTCACCGTTCACGCCGCGGGGGAAGAATCCGCCGGTGCGCGAGGCCTTGGGGTTCAGGTACACGATGTTCAGGACCTGGCCCGGGGTGCGACTGAAGGCGATGGAGCTGCCGTCGGTCGGGACGATGTTCGCCTGGCCATTGACCTTGACGCCCTGGTCGAGGTCGGTCTTGCCGTCGAGGCTGTCGCGAGCGTCGGAGAGCTTGTTCGCCGAGTCGGACAGGTCGGCGGCGTAGATCGCCGAGCGGATGGCACCGGCGTGGTACGCCTCCACCGCGAGGATGCCCGCAGCCGCGTCGAGGTAGGTCTTCGACTGGATGAGGGGAGCGGCGCCCTTGTAGGCGGTCACTCCGACGTCCTCGAAAACGAACGCGCCGAGCAGGAAGTTCGCCTCGCTCGCGAACGGGTCGAAGCTCTGGCCCGCCTTGATCAGCCCTGCCGCGGTGGCGGCGGCGTTGAAGCTGTCCTTCAGGTTGATCGCCGGACGCGCAACCCTCGACGTACCCAGAGCCGAGCGGAGGAACTTCACGTGCGCCTTCTCGTCGTTCGCGACCTCGGTGGCGAAGCTCTTGAGCCACGGGGTCGTGAAGTCGACGGGCCGGCCGCCGATGACGCCGCCGGGCGTGCCCTTCCCGGTCACGTCCGAGCCGCCCAGACCGTCGCCGTACACCGCGCGGAGGTAGAACTCTGCTTCGAGGTACTCGAGGTTGAGGGCGAAGTTGAGGATCGAGGCGTCGCTGGGGCCGCTGGCAGCGACCTCCTCGGCGGAGGCGGTGGGCGCGGCGAGTGCCGCGGCTCCGATGCCGAGGCCGGCGACGCCGGTGGCCTCGAAGAAGCGGCGACGGTCCAGAGCGGTCTCAGAGCTCTTGACGATCGCGTTGCGGATGAAGGTCGTATCGAACATGTGCGCATCTCCAGTGATAGGCGGGTGTCGGACGGCTGGAGTGCCGCCGCGACATCGCGAAGCTACGCCCGGAATCCGCACGCTGACCAGTCACAACGAGGGATCCGATCCGCGCATGTGTTCATTCCTGTTGGACCAAACCGCCGGGCGCGTCGCTCCGAACACGGCGTGAACGGGGGCTCTGCGGAGAGCGTCTGCTCGCAGTGTCGGAGCCGCCGGTTAGCATCGCTGCGTGTCGATCGCCGCCCCCGCTCCCGAGTCCTCCTGGGCGACGGTTTACGCGCCGGCGGAGCCGGTGAGCCTCGCGCTCACCCTCCGCACGCTGCTGCGCGGTTCGGGCGACCCGACCATGCTCGTGGACGCGTCCGGCTTCTGGCGAGGGTTCCGCACTCCGCTCGGGCCGGGCACCCTGCACCTGCGGCAGGCGGTCGACGGATCGGTGCACGCGCGCGCCTGGGGCGACGGAGCGGAGTGGCTGATCGACCGGGTCCCCGAGCTGCTCGGCCACGGCGACGACTGGAGCGGGCTCGACCTGTCGGCGCACGCGCCGCTCGCCGAGGTGCTCCGGCGCACGGTCGGCCTGCGGCTCACCCGCGCGAACCTGGTGTTCGAGATGCTCGCGCCGTCGATCCTGGAGCAGAAGGTCACCAGCACCGAGGCGTGGCGCGCCTACCGCGCGCTCGTCCGGCTGCACGGGGAACCTGCGCCGGGGCCCGTCGCCCTGCATGTGGCTCCGAGTGCGGAGCAGTGGCGGCGCGTGCCGTCGTGGGACTGGCACCGGGCGGGAGTCGACCCGCGGCGATCGCGCACGGTCCTCACCGCGGCGCTCGTCGCCTCCGGGCTCGAGCGGACGCTCGCCCTCGGGCGGGGCGGCGCGGAGATCGCGCGGCGGTTGCAGTCGGTGCCGGGGATCGGAGCGTGGACGGCCTCCGAGGTGATGATGCGCGCGCACGGTGACCCGGACGCGGTCAGCGTGGGCGACTACCACCTCGCCGCGGCGGTCGGCTTCGCGCTCACCGGGCATCTCGGGGTCGACGACGACGGGATGCTGGAGCTGCTGGAGCCGTGGCGCGGCCACCGGCAGCGGGTGATCCGGCTGATCGGCTGTAGCGGGGTGCGGAAGCCGCGGCACGGTCCGAGGATGACGATCCAGGACCACCGCCGGCACTGAGATGCTCCTCCACAGGGGCGGCTCGGGGCCGAGTCCGCGGGAGCACCGCGTCACGCCGCCTCCGGGCACCGAGTCGGGCTTAGCCTCGGAGGATGCAGCAGTCGACGACCCCAGGAGTGCCCGGCAGCGACCCGGAGCGCGAGCCCGACGACGCGGTCGTGCAGGGCGACGGTGGTGCGCTCGTGCAGGGCGACGGCGGTGCGTCGGGGAGCGCGGAGGACGTCGGCGACGAGCCGGCGGACGTGGTCGAGCAGGCGCTCGAGCAGGCGCCCGAGCAGCGGCTCGAGTCCGAGGCAGCACCGTCCGGCGTCGAGGTACTGCTGGAGGACGACGACCGTCCGATGCTCGAGCGCGTCGAGTCCCTGGTCCGGCGCTGGATCGCCCGCAGCGGCGAGTTCCCGGTCGAGCCTGCGGCGCAGCGGCTCGCGGGCGTGCTCCAGGATCCGAACGGCCTTGATTTCACCGTCGGCTTCCTCGACGGCGTGGTCCGGCCCGAGGACCTGTCGGTCGCGGCCGAGAACCTCGCGGCGCTCACTGCGAAGACGCCCGCGTTCCTCCCCTCCTACCTGCGCGCCGCGATCAGTACCGGCGGGGCCGTGGGTCCGGTACTGCCGTGGGTGGTTGTGCCGGCGGCGAGACGGGTGCTGCGGCACCTCGTCGGCCACCTCGTGGTCGACGCCTCGGAAGCGCGTCTGGGCGAGGCCGTCGCGGCCCTGCGGGAGGGTGGCGACCGGCTGAACCTGACCCTGCTCGGCGAGGCGGTGCTCGGCGAGCGCGAGGCGCGCCGGCGGCTGGAGGGGACGCTCCGCCTGCTCGAGCGGCCGGACGTCGACTACGTCAGCGTCGCGGTCTCGAGTGTCGTCAGTCCGCTCTCGATGTGGGCCTTCGAGGAGGAGGTCGACCGCGTCGTCGAGCGCCTCACTCCGCTCTACCAGGCCGCCGCGTCCAGCGCCGAGCCCACCTTCATCACCCTCGACATGGAGGAGTACCGCGACCTCGACCTGACGGTCGCCGTGTTCCGGCGCCTCCTCGAACAGCCGGGCATGCTCGAGCTCGAAGCGGGCATCGTCCTGCAGGCGTACCTGCCCGACTCCGTTCGCGTGCTCGACGAGCTGACCGACTGGGCGCGCGAGCGGCGGGCCCGCGGCGGGGCACCGATCAAGGTCCGCGTGGTCAAGGGCGCGAACCTGGCGATGGAGCGCGTCGACGCGGCCCTGCACGACTGGCCGCTCGCGACCGTCGGGAGCAAGGCGGAGGCGGACACGAACTACAAGCGTCTGCTCGACCGGGCGCTGCGGCCCGAGCGCACCGACGCGGTGCGCGTGGGCGTCGCCGGGCACAACCTGTTCGACCTCGCTTGGGCCTGGCTCACCGCGACCGAGCGCGGCGTGACCGACGCGGTCGAGATCGAGATGCTGCTCGGCATGGCGACGGGGCAGGCGCGAGCCGTTCGCGAGGACGTGGGACGGCTCCTGCTCTACACGCCCGTCGTGCACCCGCACGAGTTCCACGTGGCGATCTCGTATCTCATCCGGCGACTCGAGGAGAACAGCAGCCCCGAGAACTTCCTCTCGGCCGCGTTCCGCGGTGAGGACGAGGAGGTGCTGCAGCGCGAGCTCGGCCGGTTCCGCATCTCGCTCGACGCGCTCGACGACTCCGTCCCGCCCCCCAACCGCAGCCAGGACCGGCTGCGGGAGTGGTCCGCGGGCTCCGGCCGCCGCCTGGTGCAAGAGCACGCGGGTGCCGGTGAGCGGGTGGAGGATCCGGCTGCAGACGGTCTCACCCAGGCGGTCCTCGGGCTCAGTCGCGGGTCCGGTGCTGCTGCCGCCACCACCGGCTTCCACAACGAGCCCGACACCGACCCCGCCCTCCCCGGCAACCGCCGCTGGGCCCGACTGATCACGGAGCGCATCCCCGGGTCGACCATCGGATCCAGTACCGCCGACGCCGCCCGGGTGCAGACGCCTGAGCAGCTCCAGGAGGTGCTGCGCACGGTGTCGCGGCGCGCCGAGCGCTGGGGTGAACGCTTGGGCTACGACCGGGCCGCCGTGCTCGACCGCGCCGGCCTCGTCCTCGCCGCCAACCGCGACCGCCTGATCGAGGTGATGGCCTCCGAGACCGGCACGACGATCGCCGAGGCCGACCCCGAAGTCTCGGAAGCCATCGACTTCGCGCACTACTACGCCACCCGCGCTCGCGAGCTCGACGCGGTCGGCGGAGCGACGTTCGTCCCCGAGCGGGTGATCGTGGTCGCACCGCCGTGGAACGTCCCGGTCGCGATCCCGGCCGGCTCGATCCTCGCGGCGCTCGCCGCCGGCTCCGGAGTGGTGCTCAAGCCGGCCCCGCAGGCCCGCCGTTCGGCCGCCGTGCTGGTCGAGGCGCTGTGGGACGCGGGCATCCCGCACGAACTCCTGGCGCTCGTCGACCTCGACGAGGACGAGCTGGGCCGTGCGCTGATCACCGACCCGCTCGTCGACCGCGTCCTGCTCACCGGCTCCTACGAGACAGCCCGGCTCTTCCGCTCCTGGCGGCCCGACCTCGCACTGCAGGCCGAGACGAGCGGCAAGAACTCGATCATCGTCACGCCCCACGCCGACTATGATCTCGCCGTCGCCGACATTGTCCGCAGCGCCTTCGGCCATGCGGGACAGAAGTGCTCCGCCGCGTCCCTGGTCATCCTGGTCGGCTCGGTCGCCCGCTCGAAGCGGTTCCGCGCTCAGCTGGTCGACGCCGTCACCTCCTTGCGCGTCGGCCGCCCCGATGATCCGTCGGCGGTCATGGGTCCCCTGATCGAGGAGCCCACCGGCAAGCTGCTGCACGCGCTCACGACCCTGGGCGGCGGCGAATCGTGGCTGGTCGAGCCGCGCCGCCTCGACGAGAGCGGCACGCTCTGGTCGCCCGGAGTGCGCGAGGGTGTCACCGAGGACAGCTACGTCCACCTCACCGAGTTCTTCGGCCCGGTTCTCGGGATCATGCACGCGGCGACCCTCGAGGACGCCATCCGCATGCAGAACGGCACCGACTACGGCCTCACCGCGGGCCTGCACTCACTGCATGCCGACGAGCTCGCCCTCTGGATCGACTCCGTCGAGGCCGGCAACCTGTACGTCAATCGCGGCATCACCGGCGCCATCGTCCGGCGCCAGCCGTTCGGCGGATGGAAGCGCTCCTCGGTCGGAGGTGGCGCGAAGGCCGGCGGGCCGCACCACCTCATCGGGCTCGGTTCGTGGAAGCCCTCACCCGCGCGCTCCTCCTCGACACTGCACCTGCGCGGCCTCGACGCTCGCGTCCGTCAGTTCATCGAGGCGGCCCAGTCCGCGCTCCGCTTCGAGCAGTTCGACCTGCTCCGACGCTCAGCCCTCTCCGACCAGCTCGCCTGGGCCACCGAGTTCGGAGTCGTCACCGACATCTCGAAGCTCGGCGTCGAGCGCAATCTTCTCCGCTACCTCCGCGTCCCGATCGCCCTCCGGCTGGCCGATGGCGGAGATCTCGGTGAGCTCCTCCGCGTCATCGCCGCCGGCCTGCTGACGCGCTCGCGCATGGACATTTCGACCTCGATCCCGCTCCCCGCGCGAGTCCAAGAGATGCTCGGCGGCGACGAGCTCGCCGAGATGGCCGGCCTCGTCCCGCGCATCGTCGTCGAGACGGACGCCCACTGGCTCGAGCGTGCCGCGGCCGGCCGGATCACGGCGACACGCATCCGCATCATCGGCGACATCGTCTCCGACCGCGTCGAGGGCTACGCGGGCCCGCAGTCCAGCGCCGGCACCCCGTCCCCGGGCGGACAGCAGGCCGTCCTGCGCCGATCCTCCGACTCGACCGGGTCCTTCAGCGACGTCGTCGCGGGCATGACCCGCGGCAGCACCGGAGCACCCGTCCCGCTGACCCGCGCCGACGGATCCCGCATCCCCCTCGCCACCGCCCTCGCCGAAGCACTCGGCGGCGCCCTCGACACGGTGATCTACGCTGATCCGGTCACCCCCGCCGGTCGCGTCGAACTGCTGCCCTTCCTCCGCGAACAGGCGATCTCGATCACCAACCACCGCTTCGGGAACCCGATCGACCTGAGCGACGACGTGGTGTGAACCTGTTTCCCCGCCCGTCCTGGCCGGGCGTGGCGCGGTGGGCGTCGCGGTGGCGTGCGTTTCGTGGAGCGGGGGGCGTTCGGCTACGGCGATCCGCTAGCACGCGGATCCCCGGTTCGCGGTGAGGGGGGCGCGAGGGGCTCCGCTGAGGAGGGGCTCATCGGTGGCGGGCGGGCGAGGGTGCAGGGGCTGCATACTTGTCGCGGCAAGTAGTGGGTAGGGTGGGGGGATGAGTGCGCCTGTGAACCGGTGGCTGACGCCTGATCAGCTCGGCGCCTGGCTGCGGTTCATCGCGGTCGTGGAGTTGCTGCCCGGGGCACTGGACACCCAGCTTCAGCGCGACGCCGGACTCACCCACTTCGAGTACCTCACGCTGGCGATGCTCTCCGAGGCGCCCGACCGCGCCCTGCGGATGACCACGCTCGCGGCCCGCACCAACGCCACCCTCCCGAGGCTCTCGCACGTGGTGACTCGCCTCGTCGCACGCGGCTACCTCGAGCGGCGCCGCTGCGACTCCGACGGCCGCGCCACCAACGCTGTGCTGACCGATGCGGGGATGCAGAAGATCGTCGACACCGCGCCCGGCCACGTGGCAACCGTGCTGGCCGACGTCATCGACCCTCTCGACCCCGAGCAGATCCCTCAGCTGGCTGACATCATGGCGCGCATGCTGACCCGGCTCGACCCGGACGGGCGGATGACGGTCGACACCGTACGCTCCTCGCTCGGCGACCCGGACACCCGCGCCTGCTGAGCACGTCGCCGCGGAGGCGAGCGCCGCGGAGAACGCCGTCGAGCGCTCCAGATCGGTGACGGGGGACGAAGAGGGAGCCGACGGGCGATGCGGGTCAGTATGGCCACCGACCGTGCGACACGAGAGAGTCCGTGCCACTATCGCCTCGTGCAGTTCGCAACGACGCTCTTCCAGACCGGCACGAACACCGGCATCGAGGTTCCGCCCGAGGTCCTCGAGTCCCTCGGCGGTGGCAAGCGGCCCGCGGTCGTCGTGACCGTGAACGGCTACCGCTTCACCAGCACGGTCGGAGCGATGGGAGGCCGTGCGCTGGTCCCGTTCTCGGCCGAGAAGCGTCGCGAGACGGGGCTGGCCGGCGGCGACGCGATCGACGTGGTGATCGAGCTCGACACCGCGCCGCGCGAGGTCGTCGTGCCGGAGGACCTGGCCTCCGCGTTGGCCGAGGCGGGCGCTGCGGAGCGCTTCGCAGCGCTCTCGCCCAGTGCGCGGAAAGCGCATGTCGCATCGGTCGAGGGGGCCAAGGCTGCCGAGACGCGGGAGCGGCGGATCGCCTCCGTCGTCGCGGCGCTCGCCGGCTGACGTTCGTTCCACGGGCGCAACGTCAACGCCCGCGCCGGATAGGCTGCCTCCGGCGCGCCATGACGGAGTGCTCGCGAAGTGGGGTCGGGGGACGTGGTGGGTGCGGTTCGGCGTTGGGTGTTCCCGATCGTATGGATGGTTATCATCGCAGCGGCGAGCAGCGCCCTCGTGAAAATCGCGTTCTTCCCGAACGGAGCGGCCGAGGCCGATCCGACGCGGCCGACCGGTGAGATCACCGAGCCGACCGTCGCAGTCGCCCGCGGCACGGTCACCAATGACCTCACCCTGCAGGGCACCGTCGCCGCCGACCCCGCCGTGCCGCTGAAGGCGACGGCGGCCGGCACCGTCGAGGACGTCTCCGTGCAGCAGGGGGCCGCCGTCGCGTCGGGCGACCTCATCTACGACATCCGCGTCGAGACTCCGCGCGACCCGGTCGAGACGATCGGCCCGGACGGCGCCGTCACCAGCACCCAGCAGGAGCCGGCATCAGCGATATCCCGCCGTTCCCGGCCGAGGCGGCGGTTCTCGGACTCGGCGCAGCGACACTCGTCGGTGCGCTCGCGGGTCTGGTGCCGGCGATCGTCGCCGTGCGGGTGAAGGTGATCGACGCGATCCGCTACTGATCGACGCGATCCGTTACCGGGGTCCGCCGAGGGTGAGGAGGAGCTCGTCGCCCTCGACGATGGCTCGCGCGTGGGAGTAGTGCGCGATCCGCGGCAGACCCCGGGTGCTTGCGCTCTCGTGGCTTCCGACGACGATCACGCGCATGCCGGCGTCGAGACCCGCGCGGATGCCCGCCTCGGCGTCCTCGAACACGAGCGCGTCCTCGGGGGCGACGCCGAGCAGGGCGGCGGCGGCGAGGTAGCCGTCGGGAGCGGGCTTGCCGTTCGCGACGTCGTGGGCGGTGACGACGGTGTCCGGGGAGGGGAGGCCCGCGGCGGACAATCGGCCGCCGGCCAACGCGGGGCTCGCGGAGGTGACCAGGGCGACGCGCTCGCGGGGGAGCGAGGCAAGGAACGCCCTCGCGCCGGGGATCTCGACGGTCCCCTCGGTGTGCTCGAGCTCGTACGCGTCGAGCTCGGCGACGATCGCGTCCACGTCGCTGCCTGCGGGAGCGAAGCGGCGGACGCTGTCGGCGGCACGGACGCCGTGCACGGCCCCGAGCACCGTGTCGCGATCGAGCGAGAAGCGTTCGGCGAAGGCGCCCCAGATGGTCTCGACGACGGCCGTCGAGTCGACGAGCGTCCCGTCCATGTCGAAGAGGGCGGCGCGGGCGCGGAGGAGGTGGGGCATGCGTCCATCCTGGTGGTCGCGCGGCTCAGGTGCCTGCGGTGGTGGACAGCGTTCGATCAGCGGGCCCTCAGGCCGCGCATCGCGCCGCGGCGCTACGGTGGGTCGAGATCGCGGGCAGAACGCCCGGAGCGGAGTGGAGGACGTCATGACCGACGACAACGGAACCGGCTCGGACCAGGGCGCACGCATCGGCGGCGAGGCCTCCGGACCCCGTGCAGGGTGGTACCCGGACCCGGCGG
Organism: Rathayibacter tritici; assembly: GCF_002932875.1. GTDB lineage: Bacteria > Actinomycetota > Actinomycetes > Actinomycetales > Microbacteriaceae > Rathayibacter > Rathayibacter tritici. Next base: position 70,626 of record NZ_PSWS01000038.1, read on the forward strand.
GCTCGTCCCGTCAGCGCTGGTGGGACGGGGCCGGCTGGACGGAGTCGCTTCGGGACGCGCCGACGGCGGCGCCCACCGTCGCGGCTGAGGACGTTTCGTCGCAGGCCGCAGCGCCGACTCCGCCTGCCGCACCGACTCCGCCCGTCGCGCCCGCTCCGCCCGTTGCGCGCCCGGCCTACGGCGAGACATCGAGCGGAGTCGGCACGAGCTACGGGCAGTCGGCCTCGGGGCAGTACCCGCAGCAGCCGGCGTCCGCGGACCCGCAGCCGGGCTACGGCCAGCAGGCGCAGCAGCCGCAGCAGGCGCAGCAGCCGCAGTACCCGGCCTACGCCGCAGCGCCCGGTGCCACCGCCCAGCAGCGCGACCCGAGTATCGTCACCGCCACGGCGTGGATCTGGGTGGTCGTCCTCCTGCCCCTTCTCTCGGCGCTCTCGATCTTTCTGCTGCCGCCGAGCGCGGTCGTCGACTCGACGACGGCCACGACGTACGGACCCAGGTCCTCGATGGGGATGTCGACCGCCTACCTCGTCGGACTCGGCGTGCTCCAGATCGTCGGCTTCCTGATCTACGCCGCGGAGGTCGTCTTCGCGTTCCTCGATTGGCGTCAGCTGAAGCGAGCCGGCCTGCAGCGTCCGTTCCACTGGGCGTGGGCCTTCCTCGTGGCGCCGTACGTCTACGTGATCGGACGCAGCGTCATCGTGAAGCGCGTGACCGGCGGTGGACTGCTCCCGCTCTGGATCTTCCTCGGCGTCGTGGTCGTCTCGATCCTGATCGTGATCGGCTGGTCGGTGGCGCTCTTCTCCCAGATGGCGCAGGCCTTCTCTCCCTCGGGCTTCTGATCCCGACGGCGCCGCCGATCTCGTCCGGATCGGCGGCGCCGTCGTCACGGACGCTCGCTCGCCCGATCGGACGCCCGTCAGCAGGTGATCGCGCCGCCGATGATCCCGGTCAGCATCCCGCCGGTCGCGCCGACGATCGCTCCCGGACCGCTGATCGCGCCGATCAGGCCGCCGGTCGCCGCACCGCTCACCCCGTTCCCTGCGACGCAGTGGCCCCAGTCGGCCGAGCCCCAGTCGCTGTCGAGGTGCTGGCCACCTTTTGCCGCGCCTGCCGAGACGTCGGGCGCGAAGTGGAACGTCAGCGTGTCGGAGTCGTCGATCGACCAGTGCCCCGAAACCGTGCGGCCGCGGCCGACATCGATCCGCTCCGGGAGTGCCTCGGACGTCTCGGCACCGTCCGTGAATCCCACTCCGCCGCCGGCCAGCGCGATGATCCGCGTGCCATCGGTGACGTCGAAAATCACCGTGGAGGCGGAGCCTCCGCGCGCCTCGAGGTGGACTTGGCCGCTCCCACCGCTCCCACCGCTCCCACCGCTCCCACCGCCGCTCGCCGGCTCCGCTCGTGCGGCCTGAGCCGCGAACAGCGGCACCGCCAGCAGGGTGGCCGCGGCGGCGACCAGCGCCGTGCTCGTTCTCGTTCGTTCCATCGTCGTTCCCTCCATCGGGTTCCGATCCAGGAGGAGGGTCAGCGCGGCCTGTCGACGAGCACGAGAACGACAACCGCCAGCACTGCCGCGACGGCAGCGGTCACGACAACGTTCCACGGATCCTCGGCGCCGATCGCCTTCGCGACCGCGCGGCCGATAAGGACGCCGACGAACAGGATCGGCAGCATCAGCCAGAGGCGCCTCCTTCGCTCTGCCGCCGTGCCCGCTCTCTCGCTGCCGCTCATGCCCCACCCTCCTGGAATGACCATACACATATGGTCTACCAGCTGGAGTGCGTCGGTGTCGAGCGAGTGGCGGGTCCTGTTATGCCTCGCTGCGCTGGATGAGCCGAGAGAGGACGATCGCTGAGCGGGTGTGGTCGACGTTCGGCGCGATGCGCACCTTCTCGAGGGCGAGTTCGAGGCTGGGGATGTCGCGCGAGCGGATGTGCACGATCGCGTCGGCCGAGCCGGTCACCGTGCCGGCGTCGACGACCTCGGGGACCGCGGTGAGGATCCGGCGCAGTTCGTCCGGCGCAACGGTGCCGCGGCAGAAGAGCTCGACGTAGGCCTCTGTCGCCATGCCGTCGACGGTGGGGTCGACCTTGATCGTGAAGCCGCGGATGACGCCATCGGCGACGAGGCGGTCGACGCGCCGCTTCACGGCGGAGGCTGAGAGGCCGACGACTCCGCCGATGTCGCCGTAGCCCGCGCGGGAGTTCTGGCGCAGGAGATCGAGGATCTTCCGATCGATGTTGTCCACCCTCCGAGGATAGGCGCGGGCGGCAGGGCGCCCGACCGGCGACGGAGGAGCGCTAGCGATTTGTGACGCTCGGCTATATAGTTGCAGCCGGTCAATAGTTGATCAGAATCAACTAGGACCGCTGCCGTGCCGAGAAGGAGCCCATGTCACACCCCGAACACCGCGCCGCATCGCGCGGAACCGCCGCGCCGCACGCCCCCGCCGGGCCGAACGGCGCCATGTCGCACCGTCAGGTGCTCGAATCCCTGAGCGGCCTGCTGCTGGGCATGTTCGTCTCGATCCTCGCGGGCACGGTCGTCTCGACCTCGCTGCCCCGGATCATCTCGGACCTCGAGGGCGACCAGAACGCCTACACCTGGGTCGTGACCGCGACCCTGCTCGCGACCACCGTCTCGACCCCGCTCTGGGGGAAGTTCGCCGACCTGTTCAACCGCAAGCTGCTGATCCAGCTCGCCCTCGGCCTGTTCGTCGTCGGCTCCGCCCTGGCCGGCTTCTCGCAGGACACGACCATGCTGATCGTCTTCCGCGTGTTCCAGGGCCTGGGCGCCGGAGGACTCGCCGCGCTGAGCCAGATCATCATGGCGGACATCATCAGCCCGCGTGAGCGCGGCAAGTACGCCGGGCTCTTCGGCGGAGTCATGGCGATCGGCACCGTCGGCGGCCCGCTGCTGGGCGGCGTCGTGACGGACGCATTCGGCTGGCGCTGGAACTTCTTCATCGCGATGCCCGTCGCCATCGTCGCGATCATTCTGCTCCAGATGACCCTCCGCCTTCCCGCGCACCCCAAGCGCACGGTCCGGATCGACTACCTCGGCGCGGTCCTGATCGCCGGCGGCGTCTCGCTCCTGCTGATCTGGGTCTCGCTCGCCGGAAAGAGCGTCGGCTGGGCATCGTGGGAGACCGCGGTCATGGTAGGCGGAGCGGTCGTCCTGCTGATCGCGGCCGTCATCACCGAACTCACCGTGGCCGAACCGATCATCCCGATGGGAATGTTCAGGAACCGCACCTTCAGTCTCGCCGTCGTGGCGAGCATCTCGGTCGGCGTCTCGATGTTCGGCGTCGCGGTGTTCCTCGCGCAGTACATGCAGCTCGCGCGCGGAGCCACACCGACCCAGTCGGGCCTGCTCACGATCCCGATGATGGCCGGTCTGCTGATCGCTTCGACGATCTTCGGCGGGATCATCTCGCGCACCGGCAAGTGGAAGGCGATCATGATCAGCGGCGGCGTGCTCGCCGTGATCGGTACGTCCCTCCTGAGCACCCTGCGCTACGACACCGACCTCGTGCTCGTGGGTGTCTACATGGCCGTGCTCGGCGCAGGCCTGGGCATGCTGATGCAGAACCTCGTCCTCGTCGTGCAGAACTCGATCGAGGTGAAGAACCTGGGCGTCGCGACCAGCGCGGTGACCTTCTTCCGCAGCCTCGGCGGCACTGTCGGCGTCTCTGTCCTGGGTTCGGTGCTCGGCACCGTGATCGCCGACCGGATCGCGACCGGGATCGCGGGCCTCACGCCGGCCGATCAAGTCCTCGCCGCGCAGGCCCTGGGCAGTGGCACGATCCCGCAGCCGGCGACCCTGCCCGACGCCGTGCGCGTCGTGGTCGAGAGCGCCTATGGGATCGGAGTCGGCACCGTCTTCCTCTTCAGCATCCCGCTCGCGATCGTCACGCTGATCGCCGTCATCCTCTTGCCGAACGTCAGCCTGGGCTCGAAGAACGCGGTGCAGCTCGCGGCGGAGCCCGCGACCGCGCTCCGGGCCGCGGAGGACGCGCTGATCGCCGCCGCCGACGGCCAGGCGGCTCTGCGGCCCGTCGGCCAGGCCGAACGGACGGACGACGCGGTCCACGCCGAGGAGAGCCGGGAGAGCGTCTGCGCCGGACATCGTCGGCACGCCGACGTGATCGAGCGCTCCTGATGCCCGGCGCCACGTCCTCGGCCCAGGCGCTGGACGAGGTCGAGGAGCAGATCACCGTGCTCGCCGTCCACGTGCGCCTCGCCGTCCGGGACGCGGCGGCGTCGATCGACCCGGCGCTGCCGCCCTTCGGATTGAGGCTGCTGCGGATGCTCGAGCGCTGCGGTCCGGTGCACTCCGGCGCCGCGGCGGAGCGGCTCGGAGTCGACCGCAGTGCGATCAGCCGCCAGGTCCGCCAGCTCGTCGACCTGGGCCTCGTTGAGATGACGGTGGACCCTGCAGACGGCCGAGCGCGGTTTCTCTCGCTCAGCGTGGCCGGGTGCGAGCGGATGCGCGACCTTGGGGGGCAGCAGCGGCAGCGGATGCAGGAGGCGCTCAGCGCGTGGCCGGAGGAGGACCTGCGCGCGTTCGCGGGGTACCTGGAACGGCTGACTGCGGCGAAGTGAGCCGCGGGTCCCGAGCGAGCGGCGCTGAGCAGCGGCCACCGTGTCGCGGGACGAGCGGCGTCTCGCGCCAACTGGACAGCCGACCGTGGCGTCCGATCTAACCTTTCCGAGATGTTCTCATTCGGGAGGCGGTCATGGAGTTCCCCTTCGACGATGCTGCGGCAGTGGCCCTCGCCGACGCCGCTGAGCAGGCGGCCGTCTCGCTCTCGACCCAGGGCCTGCTGCGGTCCGCCGCGATGGAGTACGCGCTCCGGGACTTTCGAGGCGGTTACTCCGAGCTATTCCGGCAGGTCTGCTTCTGCGAGACCGACAACCGCAATCGGCTCAGCGGGCAACTACACGAACTCGCCGACACGGTACGGGTCGTCGCGAGCTGCGCCGCGCAGGAGCGTCAGCGCCGCGAGGAGTACGCCGCCTGGGAGCAGCGAGCGGCTGAGCGCGAGCAGCGACGACGTGCCGACCCCGTCGCGGCCCTGACCGCCGGGGTCGACGAGGTCTTCGACCGGCCGCCCTCGGATCAGCCGATCGTGCCGCCGACGATCTCGGGAGTGTTCTCCCCGATCTCCGTCAGCCGCACCTCTGTGGGCGGGCGGGCCTTCGGAGGCACGAGTTCCGCCGACCCCGAGCACCTCGACGTCTTCGTCTCCGAGATTCGCCAGGCCGATGACGCGCTGCGATGGCGGCTGAAGGACCTGATGACAGCGTGGGGAGTGTTCGGCAACCGCTGCTCGTGGGCGCCGGTCGAGTCCTTCTCGGTGCTCCGGGGCTTCCGCGAGCTACTGGCCATCAGCGCGGCCGACGCGAGCTGGGTCGAACAGATCTCCCTGGCCTTCGCCGCCGCCGGGGGAGGAGAACTCTCCACTCCTGTGCTCGACGTCGTCGGCACCTTTGCGCAGCCCCTCGGCGGTCGGCGCCTGCTCGACTCTCTCTCGACGCTCTCGGCCGAGGACCTCGCAGCACTCCTTGCCTCGTCGCCCGACCTCGCAGCGCGGCTCCGACGGGTCGCTCCTGCCCTCGTGAACGAGTGGTGGCGGAGCCTCGACCCCACCGACGGCGCACGCTTTTCAGCACAGCAGGAGGCGCTGGTCGCCGGCCTGCCGGGGGTGATCGGGAACCTCGAGGGGGTGCCGTACGGTGCGCGGGCGACGGCGAACGAGAGCACGCTCACGACGCGGATCGCGGCGCTGGAGGGGGAGGCGGCGGGCCTGCGCAAAGAGGGGAACGACGAGGCGGCTGAGCGGCTGACGGCGGTGGAGTCGCAGCTGGCTGCGCTGAGGAGCATCCGGGCGTCACTGACGCGCCGTTTCGGTCAGGACCCGCGCTTCCTCATCTCCCTGACCGACGACGAGCCCCCACTCGCCGCCGTCTCGATCGGCGATCTCGACACCGCGACGAACGTCACCTACGCCGTCCCCGGGATGGGGCAGACGACGGAGGGCATGACCGAGTGGACGAAGGCGTCGCAGAATCTGCAGTCGCTCCTTCCGCCCGGCAGCGCCGTCGTCGCCTGGATCGGCTACGAGACTCCGCCGATGCCCTCCATCGGCGGGGACGGCTTGGACGTTCTCACCTCGAAGGAGGCTGTCGCCGGCGGAGCCGCTCTCGCCTCCGCTGTCCAAGGACTCTCGGCCGTCCGCGGCGATGACCTCCCGAAGCCGAACGTCGTCGGCCACTCCTACGGCAGTACCGTGATGGCGGTCGCCGCCTCGCGCTCGGACGTCGAGCTCGGGGTCGTCGTGACACTGGGCTCGGCCGGCCTGCCGGACAGCGTCGACAAGGCGAGCGACCTGCACGCGGAGGCCGTGTACGCGGGGCAGGCGCGAGGCAAGTACATCGGCGAGACCGAGAGCGGCGACGAGGCCGCATGGATGGGCCGCTTCTTCAGCTGGGACCACCACACGAACCCCGCCGACGAGGACTTCGGAGCGACAGTCTTCGGAGTCGAGACGGGCGGCGACAAGGGGAGGATCGTGACGAACCACGACGCTACAAAAGGAGACTACGGCGACCTGGCGGGGTACTTCGACAAAGGCACGGAATCGCTGCGCAACACTGCCCGGGCTCTCTCGGGGCAGGCCGACCTACTGACGGAGAACAAGCCGCTCGGTATGACTGAGAGCGTTATTCATAAGCATTTACCAGCCGAGTCGGTAAAGTTCGAGGCGGGTGACGGTGCGAATGAGGTTGGGAAGTTCTGTAAGACGTCCGCGATAGCCGGTCTTGAGGATTTTCCAGTTCTTCCAGTGCGCGATGCATCTTTCGACCGCCGAACGGATGGAGGAGATGTATCGGTTGGCTGTACGTGTGTTGTCATCATGTTGTCCGTGGTGAAATTTTTTCCGGGGAGTG
>NZ_PSWS01000073.1 GCF_002932875.1 Rathayibacter tritici
GCAGCCACCCAATTAGTGAGGGTCTGCGGAACCAGTCCGAGCTCTCGAGCGACGTCCGCGACGGATCGCGACCTATCAATCACCTCGCGCACTGCCTCCGCGCGGAACTCCGGAGAATACTTCCCACGGGAACTGGACATCCCGGCCCTTCCTTTCGGTCATCGCGGTAATCCTACCAATTCCGCGGTGGTCCAGAAAGAATGGGGCACCTCACATCCCCGTCGTCGCCATCTCCGTGGCGACGCCGGCCGCCGCAGCATCCGACACGCCGACCATCGCGTTCACCAACGGCCCCTACACGGTGAACGCCTGCGGAACGCTGAAGGACGTCACAGTCAAAGCCACCACTGATGGCACCACGCCGGTCGCGGCCGGGACCATGATCAGCGTTACTCTCCCGGAAGGGCTCACCTGGAGCGACGGCGCTACCGGAACGAAGTCGTTCCCGGCAGATGGTAGCGGCCAGGTCACTCTGTCGGGCATTCGCAGTACGACGAACTACAACGAGACCGTGTCCATGAAGGCAGCCCAGGGCTCGACACGTACAACAGCTCCCGTCAAGATCCAGAATGCGACGGTCGCGGTAGCCTTCCGAGGAGGCACCGGGATCGCGCCGGACGACTCCTACCAGTCCGTTCCCGCCGACTCGAAAGTCATCGGGGACGCCTACTACTTGGCTCCGAACGGTGACCTATACGAAGGAAACAAGGTCGTCGCCACGGGTGTCAAGACCGCGAACTTCGTCTATGCGGACAACAACACCTACCGCCTGTCCTGGACGACGGCCACGAGTTCGTTCCGCGAAGGTACCAACCTGAAGCGTGAGGAGTTCACGAAGGTCCCAGACGGCGCCACTGCTATCGGCGACGGTTTCTACCTCACCTCCGACGGTAACATCTATCAGGGCAACACGCTCTACAAGAGCGGCGTGACCTCGGCGCACTTCGACTACGCAGAAGACAATGTCTATCGGCTGAACTATGAGCGTTATTCATAAGCATTTACCAGCCGAGTCGGTAAAGTTCGAGGCGGGTGACGGTGCGAATGAGGTTGGGAAGTTCTGTAAGACGTCCGCGATAGCCGGTCTTGAGGATTTTCCAGTTCTTCCAGTGCGCGATGCATCTTTCGACCGCCGAACGGATGGAGGAGATGTATCGGTTGGCTGTACGTGTGTTGTCATCATGTTGTCCGTGGTGAAATTTTTTCCGGGGAGTG
>NZ_PSWS01000003.1 GCF_002932875.1 Rathayibacter tritici
ACACACTGCCCGCGAAGGCCGCCGCGTGGAAGCCACCCGATCCCGAGTACCAGACGGGATCCGCCACCCCCGCCCGAGCTGCCGCCGCCACCCGCGCCGCCGCTCGACGAGCTCGACGAGGACCCGACGTAGCTCGACGCCGACGACGAGAACGACGACACACTGCCCGCGAAGGCCGCCGCGTGGAAGCCACCCGATCCCGAGTACCAGACGGGATCCTCGCCGGTGCGCTCGTAGGCCGACGCGAGCTCGGCCGACCATTCCTTCTCGAGCCCGAACAGCACGGCCCACGGCAGCAGCCGCTCCGTCACCTCCACCACCTCGACCGGCCCGACGGAGCGCCGGTTCGCCCCGCGAGGCGACTGCACCATCGCGAACCGGTCGGCCTCGGCGAGGCGGAGATAGAACTCGAGCCCGCGCAGGTGGTCGCGCAGCTCCGCTCCCACGGCCGTGAGCGGCACCCTGGACACCAGCACCACCCCGACGATCCCCGCCGCGAGCCCCACCACCAGCAGCACCAGCGGCAACGGACCACCGAAAGATCGGGTCAGCAGGACGATCGCGCTGACGAACACGGCCAGCACACCGAGGAGCAGCACCGCGACCACGGCGACACTCCCACCGACCGTCCCCGGCCGCCTCAGCCCCGCCTCGGTCACTCGCTTGCCGAGCGCCGTCTGGAACGCCGCGACCTCCTTGCCGAACTCCCTGTCCTTCCCCGAGAGCACGCGCACCGCACCCGGCACCCGGCCGACGGCAAGGTCGAGGAAGCGGCGGTCGTCGGAGGAGACGGGTCGCGGCCGCTCGGCCCGTCGCGGCGGCGTCGTGGCCGGGTCGAGGACCCGCACAGCGTAAGCGGGCTTGCGCCCGTCCCCCGTCTCCTCGATCCGCACGAGACCACGGACCGCGGCGTCCAGCAGGCCGGCCGCGGGCGCCCTCGTCGTCCTCCGAAGCAGCGCCGCCGAGAGAAACAGCCCCTGCTCCGGCGGGTCGTACTCGGCCACGATCGCCGACCGGCCCGGAGCGTCGCGCAGCACGGTGCGACGTCGCCGCACCGCGAACCCGAGGGCGACCAGCACCAGGGCAAGGCCTGCGAGCTGCACCCACGACCAGCCCGAGGCGACGTAGCGGTCGTCGCGCGGTGTGAAGGTACCCGGCGCGAAGCCGATCGCCACGCTCACGTTCTCCCCCGGAGCCAGCGACTCCCCCACCGCCGTGACGACCCCACCGTCGCGGCCGATCGAACACGGTGTCGTCGAACCGTCCGGCCCGCGAGAGCAGCTCACCGTCCCCGTCGCGGCAGAGGCCAGCGAACCGGCGAGCTCGACCCGGACGTCGTAGCGGTCGAACGGTTGACGCCAGGCCGTGCCGTTCACGTCCCAGTAGAACTCGTCCTCGCCGCTTCTGGTGCCGGAGCCCGGAAGGGTCGTGTTGTGCTGGGTGTAAGTGAAGACGTACGTCTGACTGCCGCTGACGAATTCGTCCGCCGCGCTAGTGACGAGGAGGAAGCCGTCCTCGCGCTCCGTGTCGATAGGGCGCGGCGATCCATCGCCGTCGGTGACGGACACCAGATCGAGGTCGGTCGGGTGCCCCTCGTACTCGAGTGGGATCGCCCGCTGCATGCCCCGGTTCTGCGAGGGCGGGAAGTCGGCGACGAAGGTCTCGACGGTGCTCAGGATCGAGTGGCCCTCTGCATCGCGGTCGAGGCGGAAGTCGGCCGAGTACTGCGAGAAGCGGAAGTCATCGACCCCGGCGCGCACGACAGAAGCCACGGGCTGAGCCGCCACGGGCTGAGCGGCCGCGCCCGCAACCAGGAGGGGAACGGCGAGAGCGAGTACCGCCGCTCGCCTCGCGATCACCACCGCCCGGCCGGCCGAGGCGGACAGGATCGTGCCGAGCAGCCCGCACATGGCAGTGATGCTACGCCGCACCGCTCATCCGACACGTCCCCCGGGCGGACTACTGAAGCAGGAACTGCGTCGGCGACCCCGAGGCGATCCCCGCGACCGACACCGACAGATTGTAGGCCGCGCCGCCCGCGGCGACCGCCTCGCGGCCACCCGAGCAGGTGTCGGCGGAGGAGCGGGTGCGGTCCCAGGTCAGCCCGCTCCCCGTCACCGAACGGCCGGCCTGGAGGAGCACGGAGAGGTCGGCGGCGCCGGTCTGGCAGTCGGTCGAAGTCCAGATCTGCTCGGAGCCGCTGGTGATCGTGAAGACCTGCGTGCTGGTGCCCGCGTCGATCACGCAGTCGGTGCTCGAGGTGTTCGTCAGTGAGAGGGAGAGCTGCGGATCCTCGCCGGGCGCGTAGCTCGTGGCATCGGTGACCGCGGTCACGGCGACCGAGTCGGCCGTGCAGGCCGGAGCCGCACCGGGCGAAGCGCCGGGCGAGCCATCGGGCGAGGTTGTCGGGTAGAGCGTCGGCAGGGCAGCAGTCGGCGTGGAGCTCGACTCGGCGTCGGACGCGCCCATCCGCGGAAGCATCGAGAGGAGGACCGCCAGGCCCGCGACGATCACGACGAGCGCGAGCAGCGCGGCGGCGCGGCGTCGCCGGTAGACCCGGGAAGGCAGGCGGCGGGGCGGCGGAGTCACCGGGACAGGCTACGACGTGCCGACGGTCACAGCGTCTTCAGCATCCGAGTGTTGCCGAGCGTGTTCGGCTTGACGCGGGCGAGGTCGAGGAATTCGGCGACTCCCTCATCAGGTGAGCGGAGCAGCTCAGCGTAGACATCGGGATCGACGACCTTCTCGCCGATCGGCTCGAAGCCGTGCCGGGTGAAGAAGTCGACCTCGAAGGTGAGGCAGAACAGGCGCTTCAAGCCGAGCGCGCGGGCATCGTTCTCGAGGCGCTCCAGGATGTGGTGGCCGACCCCCTTGCCGAGCCAGTCCTGCGCGACCGCGAGGGTGCGCACCTCCGCGATGTCGTCCCACATCACATGCAGCGCTCCACAGCCGATGGCGGTGCCGTCGCCGTCCTCCGCGATCCGGAACTCCTGAACAGCGCCGTACAGCACCACGCGGTCCTTGCCGAGGAGCACACGCTCGTTCACGAGCGGCTCACTCAGCTCCTGGATGAACGGGACATCGCTCGTGCGCGCCCGGCGCACCGGGTACTTCCAATCAGCCACCCGTCCAGCCTAGGGGCGCGGGACACCGACCCCATCGCGAGGCGCCGCCGTACGAGCGGTGTCTTGCTACACAGGGTGATCTCGACCGCAGCGGACCCGGGAACGACGCCGTGCCCGCCCCTTCGCGAGCAGGGACGGGCACGAATCGGTCGGGACGCCGCTATGACATCAGGTCGGGCGTCGCCGGGCCGGCCGTGGCCGCTCCGGTCGATGCACCGGCGCTGATCGAGATCAACCGCGGAGTGGTGGTGAACACGAAGCCGTTGTCGACGAAGTCCACGTGGATGTGGTCGCCGGCACCGAGCTCGCCGTGCAGGATCCGCTCGGACAGCTGGTCCTCGATCTCACGCTGGATGGCGCGGCGCAGGGGGCGTGCTCCGAGGGCCGGGTCGAACCCGACCTCGATCAGGCGCTCCTTGGCCGGCTGCGTCAGCTCGACTGTCATGTCGCGGTCGAGCAGGCGGTCGCCGAGGCGCTTGATGAACAGGTCGACGATCTGCAGCAGCTCGGGCTTGGACAGCTGCGGGAAGACGATGACGTCGTCCACGCGGTTGAGGAACTCGGGCTTGAAGTGCTTCTTCAGTTCCTCGTTGACCTTGCCGCGCATCCGGTCGTAGCCAGTCGCGCTGTCGCCCTCGATCTGGAAGCCGACGGGACCACCGGCGATGTCACGAGCACCGAGGTTGGTGGTCATGATGATGACGGTGTTCTTGAAGTCGACGACACGGCCCTGACCGTCGGTCAGGCGCCCCTCCTCCAGGATCTGCAGGAGCGAGTTGAAGATATCCGGGTGCGCTTTCTCGATCTCGTCGAAGAGAACCACGCTGAACGGCTTGCGCCGCACCTTCTCGGTGAGCTGGCCGCCCTCTTCGAAGCCGACGAACCCGGGAGGGGCGCCGAACAGCCGCGAGACGGTGTGCTTCTCGCCGTACTCCGACATGTCGAGCGAAATCATCGCGTTCTCGTCGTCGAAGAGGAACTCGGCGAGCGCCTTGGCCAGCTCGGTCTTTCCGACGCCGGTGGGGCCGGCGAAGATGAACGAGCCGGAGGGGCGCTTGGGGTCCTTCAGGCCGGCACGGGTGCGGCGAATGGTGCGGGAGAGTGCCGCGATTGCCTCCTCCTGACCGATCACGCGCTGGTGCAGAGCCTTCTCCATGAAGACGAGCCGCGAGGACTCCTCCTCGGTGAGCTTGAACACCGGAATGCCCGTCGCCTGGGCGAGGACCTCGGCAATCAGGCCCTCGTCGACCACACCGGTGGCCTTGACGTCGCCGGACTTCCACTGCTTCTCGAGGCGCAGGCGCTCACCGAGCAGCTGCTTCTCCTCGTCACGGAGCGAGGCGGCCTTCTCGAAGTCCTGGTCCTCGATGGCGGCCTCCTTGGCCGCGCGGACGACGGCGATGCGGTCATCGAAGTCGCGCAGCTCCGGCGGTGCCGACAGGATCGAGAGGCGCAGGCGCGCGCCGGCCTCATCGATCAGGTCGATCGCCTTGTCGGGGAGGAAGCGGTCGCTGATGTAGCGGTCCGCCAGGTTGGCCGCCGAGACGATCGCGCCGTCGGTGATCGACACCTTGTGGTGCGCCTCGTAGCGGTCGCGCAGTCCCTTGAGGATGTTGATGGTGTGGGGCAGCGACGGCTCCGCGACCTGGATCGGCTGGAAGCGACGCTCAAGCGCTGCGTCCTTCTCGAAGTGCTTGCGGTACTCATCGAGCGTGGTCGCGCCGATGGTCTGCAGCTCACCGCGGGCGAGCAGCGGCTTGAGGATGGAGGCGGCGTCGATAGCGCCCTCCGCGGCCCCTGCGCCGACAAGGGTGTGGATCTCGTCGATGAAGGTGATGATGTCGCCGCGGGTGCGAATCTCCTTCGTGACCTTCTTCAGGCGCTCCTCGAAGTCTCCGCGGTAGCGGGACCCGGCGATGAGCGAGCCGAGGTCGAGCGTGTAGAGCTGCTTGTCCTTGAGCGTCTCGGGCACGTCGCCGCGCACGATCGCCTGGGCGAGGCCCTCGACGACGGCGGTCTTGCCGACGCCGGGCTCGCCGATCAGCACGGGGTTGTTCTTGGAGCGGCGGGAGAGGATCTGCATGACCCGCTCGATCTCCTTCTCGCGCCCGATGACCGGGTCGAGCTTGTTGTCGCGCGCCGCCTGCGTGAGGTTGCGTCCGAACTGGTCGAGGATCTGCGATCCTCCCTGAGGCTGCTGCTGCTCACCGCCCACGGCGACCTGCTCCTTGCCCTGGTAGCCCGAGAGCAGCTGGATGACCTGCTGGCGCACGCGGTTCAGGTCGGCGCCGAGCTTGACGAGCACCTGGGCCGCGACACCCTCGCCCTCGCGGATGAGGCCGAGCAGGATGTGCTCGGTCCCGATGTAGTTGTGGCCGAGCTGCAGCGCTTCGCGCAGGGACAGCTCGAGGACCTTCTTCGCCCGAGGCGTGAAGGGGATGTGGCCGGTCGGCTGCTGCTGCCCCTGGCCGATGATGTCCTGCACCTGCTCGCGCACTGCATCGAGCGAGATGCCGAGGGATTCGAGCGCCTTGGCGGCTACTCCCTCACCCTCGTGGATCAGGCCCAGCAGGATGTGCTCCGTGCCGATGTAGTTGTGATTGAGCATCTTGGCCTCTTCCTGGGCCAGGACGACGACGCGCCGCGCGCGATCGGTGAATCTCTCGAACATGCTGTCACTCCCTACGGAACCCGCAGGGGTGGGCTCCGATACGTCGACTGTAGCCAGCGCTCCCCTCGGTGCGGAGGGCTGTTCGCCCTGGGCGTGCAGTAGGCGAGGAAGACGAGTGTCCGGCCGGCGGAACCGGCAGGAAACGACACGTTTGCGGCGGCAGAAGAGTTTGCGCCACGATGACTGAGCGCCCTCGCAGTGAGGGTGCCTCGACACTCTCTGAGGACGCACCACGTGACAGCACACCCACGCCCCTTCCGCGCCGCGGCCGTAGCCGCAGCAGCGCTCGGTCTCCTCCTCGCCACCGCGGCTCCGGCGTCGGCCGGTTCGAACGTCAGCGAGGACATCCTCCAGTACAACGGCGGCGGGATCACCGTCGACGCGGGCCCCGCCTACGCGGGCTACGACGTCTTCGTTCAGTCGCAGACGCCCCGCTCGGCCACCCGCTCGGGCGGCGTCTGGACGGTACAGAAGGCGTCATTGGACGCCGAGGGCTCAGCCCGAGTCGTCAACCTGGCCGGCCCGGTGAACCTGTACTTCTTCAGCCCGAGCGCGGTCAAGCCCTCGCTGGAGCTGCCGCCGGCGAACGCGACGGCGGCGATCTACCGCGGCCAGGAGGTCGAGTACACCGTCGACCCCGCCGCCGGAACCGCTGTCCTCGAGGGCGACGTGCCGACGGCTGTCGCGCCTGATTTGCGCGACTACCAGTCCTCCATCATGCCGTTCACGCCCGCCGATATCGCGCCAGCGACGTACACGAAGGGCGAGCCCTTCGACCTCACCTTCTCGAACCTCTCCTGGGCGACCGAGAACGATCTGGACGGGCTCTCGACCAGCGTGGTCATCTACTCCGACCCGACCACGCTCGGCACGCCGACGATCACCGACGCTGCCGTCACCCAGACCATCGGCGCCGAGTGGACGACGGATCCGCACACCGTCGCCCTCATGGACTCCTACGGCCGGATCCTCGCCGTCGCGACGCTTGACGGCGGGGCGACCGCCGAGGAGACCCCGGCCGCCACTCCGGCCGAGACGCCCGCGGCCGCGGTCCCTGTCGTCGACACCGGCTCGAAGCCGACGTCGGCCCAGCCCCACCTCGCCGAGACCGGAGTCGAGGCGGGCGGTCTCGCCCTCGTCGCCTCCGCGCTGCTCCTGGCTGGAGCCGGCGGACTCGTGATGGCGCGTCGCCGCCGCGCGAGCGCCTGAGGCTTCGGAACGTGACTGAGGGAACGGGCGGACCGGGGAGCACCTCTCCCGGCTCGCCCGTTCCTGCGCCCGGCCCGACGAGCACCAGGCGGATCCTCGCCGCGGTCGTCGTCTCGGTGCTCGTCCCGGGGCTGGGGCACCGCCTCCTCGGCGCACGCCGGTCGGGCACGACGCGCCTGGGCATCGCGGCGGCCGCAGTCGTCGGCGTCCTCGTCTTGGGCGCCCTGATCGCCTCCGACCCGTCCTTCCTCGTGCGACTGGCCACCGACCCTGCCGCTGTCGCCGTCGCCGGCGGTCTCGGGGCCGCGCTCGGCCTCTTCTGGCTCTCGGGCCCTATCGCAGCAGCGTTCCTCGCCCGTCCTCCTCGACAGGCGCGAGCAGCGCTCGCCCTCGTCACCGCACTCGCGGCGGCCCTCCCGCTCGCGGGGACCGCCTGGTGGACGTCGACCGCTGTCGCTCAGCACGACCTGCTCACGTCCGTGTTCGCCGCGGGCCGAGGTCCGGTGCCGATCGACGGACGCTACAACATCCTCGTGATGGGTCTGGACGCCGATCCGATCCGCGACCAGATCCTCCTCCCCGACTCGCTCACTCTCGTGAGCATCGACGCCGTCACCGGCCGCAGCGTCCTCTTCGGCATTCCGCGGACCGCGTCGAACTACCGCTACCCCGAGGGGTCCGCCCTGGCCCGGGCTCTGCCCGAGGGCACCCGGTGCCTCGTCGGCTGCGGCGTGAACCACCTCTACCAGTACGGTGCGACGCACCCGGAGCTCTACCCGGACGACACGGATCCGGGCGCCGCAGCGATGCGCGACGCCGTCGAGGGATACACGGGCCTGCCCGTCTCCGCCTCCGTCTCGATCCGGATGAGCGGCTTCATCGACCTCGTCGACGCGCTGGGCGGAGTGTCGGTGATCAACACCCGCCCCGTGCTGCGAGCGGGAGTGCCCGATGACGGCAGCGGACGTCCGGTCGATTACGGGCCGCCGATCCCCGCCGGTCTCCACCATCTCGACGGCTCCGAGGCCCTGTGGTTCGCCCGATCGCGGGTGAACACCTCCGACGCCGACCGCTCGGAACGCCAGGCCTGCCTCCAGGCGGCGCTGTTCCGCCAGGTCGACCCGCTGAGCGTCCTGACCCGCTTCACCGCGATCGCGCGGTCCGGCTCCGAGAACGTCGCGACCAGCCTCCCGACGAGTGCTCTCCCATCCCTAGCCCGGCTCGCGGAGGCGGCGCGCACGCACCCCTTCGTCCGTGTCGAGCTCGGAGAACCGCTGACGCTGCCGGAGCAGCCCGACACCGCCCTGGTGCAGCGCACAGTCGCGGCGGCGATCGCAGGCGGCGACGATCCCGATGCGCTCCAGATCAACGTTCCCGACCCGGAGACGCCGATGAGCGGACCCGCGGTCTCGTCACCGCCGGCCGAGGCGGCTTCCGAACCGGCCTGCACCGTTCCCTGACCCGTCGAGGGTCCATGCGAAGGCATACACTTCCCGCATGAGCAACCTGGAGGAGCATCCCGACGAGCTCTCCGTCGCCGCAGAGCCGGCCCTGCACGCGCCCGGCGCGGTGGAGATCCTCACGGCGCGGCTGGTCCCGCTCGGCGGTCCGCGCGCTATCGAGGTGCGCCGCACCCTCCCCCAGCGCTCGCGCTCGACCATCGGCGCGTGGTGCTTCGCGGACCATTACGGCCCCGTCCGGCTGGGCGAGGAAGCGGGGATGGACGTCCCACCGCACCCGCACATCGGCCTGCAGACGGTGAGTTGGCTCTTCGAGGGCGAAATCGAGCACCGCGACAGCGTCGGCAGCCGGGCCGTGGTGCGGCCGGGCGAGCTCAACCTGATGACGGCCGGGAGCGGCATCTCCCACTCCGAGGTCTCGACCGGCTCCGCCCCGGTGCTGCACGGGGTGCAGCTCTGGGTCGCGCTGCCCGAGGAGGCGCGGCTCATCGATCCGTTCTTCGAGCACCACCGCGGCGTGCCCGTGCCGCTGACCGGTGCGCTGGTGCGCGTCTTCATGGGAGCGATGCTGGGCGCCTCGGTGCCCGCGAGCACTTTCACTCCGCTGGTCGCCGCGCAGATCGACTGTGAGCCCGGCGCCCGGATCGAGCTGCCGGTGGAGGAGGCGTGGGAGTACGGCGTGCTCGTCGACGCGGGGCCGGTGTCGGTGGAGGGCACCGAGATCCCGCGCTCGGATCTCGCCTACCTGGCGCCCGGCCGTTCCCGACTGGGGCTGACGGCCGGCGCCGAGGGCGCGCGGGTGGTGCTGCTGGGCGGCGAGCCGTTCGCCGAGCAGCTGGTGATGTGGTGGAACTTCGTCGGCCGCAGCCACGACGACGTGGCCGCCGCACGCGAGCGCTGGCAATCGGACGTGATCGCCGGCGCCAACCCGACGGGTCCGTTCGGCACCGTCGACGGCTACGACGGCCGCGCGCTCCCCGCCCCCGTGCTGCCGACAGTGCGGCTGAAACCCCGCCGCCGGATCTGAGCCGGATCCGGAGCCGGAGCGTCAGGACCCGTCGGACTCCTTCTTCTTCGCAGCGGCGGCAGCGGCGGCCGCGCGGTCGGTGGCCTCGGCGCTGTCGCGGAAGGCGCGCCGTGGATCCTGCAGCGCACTCATCGGCGAGAGATCGCGCGGAGTGACGGCGTCGACGAGCCAGCCCGAGATGATCCGCCACTTGCGGTCCAGGGTCGGCATCGCCGCTCCATGGTAGGCGCGGTGGGCCAGCCACGCCGGGAGGCCGCGGAGTTTCACTCCCTTGATCAGGCCCGCACCCTTGCCGATGCCGTACTCGGCCACCGTGCCGACGGAGGCGTGCCGGTACTCCTCCACCGTGCCGCCGGTGAGGTCGGCGATGATGTTGCGCGCCACCAGCTTGGCCTGCCGGACGGCGTTCTGCGCGTTCGGCGGGTAGTAGGCGGGCTGCTCGTCGGCGGTGAGATCCGGCACCTGCGCGCCGTCGCCGGCTGCCCAGGCTCCGCCGACCGGCTCGCCGTCCTCGCGGATGACGCGCAGGCGGGCATCGGCCATGACGTGGCCCTTGGGTCCGCGCGGGGCGTCGGTGGCATCGAGGATCGGGTTAGGCTTGACGCCCGCGGTCCAGACGATCATCGCGGTCGGGATGCGTTCGCCCGACGAGAGCTCGACCACACCGTCCTCGCAGGTGGGCATCGTGGTCTTCAGGTGCACGTGCACGCCGCGCGAGCGGAGGTGGTCGAGCGTCCACGACGAGAGCTCGGGGCCGACCTCGGGAGCCACCCGATCCAGGGCCTCGACCAGATGCCAGGTGACGTCGCCCATGGAGAGCGAGGGCTGCACCGCGAGGGTCTTCCGGCTGAGGTCGAGCAGCTCGCTCAGGGCCTCGACGCCGGTGTAGCCGCCGCCGATGAAGACGAAGGTGAGCAGGCGGCGGCGCTCGGCCGGGTCGGTGGTCAGCGCGGCCTTCGCGATGTTCTCGATGACGCGGTCGCGCAGGTGCGCCGCCTCCTCCACCGTCTTGAAGCCGATGCCGTGCTCGGCGAGGCCCGGGGTCGGGAAGGTGCGGGTGACGGCTCCGAGTGCGAAGACGACCTGGTCGAACTCGATCGTGCGGGTCGTGCCGTCCATCGCGGCTACGGTGGCGCTGCGCTCGGCGAGGCTCACACCGGTGATCGCGCCGCGGACCACTCGCGTGCGCTTCAGTGCGGAGACGAGCGGAACCGTGACGTGACGCGGTTGCACATGTCCACCGGCGACCTCGGGCAGCAGCGGCTGGTACGTCATGTAGGGGTTCGGCTCGACGACGGTGACGTCGATCGGCGCCTCCCCCCGCCGCTTCTCCAGCCCCCACGCCGTGTACAGGCCGACGTAGCCCCCGCCGAGGATGAGGATGCGCGTCGTACGGGATGCCGTCATGTCCGTTCCCTTCTCGCACCCGGCGCCGGACAGGCGGAGCCGGATAGTACTGAGGACGCTCTGACGCTACGCGCGCCGCGGTGGCGCGCACAGGGACTTGCGTGGCGCGGCGGGTCGCGACACTCTCCGCACCTCGGCCAGACCCGCCGCGGCCGCCGACCGCTCAGCCCACCTCGCGCCCGTCCGGCTGGAGTCGCCTGCGGTACTCGGATGGCGACAGACCCGTCTCGGTGACGATCGCGCGCCGGAGCCGGTCCGGCGAGGTGAACCCGGTGTTCCGGGCGATGTCCGCGAGCGGGATGTCCTCACCGGCCGCTTCGACGAGGCGGAGGGCGTTCCTCGTGCGGACGCTCTGCAGGAGGTCGCGCAGGGTGGTGTGACGCTCCTCGGCCACGGCTCGTTGCAGAGAGCGGAGGCTGACCCGGCAGCGCTGCGCGATCACGCTCGGGTCGAGCCGCGGGTCGGCGAAGTCGGCGAGGACCACCTGCACCGCCGCCTCGACCATGTCGCGCGGGCCCGGCCGGCCGAGCGCGTCGTCCTGCCGCTCGGCGCCGAGGACCCGGCCGAGGCGCAGCAGCGTGCCCTGGAGGTACTCCGCCTGCCCCGCGTGGTCGATATCGAGGTCGGCGAGGAACGCTCGGAGCAGGGTCCGCGCGGTTGCCGTGACGGGTGAAGGCGGTAGACGCCGCGACGCCTGATTGCGGTGCATCCGGTCACCTCCGATCTCGTCGATGCAGAGCACGAGGAATCGCACCGGCCGCTCGGCCTGCAGCACCACGGGCTCCTGCTCGGAGAGGGCGAGCGCACCGTCGCTCACCACGACGACGCCCGCCTCGGCCTCGACCGTGAGCGCCCCTTCCATCGGCAGCACGAACACGGAGACGTCGCCGCCGGCACGATCGCCAGGCCAGCACGCCGAGAACGCGGTAGAGGCCACGTGCAGCACGCGCACGCGATCCACCGAGCCGACCAGAAGGTCCATCCGGAACCCCTGCGGCGGCTCGGCCGTCAGATCGAGCGTGCGCCGCACCGAGGCCAGCCCGTCCGCGCCGCGCAGGCGCACCGAGCGCACTCCCGTGCCCATCGGCACGCTGACGGGGTTGAGCAGGGTCGAGCGAGGGATCACCGTGACTCCGTTCCTGATGCGGAGCCCCCTGCGCCGCGCAGCGAGCCTACAAGATGTGAGGCTTGCTCGCGACATCCGTTGTGGGGGTCTACTGCAACGCGGAGGTGAGTCGCGCCAGATTGTCGAGCAGGGTCGAGCGGAGCGGCTGCTGCCGCCACTCGCGCAGAGTCAGCTCCCGGGAGTGCTCGCGGTAGTCCTGCTGCACCTGCCGCAGGTCCTCCACGAACTCCGAGCCGCGCACCATCAGCGAAACCTCGAGGTTGAGAGTGAAGGAGCGCATGTCCATGTTGCTCGAACCGATCACGGCGACGTCCTCATCGATGGTGAAGTGCTTCGCGTGCAGGATCGTGGGCTTGCGGTACATCCAGATCCGCACGCCCGCCGTCAGTAGCGTCTCGTAGTAGGAGCGCTGCGCGTGATAGACCACTGCCTGGTCGCCGATCTCGGAGACGAAAAGCTCCACGTGCACGCCCCGCCGGGTTGCCGTCGTGATCGCGTAGAGCATCGCCTCGTCCGGCACGAAGTACGGGCTGGTGATGATGATCGACTTCTGCGCCGAGTAGAGCAGCGTCAGGAACAGGCGCAGGTTGTTCTCGCCCTCGAACCCCGGCCCGCTCGGCACCACCTGGCAGTCGATCGTGTCGCGCTGCTGCAACGCCTCCATCGGCTCCGACTCGCGCAGCAGCAGTTCGTCGGTCTCGCTGTACCAGTCGGTGATGAAGATGGCGTTGATGCCCTGCACCACCGGCCCCTCCAGGCGCACCATCAGATCGTGCCAGTGCAGGCCGCGGCGGATATTGCCGCGCTTGTTGTAACTGGAGTCGACGACGTTCTGCGACCCCATGAATGCGGCGTTGCCGTCCACGATCAGCAACTTGCGGTGATTGCGCAGGTCCGGCCGCTGATACTGCCCGCGCCACGGCCGCACGGGCAGCATGTACGACCACGTCGCGCCCGCCCGCTCGAGTGCGCGCAATCGACGGTGCGTCCCGCTGTAATAGCCCGGTACGCGGATCGACGCGATGTGATCGAGCAGGATTCGCACCGTGACGCCGCGGGCCACGGCGCGGTCCAGGGCGTCGAAGAAGGGCGCCGTGGTCGAATCGGCGGCAAGGATGTAGAACTCGCAGTGCACATAGCGGCGGGCCCGATCGATCTCGTCCGCCATTGCTCGGATGGTCTGCTCGTAGTCGCCCTGGAGGCGCGCGTCGTTGCCGCCCACCAGCGGCATCGCGCCGAGGTTGCGATTGAGGGTGACCACCGACTCCAGCCATTGCGGCCACGGGTGCTCCCGGGCGACCCGGTCGATGCCATCCGTCGACTCCAGAATGAACCGGTTGATCTCCTGCTGCTTCCGGCGGCGCTTCCGCGGCAGCCGGTAGCTCCCGATGAAGAGGAAGAGCAGGATGCCGAGGTAGGGGATCAGGAAGATCGCCATCAGCCAGGCCAGGCCCGTCGTGGGGCGGCGGTTGCGGGGAACGACGATGACGGCGATCACGCGCACGACGAGTTCGACGACGACGGCCGCGATCGGGAGGATCACCGCCCAGTCCGGTGCGCGCACCGCGCCTCCTCGTTCGTCGTGCGGAGCCGTTCAGGTGGCGCGGGAGGCACCCGTGCGGCGGCGGTGGTCAGGACACGTCGCGCGGCGGCAGGCCGCGGCGTTGACGCTCGCGGGCCTCGATCCGGTCGTAGGCGCGACGCTCGTTGCGATCCGAGCGCAGGACGGCGCGCATCACGAACCAGAAGATGAGTCCGACGGTGATCGTCGGCACGAGGGCCCACAGCCCCTGGTTCCACAGCTCCCAGTCCATGCGGCGATCCTACCCGCGGCATCGGCGCGGCAGCCGCGTGCCCGGGGACTCGTGCACGCAGCGGCCTTCGCAGGCGCTGCCGGCTACTGGCTCTCGACCGACTTGTTCAGCGCCGCCGCGTCCGAGTTCAGACCCTCCAGCTCCGAGCGCAGGCCGTCGTAGACGGCGATGTCGGCGTCGATGGCGGCCCGGGTCGCGTCGAGGGCCTGACTCCGGGCGAGCAGATCGGCACGCTCGGCGTCGAACGCGGCGGTCGATCCGAAGCCGCCGCTGTCGGCCCGGGAGTTGAAGCCGTCGATCTCGACATTCAGCGCGTCGTACTCGGCAGTGTTCGCAGCGATGCGCGCCGTCAGATCGGCGTACATGGTCTCGATCCGGGACACCAGATCCTCGATGCGGTTCTCGAGGTCGGTGAAGACCGCCTCGTAACGCGCGTTCAGCGCAACGACGACGGAGCGGTCATCGAAGAACTCGGCGTAGTGCTCCTCCAGCGCAGGCGGCAGATCGGCCACCTCGGTTCCGAGGATCGAGTGCAGCTCGTTCACGCGCTCGCCGAGTCCCCCGGTGCGGTAGAGCTCGAGGCGCTCCGCGATCGTGCCGTCCTGCGGAAGGGTCGCGTAGACGGCCTCGAGCTCGTCGCCCAACTCGGCCTGCTCCTGCGCGTCGAGCCGCACCCACGCGGCGTGCAGCATCTCGTGCGCGGCCGTGACGTCGCGGACGCCGTCGAGGTCGGGGTTGGTGACGTCCGAGATATAGATGCTGGTGCCGGTGTAGCAGCCGAGCACGATGTCGTCGGACGCGCCGTAGCCGCAGCGGTCATTGAATCCGGTGGTCGGCTCGACCGACGGGCTCGACGCGTAATAGAGGGCCCGGCCCCGCTCGGACATGGCGGTCCGCTCGGCGAACCCGGCGATCGTGGCGTCGGGTGTGAACGCCTCCGCTGCCCGCCGGTCGGCGAGGGCCCTGCCGACGTCACCGGAGGAGGTGAGGGCGGTCGCAGCGACCGCCGTTCCCACTCCGAACTGCGCGATCGTGAGGACGACGGCCGCTGTCGTCGCGACGATGCTCGATGCCCTCACCATGTGTCCCCCTCGCCGAGCCCGCCGCACGCGCGCGACGCCTCACAACCTACTTGACGAGCGGAAACAGGATCGTCTCGCGGATCCCGAGGCCGGTGATCGCCATCAGCAAGCGGTCGATGCCCATGCCCATGCCGCCCGTTGGCGGCATGCCGTGCTCGAGGGCGCGGAGGAAGTCCTCGTCCAGGCGCATCGCCTCGTCGTCGCCCGCCGCGGCCTGGCGGGCCTGCTCCACGAAGCGCTCGCGCTGCACGACCGGGTCGACCAGCTCGGAGTAGCCGGTCGCCAGCTCGAAGCCGCGGACGTACAGGTCCCACTTCTCCACCACTCCGGGGATGCACCGGTGCGCGCGTACGAGCGGCGAGGTGTCGACGGGGAAGTCCATCACGAAGGTCGGGCGCGCCAGGCCACCCTTCACGAAGTGCTCCCACAGCTCTTCGACGTACTTGCCGTGGGTGGGCACGGGCACCTCGACGCCCTCGCGCGCGGCGAGGGTCTGGAGTTCGGCGAGGTCCGTCTGCGGAGTGATCGTGACACCGGCCGCGAGCGACAGGCTCTCGTACATCGAGATGCGGTCCCACTCGCCGCCGAGGTCGAACTCGGTGCCGTCCGCCCAGGTGACCACGTGCGAGCCGGCGACGGCGTGCGCCGCATTCTGAATCAGCTCCTGCGTGAGGTCGGCGATCGAGGTGTAGTCGCCATACGCCTGGTACGCCTCGAGCATCGCGAACTCGGGCGAGTGCGTGGAGTCGGCGCCCTCGTTGCGGAAGTTGCGGTTGATCTCGAAGATCCGGTCGATGCCGCCGACGACCGCGCGCTTCAGGTACAGCTCGGGAGCGATGCGCAGGTACAGCTCCGTGTCGAACGCGTTGGAGTGCGTGGCGAAAGGCCGGGCCGAGGCGCCGCCGTGCATCACCTGCAACATGGGGGTCTCGACCTCGAGGAAGTCGTGGGCCGCGAAGGTGCTGCGCAGCGACGCGTTCACCCGCGCGCGCGTCACAACGGACTCGCGGGCCTGGGGCCGCACGATCAGGTCGAGGTAGCGCTGGCGCATCCGGGTCTCGTCGCCGAGCTCGTTGTGCAGGTTCGGCAGCGGCAGGATCGCCTTCGAGGCGACGGTCCAATCCGACACCCAGACGCTCAGCTCGCCGCGCTTGCTCGAGACGACCTCGCCCTCCACGAAGAGGTGGTCGCCCAGGTCGACCAGCTCCTTCCACGCGGCCAGCGACTGCTCACCGACGTCGCCGAGTGAGACCATCGCCTGGATCCGCTCGCCATCGCCCGCCTGGAGCGTCGCGAAGCAGAGCTTGCCCGTGTTGCGCTGGAACACCACACGGCCCGCGAGACCGACGCGCTCGCCGGTCTTCACGTCCGGTTCGAGGCCCTCGTGGCGCGCGCGGACGGCCGCGATGGTGTCCGTGACTCCGACCGCGACCGGGTACGCGCCAGCACCGAGGTCGTCGCCCGCGAGCTCGAGCAGGCGCTCGCGCTTGGCCAGGCGGACGGCCTTCTGCTCGGACGCCTCCTCCTGCGCGGCACGCTCTGCGGCGGTCCGCTCGGAGTCCGTCGGCTGAGGGTCGGCCTGCAGGGCGTCGGTCGGGGCGTCGGGGGCGTCGGGAGTGTCGGGAGTGTCGGCCATAGCGGGTCGCGGTTCTTTCGGTTCGGGGCGGACGGCCGCGATCAGGCGAGCAGGATCGGGGCGTTGTCGAGGAGGCGGGTGGTACCGACGATCGCGGCGACGAGCACGAGGGCCGGGCCGCGGTGGTCGGCGTCGACCGGGAGGAACGTCGCGGGGTTCACGACGACGAGGTAGTCCAGCCTAACGAGCGGTTCATCCCGCGCGACGGCGCGCGCCGCGTCGAGGGCCGCGTCGGCACCGCCGTCGGCCGCTCTCACTGCGGCGGAGAGGAGGCGCGGCAGCGCGAGGCCCGCGCGACGCTGCTCCTCGTCGAGGTAGCGGTTGCGGCTGGAGCGGGCGAGCCCGTCCTCTTCTCGCACGATGTCGACGCCCTCGATCGCGACGGGCAGGTCGAGGTCGCGGACCATGCGGCGCACGAGGAACAGCTGCTGCGCGTCCTTCTGCCCGAAGACCGCGACATCCGGCTGGGCGATGTTCAGGAGCTTGGTGACGACGGTGAGCATCCCGTCGAAGTGCCCCGGCCGCGCGCTGCCCTCGTAGAGCGCGCCGACCTCGCCCGTGACGACCCGCGTGGAGGACGGGCCGTCCGGGTACATCTCGGCGACCCCGGGGGCGAAGACGAGGTCGGCCGCGGCCGCCTCGAGCAGCGCCGTATCGCCCGCGAGGTCGCGGGGGTAACGGTCCAGGTCCTCGGTCGGGCCGAACTGCAGCGGATTCACGAAGACCGACACGACGACGACGTCGGCCAGCTCGCGGGCCCGCTCCACGAGCGCGAGGTGCCCGGCGTGCAGCGCCCCCATCGTCGGCACGAGCGCGATGCGCCGACCGGCCCGCCGCGCCTCCCCCAGCCGCTCGCGGAGGTCGCCGATGCGCTGGATGGTGCTGATCACCCGTCGATGCTACCGGCGGGGCTGCGATGCCCCTGCCTCCGGCCCTCTTCGCAGGGACACCGCGGTGGCTCTGGTGGGAACCGAGCAGGTGGCCGGAGCGAACCAGACGGCGATGGCGGCGTGACGTGGTGCGCTGATCGGCGGGGCGTCTGGGCGGGGCGGGGCGTCTCGGCGAGTGCCGCTCCCTCTCAGCGAAGCTTGACGACGCGGAGCGCGACGACCGAAAGCCACGTCAGCGCCGCCGCGAGCGCGATCGCGGTCGCAACGAGCGGCACGACATCGTCGGCCGTGAGTCCCCCGGAGCCGACGAACGCGGTGGAACCGAGGTTCAGCGCCCGCGTGGCGAGTGCCTGCGGCAGGACGTAGCCGAGCGGGCGGAGCACCGTGGACGTAAGCGCGGCGACCCCGACGACGCAGCCGATGAGGCAGAGGGCGACAGGCGCCGCGAAGGATCGCAGCAGCATCGACAGGAGTGATTGCACGGCGATAAGAGGAAGAGCCGCGACGAGGGCGACGAGCCCCACGACGGCGAACTCCCACGGGAACGGCCCCGCCAGATGGAGGACGACGGTTCCCGAGATCGCGGTACCTGCGACGAGGACCGCCTGCATGACGGCGGTGGGCAGGAGGACAACGGCGATTTTCGCCAGCGAGAGCCGCGAAGCTCCGGCGGCGGACGTCAGCACGAGATTCCAGTTCGTGCCGCGGTGCTCGACGCGCCAGACCGTGGCCGTCAGCAGGCTGATCCCCAGTGAATAGAAGATCAGTCCGTAGAAGAGCACGACCTGCGAGGTGAAGGACCCCCACCCCGAATCGAGCACCTCGGTGTTGTTTCCGAGGTTGATCGTGCCGGTGACGACAGCGAGGATCGGCAGAATCAGAGCGACGATCCAGGTGCTGGATCGTTTGAGTTTCGTGAGTTCAGCGCGAAACATGGGATTATCCTCCGATGCGATCGAGACGGTGAAGTCCCACCGAGAAGGCGGCAGCGGCGAGGATCAGGAACCCGACGATCCAGTCGTAGGGCGCCTGGAGATAGACCACGGCGTCGCCGGACTGCCCGGCCTGCGAGATAACGGCGTAGTACCCCCAGGGAATGACCCGGCTGACGGAAGCAGGACTCAGCAGCGAGAATGCCGCGAGGAACGCGCCGATCATCCCGACTCCTACGCTGACGAGCTGGTTTTCCAGGCGTGCGGCGAGCCAGATGTGCAGCGCGCAGAACGTGATGTCGAGCAGAAGAACGAGCCCGGTGTACACAAGCCAGGGCAGAGGATCGAGGGGCGCGGTGATCCCGACGAGGAGGCCGATGCCGATCACCAGGAGCGTCTGACAGGTGACGGCAGGCGCCAGCAGGAGAGCCAGAGCGCAGAGTTTGGCGCGACAGAGGCTCGACCGGCTGCGCCCGGAAGTGGCGGCGAGATTCCAGCCGGACCCTGAATGCTCGATGTCGGTCTGTCTACTGGCGAGCACGGCTGCGACGATCGGTGAGGTGAGCGCCACGATCATGGTGTAGCTGAGCAGCAGTGTCGGCCAGGGCGACGCGTCCGGATCATCGAAGGTTGCCCGAGCGCCGCCAGAGAACAGAGAGGCGGAGCTGAGGGCGGCAGCAGCACCGACGAGACCGATCAGGAGCGGGATCGCCCGCAGCCGCCGCATCTTGCGGAACTCCAACGCCACGGAGCCCGTCAGCCGTCGTGTCCGTGGACGCGTCACAGGAGACCACCCCGGCCGGTCAGATCCATGAAGACGTCCTCGAGCCTCTGCTGGACGCGACGGACCTCGTGGATCGGGACGTCGGCATCGACGAGGCGCTTGATGAGCGCGGCGGTGTCGTCCTTCCCGTACCCGCTGACCCGAATCCGCCCCCCTGTCGCCACCGCGTCCGGGACCAGCCGAAGGACCTCCTCCGGCGCGGGGGTATCGAGGACGAGGTCAGGCACGGAATGCGCGAAAAGCTGGTCGCGGCTGCCCTGGAAGATCAGCCTCCCTCCGGCGAGGATGCCGAGGACCGAGGCCATTTTGTCGATCTCATCGAGGAGGTGGCTGGAGACCATCACCGTGATCCCCTGGTCTGCCAGGTGGAGCAGGAGTGTGCGGATCTCTTCGATACCCGCTGGATCCAGACCGTTGGTCGGCTCGTCCAGAACGAGGAGGACGGGATCGCGGGCGAGAGCCACGGCGATACCGAGGCGCTGCTTCATTCCGAGGGAATAGTGACGCACGAGCTTGTCCTTGTGCTCGGTCAGTCGCACCGTGCGGAGCGCATGCTCGATCTGCGCGTCGGCGAGGCCGAGCATGTCTCGCACGATCAGCATGTTCTCCCACCCCGTGAGGTGCCCGTACCCGGGAGGCGCCTCGATCATCGAGCCGATCGAGTCGAGCACCTGGCCCCGTCCCGTGCGGGTGAGGGGCTGGCCGAACACCTCGATGGAGCCGGACGTCGGCTGGGTGAGTCCGAGCAGCATCTTCATCGTGGTGGACTTGCCGGAGCCGTTGGGTCCCAGAAAGCCGTAGACCACACCCGATGGCACGACGAGGTTGAGCTCGTCCACTGCCGTATGGCGCCTGAAGCGCTTCGTCAGCCCGTGCGTGGCAATGACTGTGCTCATGCTGCACTCCTGTCCCTGGTCGGCCCTGTCGTGCCGTGATCGGCCCCCTCCCGGCGCCGCGGCATCCAGATTGATATGGCTTCCATCGTCGCGGCGGGAGAACCGATGCGAATCATGCTGCGGGCGGACATGCGACGACTTTTCTCCTCTGATGGTGGGAGATGGGCCGGCGCGGCAGGTCAGCCGGAGGTACTGATGTCGAGGGACGGCTCGGCCCAGCCGAGCCCCCGACGATGTGCCCAGATGACCAGGTGGACGCGGTCGCGCACGTGCAGCTTCGCCAGGATGTGTCCGACATGCGTCTTGACGGTGACTTCGGCGAGGCAGAGATCCCGCGCGATCTCAGGATTCGACTTGCCCGACACGACGTGCTCGAACACCACCCGTTCGCGCTTGGTCAGCGCGGCGAGAGTCGAATCGTCCGGCGGCGCTCCTTCGCTGTCTCCTGCGGCCATTCGCTTCACCAATCGGACCGCGGTACTCGCCGAGGTCGTGAAGGTCCCGCTGTGAGCGGCACGGATCGCCGTGGCGAGCTGCTCGGCAGTGCTGTCCTTGAGGATGAAGCCGACGGCTCCCGCCTGAAGCATGCGGATGGCGTACACGTCACTGTCGTGGGTGGTGAGTCCGAGAATCCGCGTTCTGGGGCTGATCCGCTCGGAGGTGATGACCCGCGTCGCTTCGATCCCGTCCAAGACGGGCATTCGGACGTCCATCAGCACCAGGTCCGGTCGCAGGTCGCGCACACGCTCGATGGCCGTCGCACCATCGACCGCGTGGCTCACTGTCTCCATGTCCGGCTGCGCGTTGACGATGCGGATCAAGCCGTCGCGGACCAGAGCGTGATCGTCCACCACCATCACCGTGATGCGGGCTCTCGCCGCCGTCACGCGGAGGCTCCATCAACGCCCGCACGCAGCGGCCAGCACGCCGTGATCACGAAGACGTCACCGTGCGAGTAGCAGACGCTGCCGCCGTAGAGCTCACAGCGACGACGCATCCCGGTGATCCCCCGCTGCTCACGAAGTGGCGCGGCCGGAGCCGAAGCGATCGGATTCGTCGTGACAACGGTGAGTGTCCCCTCCGCCCAGGCCACCCCCACCCACGCCTGGTCGCCGCTGCCGTGCCGCAGAGCATTGGTCAGAGATTCCTGGACCACTCGGTAGACAGACAGGGACAGCTCCGGAGTCAGCGGCTGCGAGACGCCGACGACATGAAGAGTGACGGTCATCCCCGATTTCGCGAAGCCCTCGACCAGCTCTGCGAGGTCATCGATTCCGGGCGTCGGCAGCGCCGCTGACGCGATCTCGGCGGAGAGCAGCCCACGGATCTCGCGGAGGGCCGAACGGCTCGTCGCGGAGATCGTCTCGAACACGTCGGCCGCCCGCGGATCCGACGTGTCCGCCCTGCCGCTCTCGGCCTGCACCACAACGCTCGTCAACGTGTGCGCGAGCACATCGTGCATCT
Organism: Rathayibacter tritici; assembly: GCF_002932875.1. Taxonomy (GTDB): domain Bacteria; phylum Actinomycetota; class Actinomycetes; order Actinomycetales; family Microbacteriaceae; genus Rathayibacter; species Rathayibacter tritici. The sequence continues at coordinate 21,524 of NZ_PSWS01000003.1, forward strand.
CGGCGCTGATGCGCTCGCGTTCTTCATACGCGGCCAGCCGGCTCCGGATCGCGACAGTGCGCTCCGAGAGTTCGTGCCGATGGCGGGCGGCGCGTAATGCCTCGACCTTCCGGCGCTCGAGAAGCCCGAGCGCCCACGCCACCACCATGCTGGACGCGACCAGCCCGACGATCGGACTGGCCGCCCCGAGGCTCGACGACGCCCCGACCAGGGCCCATCCGCCCAGAGACACGGCGTAGCCGATTCCCAGGAAGAGGCCGATGGTGCGCGCCTGCTCCGGTGCGTGTGCGGCGACGGAGAAGACGGCGACCAGCAGGACCGCGTCCCCCGGCAGGAGCAGTCCGCCATTGAGGAGGAGGTGGGCCACCGACACCGCTGCGGCCAGCACGGCGAAGACGACCGGACGGGTTCGACGCACGATCAGCAACGCGGCCATCAGTACCGACCACTGCCACTCAGTCCCACCGAGCAGACCCGGCGCGGCGCACACCAGGACGGCGACAGCAGCGACGATCACGTCGCCTGCCCACCACTCAATCCTCGTGTCCCGCACCACCCGAAGATAAGCCGGGCGCCGCGGAAGAGACGCGAAGTGGCGCCCGCTCGCGGTCCGCCTCCTCCGACCGGATGAGGCAAGCACACCGACCGGATCACCCCGTCGCCAGAGATCCCACCATCGGATAGTTCCGACGTACACCCGCGACGTCTTACAGTCGCGGCGCACCCGGAACCGAGATGCCTTCGACAATCAGGTCACTGACGACGGCATCTCTGCAGAGATCGGATCTTTTTTCCCGTCGCTGCGTGCTCGATTCTCCGTGACTCTTCCGGTGTCACGCGGTTCTCGACGTCCGGTCGTCCCGCGCACCCCGCGGCGCTTCGTCGTCGCTCCGTGCGCCCCCCTACCCCTCGGCGAGGCCGAGCGGCGAAAGAAAACGAAGGAAAGGAAGAGATTATGCCCGAGATTCTCGAGAGAGAGGCCACCGTCGTGAGCCCCCACTGGGACCTGACGGCTCGTGCTGGTCACGGAACCAGCCCGTCGGTTCAGGCACAGATCGACGAGGCGTTCGAACGCGTCGTCAGCCCGTACATGGGCAGCAGCGGCTGGATGTGCACACTCACGATCGAGTGCGGCACGGTCGTCTGCGCCTGTCGCTGACGTCATCCGCACGGCGGGCGACCCGGGCCTCGTTCCCGGGTCGCCCGCGATCCTCACCTCAGCGATCGACCCGAAGGCTGGCCCGCCATGCTCCGTCACGAAGATTCTCTCGTCTCCCCGCAGGCGGACGCCTCGCCGGCCTCTCCCGCGTCGGCCGAGTCGCCGGAGATCGCCGCCCTGCGGGTCTGCCTCCTCCAGGCCGCCGCTCTGCGTGAACGCCGACCCGACGGCGGTTCCCTGCACGCAGGCGACCCCTCGATCGTGCGCACCTGGTCGGATCGGGCGCTCGCCCTCGACACGACCCTCGAGAGCTATCTCACCGTTCAGGGCCTCGACCGCGAAGGACTCACCGCGCTCCTCACCGGGGGACCCTGGTCGCCCCGCGAGCGAAGTGCCGAGTGGATCGACTCGGTCGAGGACTGGCTGATCACGCCCGTGGACACCCCGCGGAGCCCGTTCGGACCGCTGATCGTTGAGGGCACCCGCCTCGCCGAGCTGCCGTTCGACGGCTTGCTCGCCCCTGTCCTGCATGCGCAGCGGGTCCGCTTCGATCGGCACCCCGATCTCGCGCCTGCTGCGCGGACCGATCTCCTCACCGGCCTCGCCGAGATCCTGGCCACGCTGGCCCTGCGCTGTCTGCTCGCCGAGCTCGCGGACGACGACGTTTCCGGAGCATACGCGCGACTGAACACGGCGCTGTCTGCTCCCGACGTCCGGCGGGCGTTCTTCTCCCGCTACCCGGTCCTCGCTCGGGATCTGGTCGCCGCGATCAGCGCCTGGGGCGACCACGTCGAGCGCATCCTCACCCGTCTGAGCAGTGATACGCGGGCACTGAGTGACGCCGGTCTGCTGCCGCGCGGAACCGACGCGCTCGAGGCGGTCCACTTCGCCGGCGACGCTCACGACGACGGACAGTCCGTCGCGATTCTGCGGTTCGTCAGCGGCCATCGACTCGTCTACAAGCCGCGGGACTGCGGCGTGTTCACGCTCTACGAGGCGGTGAACGCCGTGCTTGCCGAGGTGCTTGAGCCCGATGCTTCCCTATCCTCGCCCCGCTCCCTCGTCAGGGACGGATACGGATGGGTCGAGTACGTGAAACGTCCGGACGACGCAGCCGGCACTCCTCTGACGCATTTGCGCAAGCTCGGCGGCCTGCTGGCGGTCACCTCTGTCCTCGGAGCCTCGGACATGCATCTCGAGAACGTCATCGCTACCGCAGCGGGCCCGGTACCGATCGACCTCGAGACTCTGATCCAGAACAGAAGTCACCGCGAGAGCGCGATGACGGCGAGCACCCGCGCCATCGACGACCTCAACAGCTCGGTCCTCGGGACAGGCATCCTGCCCGTGCGACTCACCACGGGGGAGAGTTCCAGCATCGACGTCAGCGTCGCCACGGGCGGACTCGGCTCCGAGGGCAGGACGGCCGTGATCCACCAGGTGGTCGGTGCCTGCACTGACGACATGCGCATCAGCGCAGTGGACACGCCGGTCGGCACCTCCCAGAACCAGCCGCCAGGGATGACGCTGGCGCTGGTGCGCGCTCAGAGGGAGGTGGTCGCGGCAGGATTCGCTGAGACCGCTCGAGCGGTGATCCAGCGCCGAGCCCAGATCATCGACCTCATCACGACCGCACCCGCGATGACCGCGCGACACATCCTGCGCGCCACGCGCTCCTACTCGCTGCTGCTGACGGAGATGCGCCAGCCGGGCCGTCTGTGCACCGGCATCGACAGGGACCACCTTCTTCGAAGCCTCTGGACCAGGCTCGCCGACCATCCCGACCAAGCAGAGCTCATCGACGCCGAGGAGCAGTCGCTCCGGCAAAGAGATGTGCCCCTCTTCACCACCGCGCTGGACTCGCGCACTCTCACCGCGCACCACGGTCGGGCACTCTCCGACTACTTCACGAGAACGCTCCGCGATGACGTCATCGCACGCCTCACTGCGCTTAATGAGGCGAGCATCGAGCGGTCGATCGCCCTCATCCGAGAATCGATCCTCGCAGCCACGCCGGGAGAGCAGGAGGACGACGAGGCGCAGGCAGTCACGCCCTCTGCGCGCGGCACGGTCAGAGAGCTCGCGCGGGCACAGGCGGGCCTCCTCGCAGACACCGCGATTCTGGGGGAGGACGACGTGACGTGGATCAGCGTGTGCAGCAGCACGGACAGCACCGGACTGGAGTACCGGCCGGTGGGCCCGACACTCTACGACGGCCTCGCCGGCATCGCGTTCTCTGCGGCCTGCGCGCACCGCGTCGTCCCGCACCTCGGCCTCGACGACCTCGCCGGACGCGCCTCCCACGCCATCGCCGCCATCCTCGACGACTGGAGCGCGTCCCGCGTCTCCCTCCCGATCGGCGCCTTCAGCGGTGCCGCCGGCCTGCTCTACTCGCTCGCCCGACAGGACAGCCTGCTCGGCACTGATCGATACCGGCCGACCCGGTTGGCTGCGATCCGTCGGCTCACCGACGAAGCACGATCCGACACCTTCTTCGACGTGATGGCGGGCAGCGCAGGAGCTCTCGCCGTCGTGACGGCCCTCCCCGAATCCCAGACGGAGGAGGGGCGGACCGCTGTGCGGACTCTAGCGGCACATCTCCTCGACCACGGCGTCGATGCCGGCGACGGCTCGCTCGCGTGGGAGAGCGGAACGGCACGGGTGCGTCTCGGCGGGTTCTCGCACGGTGCCACGGGAATCGGGTGGGCACTCGCCAGAGCAGCGGACGCACTGGGCGACGGGGAGATCGGCGACGCAGCGCTCGCAGCTCTCCGATTCGACGACACGCTCTTTGATCCGCAGCGAGGACGCTGGTTGGACGCCCGCACGGAATCGCTCGAGCAGGGCCGCCTGTTCCCGGCCCACTGGTGCCATGGCACAGCCGGCATCGCGATGGCTCGTGCAGCGTCGGCAGCACTGCTCGACGCGCCCGATCTCCTCGAACGCGCCGTCATCGGAGCAGATCAGACGACCGACGACCGACTGCCCGCCGACGATTCGCTGTGCCACGGTGCGCTGGGGAACCTGCTAGCCCTCCGGGCAGTCGACACGCACGCACCCGGCCGCGTCGACGTCGCGTCCTTCGCCGAGCGCACCCTCGACAGGATCGGACGCTCCGACGCCCGGAGCGGTCTTCCGAGGGGAATCACGACGGTCCGCGGTCTCCTGCTCGGGACCGCCGGTGCCCTCTACGCGCTCTGCCGCGAAGTCGACCCCGATCTGCCGAACGTCCTCCTCCTCGAGTGAGCCGTGCAGAGACACCGCGGTGTGAGGCACCAGTGTCAACCCGACGCGCGGCGCAGCGCGTCGTCGACGGAGGAGCGCACGAGGCTGGAGAGGAAGAAGCCCGGCTTGTCGACGCCGATGCCTGCCAGCAGGCCCGCCGCCTGGTCCACGATCGCGGTCGAGAAGGTGGTGGCGGTCGAAACGGCCTCCGCGTAGGCGGCACGGTCGGACTCCGCCACGGTCACCGGCTCGCCGCCCATCTCGACCACGAGCGCCTGCGCGATCGGCAGCACCGGCCCGGGTGCCGAGACGGCGAAGTAGGTCTCGGCGAGGCGGGCGAGGTCGAGGCTGGTGCCGCTGAACGCCATCGCCGGGTGCACGGCGAGGGGGATGACTCCGGAGGCGAGCGCCGGAGCGAGCACGCCGTAGCCGTGCTCGGGCGCCGTGTGCAGCACCAGCTGGCCGGGCTGCCACCCTCCGGTCGCGGCGAGCCCCGCGACCAGCGCGGCGATCTCGCTCCCGGGGACGGCGATGATCACCAGCTCGCTGCGCTCGACGAGCTCGGGGATCGCCAGCACGGGCACGCCCGGGAGCAGCGCGTCGGCGCGTTCGCGGCCGCTCTCGCTGGTGGTGGCGACTCCGATCACGGCGTGACCGGCGCCGGCGAGCGCGGCGCCGAGCACCGGGCCGACGTGTCCGGCGCCGATGACGCCAACACCCAGGCGTCCGTCGCGGCGGTTCTCAGGCATGCGGTTCTCCCTCCGGAGCGGGCCAATCGGGCAGGGCGGCGGGTCGGCGGCCCCACCGGTGGCTCGCGTCGCGGTCGGCGGCCCGCACCCCGGCCGTCGCGAGGCTGTCGAAGAAGGCGAGTCCGTCGGCTGCGCTCATGACGGGAACGAGCGCAGTGACGGGGCCGGCCACGGTGTGCACCCGCGCCGAGGCCAGCCCCAGGAGGCGCTGGAGCGGCCCCTGCTGGACCCCGACGCTCTGCATCCGCGCCAGGGGCACCACGGCGACCCGCCGCCAGACCGCCCCGCTGCGCAGGATCGCGACCTCGTCCGTCAGCCGGTACCCCGTCCGCCGGAACGAGAACGGGCGAAGCCATACCGCCGAGCGCGGGGCGCGGGTGAAGCCGGCGGCGTCGCGGTGCCGGAGCGCGTCGCCCACGGGGGTCGACTCCGCGCCCTCGCTCGCGCCGGGCAGCAGGAGCCCGAGGACGCGCTCGACGGCTGCGAGGTCGCCGACGGGGAGGATCGTGGTGTTCGGCTCCCCGTTCGCTCCGCGGGAGGCCGCGTGGCCGGCCCGGTCGATCCGCACCTGCCACCAGCCGAACGGACGCCAGAGCAGCGGCTGAGTGATCTCGACGGCGTGGATCCGCCCGGGCGGGATGGTGTCGCTGCTGGTCGAGAGCACGCCGTAGCCGACGCGCACGCCGTCGGGTGTCGCGGCGATCGAGTAGCGGAGCGAGCGCACGAACTGGCGGAGGTAGTAGCTGCCCGAGCCGATCAGGCCCGGCAGGATCGCGAACAGCACGAAGGGCGAGCCGTAGACGGCGACGACCACTACGGCGACGGCCGAGGCGGCCAGGAACAGTGTGAATCCGCTGAACACGAGCGAGCCGAGGAGCCGACCCGCGGGGATGGAGACCACCGAGTCAGGTGACGCGTCGTCCTGCGGCTCGCTGAACTCCTCCAGCCGCCGCGCGAGGAACCCGCCCGCCGAGGCGTGGCCGTCGACCTGCGCCTCCCGCTCGCGCACTCCCGAGGCGAGGCGCAGGATGTCGCGGCGCAGCGCGTCCACCAGCCGCGAACCGAGGTAGGACAGCTGGACGTTCGCGTCCTGCCCCGCGACGCTCACCTCGAGTTTCGCCGCGCCGAACACCCGCGCGAACAGGGGACGCTGCACCGCGATGCCCTGGATGCGGTCCAGCCGCGCCCGCCGGTTGGTGCGGAAGAGCACGCCGGAGCGCACCTCGACGACCTCGTCCGTGATCCGGAAGGTGTGCATCCGCCAGGACAGCCAGAACGCGACGACGGCCACCGCGAGGCCGACCATCACCACCAGCAGCGCCCAGCCCAGCAGCCCTCGGCGCAGCAGCTCATCGACCGGGTCGCCGCTCTCGAAGCCCTCCGGCCCGGGCAGGAACAGCTCGACCAGGCGCTCTCGAAGGTTGGTGATCACGATGCCGAGCACGACCAGGAGACCGATCCCGCCCTTGAGGACGGGGGTCGCCGGGTGGAGGCGGTGCCACTGCCCGTCGGCGAGGTCCGTCTCGACGGTGCGGAGTCCGGTCACAGGCCGGCCCGGCGCGACTCGGCGAGCTCGACCAGGCGGTCGCGGAGCTCCTCCGCCTCCGCCTCGGCCAGGCCCGGGATGCTGACGCCGGTCGCCGCGGCGGCCGTGACGAAGCGCAGATCGGCGAGGCCGAGTACCCGGGCGAGCGGCCCGCGGTTGACGTCGATGAGCTGCATCCGCCCGTACGGCACCGACACGAAACGCTGGAACATGATGCCGCGGCGAAAGAGCAGGTCGTCCTGGCGCAGGAGGTAGCCGTAGGCGCGTGCCCGCCGCGGGGCAACGATCAGGAGGGTGACCGCCAGGGCCGCGGCGGCCAGCATCGGGATCCAGCCCCAGGACACGCCGATCAAGAGCAGCACCACGGGCACGGCGAGCAGGAACGCGCTGGACACGACGGCCGACACGATCTCGACGGCGACGTACTTGGGCGAGACGCGCCGCCACTCCCCCGTGACGTCGAGGCGGTCCCGTCGGCGCCCACTCGCGCGTGTGCGGGTCTGCGGCGTCGCGCCCTCGGGGTCGGCGGACATGGCGTCGTCCTCACTGCCCGCGGCGGTCCGGGCGTCGGCGTCAGGCGTGGTTCACCTCGCCGACGGCGCTGTCGTCGTCGTCGCTCGGCGGGATGGTGCACAGGTGCTCGGCGACCAGGCCGGCCACCAGCAGTACGACCGCCCCCACGATGGTCGCGATGTCCTGCCACACGGAGCCTAGCGAAGGGATCGCGCGGCTCAGCAGGTACACCAGGATGCCGCCGGAAGCTCCGAGCAGCAGCGCGCCGACGTGGCTGGACGCCTTCGCGAGCACCACGACGCGCATCGCACGGAACGGGTCGATGGGCCGCAGCAGCGTGCCCTTCGTCGCGCGGTGAATCGGGATCGCGAAGCCCAGGACGAGTGCGGCGACCACGACCAGAGTGAGCGGCACCGTCAGCGGTGGGATGAGCACCGGGCGGCCCGCGGCCGCGATCGCGAGGTCGAGGAGGAAGCCGGCGACGGCCCCGGCGAGGCCGAGCCCGAGCAGGGTGCTGATGCGGGTGCGCCTCACGGGGTCCTGCTCTCGGGGTCGGTGGCACTGTCGCGGGCCGCGCCGGCTCCGGAGTCGCGCAGCGGCCAGGTCAGCCCGACCGGGTGGTCGGCCACGCGGTCCGTCGCCCGCCCGCGCAGCTCGGCGACGGGTCCGACTCCGGGCAGCACCGCCGCCGGCTCCACGTCGAGCCACGGGTCGAGCACGAAGGCCCGCTCCGCCGCGCGCGGGTGCGGCAGCGTCAGATGCGCGTCGCTCCGAAGCACTCCGCCGAGCACGATCACGTCGATGTCGATCGTCCGGTCACCCCAGCGCTCCTCACCCTCGCCGCGGATCCGGCCGCCGGCGAGCTCGACCGCCGCCGTCGCCGCGAGCAGGTCGTCGGGCTCGAGGACGCTCGAGCCGGTGACCACCGCGTTGAGGTACGCGGGCGCCTGCTCGTCGACGCCCTCGGGCTTCCACACGGGCGACTCGACCACCTTGGATACCGCCTCGATCCGTAGCCCCGGCGTCGTCGCGAGCGCCCGCAGCGCCTCCTCGAGGTGCGCGCGGCGGTCGCCGAGGTTGCTGCCGAGTGCGAGCACCACGTGCCGCACCGGGCGGATCCGCTCCTGCCGCGGCCTCATGAGCGGGCCCTCGTGATCTGCACAGCGACGTCCGCGAACGGCAGCGGAATCGGCGCGTCCGGCTTGTGCACGGTGATGCGGACGACGTCGGCGGCGGCGAAGCCCAGAGCGACCCGGGCGAGCCGCTCCGCGAGGGTCTCGATGAGGTCGACCGGATCGCGGCTGACCGCATCCGCCAGCGCAATCGCGAGTTCGCCGTAGTGCACGGTCTCGGCGAGGGCATCGCCCTGCGCCGCGAGCGCGGTATCGAGCCAGACCGTCGCGTCGATCAGGAAATCCTGACCATTCTCGCGCTCGAAGTCGAAGACGCCGTGATGCGCGCGTACGCGCAGCCCGGTGAGGGTGATGGAGTCGCGCACGGCGAGGGCGGCGGGGTCGATCGCGGTCACAGGGTCTCCTCCTGAAGTCGGGCGGCGAGCGCCAGGGCGCGGGCGGACGAGCGGACGTCGTGGACCCGCACGCCCCAGGCGCCGCGCTCGGCGGCAACGAGGCTCAGCATGGCCGAGACCTCGTCGCGGTCGGCGGCCGGAGCGCCGGCGGGGGCGAACGGAGCGAGGAACCGCTTCCGCGAGTGCCCGACGAGCACCGGGAACCCGAGCGAGACGATCGCGTCGAGCCCGGCCAGCAGAGCCCAGTCGTGCGCGCCGTTCTTCGCGAAGCCGAGCCCCGGGTCGAGCAGGAGCAGGTCATCGCGGATCCCCGCGGCGCGAGCGGCGTCGATCCGGCGCTCGAGCTCGCCGCGCACGTCCGCGACCACGTCGCCGTAGGAGGCGAGCGCGGTCATCCCCGCGCTGTGACCGCGCCAGTGCATCGCGATGTAGACGGCGCCGCGCTCAGCGACCAGCGGCAGCATCCGCGGGTCGGCGAGGCCGCCGGAGACGTCGTTGACGACCACGGCTCCGACGTCCAGGGCCGCCTGCGCAGTGGCGGCACTCATCGTGTCGATGCTCACGCGCACTCCCTCCGCCGCGAGCGCGCGAACGACGGGTAGCACGCGACCCTGCTCCGCCGCGGTGTCGACGCGGGCGGCGCCCGGGCGGGTGCTCTCACCGCCGACGTCGACCAGGTCGGCTCCGAAGGAGGCAGGCCCGTCGCCGGCGGGCCGGGTCAGGTCGAGCCCGTGGCGCACGGCATCGTCGACCGAGAGCCAGTGGCCGCCGTCGCTGAACGAGTCCGGCGTGACGTTGAGGATCCCGAGGAGCGCGGCGCGGCCGGTCGGCGTGAGCTCGGCGACGGAGGTGCCCACGTCACTCCCCCCGCGCGGCGCCGATCAGCGCGATGATCTCGGCGCGGGCGGCCGGGTCGGCGAGGGAGCCGCGGGCGGCGACCGTGACGGTGGAGCTGTCGGTCTGGCGCGGACCGCGCATCCGCACGCAATCGTGCTCGGCGTCGACCACGACCAGCGCGCCCTCGGGGTCGAGCCCCTGCTCGAGCGCGTCGGCGATCTGCTCCGTCATCCGCTCCTGGATCTGCGGACGCGACGCGACGGTCTCGACCATGCGCGGCAGTCGGCCCAGTCCGACGACCCGCTGGCGCGGCCGGTAGGCGATGTGCGCGACGCCGAGGAACGGCAGGAGATGGTGCTCGCAGACGGAGCGGAAGGCGAGGTCGCGCACGATCACCGTCTGATCCACCGGCGACTCCTGACCGCCCTCGACGACCGCGAACGTCTCGCTGAGCTGGGCGGCGGCGTCGGCGTCGAACCCGCCGAAGAACTCCTCGTACGCCTCGGCACATCGGCGCGGCGTGTCGATGAGGCCCTCGCGGCCCGGGTCGTCCCCGATGGCCGCGAGGATCTCGGCGACGGCCGCCTCGATGCGCGCCTTGTCGACGGGCACGCGCGCGCTACGCCGTCGCGGGGCGCGGGTTGATCAGCGGCGGGCGCTTCGGCGCGACCTCGTCGGCGCCCGCGGAGGAGACGCCTCCGTCGGTCGCGGCGGAGTCGATCGGCGCCTTCGCGACCGGGACCGCGATCGGCGGGAGGTCGGATAGGGGGCGCTTGTCGCTCGAGAGCCACTGCGGGCGCTCGTCGATGCGGCGGATGTCCGTGAAGATCTCGGCCAGCTGGTCGTGATCGAGCGTCTCCTTTTCGAGAAGCTCCATCGCCAGGCGATCGAGGATGTCGCGGTTGGCGTTGATGACCTGCCACGCCTCGTCGTGCGCCTGCTCGATCAGCTGGCGCGTCTCGGCGTCGACCTTCTCGGCGATCTGCTCGGAGTAGTCCCGCTGGTGGCCCATGTCGCGGCCGAGGAACATCTCGCCCGAGGACTGACCGAGCTTGACCGCGCCAACATTCGAGGACATCCCGTACTCGGTGACCATCTTGCGAGCGATGGCGGTCGCCTTCTCGATGTCGTTCGACGCTCCGGTCGTCGGGTCGTGGAACACGATCTCCTCAGCGACCCGTCCGCCCATCGCATAGGCGAGCTGATCGAGCAGCTCGTTGCGAGTGGTGGAGTACTTATCCTCCAGCGGGAGCACCATCGTGTAGCCGAGGGCGCGTCCGCGCGGCAGGATCGTGACCTTGGTCACCGGGTCGGTGTGGCGCATCGCCGCCGCCGCCAGAGCATGCCCGCCCTCGTGGTAGGCGGTGATCAGCTTCTCCTTGTCGCGCATGACCCGCGTGCGGCGCTGCGGGCCCGCGATGACGCGGTCGATCGCTTCGTCGAGCGCGCGGTTGTCGATCAGCTGCGCGTTGGAGCGGGCCGTGAGCAGCGCCGCCTCGTTCAGGACGTTCGCCAGATCGGCACCGGTGAAGCCCGGGGTCTTCCGAGCGACGACCTCGAGGTCGACCCCTCCGGCGAGCGGCTTGCCGCGGCCGTGCACCTCGAGGATCCTCTTGCGGCCGAGCAGATCCGGAGCATCGACGCCGATCTGGCGGTCGAAGCGGCCCGGGCGCAGCAGCGCCGGGTCGAGGATGTCGGGGCGGTTCGTCGCCGCGATCAGGATGACATTGGTCTTGACGTCGAAGCCGTCCATCTCGACCAGAAGCTGGTTGAGGGTCTGCTCGCGCTCGTCGTGCCCGCCGCCCATACCGGCGCCGCGGTGACGGCCGACGGCGTCGATCTCGTCGACGAAGATGATCGCCGGCGAGTTCTCCTTGGCCTGCTGGAACAGGTCGCGGACGCGGCTCGCGCCGACACCGACGAACATCTCGACGAAGTCGGATCCGGAGATGGAGTAGAAGGGGACGCCCGCCTCACCCGCGACCGCGCGGGCCAGCAGAGTCTTGCCGGTGCCGGGAGGGCCGTACAGCAGGACGCCCTTGGGGATGCGCGCGCCGACCGCCTGGAATTTCGCGGGCTCCTTGAGGAACTCCTTGATCTCGTGCAGCTCCTCGATCGCCTCGTCGGCGCCGGCGACGTCGCCGAACGTGACCTTGGGCGACTCCTTCGAGACCAGCTTCGCCTTCGACTTGCCGAACTGCATGACCCGGTTGCCGCCGCCCTGCATACCCGAGAGCATCAGCCAGAAGAACGCGCCGATCAGGAGGATGGGGAGCAGGAAGCCGAGGGCCGAGAGGAACCAGTTGGTCTGCGGGACCTCGTCGTTGTAGCCGGTGCTGCCGAGGTCGGCCGCGGACACCGCGTCGACGACCTCGGACCCGCGGGGGGCCACGTAGTAGAACTGCACCTGCGTACCGTTGTCGCCGTCGGCCTGCTTGAGCGTGAGGTCGACGCGCTGCTCGCCGTCGACGATCTTCGCCGAATCGACCTTGCCGCTTTTCAGGAGGTCGAGGCCCTCCTGCGTCGTGACCGGTCGGAAGCCGGACATGGTGATCAGCGAGGAGCCGATCCACACCGCGACGATCGCCAGGACGACGTAGAGGATGGGACCCCGGAAGATGCGCTTCACGTTCATGCTTGTTGCGGGTGCGACACCCGGCACCTTTCTGACGAGGAAATGTGAGTGACAGGCTACCTCCCGCGCTCTGAGCGACGCCCGCGCGTTCGCCGTGGGCTGAGCTGGATGGCGGGGATGCGGCACGCCGCACTGCCGGGGAACGCTGGCACGCGTTTCCCGGTCCGCGTCCTCTTCCTTGCTGGAGCGGCGCGGGCGGTCAGGCGGGCTCGAGGAGGGGCTCGGGGTCGTGGAGGGCGGGGGTCAGGCCGCGGCGGCGGCGGGCGGCGGCCAGCACGGTGACGGCGAGAGCGCCGATGAGCCAGAGCACGAGCACCAGGACCGCGTGCGCGACTCCGATGGTGCCACCGGCGATCAGCGAGCGGAACGCCTCCACGGTGCCGGTCAGCGGCAGCACCCCGTGGACCGCCTGGAAGAAGGCGGGCGCCGTCTGGACGGGATAGGTGCCTCCGGCCGAGGACAGCTGGAGCACGATCATCAGCAGCGCCAGGAAGCGGCCCGGGGCGTCCAGGAGCGCGATCAGCGCCTGATTGATCGCCACGAAGGTGAGGCTCGTGAGCACAGCGACCCCGATCAGCCCGGGCAGGTTCGACGCCTCCACGCCCACTCCGAAGCGGATGACCAGCGCGGCCAGGACACCCTGGGCAACGGCCATCAGCGCACCGGGGAGGTAGCTGCGCAGGGCGATCACCCAGGCCGGCCGCCGGGCGGCGAGGAGGCGGGCGCTCAGCGGGGCGCTCATCAGGTAGAACGCGAGCGCGCCGACCCAGAGCGCGAGCGCCATGAAGTAGGGGGCGAGGCCGTAGCCGTAGGACGGCACACGGTTCAACCGCTCGGCGTCGATCCCGACCGGAGCGGCTGCGACGGTACTGAGCTCCTGCGCCTGCTCGTCGGTGTAGCTGGGGACATCGGCCGCGCCGTCCGAGAGCGTCGTGCCGAGGGTGCGCGACCCGGAGGCGAGCGAGTCGATGCCGTCCTCGAGGCTCTGCGAGCCGGTGGCCGCGTCGGCCGAGCCGGTGGCTGCGGTGTCGGCGCCGGCGGCGAGGTCGGCGGCGCCCGTCGCGAGCGCGGCCGTTCCCGAGGCCAGATCGGCGGCGCCGGACGCCGCGGAGGCGATGCCGGTGGTGAGCGGGCCGACGGCGCCGGAGAGGGTGTCCACTCCGCCCGCGACCGTCGCTGCTGCGCCGTCGAGGGTCGCCGCTCCCCCGGCGAGAGCCTGCGCGCCGCTCTGGAGCCGTTGCGCGCCCTCGGCGGCGGGGCCGGCTCCGGCGGCCAGCGCCGACGTGCCGGTCGCGAGGTCCGACGCTCCGTTCGATACCGTGGCGGCGCCGGCGGCGAGCGCCGTCACTCCGCTGCCGTCGCCGCCGACGAGCGTGGTCGTACCGGCCGCGAGCGTCTGCGCGCCGGCGTCCGCCGCGGCCGCCCCACCGGCGAGCGTGGCCGCGCCCTTCTCGAGGGCGGTCAGCTCGGCCACGCGCTGGGCGTCGGAGAGCGAGTCGTACCGCGAGAGCAGCGAAGCGAGGCCGGAGTCGACACCGGTCGCTCCAGCGGCGAGATCCGGAGTCGCGGCCGCAAGCGCCCCTGCGCCGGTCGCGAGATCCCGGGCTCCGGCGAGCGCCTTCCTCGCCCCCTCGGACACGGTCGCCGACCCGGTGGCGAGCGCCTGGGCACCGGTGGCCGCGGATGCCGCGCCGTCCCGAAGCGCTGAGGTCCCCCCGGCGAGGTCGGCGGCGCCCGAGGCGAGCGTCGCCGCTGCGCCGTCCAGCGTGTGCGCGCCGTCGGCGACCGAGCGGGCACCGGAGTCGAGTTCCCTCGCCTGCTCAGGCAGCCCGCCGGTCCCGCTCGCGATCTGCTGGAGCCCGGAGGAGAGCGTGGCCGCCCCGGTCGCCGCAGCCCCTGCACCCGAGCGGAGGGAGTCGGCACCCGTGGCGAGCCGCGCCGTGCCGTCCTGCAGCTGCGCGAGCCCGACGACCAGCTCGGAGGAGCCGGACGCGGCCGTGTCGGCGCCGGCCGCCAGCTGCGCGGCTCCGTCGGCCGCCTGCTCGAGGCTGGAGTGCACGGTGGTGAAGCCGAGGTAGACGTTCTGGAGGTAGCTCGCGCCGACCTCCTCCTCCAGGGTCTTCGTCACGGTGGTGCCGATGGTGGAGGCGATGGTGCCGACGATCAGGTTCGCTCCGTCGTTCGTCTCGATCGACAGCTTCGCCTGGACGGCGGCGGCGGGGTCGGCGCCGCCGACCGAGGCCACGTCGGTGGAGAAGCCGGCCGGCACCGTCAGCACGGCGAACACGTCGCCCGAGGCGAGTTCGCGCGCCGCCTCGTCGGCGCCGGTCGCCGTCCAGGCGAAGTTCGAGTCGGACCTACTGGCGGTGAGCTCGTCGGCCAGATCGCGGCCGAGAGCGAGCGTCGAACCGTCCGCCGCCGTCGCGCCGGTGTCCTCGTTCACGATCGCCGCGGGCACGGTGCCGAGGTGATGGGTGGGATCGAGGGTGGCCGAGGTCAGCAGTCCCGCGTAGATCAGGGGGATGAGAGCGATCGCAGCGAAAACGACGACGAGGCGCGGGTTCACGGCGCGCAGGGCGCGGCGGAGCGGGGAGGTGGTCATGGTCCTTTTACTTCGTGGAGTGCAGGGCGGCGAGCCGCTGCGACGCGACTCCGGTGACGAGGAGCTCGGCGATGTCGGCGGAGGCCCGGGCGGCCGAGCGGCGGGCGTCGCCGTCCAGAAGCCAGCCGACGACCAGCCAGATGGTGCCGGCGGCGAGGAGGACGGCGAAGCGCTCGACGCGCGCGTGGTCGCCTCCGCCCGGCGCACGCTCGGCGAGGGGCGAGAAGGTGAGAAGCCGCTGGGCGAGGAACGCGACGACCGACTCCTGCACGGCGCGGGCCGTGCCTCCGCTGAGCACCCTGCGGTAGAAGTCGGCGTGCACGAGCAGACCCTCGAGCAGCGCGCGGACGATGCGCGGGACCGCCTCCTCCCAGTCGGCGGGGGCGAGGCCGGTCGCGACGTCGCCGAAGAGCGCGTGCATCCGCTCGATCGCGGCGGCCTCGATCAGCGAGGGGACATCGCCGAAGTGCTGGTAGAACGTGGGTCGGCTGACCCCGGCCGCGGCGCAGAGTTCGGTGATCGAGGGCTGGTCGTCGCCGGGGTGATCCAGAGCGGTGGTGATCGCGGTGACGAGAAGCTCGCGGGAGCGGGCAGGCCTCGGATCGCTCATGGCTCCTCTTCTCCGGCGCAGCGGCGCCTTTCTTGACGGTCGTCAGATAACTTACGACCGTAAAGAAGTTAGCGCAAGCGTCAGGAGGCGGACTCCCGCGGTAGCAGCGTCGCAATCGCCGACGTGTCGATGATCACGGAGTCGCGCGGAGTCAGCCCGGGACTCTTCGGCGTCGGCACCGGCAGGCGCACGAGCAGGGCGCCCGGATCCACGCCGAAACGGCCGGAGCGGGTGCGGCCGATCGGATCGCCGTCCAGCTCGGCGAGCACCGGCTGATCCAGCTCGAAGGAGAACTCGCGACCCGGCCACTGTCGCAGCGACGCGAGCCCATTGCGGTTACCGGTCGCCACGTCCAGCGCGAGGCCGAACCGGCGCCGCAGCAGCACCAGCTCCAGGTCGCCGTCATCGAGCACGGCACCGGCCGCTAACTCGATGTTCGCCACCACCGAGCTGCAATTGCAGGCGAGCACCATGTAGCAGCGCTGAGCAGGCTCACGAGCACCGTCGATCGTGAGCGTCACATCGAAGCCGGCCTTGAACATCGCCGGCGCCCCCGCCGCGAAGTAGGCGCCCCAGCCGACGCGCCTTTTCAGCTCCTCGTCCGTCTTATCCATGATCTCGGCGTCCAGGCCCACCCCGCCCATCACCATGAACACCCGCTCCTCGCCGTCGTCGAAGGTCGCCGTGCCGACGTCGATGGCGCGGTCCTGGCCGAGCAGGGCGATCTCGACCGCCTCGGGCAGCGAGTTGAGCGGGATCCCGAGGTTGCGTGCGAGCAGGTTGCCCGTGCCGCTGGGCAGCAGGCCGTAGGGCAGGCCCGTCCCACGGAGCACGGTGGCGACCGCGCGCACAGTTCCGTCGCCGCCCATCGAGCAGACCAGGTCCGCGCCGGCCGCGAGGGCGGCTCGGGCCGCGCCGACCCCGGAGTCCTCGGGGCTGGTCTCGAACCAGAGCGGCTCGTTCCAGCCGTGGCGGCGCGCGATCGTCGCCACGAGATCCTCCGCGGCGCCGACGTCGTCGAACTTGCTCGGATTGATCACGACGGCCGGCGTGCGCTTCTGGGGTGCCTTCACTCGGTCAGTCTGACGGCAACGGCGAGCGGTCGAGTCTCGCTGACGCCTCCACGGCGAGCACAGCACCGATCTCGGCGGAGAGAGTGGCGGGCAGCGACGGCGGCGCGTCCCAGCGCGGCCCGGCCAGCAGCACTCCGCCGCGCAGGCTGGAGCGCTGGAGTGCGGCGACGCTGCCCGAGACGAAGTCGCTCACTCGCGTGGCGACGGCTGGCGCGACTCCGCTGGTCGTCGCGAGGTCGACGAGGTGCCGGTAGGCGATACCGCCGAACAGGGCGCCGTCCC
Source organism: Rathayibacter tritici (assembly GCF_002932875.1). Lineage (GTDB taxonomy): Bacteria > Actinomycetota > Actinomycetes > Actinomycetales > Microbacteriaceae > Rathayibacter > Rathayibacter tritici. Next base: position 38,283 of record NZ_PSWS01000003.1, read on the forward strand.
CCGTGCCCTGCTCGACGAAGACACCGTCGGACCCGAGCCGGTCGAGCAGATCCTCGGCGGTGCGGGAGGCGTGCGCGAGCAGGCGGGGGTCGGGCCGGAGGCGGTGCAGAGCGAGCGCGGCGCCGATGTAGACCGCGTGGTTGTAGCTGAAGGCCCAGTCGTCGCGGGCGGAGCCGCCCTCGCGCCCGATACCGTCGGCGATGAAACCGGTGTCGTCGTCGCGCAGGCGCACGTGCATCCAGTCGAAGGCGGCGCGCACGAGCACCTCGCGGCCGTGCGGGCGCAGCCGCTCCAGGTGGGCGCCGAGGATCACGAACGGGCCGTTGGCGGGAGCGTTCTTGTAGTCCAGTTGGCGGCGACGCCAGGCGAGGCTGGCGCCGTGGCGGAGGTTCCAGCCCTTCTCGACGGCGAAGCGCCAGAGGCGATCGGCGCGCTCGAGGAAGCGCGCCTCCCCCGAGGCCTCCCCCAGGCGAGCCAGAGCACAGCCGAGCCACATCATGTCGTCGAAGTAGCCGTTGACGAGGCGCCCGCCGTTGCGCAGGCGGATCGCGCGGTGGATCCGGCGGGCGCGCTGGAGGTGCTGTGTGTCCCCGGTGCGCTCGAAGGCATCGACGGCCGCGTCGATCGCGTGCGCGAGCCACCAGTAGTTGAACTCGAGATCCGCCCGCAGCGAGGTCGGATAGCTCATGTGGTAGCCCAGCAGCGGCACCGCGAAGAGCCGCTCGAGGCTCTCCTGCGCAGTGTCGGCGGCGCTACGCGTAGACGTGCGGGGCGAGGACGGCGACATCGCGCAGGTTGCGGTAGCGCTCGGCGTAGTCGAGGCCGTACCCGATCACGAACTCGTTCGGGATATCGAAGCCCACGTAGGCCACCTCGACCTCGACCTTGGCGGCCTCGGGCTTGCGGAACAGCGCGCAGATCTCGACCGACTCCGCGCCGCGGCTGCGCAGATTGCCCTGCAGCCAGGAGAGCGTGAGGCCGGAGTCGATGATGTCCTCGACGATCAGCACCTTGCGGTTCGTGATGTCGGAGTCGAGATCCTTGAGGATTCGCACCACGCCGGAGGACTTGGTACCGCTGCCGTAGGAGGAGACGGCCATCCAGTCCATCACGACGTCGAGCTTGAGCTCACGGGCCAGATCGGCCATCACCATCACGGCGCCGCGGAGCACCCCGACGATGAGCAGGTTCTCGCCCGCGTAGTCGCGCTCGATCGCGCGGGCCAGGGCGCGGATCCGCTCATGGATCTCGGCCTCGGTGTAGAGGACCTCGGTGATGTCGTCGGCGATGTCGGCTGCTTCCACCCGGCCACTCTACGGGCGCCCGGCCCCCGCCCGCCCTCCGCGAGATGCCACTTACGCCCCCCTCCGTCGGCGTGTCGGGCGCATAAGTGGCATCTCGCGGAGAGGGATTAGGAGGGGTGCGGCGCGGGGGCGAAGACGAGGGTGGGGCCGGAGCGGGTGGCGAGGACGCCGGGGAGGTCGACGCCCCTTTGGCCGTGCCAGTCGGTGACCAGGGCGGCGACGGCCAGGGTCTGCGCGCGCGAGAGCGCGACTCCGAACTCGTTGGCCACCACCAGGCGGATGATGCGCTGCCGCAGCGCCGGCGGGTCGGCCGCCAGCCCGCGCGCGTCCACCGTGACGTGCCCCGCTTCGTCCTGCCCGACCAGCTCGAGCGCCCAGTCCAGGGCGAGCGCGTCCAGCGCGTCGCCGTCCTCCCGCAGCTGCTCGGCCGTGCGCGCCAGAGCCTGCGCCACCCCCGGCCCGAGCTCGTCCTCGAGCACCGGTAGCACCCGGCTCCGCACCCGCACGCGCGAGTAGCGGGGGTCGTCGTTGTGCGGGTCGTCCCACGGGGTCAGCCCCTGGTCGGCGCAGGCGCGGTGGGTCTGCTCACGGCGCAGGCCCAGGAGCGGTCGCCGCAGCGGTCCGCTGACCGGCGCCATCCCGTGCAGCGAGGCGGCACCGGCACCGCGGGCCAGGCCCAGCAGTACCGTCTCGGCCTGGTCGTCGAGGGTGTGGCCCAGGAGGATCGCGGCGGCGCCGGTCGCGGCCCGCGCGTCGTCGAAGGCCCGGTAGCGCGCGGTGCGGGCCGCCGCCTCCGGACCACCCTCGGCCGACACCGTCACCACCTCGCGCAGCACCGGAGCGAGCCCCAGCCCGTGCGCCTGCTCGGCCGCCCGCCGCGCGACCTCGGCCGACCCCTCCTGCAGCCCGTGATCGACGATCACCGCGCCTGCCCGCCGGCCGCCGCGAGGCGCCTCGAAGGCGACAGCCGCCGCGAGCGCGAGCGAGTCCGCTCCCCCGCTCAGCGCGACCAGTACCAGCGCAGCGGGCTCGAGCCCGTCGAGGCTCGCGCGCACCGCCCGCCGCAGATCGGCGACAACGGGAGTCAGGCGGGGGCGATCGGGCACATCAAGTAACGTAATGCCAGCGATCCGCCCCTCCCGTGCGCGCACCCGCGCGAGCGTTCCGGAGGCCGATCCGTCCGCCGATGCGCCGCTCACGGCGCCACCGACTCAAGGAGAGAGCATGGCCGCATACGACGTCGTCGTCGAGATCCCCAAGGGGAGCCGCAACAAGTACGAGGTCGACCACGAGACCGGTCGCGTGTACCTCGACCGCGTGCTCTTCACCTCCTTCGTCTACCCGACGGACTACGGCTACTTCGAGAACACCCTCGGCCTCGACGGCGACCCCGTCGACGCACTGGTGCTGCTCGAGTACCCCGTCTTCCCCGGCGTGGGCGTCTCGGTCCGCCCGGTCGGCGTGCTCAACATGAGCGACGAGGCCGGCTCCGACGCGAAGGTGATCGTGGTCCCCGCGAAGGACCCGCGCTGGCAGCACATTCAGGACATCGGCGATGTCCCGGAGCAGACCAAGAACGAGATCAAGCACTTCTTCGAGCGCTACAAAGACCTGGAGCCCGGCAAGTGGGTGAAGGTCGACGCGTGGGGCGACGCCGCCGAGGCGGAGCAGATCGTCCAGGACGGCATCAAGAAGCTGGCCGAAGAGGGCCACTGACCCCTCGCACCTACGAAGGAACCCCCTCCCGTCGACTCGACAGGAGGGGGTTCTCTCGTGACAGGAAGCGGCTCAGGCGGCCGGGCGGCCGACCATGCCGGCGGGCGAGCCCCAGGTGTTCCAGATGCGCACGGGCTTGCCGTAGTCGGCGGCCTCGAGGATCTGGTTGTTCCCGAGGTAGATGGCCACGTGGTAGTAGTCCCCGCCGCCGCCCCAGAAGATCAGGTCACCGCGCTGGCGCTGGCTGTAGGGAACGAGCTTGCCGACGCTCGCCATCGTGTTGTACTGATTCGTCGCCGAGTGGGTGCCGATGTAGATGCCCGAGGAGGCGTAGGCCGCCTTGGTCAGGCCCGAGCAGTCCCACTGGTCCGGGCCCATGCCGCCGAGGACGTACTCCTCGCCGAGCTGCGCCATCGCGTACGAGATCGCGTTCTCGACGGCGTTGCCCTGCGGCACCAGGGCCGGAGCGGCCACCGGCTGCGGGAGCGGCTGCGCGGGCTGCTGGGGCGCGGGCTGCGCGGCCGGCTGAGCCGGAACGGGGGCGGGCTGCGGAGCGGCGGGCTGCGGGAGGGACGTGGCCGGGCTGGGCTGGGCTGGAGCGGCGGCCTGCGACGGCTCGGAGGGCTGCTGCGCGGAGCGGGCGGCGGACTGGGCGTCCTCGGCGGCCCGAGCCTGCGCGGCGGCCTGGGCCTCGGCGGCGGCCCGAGCCTGCGCGGCAGCCTGGGCCTCCGCGGCGGCCCGAGCCTGCGCGGCAGCCTGAGCCTCGGCGGCGGCCTGAGCCTGCGCGGCAGCCTGAGCCTGCGCGGCAGCCTGAGCCTGCGCGGCGGCCTCCGCGGCGGCCTGCGCGGCCTGCGCCTGAGCCGCGGCCTCGTCCGCCTGGCGCTTCTGCTCGCCCGCGAGGTACTGGGTCTCGGCCTCGACCGTGGAGTCCTTGAGCAGCGCGAGCTGGGCGACCAGCTCCTTCGACTTCTCCTCCTGAGCCGCGAGCGAGGCACGGGCGGACTCGGCTGCGGCGTCGGCGTCCTTGCGGGCCGCGTCGGCTTCGCCCGAAAGCCGCTGGTGCTCGGCGACGGCCCGATCGGCCTGCTCGCCCAACGACTCCGCGTTCTGCTTGTCGGCGAGGGCGTCGGCGTAGACCTTCTGCGACTGCCCCGAGAGCTGCGACATCGCACCGAGCTGGTACAGCAGGTCGCCCGCGTCCTTGCCCTTGGCGACGAGGCTCGCGGAGAGGTCGCTGCCGGCCGCGCGGGAGAGGTGCGCGGCGAGCAGGCCGGCGCGCATCTTCGAGGTCTGCGCCTTGGCGGAAGCGATGGTCGCCTTGTTTTCGAGATCCGAGACGGACTTCGCGGCAGCGTCGAGGGCCTCCTTGGCTTGGCGCCAGGCCTCGGCCTTCTTCATCGCCGTGATCGACTTCTCGTCGACCGCGGACTGGAGGTTCGCGATGAGGCCAGTGATCGAGTCGATCTCGGCCTGCTTGCTCGCCTCGTCCTTCTTGGCGTTCTGCACGTCGTCCCACGAGGGGTACTTCGCGTCCTCGGCGAGGGCGGGGGTGATGCCGAGGGACGCGGTGACCGCCGTGACCGCGAAGGCGGCGGATATCGCGAGCGGGAGGCGTCCCTTCCAGGCGCGCTCCCGGGGCGCGGGAGTGAAGGTGCGGGCGGTCGTCTGTGCGTCAGCCAAGGGTGACTCCTCGTTGTGCCATGAACGGTTGTGCGTCGACGGCGGAGCCATTGACGCGGGTCTCGAAGTGCAGGTGGCAGCCGGTGGAGGCCCCGGTCGTTCCGACTGCGGCGATCTGCTGGCCCGCCTGGACCTGATCGCCGACGCCCACGTAGATCCCACCGGGCATGATGTGCGCGTAGCCGGTGCTGATGCCGCTCCCGTGATCGATCAGCACCCAGTTGCCGTAGGTCCCGTTGGGCCCGGCATAGGTGACGGTGCCGCTGTGCGCCGCGAAGATCGGGATGCCGCACCCGCCAGCGAGGTCAGTGCCGCGGTGGAAGGACCCTGAGGACCCTCCGCCGGTCGAGATGCTGTCGCGCGGGCCGAAGGTGCCGCTGATGCGGCCGCTGGCGGGTCGAACCCAGCCGGAGTCGCTGACCGCGCTCGAAGAGCTCGCCCCGGAGAAGGCGCTGTAGCCGCCACCGCTCGACTCCCGCGCGGCGGCGGCACGCTCGCGCTCCGCCTGTGCCGCGGCCTCGCGCGCCGCCGCCTCCTCCGCGAGGACACGCTGGCGCTCCGCCTCACGGGCTGCGACGCCGGCCTCGTAGTCGGCGATGGTCTTCGACTCGGTGTCGCGGAGCGCGGCGAGCTGCTGCTCGAGCACGACGCTCTGCCGCTGCTGCTCGGCCAGCGCCGCCTCGGACGCCTCCTGTGCCGCGGTCGCCTCGGCGAGCTTTTGCTCGGCGGCGATACGGAGCCGCTCGCGCTCGGCCTTCGCGACTTCAGCCTGAGCGGCAAGGGAGGAGGCGGTGTTGCGAGCCGTGCTGGCCTGCTCGTAGATCGCGGAGGAGCGCTCGACCAGCTTGGTCATGTTGCCGATCTTCGACAGCAGCTGGTCCGCCTGGCCCGCCTGCTGGTCGAGGAAGATGTTGACGGAGAGGTCGGTGCCGGTGCTGCGGTAGAGCTGAGCGGCGAGGAGGCCGGCCTGTTGCGAAGCCTTGTCCGCCTCCCCTGCGCTGGCGGCGGCCCTGTCCTCGAGCTTCGTCGACTCGTCCGAAGCCTCGTCGAACGCCTGCTGCGCCGCGAAGTGCTCATCGCCGCGCTGCTGCGCGAGCTGCTGGGCGGCGGCGACCTGGCCCTGGAGGTCGCTGATGAGCGACGTGATCCGGTCGACCTGAGCGGCCGCCGCGGCCGTGTCGCCCTTCGCCGCCTCAACATCGGCCCAGGTCGGGTAGTCGACCGCCTGGGCGGGAGTGGCGACGAGAAGGCCGGCGACGAGAGCGAGCACCGCGGAGGCCAGTGCCGCACCGCGGAGTCGCCCGAGTCGCGGCGCGCCTTCAGAGCGGGCGGAACGCGGACGGCGCAGGAAGTAGGGCATGGGACCTCGGGGTTGGGGGATCTCCGTCCACGGCGGTGCGGCGCCGGCTCGCGGAAAGAGAGAAAGATCGATTCCGCCCCACCCTAACCGCGGCCCTGCCCGATCTCCTAGACCCGGGTCGACCCCGGACGGGGTGCACACGACCCGCGGAAGCATCGATTTTGCATCCGGGGCCGCGTCCCCCTATGCTTGCGTGTCGGTAGTGATGGGGGTCGGCCGCAGGGTCGCCCGCGAGCTCCCGGCCCCATCGTTTAGTGGCCTAGGACACCGCCCTTTCACGGCGGCAGCACGGGTTCGAATCCCGTTGGGGTCACGGGTGGGTCCAGTACTACCGGCAAGTGCACCGGCTCGAGAGGGTCGGGGCGTGACAATTCAACAGCCTCGAAGGCAGTATGCTGGTCTTCGCAACGAGGCCCTGTAGCGCAGTTGGTTAGCGTGCCGCCCTGTCACGGCGGAGGTCGCGGGTTCAAGTCCCGTCAGGGTCGCAAAGGGGCCCTTCCGAGAGGAAGGGCCTTTTTCAGGAGATCACCTCTCCGGCGGCGTCTCGCCGCAACGGCTCTGTAGCTCAGTTGGTAGAGCGCACGACTGAAAATCGTGAGGTCACGGGATCGACGCCCGTCGGAGCCACGGGAACCCTCGCCTAGCTTCTACATGGCGGGGGTTTCTTCGTATCCGGATGTGCCCGCGTGTCGGCATCTCCGCGCGCGGAGGCGCCGCCGCCGCTCCTCCTTCGATCGTGACCCGCGCGAACCGCGGCCGCGGTTCCGTCTCGTCTACCGACTCCGGCCGTGCGACATCCGTCCCACCACCGTCCAAGCCGTCGCCGTGGGCTATCGAGTCGGTCTCGACGCCTCCGTGCGAGCAGCCCGGATCCTCTGGAGACTGTGAGGAGTCCTCCACCGAAGCGGACGCGATCGCCTCGCCCCGCCGAGCTTCTCCCGAGCTTCTCCCGAGCGGGGTCTCTTCGTATCCGGAGGCCTTCGCGGGAAGATCGCCGTTCTCCGAGAGTGCGCTCCGGCCGCCGGGCGGGACCTCTTCTCGACCGCAGCACGACCGGGCGTGCGCCGGACGGCGTCCAGGCGGCCTGCGTAGGCTGGCCCAGTCATGGAACCCGCCGCTTTCCCGCCGCCCGATCCCGCGACACTCGCGCCCGACTCCGCGCCGCCGCCGGCATCGTCCGCGCCGGACGCTCTGCGGTTCGCGCCACCGACGGGAGCGCCGTTCGACGCGGCGGACACCGGCCGGCCCGTCGGCGAAATGCCGCCCGCCGAGCCGCGACCCTCCATCGAGGCGCCCTACTCCTCCCTCCTCTACCTGCCCGACCCGCGGGTGCGCTGGGGCCTGCCGACCGCCGTGCTCACGATCGTCGGGATCGTCCTGCCGTTGGCCGTCCTCATCCTGCTCTTCGGATTCGGCGTGCTCCCCTACTCCCCCGTGTTCGCTGTCGCGGGAGCGCTCGCGAGCTACCTCGTCGCGATGATCGTGCCGTTCGCCGCGTCGCGACTGCGCGGGCTGGGCACGATGGCGGCCGACTTCGGTCTGCGCTTCCGCTGGGTCGATGTGCCGATCGGGATCGGGCTCGGCTTGGGCGTGCGCTTCGTGATCCTGGTGGTGCTCGCCGCCTTCGCTCCCTTCCTCCAGGACGCGCAGGGAAACCTCGACATCGACCCCGACCCGCTGTGGTTCGTGCTGAGCTCGGTCCTGATCCCGGTCGTCGTCGCGCCGGTGGTCGAGGAGGTCCTCTGCCGCGGCGTCGTGATGCGGGCGGTGCGCAACCGGATGCTGCGCGGTAGCGCCCGGTCGGCGCGGCCCTCCCGGGGGCTCCGGGTGTGGGCGATGGTGTTCAGCATCGTCGCGTCGACCGCGGTCTTCGCTCTGCTGCACGGGCACCAGATGATGAACCCGGCGACGGTCGTGACGCTCGGCGTGACGACGGTCGTCGCGGGGCTCGCTCACGGCTGGATCGCGACGCTCACCGGGCGTCTCGGCGCGGCGATCGTCTCGCACGCGACGCTGAACGGCTCCGCGGTGCTGCTGCTGGCGCTGCTGCCACTGCTGACCCCTTAGGCCGCGCCCGCCTCACACGTCGTAGGTGCGCGCCCCCGGCAACTCGCCGCGGACCTGGCGGTGCAGGCGCTCCATGTCGGCGTCGAGGGTGGCGGCCGTGCGCGCCGCGCCGGCGAGACCGTCGAGCAGCTCCTGCGGCACCTGCCGGTCGTACTTGTAGTAGATCTTGTGCTCCAGGCTCGCCCAGAAGTCCATGGCGATCGTGCGGAACTGCACCTCAACGCAGACGTCCACCGATCCGCCCGAGAGGAACACCGGCACCTCCACGATCGCGTGCAGGCTCTTATAGCCGTTCTCCTTCGGCTCGGCGATGTAGTCCTTCACGTCGAGCACCGTCACATCGGACTGCGAGGTGAGCAGGTCGAAGACGCGGTAGACGTCGGAGACGAAGCTGCACGTGATGCGCACGCCCGCGATGTCGGTGATCGCGCCGGCGATCCCCTCGAAAGTCGTCTCGCAGCCCTTGCGCTCGATCTTCTCGATCAGGCTGTCGGCCGACTTCAGCCGACTCGTGACGTGCTCGATCGGGTTGTACTCCTGCAACTCGCGGAACTCCTCCTGCAGGATCGACACCTTCGTGACGATCTCGTCCATCCCGAACTTGTACTGGAGCATGAACCGCGCGAAATCGTCCCGCAGGGCGCGGATCTCGGCGACGGTGCTGGCGTCCAGCGCCTCCGCGACGGCGTCCGTCAGCGCAGGGACGGCAGTCGCGGGGTCGGGGATGGGGGATTCCACAGTCGGACACCCTACGCGCGGACACATTCGGACCCGATGGGAAGCGCCCGGCCTAGCCTGGGAGGGTGATCACCGAGCCCCACCCCCTCCGCTTCTGCGCATTCGTCATGAACACCGCCTCCCATATCCAGCACGGGCTCTGGCGCCACCCCGACGCGCGGCAGCACGACTTCGACGACGTGCAGCTCTGGATCGATCTTGCCCGGACGCTGGAACGCGGCCGGTTCGACGCGATGTTCTTCGCCGACGTCGCCGGGCTCTACGGTCCGGCCGACGGCGACTGGGACATCAACGCCCGCGAGGGGTTGCAGCTGCCCAGCAACGATCCGTCGGTGCTGCTCTCGGCCCTGGCGGTGAGCACCGAGCACCTGGGCTTCGCCTTCACGAGCTCGGTGCTGCAAGCGCATCCGTTCGACTTCGCCCGCAAGGTCTCGACGCTCGACCACCTCTCGAAGGGTCGGATCGGCTGGAACATCGTCACCAGCGCGCTGGACGGCGCGGCCCGCAACTTCGGCTACGACCGCCTCGAGGAGCACGACGAACGGTACGCCTGGGCACAGGAGTACCTCGACGTGGTCTACAAGCTGTGGGAGGGCTCCTGGGATGACGGTGCGCTCCTGCGCGACAAGAGCGGCTCCTTCGCCGATCCGGAGCGCATCCACCGCATCGACCACGTCGGGAAGCGCTACCGCGTGCAGGGGCCGCACCTCTCGGCTCCCTCGCCGCAGCGCACGCCCGTACTCTTCCAGGCCGGGTCCTCTCCCGCGGGTCGACGCTTCGCGGCGCGCAACGCCGAGGCGCAGTTCGTCTTCTCGGGGTCACCGGAGAAGACCCGCGAGCTGATCGAGGACACGCGCTCCCTGGCCGTGGCGGCCGGACGCGAGCGGGGCGTTCCCTCCTTCTACCTGGGCCTCTCCTTCATCACCGGCGACACGGAGGAGGAGGCCCGGCGGGCCGAGCGCGAGATCGACGAGTACCTCTCCTCCGACGCGTTCCTGGTGCACTCGAACCTCGGCTTCGACCCGGCGACCGGCGAGAAGCTCGACCCCGACCTGCCGCTCTCGGCGATCGAGACTTACGCCGGCCAGAGCCACCTGCAGTGGATCCGCGACGCGTCGCCCGACCGCGAGCCGACGGTGCGCGACCTGGCGCGACTCTCGGCGAAGCTCCGCGGCCGCGTGGTCGGCACACCCGAGCAGATCGCCGACCATCTGGCCGGCTGGCGGGACGCGGGGATCGATGGGATCAACGTCGTGAACTGGATCCTGCCGGGTAGCTATGAGGAGTTCGTCGACCGGGTGATGCCGGTGCTGCGCGAGCGCGGCCTCGCTCAGACGGAGTACGCAGAGGGCACCCTGCGCCGCAAGCTGTTCGGCACGGACGAGCTGCCGGCGACGCATCCGGCACGGGTATACCGCGGGGCGTTCGCGGCCTGTCGTGAGGGGGACGCGAGGGCGGGTGCGGCTCCGTAGCGTCGGAGGATGATCCAGACCTGGGGTGTCCTGACCGCACTGTACGGAGTGGTCGTGACGGCGGTCGCGATCCTGGCGATCGTGCTGCTGGTGCTGCTGTGCCGCCTCGTACTGACCGCGCGCGAGCACCTGCAGACCTCGACCCGGCTGCGCGAGCTGCAGATCGAGCAGATGCTGCTCGAGAGCGAGTAACGGGCGACACAACGTCAGCTGAGAGTGGGTCTCATCCACGATGGTGGATGACGAGGGCTCTCAGCTGACGTTGTGCGGGACGGTCAGGGCAGAGCGGGTCGCGCGTCCGGGCGCGGCGCCCGCGGGATGAGCAGACCGAGCGCGACGGCGACCGCCGCTCCGATCGCCCCGATCACGAACGTGGTCTCGAAGCCCTGCGGGCTCGGCAGCTGCACGCCGCCGACCGGAACCGTCAGCTGCGCGAGCACGCCAGCGGTCACGGCGGAGGAGAGGGTGGTGCCGAGGGTGCGCATCAGCGAGTTGAGGCCGTTCGCGGCAGCGGTTTCTGAGGCCGGGACGGCGTGCATGATCAGCGTGGGCATCGCAGCGTAGGCGAGGCCGAGACCGACGCCGATGAGGGCGTTGATCACCAGGATCTGCCAGACCTCACTGCCGAAGGGGAGGATCAGCAGGTACGAGACGGCGATCAGCGCGGAGCCGGCGATCAGCACGAGCCGCGGCCCGGACTGCGCCGAGAGGCGGGCGGCGACCGGCGAGGTCGCCATCATCGCCAGGCCGGAGGGCGCGAGCACGAGACTGGCCACGATCAGGCTCAGGCCGAAGCCGACGCCCGAGGCCGCGGGCAGCTCAAGGCGCTGCGGCAGCGTGATCTGCGCGCCGAAGAAGGCGAAGCCGACCGCCACAGAGGCGAGATTGGTGAACAGCACGGCGGGCCGGGCGGCCACCCGCAGGTCGACGAGCGGACTCTCCTGCCGCAGCTCGAACCAGCCCCAGAGGAGCAGAACGGCGATCCCGCCGAGGCCGGAGCCGAGGATCGCGGGGCTGGTCCAGCCCGCATCGTTGCCTCGGGAGACCGCGATCAGCACGCCGCTCAGCCCGATCGCGAGTCCGATCGTGCCGACCACGTCGAAGGTGCCCGGCGAACGCAGAGTCGACACGGGGACGACCAGTAACACGAGGGCGATGTCGACGACGCCAAGACCCGCGGACATCCAGAACAGCACATGCCAGTCGGTGTTCTGCGCGATGACGGCGCTGAGTGGCAGGCCGAGCGCCCCGCCGATGCCCAACGTCGCGCTGACCAGGGCGATCGCGCCGGGGAGCCGGTCGCGGTGCAGGGTGTCGCGGAGGATCGAAATGCCGAGCGGGATGACACCCGTCACGGCGCCCTGGAGGGCGCGGCCGACGACCAGCGTCCAGACATCGCCCGCGAAGGCGCAGACGACCGAGCCGATCACGAGCACGACCAGCGCGGCCACGGCCATCCGGCGCTTGCCATAGAGGTCGCCGAGGCGGCCCGAGACGGGGGTCAGGATGCAGGCGCTCAGCAGTGTCGCGGTGATCACCCACGCGGTCTCGGTGCGGTCGGCGCCGAGCAGGGTCGGCAACTCGGACTGGATCGGGACGACCAGTGTTTGCATGAAGGAGGCGCTCATGCCCGCGAAGGCGAGGACGGCGGTGATGAGGCGCGGATTCGGTGAGCGGGTCAGGGCGCGTCTGTCGGAGTCGGGCACGGCGGTCCTTCACATCGGCGGCGGACGCGCACCCGGACCGCAGCGGCGGGCGGGCCGTCGTCGGCGGGAACGTATCGCTCGGCTCAGCCTTCCTCCGGCTCGGGACACAACGTCGGTGCCGGCGTCTTTGTTCCCGCGGGCTCCTTCCGGCGCGCGCCGGGCAGGACGAGGATGGGCGGATGATCGACATCGAGAGCTGGATCGCCGGCTACGAGAAGGCCTGGGCCACGGACGACGCGGCCGACGTGGCTGCACTGTTCACGGAGGACGCCGAGTACTTCACGGCGCCGCACCGCGACGCCATCACTCCGCGCGACGCGATCGTGGAGTGGTGGCTGGCGGAGGAGGAGCCCGCCGATCCGACGTTCGCATGGGGGCTGGTCGCGCTGACGGAGGAGACCGCGGTGGTGGAGGCGCGCACGGTGTACCCGGGCGACCGGACCTACCTGACTCTGTGGGTGATCCGCTTCGCGCCGGACGGGCGCGCACGCTCGTTCACGGAATGGTTCATGGAGGAACCGGCCGAGTCCGTGTCCTGAGGGCGGGGGCGGGGGCGTCGCCGGGTGACCGTGCGATGTGCAGGACACCGTACGATTCGCAGGAGACCGTGCGATTCGCAGGAGACCGTGCGATTCGCAGGAGACCGTGCGATTCGCAGGGGACTCTCTCCGACCAGGGCGGTCATCTGCGGAGGAGAGCGCTCTCTTCGGCGGAAGTCCTGCACATCGGACCGGGTCCTGCACATCGGACGGGGGCCTGCGCATCGGACGGGGGCCTGCACATCGGACGGGGGCCTGCACATCGGACGGGTACCTGCACATCGGACGGGGGACGGCGGGGTGTACGCGGGCCGGCGGGGTGGCAGCGCCGACGGGTCAGAGCTGCGCGGCGGCGAAGGTGTCGCAGCTGGTGGCGTCGCCCTCGAAGCCCGCCTGGAACCAGCGCTGGCGCTGCTCGGCCGATCCGTGCGTCCATCCCTCCGGGTCGACGGTGCCCGTGGCCTGCTCCTGGATGCGGTCGTCGCCGACGGCAGCAGCGGCGCCCAGCGCGTCCTGGTACTCCTGCGCGGTGACCGGCCGGAGATAGGGCGTCCCGGTGTCGTCGGGCACGGTCGAGGCGTCACCGACCCACGCGCCGGCGAAGCAGTCGGCCTGCAGCTCCAGGCGCACCGAGTCCGACGCGGGGCCGGTGCCAGAGCGGTCCGCCGACTCCATCGCCCCGGTCAGGTTCTGGATGTGGTGGCCCCACTCGTGGGCGAGGATGTACATCTGCGCGAGCGATCCACCCGAGGTGTCGAACCGGGTGCGCAGCTCGTCGAAGAAGTCGGTATCGAGGTAGATCGTCTGATCCGGCGGGCAGTAGAACGGACCGACCGCGGCGCTCGCGCTCCCGCAGCCGGTGGCGGTCTGGTCCTCGAAGAGGTCGACGCCGGTCGGGGTGCGGTACGCGACTCCGAGGGCCTGGGTCGCGGTCCCCCAGTAGCGATCGAGCGATTCAGCGGCGCCCTCGAGGCGGCAGTCGACCTGGGCGTTGGCGTCGGCGCCGCTGTCGCAGGCGACTGCGGTGCTGGTGACGCCCTCGGGCGAGGAGCCGCCTCCGACAAGGCCGCCGAGGCTCGAGAGGTCGACGCCGAGCAGCTGCGACAGCAGCGCGAGCACGATGACCCCCACCGCACCTCCGCCAACCGCGACGCCGGTGGTACGGCCGCGGCGGCGGACCTTGCCGCCGCTGAGCCGGGAGTCGTCGTTGAAGGTCATGCCGTCGAAACTAGCGCCCGCCACGAGGGTCCGCTCGGGCTTGCGATCAGCCCCAGCGGGATTCGCTGGCCGAGCGGATGATCTCCAGCAGCGCCTCGCGCAGGGGGCCGTGCTCGAGGGCGCCGGGGAACATGTCGACCTCGAGGCGGTGCGCCCGGCGCCACGCCTCGCCGCCGGCGTCGGTGAGTGCGACGAGCTGGCGGCGGCGGTCGGAGGGATCCGTCGTGCGCGAGACGTGGCCCTCGCGCTCGAGCCGTTCGATGGTGCGCGACATGGTCTGCACCTCGACGTGCGCCGCAGCAGCGAGTTCCTTCTGCGCGACGGGGCCGGCCTGCAGCAGGTGCAGCACGACCAGGCCCGCGTGGGTGAGGCCGATCTCGGCGAGGGCGCCGTGCCAGGCGTGCTCGACCATCCGGGAGGCGGTGGCGAGCAGCCGGCCGGTGGGCCAGTCCTCCATTCCGGAGGCGTCGTCCGCGCGCATCTGATCAGGGTAGACCCGAGCCCGGAATGCGAGAGCGCTGTCCACCCCGCGCATCCGCATCCGGTGGTCGTTACTGTGGATCGGACCTGCACGCCCCCGTCGAAGGAGCCCCATGCCCACCACTGTGCGCGGCGTCATCGCCCGGTCGAAGGGCGCTCCCGTGGAGCTCGTCGACATCGTCGTCCCCGACCCGGGCCCGGGCGAGGCGGTCGTCGACATCGAGACCTGCGGGGTCTGCCACACCGACGTCCACTACCGGGAGGGCGGGATCAGCGACGACTTCCCGTTCCTGCTCGGACACGAGGCGGCCGGACGGGTCAGCGCGATCGGCGAGGGAGTCAGCCACGTCGCGGTCGGCGACGTCGTGGTCCTCAACTGGCGCGCGGCCTGCGGCGAGTGCCGGGCCTGCACGCGCGGCGAGCCCTGGTACTGCTTCGACACTCACAACGCGACCCAGCGGATGACCCTCACGGACGGCACCGAGCTCACCCCTGCGCTGGGGATCGGCGCGTTCGCCGAGAAGACGCTCGTGCACGCCAAGCAGTGCACGAAGGTCGACCAGGAGGCGGACCCCGCGGCGGTGGGCCTGCTCGGCTGCGGTGTCATGGCTGGCCTCGGCGCCGCAATGAACACCGGGAACGTCGGGCGCGGCGACTCCGTCGCGGTCATCGGCTGCGGCGGAGTCGGCACGGCGGCTGTCGTCGGTGCGGCCCTCGCGGGCGCCGGCACGGTCATCGCGATCGACCGCGACCCGAAGAAGCTGGCCGCTGCCCAGAGGCTCGGCGCCACCCACGTGATCGACTCGAGCGGCCTCGACGAGGCGGGCGTCGTCTCGGCGGTGCAGGCTCTCACGAACGGGTTCGGAGCGGATGTCGTGATCGACGCCGTGGGCCGCCCCGAGACCTGGCGCCAGGCGTTCTACGCCCGCGATCTCGCTGGGACCGTGGTGCTCGTCGGGGTGCCGACCCCCGAGATGATGCTCGAGATCCCCCTCCTCGACGTCTTCGGCCGCGGCGGCTCGCTGAAGTCGAGCTGGTACGGCGACTGCCTACCCGAGCGCGATTTCCCCATGCTGACCAGCCTCTACCTCCAGGGCCGCCTGCCGCTGGACGAGTTCGTGAGCGAGCGGATCGGGATCGAGGACATCGAGCGGTCTTTCGCCACGATGGCCGGCGGCGACGTGCTGCGCTCGGTGGTGGTGCTCTGATGGGCGCGCGGATCGACCGGCTGGTCACCAGCGGCACCTTCAGCCTCGACGGCGGCACCTGGGACGTCGACAACAACGTGTGGATCGTCGGGGATGACTCCGAGTGCGTGGTCATCGACGCCGCCCACGACGCGGAGGCGATCGTCGCGGCCGTCGGCGAGCGCCGCCTCCTCGCCGTGCTGCTGACCCACGGCCACGTCGACCACCTCAATGCCGTCGACGGCGTGCGGGCCGCGACCGGCGCCCCGGTGCTGCTGAACGAGGGTGACCGGATGCTCTGGGACGCCGTGCACCCCGACACCGCACCGAGCGGCGCACTGATCGACGGGCACGTGGTGACGGTCGCCGGCGTCGACCTGGAGGTGCGGCACACCCCGGGTCACACGCCCGGCGCCGTCTGCTTCGTCGCCGAGGCGCTGGGCACGGTCTTCACGGGTGACACGCTCTTCGAGGGCGGACCCGGAGCCACCGGCCGCTCGTACAGCGACTTCCCGACGATCATCGAGTCGATCACCGAGCGCCTGCTGACGCTGCCCGCCGAGACCGTCGTGCGGACCGGCCACGGCGATTCGACGACGATCGGAGCGGAGGCGCCGCACCGCGAGGAGTGGATCGCGCGCGGGCACTGACGGGCGTCCGGCGGATGTCGCGGCGGCCGGCGGCGCTCAGCGGTGCTGGTCGGACGCGCTCTCCTCGGGAGCGCGAGCGGGAGTAGGAGCGTCGGCGGGACCGACAGCCGCGCGGATCCCCCCGTCCCCGGACTCCGCGGGCGCACCGGCAGACGACTCCTCCCGAAGGTACTGCGCCGAGATTATCCGGTACGGCCGCGTGAGCAGCGCCGCGCAGGCCGCCACGATCATGATCACTCCCCCGACGAGGAACACAAGGGCGATCCCCCGGCCGACTCCGTCGCCGAGCAGCCCGCCGAACGCCGACCGTCCGGCGGGCGACTCCATATACGGGATGAGCGCGAATTCGGCGATCGGCGCGATGAGGAACGCGGTCACCGGAGCCGCGGCCGATTCGCATGCCGCGGCGAAGCCGAAGACACGCCCCTGGGTCTCGAACGGCACAACCTTCTGGATCACGGTCTGCTCGGCGGCCTCGATGGCGGGGATCAGCGTCATGTAGATCCAGATGCCGCCCGCGTAGAGCCACCACCAGTCGCGGAGCGTGAAGACCGCGCCGATCAGACCCATCGCCGCCACGAGGAGCAGCATCGTCCGGATCGGGTTCCGCCCGAGCCCGAACCGTGCGACCAGCAGTCCGCCGATGACGAATCCGGTCGCCGTCACGCCGAGCACGACTCCCCACAGCTCGACCGGGAACAACTCGAGCCCGTACGGGTCCATCAGCGCCAGGTAGACGCCGCCGATCAGGTTGTTGAATGTCGAGAAGACGATCAGCGCGAACAGGCCGGTCGCCGCCCGCACCGCGGTGATGCTGCCGCGCAGGTCGATCAGTGGCGCCCGGCCTCCCTCCGCTGCGGGCTTCTCCTCCGGGATGCGCAGGAACAGCAGGTGCACAAGGGCGGCAGCGGACGCGCCGATCGCGATCGCCATCGTCCACCCCATGCCGAGCAGGCCGATGGACAGCCCGCTGAAAACGCTCGTCACCACGAAGGCGAGGCCCTGGACGGTGCCGACCAGGCCGTTCGCGCGGGCGTGCCGCTCGACCGGCACCAGCAGCGTCACGGTCGTGGAGAGGGCGATGTTGCGCATGTTCTCGATCACGGCGCCGAAGAGGATCGTGCCCGAGAACAGCCAGAACCACGCACCGCCGAAGTCGAGCAGCGCGGCCTCGGGGAGGGCGAGATACAGGCCGCCGGAGACGCCGAACGAGACCAGCGTGACCGCTCCGGCGACCAGCATCACCCGGTACTTGCGGTGCCGGTCCACGATCGTGCCGAAGGCCATCGCGAAGATCGCGATGAGCAGCATGTAGGCGCCGCCGATGATGCCGGTCGCGAGCACGGATCGCGTCTCGAGGTACACCCAGAAGGTGAGGGCGAACCAGAGGAAGCTCGTCGTCACGTTCGCGACGGCGGTGTTGAGGAGGATCTGGTGGAAGGAGCGCAGATCCGCCGCGTTCTCGGGTGCGGGTGCGGGCATCCTCTTCCCTCCGCTCGGCAACGGTGCCGTCGACGTCTCAGCAGGACGCGAGCGCCGTCGGAGCCACTGTAGGACCGCGGCGTCGGCGCGTCGAGAGCAGGCGGCCCCCGGCCGACGGCGGCGCCCGTCTCAGGTCGCACGTTCTCCTCGATGACCGGTTCTCACGCTCGCCGTCTCGGATCTCCCGCAGTTCCTCGCCGGATCGACACCGGGCTGTGCAAGGAGTTCTACGAGCTGGCCGGCGAGGACGTCGTCTGGCGCAGGGAGTGAGCGCTGTCGCCATACAGCCGACGGATCAGAACCGGGCCGCCGATTCCGTGCAGGAGCAGGCTCCCGACGATGACGAAGCTGGTGGCCGCCAGGACGTCCAGGCCCTCCTCGGCGGAGAGCGCGTTGACCGCGATCAGAGCGAACACGATCGACGCCGCACCGCGCGGCCCGAGGAGGGCGATGATCAGGCGCTCCTTCCGCGTGGCCCTCGTCCCCAGCAGGGCGATCAGGACAGGAACGATGCGGCCGACCGTCAACGCGAAGAATGCGAGGAAAAACGCCGGCCACCAGTCCCGGTAGCCGGTGACGAGGATGATCGCGGCGATCCCGAACGTGAACCACAGCAGCAGGGTCAGGAACGAGGTCACATCCTCGACCAGCGGTATCTCCACGTGGTCGTCCCACCCGCGACCCCGGGCCAGCCGGAAAGCGATGCCGCAGACGAAGGCGGCGACGAAGCCGTTGCCGCCGACCGGGACCGCGGCGGCGAAGGTCAGCACAGGCAGCGCGAGCAGACCGATCCGGATGCTCTGACCGTCCGCCCATCCCGCTGATCGCGCGAGACGGAAAAGCCGCCCGGCGACC
Source organism: Rathayibacter tritici (assembly GCF_002932875.1). Taxonomy (GTDB): domain Bacteria; phylum Actinomycetota; class Actinomycetes; order Actinomycetales; family Microbacteriaceae; genus Rathayibacter; species Rathayibacter tritici. Next base: position 56,737 of record NZ_PSWS01000003.1, read on the forward strand.
ACGCCCAGCACGGCCCCGACGACGATGGCGACGAGGCCGGCCGGCGCCGCGGTGAGAAACGCGTCGACGGCGTCATGTCCGGGCTGGGCCGACCCGGCGGCCAGAGCGAGAGCGGCGAGGAACACCGGTGCGACGAGGCCGTCGTTGTAGCCGCTCTCGATGCTGAGCCAGCGCCGGACCCTGGCGGGGATTCGCGTATCTCGGACGATCGACAGGTCCGGTGCGAAGTCGACCGGTGTCGCGATGCAGGCGATGGCGACCACGACGGGGACCGAGAGCCCGAGGGGAAGGGCCAGACCAACGGCGAGGATGCAGGCGAGGGAGAGCGGCAATGCGATGAGCAACAGCCGCAACGGGACAGCAGTGAGCACCGCGCGAGGGGGGCCCTTGACGTCGACCGCGTCCACGAAGAGCAGGAGAGCGAGGATCACCTCGGCACCGAGAAGAGCTGCGTGCGAGTCGAGGAACAGCACGCTCTCCCCCACAACGAACCAGCCGGCGACGGCACCGAGCAGCGTCATCAGGAGAGGCCCGCTGACAGCGAGTCTCCGCAGCCTGCGGTGGGTCAACGCCCAGACGACGGTGGCTCCGGTCACGAGTAGCAAGGCAGTCACGGACCGACCGTAGTCCGCCTCACGGCACGCGCCAGCGCCGGGCCAGCAGACGCGCCACGACCACCTCCGGCTCGCAGAAACACGTCCGGCTCGCGGAAGGTGTCCACTCCCACGAGCCGAACACGTTTCCGCGAGCCGGAGATGCTCAGCCCGTTACGAGCAGGGGCGTGCCGCGTACGGTGCGCTCACCTGCGTGGAGACAGCCTTCCCCTCGATCGTCGCGGAGGCGGCGACCGTCACCGCACCGGCGGCCAGGTCGGCCTGACGGGTGGTGAAGGCGTGCGACACGGTCTTGCCGGCGGCCACCGAGGCGACCGTCTTCGTGCCGTACGGCGAGGTCATCGTGACCGACACCGTCTCGTCCGACTGGTTGGTCGCCTGCACGGTGAGGATCGCCTTGCCCACGATGCAGCGGGTGGCGGCGGCGGCCGTGACCTCGAGCGCCGGTGCGGCCTCGCCCTCGGTGAAGGCGAAGGTGTCGAGCTCGAACAGGTCACCGGTGGGTCCGGAGTAGCTGAAGTACACGTCGTGCACTCCGGTCGCCCCGGTCAGCGCGGCGCTGACGTCGGTCCATTCGCCGGTCGTCCCGGTCACCGGGACGGTGCCCGCGACGGGTCCGGTCTCGGAGTCGAGGCGCATCGTGATGGAGCCGCCGGCCTGCAGAGCCTTGGCGCGAGCGGTGAACGTCGCCGCTCCGGTGTCGCCGAAGTCGACGGCCGAGAGGGCGGTCCAGTCGCCGTTGTCGAGGTCCTTCAGCACCAGGTTCTGCGTCGCTCCGGCCGTGGGGGTGCCCAGCGGCGCGGTGGCGATGCCCTTACTCCAGCCGATGGTCTCGGCGGGGAAGGTGCGGTACGGATCGAAGTCCTTCACCTGGTCGACGCCCTTGTAGTCGCCGACCACCTGCTGCACCGTGCCGTCGGCCGTGAACTGCAGCTCCTGGATGTGCGGGCTGCGGTACCCCTGGGTGGTGTTCCCGTTGATCCGCTTGTTGAGGGTGGGGGCGTGATAGGTGAAGTAGTACTTGCCGCCCAGCTCGAAGACCGACTGGTGGTTGTTGCCGCCGGTGCCTGCTCCGAAGAACTGGCTCTGGTTCGGGAACATCACGCCGGCGTACGCCTCCTTGGGCCACGACATCGGGTCGTCCGAGATCATGTAGCCGATCTCACCGCCGCCCGGATAGCCGGGCACGCGGGTCTGATTGCCGCCGAAGTCGTTGCCGCCGAAGTGCGAGGAGTAGGAGAGGTAGTACTTGCCCTCGCGCTCGAAGACCTGAGCCGCCTCGAAGGCGACGGGCGCATCCACGACCGCGGAGGTGCCCTCGGTCGAGATCATGTCGTCACCGAGCTGGATGACGCGGATGTTCTTCGGGTTGTTGAAGCGCTCGGCCGCGGGGAGCGCGGTCGAGGCGGGTCCGCCTCCGAAGAACAGGTAGCCCTGTCCGTCGTCATCGACCAGCGGAGCCGGGTCGAACTTCCACGCGACGTCCTCGGCGCCCGGAGTGGACGCGTTGATGAGCGTGGAGGTGCGCTGGCTGGTCCACGGGCCCACCGGCGAGTCACCGGTGATCACGTTGCTGGAGCCGCCGCCGTTGGCGTAGTAGAGGAAGTACTTCTCGACTCCGTTCACGGTCTTCTTGGCCATGCCCGGTGCCCACGAGTTGCCCGTGAAGGGAGCGACTCCGGAGGAGCCGGCGACCTGGATCTCGCCGTGATCGGTCCAGTTGACGAGGTCATCCGAGGAGATCACGGTGATCTGGTTGATCTTGCCGTAGTCGATCCCCGCCGAAACGCCGGTAGCCGGATCCGGCGAGTAGCCCTGGGTGTCGTTCGTCATGTACATGTACACGCGGCCGTTCTCGACGAAGCCGAAGCCGTCGGCTCCGAACTTCCAGCCGATGAGCGGGTTGTGATCGCCCGGCAGCTTGCCGACGACCTCGATCGTGCGCGAGGCGGGCGCGGGCGGTGCCGCTCCGACCAGTGACACGTCGTCGAGGGTGTAGTCCATCAGGTGCGTCTCGGGAGCCGCGGACGGAGTCGCCGTCCACGGCGTCTCGAAGAAGAGTCGCGTGGTGGCGACGCTCTGACCGGCAGGAACGGTGAACGATCCGCTGATCGTGGCCCACTGGCCCTTCGTCGCGGTGACGCTCGCGAGGTTCGTGTACGAGCCTCCGCCGTAGTGCATGGTGGCGAAGAACTGCTTGGTCGCGGGGCTCGCGGCGGCGTCGTACTTGATCTGCGCCTTCACCTGATAGGTCTGCCCGGCGACGACCTTGCCGCTGAGGTCCTGCATCGCCCCGGATCCGGTGGTGGTGCGGGAGCTGACCTTCGCGGCCGCAGCGCCGGTGCGGGCGTCCGCCGTGGTGGCGATGACTCCGGAGTCGGCGGCGTTGCCGTTGTTCACGAACCAGCTCGCGGTGCCGTTCTCGAAACCGCCGTTGACGACGAGCTCCGTCTCGGCCGCTGTCGAGGTCTGGGCGGCGAACGGCGCCACCAGCAGTGCGGTCAGCGCGGCCGTGGCCAGCAGTCTGAGCCGCAACCGCCCCTGTGGAGCGGTGTCTACGTGTGTTCTCACGGATCCTCCTTGATCGTGTCGTGCAGGAGATCGACGACGAGTGCCGCCGACGGGTTCGGGGCCGGGGGCGGCCGCGCGGGCCGCCCCCGGGGATCTCAGCCGCACGAGGCGGCCGGGTGGGGGGCTCGCACCTCGGTCGTGACGGACTCGCCGTCGACCGTGGCGGTCGCGGTCACCACCACGTCGGCCGCGGGCACCGAGGCGGCACGCGTGCTGAAGGCGTGGCTCGTCGTGGCACCCGGGGCGAGGGCGGCGACTGTCTTCGTGCCGGAGGCGCTCTGCATCCGCAGGGCGACGGGCACGTCGTCGGCGTTGGTCGCCCGGATGGTCACGACGACCTTCCCGGCGATGCAGCGGGTCGCGGCCGCCGCGGCGACGTCGAGCGACGCCCCCTTCAGCGTGCCGAGGCGGGCCAGCTGGTAGCTGAGCGCGCGCTCCGGGGCGTCGATCTGATTCTGCGATCCCGCGGTGCCGACGGCCCGCGCCTTCGCGAGGACCGACTGGAGGTCGGACCAGGCGTCGGCCGGGTAATCGCCGGCGCGGAGGGTCGCCGCGTGGGCGATCGCCGCGTCGAGCTGCGAGCGGTCCAGCGCCTTCCCCTCGGAGGAGAGGGTGTCGCTGAGGAGGAACTCGTCGACGTCGACATGGCCGCCGGCCGTCGTCGTGGCGTAGCTGAACAGCCCGAGGCGGTGACCCATGAAGTGCGTGAGCTGTCCGTCGAGGGTCTGCGGGCCGACGCGGGAGCCGAGCTTCGTCCAGCTCTTCCCGTCGAGGCTGTAGGAGAAGGTAGTCCACAGCTGCCCGGCCGGGGCCGAGAGCTCGAGGTCGGCCTTGAGGCGCACCTGCGAGGCGTCCCCCAGCGCGGCAGTGGTTCCGGGGAGGAACGACTCGACGGCCGCCTGGTCGAAGGTCGTCGCGAACGGCTGGCTGCGATTCACGACGCCCACGGTGTTCACGCCGTCGACGCGCTTCACGGCGACGTACGAGAAGCCGCGGTTGTAGGCCGCGAGCCCGGCGACGTCACCGTCCTTCATGCCGGAGACGTCGAACGCCGCCTCCGCCGACTGCTTCGGCGCGACGATGCGCTGGGAGAGCGTGTTGCGCGCCTCCTCCAGGTACGTCAGCTCGGGCGAGCCCGAGAGGCGGGTGTGCGCGGCCGTGCCGCTGAGCACCTTCCCGTTGGTGAGGCGGAGCCAGCCCTCGCGCTCGGTCAGCGACCAGTAGCGGTTGTCGGGGGCGTGGTTCCACTGCCAGGGCAGGGCGAGGTGCGAGCCGTTGGGCTCGATCTCGGCCGCGGTCGGGCGCTCGAGGGTGGGCGCGGCTCCCACGAGCGAGACGTCGTCGAGCAGGTAGTCCACGCTCGAGGACGCCGGCTGCGGGTTACCCCACGGCGTCTCGACGGCGAACTTCACGCTGGCGACATTCGCGGTCTCGGGCACCGTGTAGGTCCCCGTGATCGTCGTCCACTGACCCTGCGCGACCGCGGCCGAGGCCATCGTCACCGGGCCGGAGCCGAAGTCGGCGCAGAGGTTGAAGCGGATCGACGCGGGGCCGGTCGTGTACTTCACCTTCGCGGACACGGTGTAGGTCACGCCGCGCTGCATCTTCTGCGCGAGCAGCTGGTTCGGGCCCGAACCGTTGAGGGTGCGGGTGCCCACGCGGAGCGCGGCGGTCCCCGACGCTGGGTCGGTCGTGTGGGCCGAGAGCGTCGCGCCGAATTGGCCGGCCCACGGCGCCGTCCCCGACTCCGCCCCCGGGTTCTGCAGCAGCTGCACGCCGAGCAGCGACGAGTCGTAGGCCGGCGCGGGCGGGATCGTCCACGACTCGTCCTGGTATGCCTTCGCCGGGGCGTCGTTGTCGAAGTCGTCCGAGACGACGATGCTCTTCTGCCGCTCGAACAGCTCCTCCTCGGCGCTGAGGCGGATCGGCTTCGGGAAGCTTCCGCCCACCGGCACCGAGCCGTTCGTGCCGAAGGTCGGCCAGCCGTCCTTCCAGGTCGCCGGGATCAGACCCGGGATGCGGCCCGTCGGGAAGCTGTCGCGGAAGAACATGCCGTGCCAGGCGGTCGAGCCGTCCTCCTTCGCGATCGGCACCAGGCTCCCCTGGGCGAACCCGCTGGAGTTCAGCACGCCCTTGCCCTCGTAGGGGTTGCTGCCGTCGGCGGTCGCGTAGCGGCCCAGCAGCTCGGAGGAACGGAACAGTGCCACCTGGCGGCCCTGGCCAGAGGGCCAGGTGATGATCACGATGTAGTACTGCCCGTCGATGTACTGCACCTGCGCGCCCTCGAACAGCCCGCCGAGGTAGGCGGCGCCCGGGTAGTCGGTGGTGCGGAGGATGTTCGGGTACTCCGCGACGACGGTCGTGAGGTCCTCGCTCAGCTTCACGGCACTGGTCGATCCGGAGCCGTAGAAGATGTACGGAGTGCCGCCGTTGGCGTCATCGAAGAAGAGCGACGGGTCGTGGAAGGCGCGGCCGAGGGCGACGCGCGTCCAGGCTCCGTCCTCGATGTCGTCGGTGGAGTAGAGATACGAGCCACCGAGGTTGTTGGTGTTGAAGACCGCGTAGTAGCGGCCGTCGTGGTACCGCAGCGACGAGGCCCACTGGCCGTTGCCGTAGGAGTTCTGCCCGTTGCGGAGCGAGAACCGGTCGCCGATCTCGAGCCGATCGAAGACGTAGTTGACGATCTCCCAGTTGACCAGGTCGTACGACTTCATGATCGGAGCGCCCGGGCTCAGGTGCATCGTGGTGCTGATCATGTAGTAGATGTCGCGGCCCTCGTCGTTCTCGGAGGCGGGCACGCGTTCGACCGAGACGTCCGGGACGTCCGCGTTGAGCAGCGGCACGGAGTAGGTGCCGTCACCGCGGTCGGTCGAGGTGGACGAGGGCTTCGGCGACCACGGTTCGGCCGCGCCCGCGGGGGCCGCCAGCATCCCCGCCGCGAGCAGCGCGCCGACCGTCGCCGCAGCAACCGTGCGCAGGGTGATCATTCGAAGAGGGAGAGGGTCAGGACGGAGGAGTAGTCGCCGGGTGCGACGTCGGCCTCGGTCTTCAGGGTGAGTCCGGCGGTGACGCTCCACGAGCCGTCGGTCGCGGTCTCCTGCGAGTCGAGCGCGAGGGCGAGCAGCTCCTGATCGGCGAGGCCGACGGCATCGGCGCCCTCGTCCAGAACCGTCTCGACCGGGTCGCCCTCCGAGACGAGCCCGGACTCGCCGCCGTCGACGAGCGCGGGCGTCCAGCCGAGGTGATCGGCCGTGATCTCGTCCTGGTCGCCGTCGCCGGTGAAGGCGCTCGCCGAGCCGAGGACGTACCAGCCGGCGTCGTCCGGGATCTCGTCGGCGGTGCGAGTGTCGGTGACGGTCACGGTGGGCAGCTGCCCGGTGAACTGCCGGATCGTGGGAGTGGAGCCGGTCTCGGTCAGGTCGGCCGTCGATCCGGCGACGGACATCGCGAGGACGCCCGGCTGCTCCAGCTCGGCGATGCTGACGTTCACGTCGACGTCGTCCGCGCCGAGCTCGGTATCGGCGAACGCCGCCGCGGCGGCGACACCGCTGAGAAGGAGGCAGCCGGTGAGGGCGACGCCCGTGCGGGCGAGCAGGGCGGGGCGGGAGATGCGTCGCAGGGTCATGGTGGTCCTCCTCGATCGGCACCGTCGCCGATCAGGTCGAGCGCGCAAGGCGCAGTGGGGGGCGGCGTTGAGGCCGCGACAGAGGGCGGCGCGCGCAGCATCGGAGCAGCGAAGTGATCGCCACCAGCGCACGAGGCGCGCGAGAAAGAACAGGGCGGTCCGTGCGTGGCGGCTTCCACAGCGTGGCCACTCGGACTCCAGCTCTCGATCCCCTCAGCGGTGAGGGGAGGGAGGCTGTCCCGGCATTCGTCGCAGTCGACCGCTGAGTGTTCGCTCAGCTAGTCTTGCGGGCAATGTTATCGGGAACATTCCCGATTGCAAGGACGCATTCCGACGCGACAGAACGGCACGCCCCCTCGTCGTGGCCCCGCTGTGGCGGCCGGAGGGGAACGACGAGGGGGACGACGATGTCCACAGGAGCAGCGCCGGCGGTCCGGGAGCCGACCCCGCCGATGCCCGAGCGGCCAGGGTTGATCGGAGTGCTGTTGGGCGACTTCGAGCCGTTCAGCACCGAGGTGCTGCAGGGAGTCGCCGCAGCCCTTCACGGCACCCGCTTCGACGTGATCGCAAGCAGCGGAGCGAGCCACCGCGAGACGAGCGGATGGGAGCTCGACTCCCTGCGGCGCCTCGCCGACGCGCGGGCCGAGGGGGCGATCCTGGTGACCCCCTCCTCCGTGATCCCCTCCTGCTCCCTGCCGCTGGTGGTCGTCGATCCGCTCACCGCACAGACGGAGCTGCCCTCGGTGGCGACCGACGACTTCGGCGGTGCGCTGCTCGCGATGCGCCACCTGATCGGGCTCGGACACCGGCGCATCGGCCACATCGCCGGCCGCCCCGGCCTGGAGTCGTCGCACCGTCGGGGAGCCGGCTACCAGCGGGCACTCGCCGACGCCGGACTCGCCTACGACCCGGCGCTGGTGCGGGTGGGCTACTACCGGCACGACCCCGCACTCATCGCGGCCCGGGAGCTCCTGGCACTGCCCGAGCGGCCCAGCGCGGTCTTCGCCGCCAACGACGCCTCGGCGATCGCGGTGATCGAGGCGGCGCGGACGCTCGGGATCGCCGTGCCCGAGCAGCTCTCGGTGGTCGGCTACGACGACGTGCCGGGCGCGTCCCGGATCGTGCCGGCCCTGACCACCGTCCGGCAGCCGCTGCACCGCGTGGGGCGCGCGGCGGCTCGAGCAGTGATGACACTCATCGGCGGCGGGGCGGTGCAGGAGCCGCACCTGCTGCTGCGCAACCGGCTCGTGCTGCGCGAGTCGACGGTGGCGGCTGCGGAGGGGGATCTCTCCCCCGCCGTGCAGGCGGCAGGAATACGCTCGGCGCCATGAGTCAGCAGCGCACTCCGGTCACAGTCACGGTCACGGGAGCAGGAGGTGCCATCGGCTACGCGCTCCTCTTCCGCATCGCCTCCGGCCAGCTTCTCGGACCGGATACGCCCGTCCGGCTGAACCTGCTCGAGATCCCGTCGGGCCTCCGCGCCGCCGCGGGCACGGCCCTCGAACTGCAGGACGGCGCGTTCCCTCTCCTCCGCGGCATCGAGGCGACCGACGATCCGGCCACCGCGTTCGACGGCGCGAACGTCGCCCTCCTGGTGGGCGCGCGCCCGCGCAGCGCAGGCATGGAGCGCGCTGACCTGCTCGCCGCGAACGCGGGCATCTTCGGCCCGCAGGGGGCCGCGCTGAACGCGCACGCCGCCTCCGACATCCGCGTGCTGGTCGTCGGCAACCCGGCCAACACCAACGCGTGGATCGCGCGGCGCAGCGCCCCGGACATCCCGGCCGGTCGCTTCACCGCGATGACCCGCCTTGACCACAACCGCGCCGTGGCGCAGCTCGCCGCGACACTCGACGCGCCGGTGGACTCGATCCAGGGCGTCGCGATCTGGGGCAACCACTCCGCCTCCCAGTACCCCGATGCGACCCATGCCACCCTCGACGGGCGCCCCGTGACCGAGCTGGTCGACGCCGAGTGGCTGCACGGGGAGTTCGAGCCGCGGGTCGCCAAGCGCGGCGCCGAGATCATCGAGGTCCGCGGAGCGTCGTCCGCCGCGTCCGCCGCCTCCGCCGCGATCGACCACGTGCGCGACTGGGTCGACGGCACCTCCTGGACCTCGGCCGCCGTCGAGTCCGACGGGTCCTACGGCGTGGAGGAGGGGCTGATCTCCTCGTTCCCGGTGCGCTCCGTCGACGGCGAGTGGCGGATCATCGAGGGCCTCGAGATCGACGCCCACTCGCGCGCGAGGATCGACGAGTCCGTGCTCGAACTGCGCGCCGAGCGCGACCAGGCCCTGGCCTTCCTCGCGCCCTGACCCCTCCCGCGAGATGCCACTTACGCGGGCCTCGACCGGCGTGTCGCGCGCGTAAGTGGCATCTCGCGGGGAGGGGTCAGCGGCGCTTCTCGGGGGTGGGGAGGGTGCCGGCGGTGCGGGCGGCGGCGTACCAGGCGTGCGCTTCCTCCTGGCGCGTCGCCTCGGCGCCGGTCGCGATCGCGGCGCGCACGTGCTCGGGTCCGTAGCCGAACGCGGCGACCAGGTCAGCGGCGTGCGGACGGATGCGGACCAGCAGGCGGTCGATGTAGGACGTCACCGCAACCGCTCGCTGCGAGGACAGGCGGCCGTGGATCAGGTACCAGTCAAGGTGCTTCTCGATCAGGCCGAGCCCGAAGAGGTCGCGGAGCCAGGTGAGGACGGTGCGGGTCCCCGCGTCCTCGATGCCGGCGAGCGCCTGCGTGAACGCCTCCCACTGCAGCAGCTCCGCATGCGCGCGGGCCGCGTCGATCAGCTCGCTCTGGTGCGCGTTGAACAGGCGTGCGGCCTCATCCGCGGGCAGCTTCGACGCCGGACGCAGCCGTGAGGCGATCCCCGCGACCATGCTTTCGACCCGGCCGGTAAGCAGCTCGCGCTGATCGTCCCGCAGCTGGCCGACCGAGCGGGCCGTCGATCCGCGGTCCGCGACCATCTGAGCCAGACGCCGCAATCCGGAGGTGTCGACCGTGGCCTCCGCGACCTGCGAGGCGGCATAACGCGCCAGCTCGGTCGGCTGCGCATCCTTGAAGCGGCGGCCGACATCGGTGAGCAGCCGCTTGGCGACGAGCTGGAGCAGCACGGTGTTGTCACCCTCGAAGGTGGCGTAGACGTCGAGGTCGGCGCGCAGCTGAGTGAGCCGGTTCTCGGCAAGGAACCCGGCGCCGCCGCAGGCCTCCCGTGCCTCCTGGAGTGTGTCGAGAGCGTGCCAGGTCGAGAGCGCTTTGAGGCCGGCGGCCAGGGTCTCGAGGTCCTGGCGCGACTGCTCGGTGTCGTTCGCGCCCGAGAAGACCTCGTCGAACGCCCGCAGCAGCTTCTCGTGCGCGAACCCCGCGGCGTAGGTCGTGGCCAGGCGCGGCAGGAGGCGGCGCTGGTGCCGCTGGTAGTCGAGCAGCACCTCCTCCCGCTCGCCCCCGCCGGTGAACTGGCGGCGCTGGTCGCCGTACGTGATGGCGATGGTGAGCGCGATCTTCGCGGCGGCGACCGAGGCGCCGTCGAGCGAGACGCGGCCCTGCACGAGGGTGCCGAGCATCGTGAAGAAGCGGCGGCCCGGGCTCGCGATCGGCGAGGAGTAGGTGCCGTCCGCGGCGACGTCGCCGTAGCGGTTGAGCAGGTTCTCCCGCGGGACGCGGACACCGTCGAAGTGCAGGCGGCCGTTGTCGATTCCGTTCAGCCCGCCCTTGAGTCCGTCGTCCTCGCCGCCGACTCCGGGCAGAAACACGCCCTGCTCGTCACGGATCGGGACGAAGAAGGCGTGCACGCCGTGGTTCACGCCGTGCGTGACCAGCTGGGCGAAGACGACCGCCGCGCGTCCGTCGACCGCCGCATTGCCGAGGTAATCCTTCCAGGCCGCGCGGAACGGGGTCCGCAGCACGAACTCGCCGTCCTCGTAGGTGGCGGTCGTGGCGATCGAGGCGACGTCGGAGCCGTGCCCGGTCTCGGTCATCGCGAAGGCGCCCGGGATGTCGAGGCTCATGATGCCCGGCAGCCACTTCTCGTGGTGCGGGCGCGTGCCCAGGTGCAGCACCGCGGCTCCGAACAGACCCCACTGCACGCCAGACTTGATCTGGAGCGAGGGATCGGCGGTGACCAGCTCCTCGAAGCCGGCGACATTCCCGCCGTGGTCCGCCTCTCCGCCGAGATCAACCGGGAAGGCGCGGTGCACGCCGCCCTCGGCCGCGAGGACCCGCATCTGCTCCGAGACGCGCAGACGGTGCTCTGTCATCGGAAGGCCGTCGGTGCGGTGCAGCTCGGGGCGAGCCGTCAGGGCCCGGCTGGCGAGGCGCTGCTCGCGCCAGGCGCCGAGCAGGATCTCGCCGAGAGCGGCGACGTCGACGGCGGGGACTCCGTCCTCGTCGAGGCGGGCGTCAACCTCGGAGCCGAGGGAGTCGACCGGTGACGTCGTCGCGATCGAGCCGGAGCGGGAGCGCCGGGGCCGCGTGCGCCCGGTCGCTGCCCGGTCGGCGGCGTCGGCGGCGGAGCGGGGGTGGGGAGCGGTGCTGACCATAATGTTCGTGTCCCTTCGACCGTCTTCGGATCGGGCCGCTCGCGGTGCGGGGGGCGCCGACGGGCGCGGCAGCGCAGGCGGTCCTCGCACGGTAGGTCGCGCGGCGGCGCGGCGGAAACGTTCCGTCGCCGGGACACAAACGCAGCCGGGCGCAGGCGCAAGCGCGTTGTCGGAACTGACCAGGCGGCTTCTTCGCCGCGATCTCGGCCGCTCGGCTCGCAGCAGGGCTGACCGCGACCCCGCCGTCCGTGCCGCGGCGGCATGCGGCTGGATCCCCCCCGGTTTCAGTGATCTGCGGACAGTGCGTGGACGGACCGCCGACCCTACCCGTATTCGTGGCTGACGCCGACCGGGATGCGTCGCCGTCGGAACCCGAAGGTCCGGGACCGCTGGAGGGTGCGGCCGGCAGCGGCGGCCGACGGCGCGGCCGGGCGCGAGATCCTGCGCGACGGAGTGGCGACTCTCGCGCTGCTGCTCCTCTCCGGCTTCGAGGCACTCCTCGCCATGCCCGTCGCCCTGCCGCGGAGCTGGATCCGAGCCGGGGGCTCCCCGCGCCGGGTGGCCGACACAACGTCAGCTGGGAGGGGTTCTCATCGACGATGGTGGATGAGGGGGCGTCTCAGCTGACGTTGCGTCGCTCGTCTCCTGCTGGTGCGGCGGCGCGGTCGGCGGCGAGGGCCGAGCCCGGACTGCGGTCAGAACGCGGGCCAGTGGGGGCGCGTTCGCGGGGCAGTCGGGCAAGTCCGCCGGTCAGTAGGGGCCAGTCCGCCGGTCAGTAGCTGTCCCAGCCAGGCTCCCAGTCGGGCTCGTCCGGCGGCACCCAGTCGTCCTGCGGCGGCTGCGCTGCGGACACCGGCGGACCGGCCGACTCGCGGCCGAACGAGGGCTTCCCGCCCCCGGAGCGCGGGGAGCCGCCACGGCCGGCTGGGGTGCGGCGGGGAGCGGGAGCCTCCTCACCGGCCTGGGGGACGGCGATCTCGGGAGTCTCGCCCGCGACGACGGCGAGCACGGCCTCACCGTAGGTGAGCAGCTTCTTCTGGCCGACGCCGCCGATGATGCTGAGCGCGTCCATCGAGGCCGGCTCGGTCGTCGCGATCTCGCGGAGGGTTGCGTCGTTGAAGACGATGTAGGCGGGGACGGATTGCGCGCGCGCCTGTGCGGCGCGCCACTCCCGCAGCCGCTCGAACAGGGGCTGGGCCTCGCCCGAGAGCTCGGCGACGGTGGAGCGGCCGGAGCGGGAGGACCCGCTGGAGCGCGCGGGCTTCTCGGGCTCCTGCCGCAGCTCGACGGTCCGCTCACCGCCGAGGACGGAGGCGGACGCGGGCGTGATCACGAGGGTGCCGAAGCCGTCGTCGTTGACCCCGAGCAGGCCCTGCGCGAGGAGCTGGCGGGCGACTCCGCGCCACTGGGTATCGCTCAGGTCGGCGCCGATGCCCCAGGTGGCGAGGGCGTCGTGCTTGTGCTGCGTGGTGCGCGGCGTGGTCTTGCCCCGGAGGACGTCGATGATGTGGCCGGCGCCGAACTGCTGGTTGCGCTCGCGCTTGAGCCGGACGACCGTCGAGAGGAACTTCTGCGCCGCGACGGTGCCGTCCCAGGAGGCGGGCGGCTCGAGGCAGGTGTCGCAGTTGCCGCAGGCGGTGCTCTCCTGGCCGAAGTACGCGAGCAGGTTCACCCGGCGGCACTGCACCGTCTCGGACAGGGCGAGCATCGCATCAAGGTGCGCGGACATCCGCCGGCGATGCGCCAGATCTCCCGGCGACTCGTCGATCATGCGGCGCTGCTGCACCACGTCCTGCAGGCCGTACGCGAGCCACGCGGTGGAGGGCAGGCCGTCGCGGCCCGCACGGCCCGTCTCCTGGTAGTAGCCCTCGACCGACTTGGGCAGGTCGATATGCGCGACGAACCGCACATCCGGCTTGTCGATCCCCATGCCGAAGGCGATGGTGGCGCAGACGATCACGCCCTCCTCACGGAGAAACCGCGACTGAGCGGCGGCGCGCACCCGGGAGTCCAGGCCCGCGTGGTAGGCGACCGCGTCGAAGCCGGCCGAGCGCAGCGCCTCCGCCGTCGCCTCGACGCTCTTGCGCGAGAGCGCGTAGACGATGCCCGCGTCGTGAGCATGCTCGCGGCGCAGGAAGTCGATCAGCTGCTTGCGCGGCTCGACCTTGTTGACGATCCGGTACTGGATATTGGGGCGGTCGAAGCTCGAGACGAAGTGGCGGGCGGCGCCGAGGTGCAGGCGCGTCGTGATCTCGCGGTGGGTGGCCTCGGTGGCGGTGGCGGTGAGGGCGATGCGCGGGACGTCGGGCCAGCGCTCGGCGAGCTCGCCCAGCGCGAGGTAGTCGGGGCGGAAGTCGTGGCCCCACTGGCTGACGCAGTGCGCCTCGTCGATCGCGAAGAGGGCGATCCGGCCGCGGGCGAGGAACTGCTTGGTGCCCTCGTTGCCCAGCCGCTCGGGCGCGACGTAGAGCAGGTCGAGCTCGCCGTCGAGGTAGGCGCGCTCGACGCGGGTGCGCTCGCCCGCGTCCTGGGTGGAGTTGAGGAACTCGGCGCGGACGCCGTTCGCACGGAGGGCGTCGACCTGGTCCTGCATCAGCGCGATGAGCGGAGACACGACCACGCCGGTGCCGGGGCGGACGATCGCGGGGATCTGGTAGCACAGCGACTTGCCGCCGCCGGTGGGCATGAGGACGACGGCGTCGCCGCCTCCGATGACCTGCTCGACGATCGCCTGCTGCTCGCCGCGGAAGGACGCGTAGCCGAAGACCTTCTCGAGGATCGCCTGCGCCTCGGCAGACCCGCGGCTCGCCTGCCCGCTCGCCGCGTCGCTCCCGTCGCCGCCGCGGTGCTCCGCCGCGGGGGCGGCGAGCGGCGGGGCGGGGCGGGCTGTCGCGGTGGGCTCTGTCACCCGGGGAACTCTACCCGCCGCCTCCGACGCGGCCCCGGGAGCGGGCGGAACTGTGGAGAGAGGGGAGGGACGGGAGTTGGGGAGGAGGTTTCGGGCGCGAGCCACCGGTGGCGCGGATCAGAGGTCGGTGAGGGTGCGGGTGTCGCCGTTCCAGAAGCGCACGCCGGCGAGGCCTGCGCTGAACGGTTCACCGAGGAGGGGGACGGCCGCGCCGAGCTGTTCGGCGCGCAGGCGGCGGGCGATGCTGATGTGCGGGGTCCAGGCGTCCGGCAGGGAGGTCTCGACGCCGCCCGGAATCAGGCGGGTGGCGCGGGCGTGCAGCGCGTCGAGGGCGGGTGAGCGGACGACGCCCCAGGCGAGGACGAAGCGGCCGGCGTGCGGGAAGAGGAGGACGGCGCCCAGGTCGACGGTCGTGGGCAGCGGGCCGAGGGAGCCGGGCTCGGGGGCGGTCAGCTCCGCTCCGGCGACGAGGGTGAGGTGGGGGCGGTTGCTGTCGGACGTGTGCAGCGCGAGGCTCGGGATGCCGGCCGCCTCGAGCGCCTCCCACTGACCGCGGACACGCGCATCCGACTCCGGATCGAGGAGGACTTCGACGCTGCGCATCCCCTCATCCTGCCGGTCCGCTGCGCGCGAAGGCCTTCGGTCGGGCGTGCGAGTGTCCAGAAGTTGTCGCACTCGGTGGTCGAGTGCGACAACTTTTGGATCCTCGCGGGAGCGGGCAGGAGCGGGCAGGAGCGGGCGGGAGCGGGCAGGAGCGGGCGTCAGCCGATCGTCACGAGGGCGGCGAACAGCTCGGGCGCGCGGCGATCGACGATGCGGCCGCCAACACGGACGCCGATCAGCGCGAAGACGCCGCCGAGTACGACGGCGGCCGCCAGCCCCAGCAGGCCGAGGGTCGTGTCGCCGCCGATCAGCGAGATCGCGCCCAGGACGATCGACGGGAGCGCCAGGAGCCCGGTCGCGGCCATGCTCCCCAGCATCACCACGCTCGAGATCATCCCCGAGCCGGGCGGCGTCTTGAGCGGACTGTCCCCCGGCGCCGGCACCGGGTAGACCACCAGGGACGAGGCGACGCTCGACACTCCGAATCCGCTGAGCACGAGCGCCAGCGCCATCCCCAGCACGGCCGGGATCGCGTCGGCACGCCCCGCGTACAGCGCCGTGCCCACCGCTACGACGATCACCGCCGGGACGCCGATGATCGCGGCGGCGAGGACGCGACCGGCGCGGTCGGCCGACCCCGTCACTCCGGAGCTGACGTGCGCCGCCCAGGCGGTGCCGTCGTAGGACACGTCGGCGCAGAGGGTCACGCCGAAGATCAGGCCGACGAGCACAGCCGAGAGCAGCACGAAGGTGTCGCCGCCACTGCCGACCGCGGAGTAGAAGACCGCGAGCACCACCACGGCAGGGATGACGAGCAGGCCGCGGCTGTAGCGCGGGTCGCGCCACCAGTAGCCGAGCGCTCGGGCGGCGACGGCGCCGGTCGGAGTGCCGGGGAAGCGGCCGAACAGGCCCAGCCCCGCGGATCCGGAGGCGGAGTGCGCGCCCGACGCGGCCGGCTCGGCGAGAGCATGGCGCAGCGCCCGCGCCCAGGCCCAGACGAGGACGGCGAGGGTCGCGAGCCCGATCAGCAGACGCGCGATCGCCGCGACCCCGTCGCCCGCGACGACGGAGCCGGGGACGGCCCAGATCGCGCCGAGCGGCGACCAGCCGAGGGCGTTCGCGATGACGGGGAGGACGTCGAGACCGTCGCGGATCACGGTCGTCAGGCCGACGAAAAGCGGACCGAGCAGGATGACGACCACGAGCACGACGCCGCCGACCACCTCCCGGTAGCGGCGGCTCGAACCCAGACCCGTGGTGAGCGCGCCGATGAGCCGGGAGGCGACCACGCAGGTCGCGACGCCGATCACGGCCGCGACGAGGCCGGGCAGGATGCCGATCGGCCGACTCCACCAGGCGGCGGCGGACACGAGCGCGCCGAGCGCGGTCACGACGCCCGGAATGCCGGCGAGACCCGCGGCAGCGAGCCCGAGCAGGAGGGTCCGCAGCGGGATCGGGAACGTTGCGAGGGTGGGCAGGTCCAGGCTCTGGTCGGAGCCGGAGACGAAGATCGGCCCGAGCACCCAGCCCAGGATCAGCGCGGAGCCGCCGAGGACGATCGCGACGCTCGCGAACGCCGGATCCGTCCCTCCCAGCGCGATCAGCCCGGCCGCGACCAGACCGAGCACCCCGATTGCGTACAGCCCGCCGAGGACGACGCCGATCAGCTGCCAGACGTTGCGCGTCAGCGCGTTGCGCAGCAGGAGCAGCCGCAGCCTCAGGAGATGCGCAACCATGCCGGTCCCTCCTGGTGGGTGCGGCCGCCGACCAGCTCGACGAAACGCTCCTCGAGGCTGGAGCCGGCGCGGACCTCCTCGAGGGTGCCGGAGGCGAGTACGCGACCGTCGGCGATGACGGCGACCCGGTCGCACATCCGCTCGACGAGGTCCATCGAGTGAGACGAGACGATCACGGTGCCGCCCGAGGCGACGAAGCCGGTGAGGATGTCGCGGATGTTCGCCGCAGACACCGGATCGACCGATTCGAACGGCTCGTCGAGCACCAGGAGGCGCGGGGCGCGCACGAGTGCGCAGGCGAGCGCGATCTTCTTGGTCATGCCCGCGGAGTAATCGACGACGAGGGTGCGGTCGGCCGGATCGAGGCCGAGCAGCGCGAGGAGATCACCCGTCCGCTCGACGACGACCCCCCGCTCCAGCCCGCAGAGCAGGCCGTAGTAGGTGACGAGCTGCACTCCGGTGAGGCGGTCGAACAGCTTGACGCCGTCGGCGAGGACACCGATCAGCCGCTTCGCTGCGAGGGTGTCCTTCCAGACGTCGACCTCGTGGATGGTGACGACGCCACTGTCGGGGCGGAGGAGGGCCGTGGCCATCGAGAGGGTCGTCGTCTTGCCCGCTCCGTTGGGGCCGACGAGGCCGAAGAAGGAGCCGGCGGGGACGTCGAGGTCGATGTCCTTCACGGCCTCCTTGTCGCCGAAGCGCTTGCGCAGGCCGCGGATCCGCAGGGCGACCTCGCCGTGGCGACCGGAGGCATCCGGAGCAGCCCAGGCGGGGGCTGCGGAGTCGTGGCGCTCGGGTGCGGTGAGCTGGGTGTCCGTGCCGTCCTGGGGAATGCCGGGGGGCGTCGTTCCGTCCATGGGAGTCCCTTCCGGGCCGCGGTGGGCGGCCGCTCCCCCAGCCTAGGCAACCGTTGCAGCCAGGGCGTCCGCCCATCGGAGGAGACACGGCATCCCCAACGCGGCGTCCCCGCAGCCGGCGACCCACCTACGCTGGCAGTATGCCCACCCTCCTCCTCGTCCGGCACGGACGCACCACCGCGAACACCGCGGGGATTCTCGCCGGACGCACCGCCGGAGTGCGGCTCGACGACGTCGGCCGGACGCAGGCGGCGCGCACGGGCGAGCGGCTGGCGGCCCTCGACCTCGCCTCCGTGCTGTCGAGCCCGCTGGAACGCTGCCGACAGACCACCCGCTTCGTGCTCGACCGGCAGGCGACGCCTCCGCCCATCGTGATCGACAGGGGTATCACCGAGTGCGACTACGGCGACTGGTCGGGGCGCTCGCTCCGCGACCTCGCGACGGAGCCGCTCTGGGCGACGGTGCAGAACCAGCCCTCGGCAGTGGTGTTCCCCGGCGGCGAAGCGATGCTGGCGATGCAGGCTCGGGCCGTGTCGGCGATCCGTCGGCACGACGCGACAGTGGCGCAGGAGCACGGGGCAGGAGCGGTGTGGGCTGCGGTCAGTCACGGCGACACCATCAAGGCGATCCTCGCGGACGCCCTCGGGATGCACCTCGACCTCTTCCAGCGGCTCAGCGTGGGACCGGCGTCGGTGTCGATCATCCGCTATGGATCGGGGCGGCCCGACGTGATCGCGATGAACACGGAGGCGGGGGATCTGGGGTGGCTGCGGACGGCCGCGCCCGCGGCGGATGCAGCCACCCCAGATCCCCCGC
>NZ_PSWS01000049.1 GCF_002932875.1 Rathayibacter tritici
AGAGACAACCACGGCGGCATCTTCGCCGTAATCCCGGCGGTGGGGGCCGTCTCCGGGGCCGCGGGTGCAGGCGTCGGCGCGGCATTCGCGAAGCTGGGATCGGGGATCGCGGTGCGGACTGCCGGTGCTGCTGCTGGTGGCGCGTCTGAGGGCGCGGTGAACGGTGCCGGCACGTACCTTCTGGAACCGGGCCCGCACACACTCGATGGTCTGGTGATGGCAAGCGCTGAGAACGCCCTGATCGGCGGCGCCACCGCCGGGATTACGGCGAAGATGCCGCCGTGGTTGTCTCTCGATGACATGAAGTGTTTCGACAAATGGATTTACCGATCAAGGTATACGACGGAGCCGACTGTCATGTTCCGGGCGGGGGACATCGACGGGTATCACACGGGCGACTGGTGGTCTACGGATGCCCCTTGGAGTATCAGTCGAGTGCGTTCCGAGAAAGCGCTTCCTCCGGTGTGGCGGACTGGCGATTCTACTGTGGTCAATGCGGGTTTCTCGGCGGAGCTTTCTCCCGGTCTGCCCAGCTATGTTGGGCGAGTAGCGCGGCAGCGTAGCTTGACTGGGGAGCTGTATCCCGGGGGAACCAATCAGACCTTCATTCCTGATAGCAAGTATAGTGCGAAGGAGATTGATTCATGGCATCTTTTGCCCTGACTGATGCTGGAAAAAATCGATTCGCGGACGCGATAGACGATTGTGGCTCGTATTTTATGTCTATTGATGCGCCTGTTTCGTCTACGCGATTCGAGGAATATGCTCATACCGTGCGGAACGCTACTTCGGTCCGACAAGTGAGGCAGGTGGCATCGCTTGTCAGGGGAACGTTTGTAGGAACGATGAATGGCCTGAAGGAACGGTGCGTCCTCGATGCTGATCGGACCATCGATCGGGAGCGGACTAAAAGTTATGACGAGGCTGTGCGCACAGTGCTGAGAGAAGCAAGCTTTTTCCGATGGTGGTACTGAGAGCGTTATTCATTAGGTCTGATTCGGGCGTGTCGTTCCGAGACATCGGCTTCCCATTCGGGAGAAGAGAAGTTCCAAAGCTCGCTATTTTCGGAACGGGAAGCCGATGCGGTACGACTCTACTACAGGCCTGGATGCGGAGCAATTGACGGAGCTGATCTGTCCGATATGACAGATTGTCGCGGGGAGGGGTGAG
>NZ_PSWS01000002.1 GCF_002932875.1 Rathayibacter tritici
CCCCACCACCGCCACCACAGGCGCTCCCCGCCTCCAGCCAGTCGGCGACCCCCCCGCCGCACCCCGCCTCCGCGCCGTCCCCCAGGGGACGGAGGCCCGCGGATTCGCCCTCTACGTCGGCATTGACGAAGCCAAGGCCCGCGCCGCCGGAGTCGACCTCGGCCGCCTGGTCGACGAGCTCAAGCGCATTACGGCCCAACTCGCGCCCGACGCCGAAACCTACGCCTCCGTTGCTCTCGCCCCGCAGGGCGTCGGCGGCCGTGACGTCGACGTCGTCCGCCTCGCGCTCCAGGATCCGGCCGCCGTTGCCAAGCGCCGCGCGGACGCCGAACCCGACCTCGATCGGGCGCCCGGCGGAGTCGTCATCGACATCTCGCGCAAGCGCGTGATCCTCGACGACGAGACCACCGCCCTGACGTACAAGGAGTTCGAGCTTCTCCAGTACCTCGTGCTCCGCGAGGGCCGCACCATCGAGCGCGCCGAGCTCATCGCCTCGCTCTGGGGCGCTGCCGACGACGACGCTCCGAACGAGCGCACTATCGACGTCCATGTCCGTCGGCTCCGGGCCAAGCTCGGCCGCTACGAGGAGATTGTCCGCACCGTCCGCGGCGTCGGCTACCGCTTCGATCGCCACGCGGACGTCGCCATCCGCTACGCGTCGACGCCGTCGCCAGATCTGTTCTGACGCGACCCCGGCGCGGCGGGCAGCTACTGGAGGGGCTCAGAGAGCTCCCAGCAAACAGGTGGTTGCGCCGTTACCCGGCCGTTATATAGTTCAGATGCGTCAACCGTTTGCTGTGGCGGAGAAGCGCGAAAAGTGATTGCAGGACACTCTTGGTGCAAGGGAAGGAAGGCCGGCCGCTCGCCTCAGCGGTCGGCCTTCTGTCGTTCCCGGGCGACCATCTCCTCCTCAGCTGCGCCTGAATGCCCGCGGCGTAGGCTGTATGGCGTCTGGATGTCAGGGAACCGCTTCCTTGGCGCGACGAAGGAGGACCAGTGGGGTCGAGAGAGGCCGTCGCTGCGTGGGAGGCGCTCTTCCGCGCCCAGGTCCACGTGATGCGTGCCCTGAGCACCGAGTTCCCCTCGCGGGAGATCTCGATGAATGAGTACGACGTCCTCTTCAACCTCACTCGTCAGCCCGAGCGGCGCGCACGCCTGCGCGACCTGAACCGGCACGTCCTGCTGACCCAGCCCAGCGTCAGTCGGCTGATCGACCGGCTCGCCGCCCGCGGCTGCGTGGAGAAGAGCGAAGACCCGGCGGATGCGCGCGGCACGATCATCACCATCACCGACGAGGGCTACGCGCTCTTCCGGCGCGTCGCGCTCACCCACATGACGACCATCTCGGAGCAGGTCGGTGGGGCACTCGACGAGGACGAGCTGCGGCAGCTGACCGCGCTCTGCGACAAGCTCCGCGACGGCATCGCCACCTCCTGATCCGCCTCGCTAGCACGGGCTGCAGCGCCCGACCAGGTCTTCGCCGGGGCGCGGGATTCGCGGATCATGGGGGTCATCATGAGTGACGCCTCCCCCACCCTCGTCTGGCTCCGCGACGATCTGCGCCTGGCCGACAACCCCGCCCTGCGCGCCGCGGTCGACCGGGGCAGCGAGGTCGCGGTCTGCTACGTGCTCGACGAAGAGTCGGCGGGGATCCGGCCACTCGGGGGCGCTGCCCGCTGGTGGCTGCACGGCAGTCTTGCAGCCCTCGCCGCCGACCTGCAGGAGCACGGAGCGACGCTGATCCTGCGCCGAGGACCGGCGGAGGCCGTCATCCTGCAGCTCGCCGACGAGATCGGTGCCGGAGCCGTGCACTGGAATCGTCGCTATGGAAAGGCCGAACGCACCGTCGACGCGGCGGTGAAGGAGTCGCTCCGCGACGGCGGACGCGAGGCCGAGAGCCACCAGGGCTCCCTGCTGTTCGAGCCGTGGACGGTGCAGACCGGCGCGGGCGGCCCCTACTCCGTCTACACGCCCTTCGCGCGCGCCTGCCGCGCCAAGCAGACGCCGCGCGCGCCGCTGCCCCGCCCGCGCTCGCTCGAGGGCTACGCAGGCGACGTCGCCTCCGACTCCCTCGACGACTGGGAGCTGCTGCCCACGCACCCCGACTGGCCCCAGGGCCTGCGCGAACGCTGGACGCCCGGCGAGAAGGCGGCGACCGACCGGCTGCGCGCCTTCCTCGCCGAGCAGCTCGACGACTACGCCGAGGGACGCGACCAGCCCGCCGAGGACGCCACCTCGAATCTCTCGCCGCACCTGCGCTGGGGCGAGGTCAGTCCGTTCCAGGTGTGGCACGCGCTGGAGGAGGCGCACGCGAAGGGGCTGCACCGCGGCGACGGGAGTGACCGGTTCCTGTCCGAGGTGCTCTGGCGGGAGTTCTGCTACCACCTGCTGTTCCACTGGCCGGACCTGGCGACCGCGAACTTCGACACCCGATTCGACTCGTTCCCGTGGGGCCGCCCCGGCGAAGAGGCGATCGACGCCTGGCATCAGGGCCGCACCGGCTACCCGCTGGTCGATGCCGGAATGCGCGAGCTCTGGCGCACCGGGTACATGCACAACCGCGTTCGGATGGTGACCGCGTCGTTCCTGATCAAGAATCTGCTGGTCGACTGGCGGGTGGGCGAGGACTGGTTCTGGGACACACTCGTCGACGCGGATCCGGCCAGTAATGCCGCGAACTGGCAATGGGTGGCGGGCTCCGGAGCCGACGCGTCGCCGTTCTTCCGAGTCTTCAACCCGGTCACCCAGTCGAAGAAGTTCGATCCGGCCGGGGTGTACATCCGCCACAATGTGCCCGAACTGGGCGAGGTGGAGGGCGCCGCCGTGCACGAGCCGTGGACGCTCGAGGACACGCTCGCTGGCGGTCCTGACGCCTACCCTGCACCGATCGTCGACCTGAAGGAGACACGGGCTTACGCGCTCGACGCTTTCGCTCAGATCAAGGGGGCTCCACGCGACATCACGCCGCGCGGAGGCGACTGATCCACGCAGATCAGAGCTGGAGGGACGGGTCGGTGAAAAAGCCCGACGCGGCGAGCGCGTCCTCGGCACGGCCCTGCGCGCGTAGATCGCGGGCAGGAATGCCGACGAGTATCGCTCCGTCGGGTGCATCCTTGACCACGACGGCGTTCGCGCCCACGCTGACATCGGAGCCGAGCATGACCGGGCCAAGAACGACCGCGCCCGCCCCCACGACCACTCGATCACCGAGCGTGGGATGCCGGCGCTCGCGCCTGGCCGACTTCCCGCCCAGCGTGACGCCGTGGTACAGCATGCAGTCCTCACCGATCCGCGCGGTCTCCCCGATCACCACTCCCATGCCGTGGTCGATGAAAAGGCGCCGACCGATGGTCGCACCGGGGTGGATCTCGACTCCGGTCGCCGCCCGCGCCGCCTGGCTGAGCAGCCGGGCGGGCAGGCGCAGACCGCGCCGCCACCAGGCGTGCGCGACACGGTGCACCCAGATCGCGTGCACGCCCGGGTAGGCGAAGACGACCTCCACCGCGCTGCGGGCGGCGGGGTCGCGCTCCTGGGCGGTGCGGACGTCCTCGCGGAGCCGGGCGAGCACTCCGGGCGCCTCCGGCCCGGACAGGACGCGGCGGTCCCGTCCGGAGCGGGGCGTCCTGCCGTGGTTCGAGGGTTTCAGCTGGGGAGGTCCTCGTAGAGAACGGTAGAGATGTACCGCTCGCCGAAGTCGCAGACGATGGCGACGATGGTCTTGCCGGCGTTCTCGGGGCGCTTCGCGACCTCGAGCGCGGCCCACATGATCGAGCCGGAGGAGATGCCACCGAGGATGCCCTCCTGTGCGGCCATCTCCCGGGCCACCCGCACCGAGTCCTCGAGCGTGACGTCGATGATCTCGTCGTAGATCTCACGGTCGAGGATCGCGGGGACGAAGTTGGCGCCAATGCCCTGGATCTTGTGCGGACCGGCGGTCCCCTGGGTGAGGAGCGGGGAGTCGATCGGCTCCACTCCGATGATCTGCACACCGGGTTTGCGCTCCTTGAGCACCTGTCCGACCCCGGTGATGGTGCCGCCGGTGCCGATACCGGCCACGAAGACGTCGACCTCGCCGTCGGTGTCCTCCCAGACCTCCTCCGCCGTGGTGCGGCGGTGCACCTCCGGGTTGGCGGCGTTCTCGAACTGGCGGGCGAGGATGGCGCCGGGAGTGCTGTCGACGATCGCACGGGCGCGCTCGACTGCACCGCGCATGCCCTCGCTACCGGGAGTCAGCACGATCTCGGCTCCGTAGGCCCGGAGAGGACCCGGCGCTCGACGGACATCGTCTCGGGCATCGTGAGGATCACCGAGTAGCCGCGGGCGGCTCCGACCATCGCGAGGGCGATGCCGGTGTTGCCGCTCGTGCCCTCGACGATCGTCCCGCCGGGAGGCAGTTCCCCCGAGGCCTCTGCCGCGTCGATGATCGCGACGCCGATCCGGTCCTTCACGCTGTTCGCCGGGTTGTAGAACTCGAGCTTCGCCAGGACCGTTGCCCGATCAGCGCCGTCGAGGCGGTTGATGCGGACGAGAGGTGTCCTGCCGACGAGCTGGGTCACGTCGTCGTGAATGCGTGCCATGATGTGCGCTTTCTGCTGGGGCGGTCGACCGTGGCCCCGGAGCCGTCGGTGGAACAGGTGCTGGAGCGCCCACCGGGCAGGCGCATCCCCCACGATACGGATGCAGTGACTCCAGGTCAGCACCTCGGGCGCGCCCCCTCGTGCACATCGCCCGCCAGCTCGCATCTCCACCGGGAGGAGGACGCCGCCCGGGCGCGCGCGTCACGTACCATGAGCGCGGGGGATCGCGCGACTGTTCGCGAGGCTCTCGCCACCCTCCCCCTGCATCTCCGCGGCCGCTCGCCGCGTCGAAAGGACGACCCTCCATGACGCTCCCCACTGCATCCCGCCGCTCCGTCCGGCCGCTCGGGATGTCACTGCGGGCAGTCATGGGCTTCATCGGGATGAGTGCTGTAGCGGGTGTCCTGATCACCGTCGGCGTCACTCCGGCCCTCGCGCTGACGGGCCTCGCCACGAGTAACACGATCGGCATGTTCCAGAACCTGCCCGGCTACCTCGACGTGGGCCATCTGATGCAGCGCACCAACATCTACGCGAGCAACGGCACGACCCTGCTCGCCTCCGTCTACGACCAGAACCGCGTCGAGGTCGGCTGGGACGACGTTGCGCAGTCCGCGAAGGACGCCGCCGTCGCCGGCGAGGACCCGCGCTTCTACCAGCACGGAGGCATCGACCTCCAGGGGACGCTCCGCGCGATCGCCGTCACGCTGGCGGGCGAGGACCTCCAGGGCGGTTCGTCGATCACGCAGCAGTACGTCAAGAACGTCCTCGTGCAGAAGGCGGAGTCGATCCCCGACAAGGCCGAGCGCGCCGAGGCCTACGACGAGGCGACCGCGCCGACGCCGGAGCGCAAGCTGAAAGAGATGCGGCTCGCGATCGGGCTCGAGAAGGAGGCGTCGAAGGACGACATCCTGCTCGGCTACCTCAACATCGCCCTCTTCGGAGGCACGGTGTACGGCATCGAGGCCGCGGCCAATTACTACTACGGCATCCCCGCGAGCCAGCTCTCCACCCCCCAGGCGGCGGCGCTGCTCGCGATCGTGAACAACCCGGTGAAGTTCAGCTTCGACAATCCGGGCGATGAGACGAACGGCGCCGCGAACGGCTATGCCGCCACCAAGGAGCGTCGCGACTACATCCTCTCGGAGGAGCTCAAGCACGGCCGAATCGACCAGGCCGCGTACGACGCCGCCGTCGCCGAACCGATCACCCCGAACATCACCGAGCCCTCGACCGGCTGCACCACGGCCGGGGACGCCGCCTACTTCTGCGACTACGTGCTCAACGTCCTCCGCAACGACACCGTCTTCGGAGCGAGCGACGATGAGCGCTACCAGCGCATCCGCCAGGGCGGCTTCGACGTCGTGACAACCCTCGACCTCGACATCCAGCAGGCCTCGCAGGCGGCGTTGAACGCCTACGTTCCCTCGGTGGACCCGCGCTTCCAGCTCGGCGCGACCGCCGCCTCCGTCGAGGCCAAGACGGGCCGCGTGCTCTCGATGGTGCAGAACACGAAGTACAGCCAGGACGAGCAGTTCCTCACCGCCAATCCCGGCTACAGCGCCATCAACCTCAACGTCGACCTCAGCATGGGGGGCGGCTCCGGCGTCCAGACCGGATCGACCTACAAGGTGTTCACGCTGGCGCAGTGGCTGAAGGCGGGGCACACGATCAACGAGTCGTTCCCGTCGCCGACGTCGGGGTTCGGCTCCTACGCCAAGAAGTGCAATGTCGAGAGCGGCTACTACCAGGGCGAGCGGTTCGCACCGAGGAACGATGATCCGTCCGAGGACTCCTCCTCCATGACGGCGCTCGAGTCCACGACCAATTCGATCAACACCGGCTTCATGGGCATGGCCAACAAGCTCGATCTCTGCGACATCCGTACGACCGCCGAATCGTTCGGAGTGCACGGCGCGAACGGCAAGGAGCTCAGTAGCGGCCCGGCCGCCGTCCTGGGTACCAACGAGATCGCCCCGCTCACTATGGCGAGCGCGTACGCGGGCATCGCGAACGATGGCACGACCTGCGACGCCGTCGTCATCGACCGGATCACCGACTCCGACGGAGCCGCTGTCGCCACCCCCGACTCGAACTGCCGAGCATCGGTGACTCCCGAGGTCGCTCGCGGTATGCAGTACGCGATGCAGCGAGTGATGACCTCGGGTACCGCCACCGCCTCGAACCCCCGCGATGGCATCGAGCACATCGGCAAGACGGGGACGACGGACGAGGCGGCCGACGTCTGGACCGCCGGCGCGAGCAGGGCGGCCTCGCTCGCCGTCTGGGTGGGCAGCATCAAGGGCTTCGACAACCACACCAAGCAGAACCTGCGCTTCACGACCATCACCGGCGAGTCGGGATCGATCAAGGCCTCGAACGCCCGCCACGCCATTTGGAAGCCGATCATGACGGCGCTCGATCAGAAGTACGGCGGCGACAACTTCGCCGATCCGCCCGCCTCGATGCTCGCCAACTCGCCGCGCGGCGCGACCCTCGCCGAGGTGCCGGATGTGACCGGGAAGACCGTCGCCGATGCGTCAGCCACCCTGGAGGCTGCGGGCTTCGTCGTCGGCATCACGGAGCCGGCCGCGTCCGCCAAGATCCCCGAGGGTTCCGTGGTGACGACCACGCCGAGTACCGGCAAAACGGCTCTGCGGGGCGCGGTGATCCCGTTGCAGGTGAGCACGGGGAAGGCGCCGATCAACCCGGACGACATCATGGACGTTAACGGCGACCTACTCCCCTAGGACGCGCACGGTTGAGAAGGGGCCGATCCCACCGGAGATCGGCGGCTCGGAGCAGCCGTTCGTGACGAATCGGGGGTGTCCGCCTGAGGACCGGCTCCCAGTGTCGCGGGGAGAGGCGCGTGCTCTTCCGCCTCCCTCGCGAGGGGCCCAGGATGGAAGGACGACCCTAGCGGAGGAGCACGACGTGGGCATCGCGGAACCGTTCGATCTCGACGACCACCGCCGTCATGCGCCGGGAACCCTGCGCGAGCACTTCTCGGTGCGCGAGTTCGAGGAGGTGCCGCTGGATCGCGAGGCGATCGTCGCCACCGCGTACCTGCACGCAATCGAGCACGCCGCTCTCGCCCGGGTGCTGCCGATCGCCCGCGCCCATCCCGACGCCCAGGTCCGCTCATTCGCGACGGTCTGGGCGGCCGAGCGGCACCGGATCGCCGACGCGCTGGGCGACGTGCTCGCAGCCTCGCCGCAGATCCGCGGCATCGACGTCCGGCCACCGGAGCCGACCGTCGAGTCGCGCCCACTCGTGAACCGCGTCGCGGCCGCCCTCCCTGGTCCGATCGCGCTGGCGCTTGCGGTGGATGCGCGAATCGCGATGCACAGCTACCGTCGGCTCGCCCGGCTCTCGCTGCACCCCGAGATGGAGCGCCTCGCCGAGGCGATCATCGGCGTCCTGGAGCGGCAGGCCGACTTCTTCACCGTGCACGCGGCGGAACGTCTGGGCCGCCCGCTGCCCCGCCGCGTGCTGGCGGCGGGCCTGTTGGCCGTGCTGCGCCTCCCGATCGGCGAGGCCGACCTGCCCGAGCCTCTCGCCCGCGAAGGCCGCGAACTCGTGTTCGGTCGGGACGACGGCGGACTGGACGGGATCGACGCGGGGATCGTCGCCGCCTTCGCGCTGCCCTGCACAGCGGCCCGGCGGCTCGTGCATCCCCACCGGCCCGTGTCGATCCGCGCGGCGCACCGCTTGGGGCGCCTGGCCTCCGACACCCGCTTCGCCGTCGCGACCCTGCTGGAGCAGGTGCGGGAGTAGCGCCCGCGCTCAGCCCAGCAGCTCGCGCACGTCCTCGGCGGTGATCCCGCCCGTGGCAGCGGCGCCGTCGTCGGACATGACCGCCGCGAAGAGCGCGGCCTTCGCCTCCTTGAGGGCCATCACCTTCTCCTCGATCGTGTCCTTCGCCACGAGCCGGTAGACCATCACCGAGCGGGTCTGGCCGATGCGGTGCGCGCGGTCGACGGCCTGCGACTCCGTGGCCGGGTTCCACCACGGGTCGAGCAGGATGCAGTAGTCGGCCTCGGTGAGGTTGAGCCCGAAGCCGCCCGCCTTGAGCGAGATCAGGAACACGCCCGCCTCACCCGAGCGGAACCGCTCGATGACCTCGTCGCGCTTCTTCGTCGCTCCGTCGAGGTAGGCGTACTCGATGCCGGCCGCGTCGAGCCGGCCGCGGACCCGGCCGAGGAACCGCGTGAACTGGCTGAAGACCAGCACGCGATGACCCTCGCCGAGCGCGTCGCCCAGCAGCTCGTCGAGCAGGTCGAGCTTGGTGGAGGGGACGCTCTCGTGCGCCTCGTCGACCAGCGCCGCGTCGAGGGCGACCTGGCGCAGCACCGTCAGCGCGCGGAAGATCGCGAAACGGTTCTTCTCGAAGTCGCCGATCAGGCCGAGCACCCGCTGCCGCTCCCGCGCTAAATAGGTGTCGTAGACCTTGCGCTGCTTCGGGCCGAGCTCGACCTCGAGAGTCTGCTCCTGCTTGGGCGGCAGCTCCTTCGCGACGAGCTCCTTGGTGCGCCGCAGCATCAGCGGGCGGATGCGCCGCCGCAGCTGCGAGAGCTTCTCGCTGTCGGCCTCGCGCTCGATCGGCTTCTGGTAGAACTCGACGAAGCCGGCGGGCGAGGGGAACAGGCCCGGAGCGACGATCGACAGGAGCGACCACAGCTCCATCACGTTGTTCTCCATCGGCGTGCCGGTGATGGCGAGCTTGAAGGGAACGTCGAGGCGGCGCGCGAGCTGGTGCGTGGCCGACTGGCGGTTCTTGACGAACTGCGCCTCGTCGAGGAGGAGCCCCGACCACTGGATGCCCGAATACGACTCGTAGTCGAGCCGGAACAGGGCGTAGGAGGTGACCACCAGCTCCGCCTCGCCGATGACGCTCGAGAGCGCCTTCCGCTTCTTCTTCGACGTCTCGTCGATGCCGACCACGCGCAGGTCCGGGGCGAACCGCTTGGCCTCGCCGACCCAGTTGGGCACGACGCTGGTGGGCGCGACAACGAGGAACGGGCGCGGCGAGGTGCCCGCCTCCTGGGCCGCGGCGCGCTGCTCCTGCATCACCCGGCTGACCAGAGCGAGGGACTGCACGGTCTTGCCCAGGCCCATGTCGTCCGCGAGTACGCCGCCGAGCTGGTTGTCGTAGAGGAACGAGAGCCAGTCGTAGCCGAGCTGCTGGTAGGGCCGCAGCTCGACGGCGAAGCCCTCGGGGAGGACGCGGGGCTCCAGGGCACCGGTCGCGGTGAAGCCGGAGAGGCCCTCGACGGAGCGGCGCCAGGCGGCGGCCTGCGCCTCCACGACGCCCAGTTCGACCAGCTCGTCCCAGAGCGAGGACTGGAAGCGGCTGATCCGCAGGGTCTCGCCGGGGTCGTCCGAGAGCTCTCGGGCCTCGGCGATCAGCTCGCGAAGTCGGCCGAAGCGTTCGTCGTCAAGGGCGAAGTAGACGCCGCTGGGCAGCACCATGTACTCGTCGCCGCGGGCGAGGGCGAGGAAGATCTCGGCGAGCGGGACCGCCTCACCGTTGACCGTGACCGAGATCTCGAGGTTGAACCAGTCGCGGCTGTCGGGCTGAGCGACGGTCTGCACGGCAACCACGGGAGCCGTCTGCGCCTCGCGGTACTCGACTCTCTCGCCGATCTCCTCGATCTCGACCGTGCCGAGCTCGTGGAGCCGCTCGACCTCGCCGGCGAGGAAGCCGACGGTCTGCATGCCGCGCAGGTCGAAAGTGGGGCGTAGGCGCCTGCTCGACGGCGAGACCAGTGCGGGGGTCGACTCCGGGTCCAGGCCCGCGCCGACGAGGGAGTCGAGGATGCGCTGCTCGGCGTCGAGGTCGCGGTAGCCGGCGTCCTCGCCGACCCGGAGCGGCAGCCGCTCGGCGTCGACGCCGCGCGCCCCCTCCACCGCGTAACGCCACCACCACGAGCCGCGCAGGCCCGCGCCCTCCGTGTGCTCGAGGGTGAGCCCCAGCCGCGGCTCGGGCACGGCGGGCGCCTCGAAGGAGCCGTCGCGGGAGACGATGTCGAACAGGCGATGCAGCCGCTGGTAGTGCTCGGTGAGGAAGGCCGATTCCTCGGCCATCGGGATGCGGATGGCCTCGCGGCTCCACAGGAACGTGCGCGCCGAGGACAGCAGCGGCGCGGCGAACGGGATGAGGGTGACCGGGCGGGCACGCAGCTCATCGCCCCCCTCCCAGGTGTAGAGGCCGACGGCCGGGTCGCCGATGAAACCGAACTCCTCGGGGGCCGGGTGGTCACCGATCGCGACGAGCGAGCGCAGCTCGAGGCCCGCAGGGGTGCGTGTGACGTCGATGGAGGCGGTGGCCGTGGTGTCGAGGATCTTCAGCGGCGTCTGGTCGCGATCACCCATCACCAGGCCGATGCCCGCGCGGACGGCGCCGTGCAGGGCCGCCCAAATCGCCTCGCTCCGGCACTGGTCGAGGTAGAGCCAGGTGTCGGGCGAGTAGTAACTGGAGGCGCTGTGGCCGGTGAGCAGGCCCTGCATCTCGCGGACGACGTCGATCTGGCGCTCGTCGTAGTCGTGGCTGTAATGCAGGTACCCGAGGTCGCGCCAGCTCGCGCCGGTGCGCACCCAGCGGTCGCGCTCGCCCATCCGCACCGGGCGGACGCCGAGGCGCGGGCGCGGCTCGGGCGGCGGGCGGTAGGAGTTGTAGCGGCCGGGCGGGCGGCGCACGGGCTCGCCGGGCAGCAGCTCGAATTGCAGGCCCAGCGGGATGCCGGTCCGCGAGCGGTCGGCTCCGGCGAGCAGCGGAGCGAGTGCACTGCGCCACTCCGGGACCGCGTCGACGGCGGCCTCACCCGGGAACGGGCCGGCCACTCCGCCCTCGCGCTCGCGGCGCAGGGCCTCGATCAGGACGGCCGCGACGTGCTTGCACTCGCGCTTGACCGGGCAGCTGCAGGCGCCGCCGAGCAGGCTCCAGTGCTCGCCCTCGTCGCGCAACTGCACGCTCACCGCGTAGGGCAGCCGACCGGATCCGCGGACCTGGCCGAAGAGGCGCGTTCTGCCGCCGAACCACTGCAGCTCGCGGACGCGTCCCTCGTCGGCGTAGGCGGCGCCCTTCTCGAACGCGGCGGTGCCGACGAGTGCGCGGATGTCCTGCTCCCAGAAGGGCTCGTGGCCGGCGGTCACCGACCCGGGTGCGGCCGACGGCAGCACCTCACCGGGGGGACTCTGGCGGGCCATGAACCTCACGCTCTCCGCGCTCGAACGAACGCATCCGCCTATTCAACCCGATCCCGGGGACGCGGCGGGCCGCTGGGCGGGATCTCGGAGGACGCACGGCCGTCCCTACGATGGAGGAATGCCCCGTCTGGCCGTCGTCTCGGCGCACACCTCCCCGCTCGAGCAGCCCTCGACGGGCGACGCGGGCGGCATGAACGTCTACCTGGCGGCGATCCTGCCGGAGTTGGCGGCGCTGGGCTGGGAGGTCGAGGTGCTGACCCGTGGCGAGGGCGTGCGGATGCTCGCACCCGGCGTGCGGGTGGTCGGCGTTCCCGTGCCGCCGGGCGACAAGTACGCGCTGGCCTCCACGGCGCCGGAATTCGCGCGCGCCGCGGCGGGAGCGGACGTGGTCCACTCCCACTACTGGGTGTCCGGGCTCGCCGGGATGCTCACCGGGCGGCCGCACGTGCACTCGATGCACTCCAGTTCGCTGGCGAAGAACGCCCGGCTCGCTCCGGGAGACGTCCCTGAGCCGCCGCAGAGGATTGACGCGGAACACTCGGTGCTCGCGGCGGCCGACGCGATCGTGGTGGCGGGCGCCTCGGAGCGGAAGGACGTCGTCGACGGGTACGGCGCGGATCCGGCGCGGGTGGTCGTGGTGCCGCCGGGGGTCGACGCACGGTTCCGGCCGGGCGGGGGCGAGCGCTCGGGAGTCGTCCTGGTCGGGCGGGTCCAGCCGCTCAAGGGGCAGCTGCTCGCGGTGCAGGCACTCGCAGCGATGACGCCGACGGAGCGGCCGGTGCTGCGGCTGGTCGGTGGGGCGGCTGCGGGACGGGAGTCGTACCTCGATGCGGTGCGCGCCGCCGCGGCTCCGCTGGCCGACCGCGTGCTGATTGAGGGGCCGGCCGACCGCGACACCGTGGCTCTGCGGCTGCGCAGCGCGCGGCTGGCGCTCGTGCCGTCGGCGGCCGAGACCTTCGGGCTGATCGCGCTCGAGGCGGCGGGTAGCGGGACGCCGGTACTGGCACGACGCACAACCGGCCTCATCGATGCGGTGCGGGAGGGCGCGAGCGGCGTGCTGCTCGCGTCCGACTCACCCTCAGCGTGGGCCGCGGCGATGCTCGACCTCCTGCGCTCGCCCGGTGACCTGGCGCGCCTCGGCCGCGGCGGCGTGGACTGGGCCGCCACCCACTCCTGGCCGGCCGCCGCCGCCCGCCTCGACGCCCTCTACCGCCGCCTGCTGGCGCACTGAGGGAACCCCGACTCGTCGAGGGAGCCAGCTCCTGCGGGTTCCCTCGACGGCTCGGGGTTCCCTCGATGGTGGGGGGCGGCGGGGGTGCCGGGGGCGAGGCGGGCGCCGCGGGTGGAGCGGTACCAGGGGGCGAGACGGTCGGGCGAGACGGCGACCATCGCGGCGCCCGTGAATCCGGCGTCGTTGCCGAAGCGGGCGGGGACGATCTCGGTACCGATGTCGAGGAAGCGCGCGAACTCGTCGAAGACGTGCGCGGCCGCGCCACCGATCACGAACAGCTGCGGCGAGAGCAGCATCTCGAGGTGCCGGTAGTAGACGCCGAGACGCCCGGCCCACTCCTCGAGCGTGATGCCCTCGCGCCGGACGGCGGAGAAGCCGACCTGCGGCTC
This sequence comes from Rathayibacter tritici, assembly GCF_002932875.1. Lineage (GTDB taxonomy): Bacteria > Actinomycetota > Actinomycetes > Actinomycetales > Microbacteriaceae > Rathayibacter > Rathayibacter tritici. The sequence continues at coordinate 13,407 of NZ_PSWS01000002.1, forward strand.
GAAGTCGGGGCCGTCGATGTGCAGGTGGCCGAACTCAGAGTTGGGGATCACCACACCCTCATGCACGAGCGCCGTACCGATGCCCGTACCGAGAGTGGTCAGCAGGAGCAGGCCCTCCCGGCCGCGCATCGCGCCGAATTCGCGCTCGGCGACGCCCGCCGCATCCGCATCGTTGACGACGACGACGTCCACTCCGGTCGCCTCCGACAGCAGGGCCTGCGCGTCGAGGCCGACCCAGCGCTCCGAGACGTGGGTGGTCTGGCGGACGACGCCGCCGCGGACGATGCCGGGGAAGCCGACACCGACGGGCGTGCCCGCGATCGGCGAGACATCGCGGACGATACCGGCGATCGCCGCGGCGAAATCTTCGGGCTCCTTGCCCAGCGGGTTCGCCACAGCGAAACGCCGGGCCGCACGCTCGCCGGTCGTGACGTCGACGAGCGAGGCCTTGATCGACGTCCCCCCGATATCGACGCCGACGGCGAAACGCGGGAGGAGGCCGTCCTGGGGCTGGGTCACGGATGCTCCGTCTGCAGTGGTGGCGAGTCGGGGACTCGGGAACGCGGTCGGCTCGCCGGATCCGGGATCACGACGAGCCGAAGGCGAGTCTACGATCCGTCAGGTGCGCGCGCGCTCCGAGAAGGCGCCGAGGACGTAGTCGATCACCGGCCCGTAGAGGTGCACGGCCAGCCCGTCGTCGATCGGCACGACCACGTCGATCGAGCCCTGTGCCTCCGCGACGAAGACCGCGGGGTCGTTGCAGTCGGCGATCGCGATGACCGGAAGACCGCGTCGGCCGGCCGCGCCCGCGAAGCCGTGGTCGGCGATCACCAGGTCGGGGCGGACCCCGAGCTCGTCGAGGCGGTCGAGCAGCGCGTCCATCGGCTCCGACGAGTGGGTGTGCTGGAGCCCTCCCCCGCGATAGACGCAGGTCACCCCGCCGGTGCACCACAGGGCCTGATGCTCGTCGGTGAGCGGGACCCGGATGCCGTCGGGCGCGGCGAACGGCAGGGCGTTCACGTCGATCACGCGGGCGCCCTGCTCCGTCGCGGCGGCGGCGAAGCGGCGGTAGACGTCCATCAGGGTCGCGGGGTGCGCGGTGGCGAACAGGAGCAGCGCGCCCTCGCGGACGGCGGCGGCGAAGCGGTCGCGGTAGCGGGCGAGTCCCGCGATCGTCAGGCGGGCGTCGATCCGGTCCTGCCCGCTCTCGAAGGAGGGATCGGTGCTGATCCCCACGCGCTCCCCCATCAGGGCGAGCAGGCTGTCGAGCGTCCAGTGCTCGGCGACATCGACCCCGTAGAGGTGAGCGGGCTCGCGAGCGGCGAGACGGCGCAGGTTGCCGAGGTTGGACGCGCGGCCGGTGAGGACGTCTCCAGCGAGGAGGGAGGAGTCGAGGTAGGCCTCGAGCTCGGAGTCGGGCAGCGGCATGCGGGACCTCTCGACGGGGAGCCTCCAGGCTACGGGGAATTCACGTCTTGACAGTCGATCCGTCGCCGATATATCGTTACTGCATCGCCGACAGATCGTGAGCAGTCGCTCCCGATGGGCGAACGGATTCGATCGACAGAGATCCCCCACGACAGAAAGCAGCACACCCATGAACCCCAGGACCTTCTTCTCCGACGACCGCCGCGACTCCTGCGACGGCGACCACTCCACCCGCCAGGAGCACCCCGGCCAGCGACGCGGACCCGGCGGTCACGGCCGCGGCTTCGGGCCCGGCTTCGGCTTCGGCCCGGGCTTCGGCCCCGGCTTCGGCGGCCCCTTCGGCCGCGGCGGAGGACGCGCCAGACGCGGCGACGTCCGCGCGGCCCTCCTCTCCCTCCTCGCCGAGAAGTCCTCGAACGGCTACGGCCTGATCAAGGCCATAGCCGAAAAGACGAACGGCTCGTGGCGCCCCAGTCCCGGCTCCGTCTACCCCACCCTCCAGCAGCTCGTCGACGAGGGCCTCATCACGGCCGTCGGCGAGGGCCGCGGCACCGAGTACCAGCTCACGGACGCGGGTGGCACCTACGTCCGCGAGCACGCCGACGAGCTCGCCGCGGCCTGGGAGGCGACGCCCGGTGCGAGCGACGCCGACCGGGCGTTCATGGAGAACGTCGGCAAGCTGATGGGTGTCGTTCAGCAGTTCCGTGGAGCGAGCGAGGCCCAGCGCGCCGCCGCCTCCGCGAAGCTCGACGAGACCCGTCGCGCGCTGTACCTCATCCTCGCCGACTGATCACGACCGGCTGACCAGCCGGACCCGGGACGGGCGGGACGCCCCGCAACGTCAGCTGAGAGCGCCTGTCGCGCGTCATCGTGCGCGACAGTCCTTCTCAGCTGACGTTGTGCGTCGGTCTCCGGGGCGGTACGAGGCAGCGAGACGGGCCAGGCCCTCGTCCAGGCTCACCGACGGGCTCCAGCCCAGGTCGGCGCGCGTGCGGCGCTGGTCGAACCAGTGCGCGGTCGAGAGCTGCTCGGCCAGGAAGCGCGTCATCGGCGGCTCATCGGCGCCGGGTCGCACGGCCCACACGCGCTCGACGAGCGAGCCGGCAGCCCGCGCGACGCCCGCGGGGACCGACCACCGCGGCGGTTCGACTCCCGAGGCACGACAGATCCCGGCCAGCAGTTCGGCGACAGGCCGGGGCTCACCATTAGTGACGACGTAGGAGCGGCCGTGCACCTCCTCCGCGCGCCCGAGAGCGGCGACGATCGCCGAGGCGGCGTTGTCGATGTACGTCGAGTCGATCAGCGCCTGCCCGTGGCCGAGCAACGGCAGCCGGCCGGCGCGGGCCCGCTCGACGATGCGGGCCACGAGCTGGGTGTCGCCCGGCCCCCAGACCAGATGCGGGCGCACGGCCACCACCGAGAAACCCGGCGCGTCGGCCGCGAGGGCCAGCAGCTCGGCGCGGGCCTTGGTGCGCGCGTAATCGCCGCGGGCCCGCTCCGGATCGGCGGGCTCGGCGTCCTCGCCGGTGATCGAGGAGCCGGCGTGGGCGACGGAGGGCGACGAGATCTGGACGAAGCGAGTCGCTCCGGCGCGGGCGGCGGCGGCGAGCAGGCGGCGGGTCCCGTCGACGTTCACGCGATCGAAGTCGCCCGGGTCGCCCGCGAGCGAGACCTTCGCGGCGAGGTGGACGACTCCCTCGCAATCGGCGACCGCCTGCTCCACCGCGCGCGGATCGGTCAGCGAGCCCCGTGACTCCTCGACGCCCGCCACCCCGGAAGGCCTGCGCTGGAAGGTCCGCACGTCGTGGCCCTGGGCGACGAGGCCCGCGGCCACCGCGCCTCCGAGCAGCCCGCTCGCGCCGGTGACCAGGACCCTCACGGCGCCACCATCCGGCCGCCCGCCAGCACGCCCTCGGCCCAGCGCGAGAGCGCGGCCCGGTCGATCTTCGAGTTGTGGCGGATGTCGGTGGGCAGCGCCGGAACGACGAGCACCGCGGCGACCCGCCGGCCCACAGCCGAGCGGACCTCGGCCGCGAGCGCCTCCTCGGCCAGCGCCACCCGTTGAGCGCCCGAGCGCAGCTCGACCACGGCGACCAACTGCGCCACTCCGCGCGGCCCAGCACCCACGACCGCGGCGCGCGCGACAGAACCCACCCGTGACTCGATCCGCTGCTCCGGACCCACCGGCGTGACCACTCCCTCCGGCGTGACCACGACGTGCGGCATCCGCCCCTCGACCCAGAGCCGGCCTGCGGAGTCGATCCGCCCGACATCGCCGGTGCGGTGCCAGCGCTCGCCGGCGACAGCGCCGATGCGCGCGGCCCGATCGGTCAGCCAGAGCCGCTCGTAGTGGTCCTCGACGTGCCCCGCAGAGACGACGATCTCGCCGGTGACGCCCACGATCTCCACCGGCTCGTCGGCGGCCCGACCGTCCGCGTCCAGCGGGGCGATCCGCAGTCGTACGCCCGCGGCGGGCACCCCGACGCAGACGCCGCCGCGCGGATCGTCGTCGGACGCCGCCTCCCGGATGCCCTCGAGCGCTGCGTCGGTGAGCAGCAGCGCCTCGGTCATGCCGTAGGGGGTGCGGGCGGAGGCGTTCGGCATCAGCGCCTGCGCCTCGCCGAGCAGTCCCGCCGAGACGGGAGCTCCGGCCGACAGGAAGGTGCGGACACCGGCGAGGGCGCGGTGGTCGTCGGCGCCCAAGGCTTCGGCGGTCGCCACGACGTTCGTCAGGGCTGCGGGAGAGAGGAAGAGCACGGTCGCGTCGACCCGGGCGGCGGCCGCGGCGACGGCGGTCGCGGTGAGCGTGCGGGGCGCGGTGACGTCCATGTCCGGCGTCGCGGATCGCGTGCCCAGCGCGGGGCCGAGCAGGGCGAACGGGGCGAAGCCGGCGACGAGCCCGGTGCCCGGTCCGATGCCGTACTGGCGGGCGAGCGCGTCGCGGACGCCCGCCAGCTGGCGGTGCGTGTAGACGACGCCCTTGGCGGGTCCGGTCGAGCCGGAGGTGAACAGGATCGCGGCCACGGCGTCGGCGGCGGGAGCCTCGCCCAGCGCGGCCGGGTCCGCGGCCAGCTCGGCGCGACCAAGCTCGATCAGCTGCCCGAGCGAGGTGTCGACGCCGAGAGCGGCGGCGGAGGCGCGCGGCAGCGTCTGCGTCGAGACCCGCCCGCCCGGCCAGCGCAGCGCGCGCGCGACTGTGAGCCCGGGCAGGGCGCCGACCACCAGATCCGGCCAGGCGCCGCGGACCGCCCGGGTGAGGCCGCGCAGGCCCAGACCCGCGTCGGCAACGACCACGACGGCTCCGATGCGCAGGCACGCGTAGAGCAGCGCCGTCAGATCGGCGCCGGGCGGCACGAGGAGCGAGACGCGGTCGCCCGGAGCGACGCCCGAGGCGCGGAGCCCGGCGGCCAGCTCGCGGACCCGCCGCGAGAGCAGGCGCCACGAGACCGAGCGGGGCCCACCGCCCCCGGGCGGCGCCATCTCGACCAGGGCGAGGGAGTCGTCCTCGGCGTTCCGATCCAGGTGCGCCCACAGCGACTCGACCGGCGCACTCGGGCGGCGGACGTCGGGGGCCGGGTTGCCGCCGAAGGGCTCGTCGCCGTCGGCGAGGTCGCCCAGCCAGGTGAGGACGGCGGACGCGTAGTCGACGTCCTCGGCCAGCAGATGACCCGCGCCCTCGAAGCGGTGGACCTGTGCGTGCGGGAGGCGGTCGACGAGGTCGTCGAGGTAGCGGTCCGAGAAGATCGGATCGAGCGGACCCCACAGCATCAGGGCGGGGGCGGTCAGGGCGCGGACGCCCTCGGCGATGCGCTGCAGCTCGGGGTCACTCGGGTGCGCGGAGTCGACGGGGATGTCGGCGACGAAGCCACCCACTCCCCCGCGGCGCGACGCAGACCGGTAGGGCGCGCGGTATCCCTCCTTCACAGCGGAGAGCAGCGCCGGGTGACCCAGCGCGAGAGTCGTCTCGAGGAAGGCCGGCGTGCCGACCGTGGACGCGCCGAGCACGCCCGAGGCGAGCGCGAGCCGCAGCGGAGCCGGGATCGGCGCGTCGGCGCTCTGGTGGACGGCGGTGTTCAGGAGCATCGTGGCGCGCAGCAGCTCCGGGTGGTCGACCGCCCAGCCCAGCGAGACGACTCCGCCCCAGTCGTGGCCGAGCGTGACCACGTCGTCCAGCCCGAGCACGTCGGTGAGGTTCGAGAGCTCGCGCACGCGGTCGGCGAGCGGATGCAGTGCACCGGTGCGCTCGGAGAAGCCCATCTCGAGCTGATCGACCGCGACCACCCGCCAGGCGGGCCCACCGCCGCGGGCTGCCTCGAGAGTGGCGGCCGCGAGCCGACGCCAGAGATACGACCAGGTGGGATTGCCGTGCACGCAGAGGATCGTGCCGACCGGCTCCACGCCGAGGGCGTCACCCGTGTCCAGCAGGTGCCAGCGACGGGAGACGCCCTGCGCATCCGGAGCATCGACGAGACGCGACCACGCCGGATCGAGCCCGTCGAGCCCGGTCGGAGGCAGCTGCGCCGCGGCCGTGGCGCCGAGCGCTCCGCGGATCCGCTCGGCCGGGTGGGCGCCGGTCACCAGGCGATCTCGAGCATCGCGGTGTTGATGCCCGAGCCCACTCCGATGAGCAGAACCCGGTTGCCGGGCTGCAGGGTCTCGGCCTCCTGGGCGAGGGTGATCGGGATCGACGCCGGGCCCACGTTGCCGAGGGTCGGGTAGGTCGTGGGGACGCGGCTGCGGTCGATGCCGACGGCCTTCACCAGCGCGGCGGTGTGCACATCCGACACCTGGTGCGTGATGTAGCGGTCCATCCCGGTCCAGTTCCAGTCGCGGGTGGCCTCCTTCCACGCCGAGAGCACGAGCTCCATCCCGCCCTTGAGCAGCGCCTTTGCGTCGGTGAACATGCCGTCGACGCTACCGATGCACAGCTCGTTGAACTGGGTCGCCGCGCGCGTGATGCCGCCGAGGATGCGGTGGCCCTTGGGGTGCTCGTCGGCCGGGCCGAGGACGGCCGCCGCGGCGCCGGAGCCGAGGGTCAGGCTCGCGAACTCGCTCATGAAGTCCTTGCGCTTCACTCCTTCACGGCTGAGGCGCTCAATGGTGTTGACCTGGATCTCGTCGGCGTCCTCGCCATCGATGATGAGTGCGTAGCGGATCTGGCCGGAGTCGATCAGCTGCGCGGCGAGGGTCATACCGTTGACGAAGCCCAGGCACGCATTCGCGATGTCGAAGTTGATGGCCGAGGAGGGCAGACCCAGCCCGTGGTGCAGGCGGACGGCGACCGAGGGCTCGAGGTGCTTGCGCGTCACCGACGTGTTGATGATCAGGCCGATCTGGTCGGCGCGCACTCCGGCCTCAGCGAGAGCCCGCTTGCCGGCGTCGATCGCAGCTCCGTCGAAGCCCTGCTCGGCGCCCCAATTGCGGCGCTCGTGCACGCCGGCGACCCGCTGGAGGAGGCCGGTGGGGAGCCGGAGGCGCTTGAGCGCCGGAGCGAGCCGCGCCTCGATCTCGGCCGAGGTGGTCACGCGCGGAGCCAGCGTGGTCGCGACGGAGAGCAATGCGACGTTGCGGTGCGTGGTCGTTGCGTTTCCGTCCAACGGAACTCCCTGTCGAGTTATCGATCCTGGCATGTGCCTCCGTGATTTTACGCTGTCGTTGAGACAGCACTTCCTGAATGCCGGCGGGGCGGACACAGAATGTGTCCTCGGGGGCTTCGAAGTGCCTGCATGTCTGCAATGACGGGCGACAAGCCGGCGGGCCATACGGCGGGCACGGTGTCAACCACCCCTCTGAGCGGCGCCGTGCGACTATCGGGCTCGCGAAATAGCGTTCGGCTCGCCGTTATGCGCGATTCCCGCGAGCCGAACCGATTCCTGCGAGCCGGAGGTGGGTCGTCAGGTCCCCATCGCCCACGGCTCCCGATCGCCGCGCAGGCGGGCCGCGAGCGCCATCGCCTGTTCGTCGGTGAGCGTGGCGACGTAGTCGACGACTCCGCGGCCCCGGCCGAGCCGCTGCAGCACCGCCGGGTCCGAGGTCGGTCGTCCCCGCTCGTCCACGGGCAGCCAGTCCGGGTGGTCGGCGCGCAGGCGGAAGTAGCCGTCGGTCGCGAGCTCGATCAGGTCGAGCAGCTTCTGCGGCGCCCGCGAACCGTCGCGCGGATCCGCCAGCCATGCGTCGAGGTGCGTCACCAGCGTCTCGAGCACCTGCGACTGGCCGCGCTGATAGGTGGCGAAGTCGGGCCGGTCGATCACGAAGCGGGTGTGCACGAACTTCAGCACCGCCACGTCGTGCCAGGCGTCCGGGAGCAGCGAGAGGTGGCCCGAGCGGACGTTCGGCTCGGCGAGCACCAGCACTGAGCGCTGCAGCCGACCGATCCAGGAGGAGACGAACGCCTCGATCGCGCGTTCGGTGCGGGTCGACCCGTCGAACGGGAGCGCGAGCAGCCCCTCCACCAGCTCGGCCGACACCCGCTCGACCGAGGCGCGAAAGTGCTCGTCGCTCGCGATCCACGGGTCGCGGGCTACCAGCCTTCGGCGCAGCATCTCGAGCGAATGGCCGGGTGCCCGCGCCCACAGCTCCTCCGCGTCGAGGGCGGCGAGCGCGTTCTGCTCACGGAGGAACGCACGGAACTCGACCGCGACCGCCGCCTGCTGGAGCACGCCCGCGCGGTAGAAGTCGTCCAGGTCGTGCAGCGAGTAGGCGATGTCGTCGGCGACATCCATCACCGAGCACTCGAGGGTCTGCTGCCAGGGGGCGATCGCGGCGAAGCCGGAGCGCGCGTCGAGGAGATCGTCGAGGTCGAGCGTGTAGGCCGAGAATTTGGGCGGCGCGGTTTCCCAGCGGCTCGCGGTCGAGCCGCGGGGCAGCTCGGTCGGGTCGGCGGAGTCGATGTCGGGCCGGTGCACCGTCCGCCCCCACGGGTACTTGAGCACAGCGGCGCGCGAGGCCGCCGTCAGGTTCAGGCCCACCTCCACCGTCTCGCAGACATCGAGCTCCGAGAGGATCCGGAACGACTGCGCGTTGCCCTCGAAGCCCTCCGCGAGTCCTAGCCGGTCGCGGGCGAGGCGGTCGAGCGCCTGCTCGCCGAGGTGGCCGAAGGGAGGGTGGCCGAGGTCGTGCGCGCTCGCGGCGGCCTGCACGACAACGGGGTCGCAGCCACCGAGCCGATCGACGAGCTCACGCTGTGCGGGGTCGGTGGTGGTCAGCTGCATCGCGATGGCGCGCGCAACGGCGGTCACCTTGATGGAGTGGGTGAGCCGATTGTGCACCACCTGACCGACGCCCGAGGGCGAGATGACCTGGGTGACCGCGGAGAGGCGGGCGAAGTAGGGCGAGAAGCGGATCCGCTCGAGGTCGACGCGGTACTCGGGGTACTCCTCTCCGGTCGAGAAGCGGTCGACAGGCTCGGGGATGCGCCGGTCGCGGCGGTGGTCGTGCGGGGCAGTGACCTGCAGGGCCGTCGTCTCGGGGCGTGCCGGCTCGTTCATGGGCCCACCCTAATCAGGCGCGGGATGAGACACCGCCTCCGTCACTGAGGTACCGCGGCGACGGCGGTGTCCCGGCGATCCAGGGGTGTCTCGGCGGGCGGCCCGGCTCACGCAGCGGGCATGCGGGGAGCGACGGCGAGATGCACGGCCGCGGCGACGACGGCTCCCAGGACGTAGGCGGCGATGTCGAGCCACGAGAACGTGGTGCCGACGACGAGGGCGAGCGGCGCCCACAGTTCGACGAGCCGCGAGGCGACACCGATGGCCTGCAACTGCTCCATCGCGATCGACCAGGCCAGCGCGATCCCCGCCGCCGTCACGCCCGGAATCCGCGGCAGCAGCACAGCGACCAGCAGCGCCACCAGGACGACGTACGCCACTCCCCCCGCGATGTCGGCGAGAAGCCCCGTCAGCACGAAACGCAGCGCGAGGCCAAGGCCCAGCACGGCGAGAGCGGCGAGGGCGAAGCGCAGGCGCACCCGCATCAGGCGCGCTCTCCGAGAGCCCGCCGCAGCCGGTCGAGCGCGAGGAGGAAAGAGCGATCATCGGCGACGCGCCACCCCAGCGGACCCGGCGAAGCGACGACCAACGGGATCAGGACCGTGCGCGGACGGCGACGCGCGGCAATCGCCTCCGCCACGGCGCGGGCGGCGGCAGACTCTGCCGGCACACTCCCCGGAGCGAGCACGGTGAGAACGACGGCGCGGACCCGGCGCGCGCCCGCGGGCGACGTCCCCACTCCGACCGAGACAATCCGCTCCCACTCGGCGATGCGGAGTCCGTCGGCGCGCTCGGCGGCGAGCTCCACGCCGTCACGGCCGACCGCCAGCACAGAGGCGGCGTCGCCCGGGGCCGCCGCGGCCGGAGCAGCGATCCGGCGCAGTGCCCGCGTGAGCTCGCGGGTGTGCAGCACAACGAAGCCCTCGGTGACGTCGGCGAGCGCGACGAGGCGGCGTTGCCGCTCCGGAGCCGCCTGCCGCATCCGGGGGCGGAGGGTGGCCGGGAGCGCACCGACGCGCAGCATGGAGCCGAGCAGGGCGGTCGGCTCGAACCGGACGCGCGCGGGGAGAGGGACGGACGGCGGCGTGCGGCTCGAAGGAACGCCCCAGTGAGGCGTCGATGCGGGGTCCATGCCTCGCCTCCTCTGCTCGTGCGGCGGTTCCTCCCGCCCGGACGATTCTCGCCCCTGCGCTCTCCCGCCTTGCCGCGAAGTCCTGATCGGCCTATCATGTAGGTACCCCCGGGGGGTATTTGAGCCGCCCGGTCGCATCATGCAGGAGGACTTCATGAGCACCAGGATCGACCTCGGCCTGACCGCGAGCGGCTCGACGGGCGGCTGCGCCTGCGGAGGCGGCGGGGCGTGCGCCTGTGGTGGCCACGGGAGCCATGAGCACACCACGACACCCGCCGCTTCCGTGCAGAGCGTCGGAGTCGCCGGCATGACCTGCGAGCACTGCGTCCGCAGTGTCACGGAGGAACTCGCCGCCTATCCCGACGTCTCCGGCGTCGACATCTCACTCGTGCCCGACGGCGTCTCGACCGTCACCGTCAGCTCCTCCCGTCCGCTCGGCCGCGAGGAGATCGCCGCCGCCGTCGCCGACGCGGGCTACCGGCTCGCACCCCTGAGCTGAGGTGGGTGAAACGGCCGGCACTCCGCTCGAACTGGCCATCGGAGGCATGACCTGCGCCTCCTGCGTCGCCCGCGTGGAGCGACGGCTCGACGCTCTGCCCGGCGTGCACGCCACCGTGAACCTCGCGCTCGAGCGGGCAACGCTGACGCTCCCCGAGGGTACGAGTCCCGCCGACGCGATCGCCGCCGTCGAGGCCGCGGGGTACAGCGCGACCCTCCCCTCCGCTCCGATCGACACCGCCCCCGCCGACGACGACGCCACCCGCGACGACACCGAGCGCCGCGCCCTGCGCACCCGTCTGCGCGTCTCAGCGCTGCTCGCCGTGCCCGTGGTCCTGCTCTCGATGATCCCGCCGCTCCAGTTCGCGAACTGGCAGTGGCTATGCCTCGCCCTCGCCTCACCGGTCGCCGTCTGGGGCGCGCTCCCCTTTCACCGCAATGCCTGGCGGGCGCTGCGACACGGCTCGACCACGATGGACACGCTGATCAGCCTCGGCGTGAGCGCGGCGTTCGCCTGGTCCGTCTGGGCACTGTTCCTCGGCGACGCCGGCCGGCCCGGGATGAGCATGCCGTTCGAGCTGCTCGGCAGCCGCTCCGGGCACGACGAGATCTACCTCGAGGTCGCCGCCGCCGTCCCCGTCCTGGTGCTGGCCGGGCGCTATCTGGAGGCGCGGTCCAAGCGCGACGCCGGTGCGGCGCTGCGGGCGCTCCTCCGCCTCGGCGCGAAGGACGCCGTGCGCGTCACTGCCGACGGGCGGGAGGAGCGGGTACCCGCGTCTGCGCTCGCGGTCGGCGACCTCCTCCGGGTGCGCCCTGGCGAGACCGTGGCCGCCGACGGCACCGTGCTCGAGGGCTCGAGCGCCGTCGATGCGAGCATGCTCACCGGCGAGAGCGTCCCGGTGGAGGTCGGGCCGGGCTCGTCCGTGACCGGCGGAGTGCTGAACGCGCACGGACTGCTCACCGTCCGGGTCGACCGGGTCGGCTCCGAGACGACGCTCGCCCGGATGGGCCGCCTGGTCTCCAGCGCCCAGGCCGGCAAGGCGCGCGTGCAGCGGCTCGCCGACCGCGTCTCCTCCGTCTTCGTCCCGGTCGTCGTGGTGCTCGCCCTGGCGACCCTCCTCGGCTGGCTGATCGCCGGCGCCGACCTCGCCGCCGCCGTCTCGCCCGCCGTGGCGGTGCTGGTCGTCGCGTGCCCGTGCGCGCTGGGCCTGGCCACTCCGACCGCCGTTCTCGTGGGGACCGGCCGCGGCTCGCAGCTGGGGATCCTCTTGCGCGGGCCGGAGGTGCTCGAGGCCGGCCGCCGGATCGACACGGTGGTGCTCGACAAGACCGGCACGCTCACCACCGGCACCTTCCAGGTGGTCGCGGCCAGCGACGACGAGAGCCTGCGGATGCTCGCCGCGCTTGAGCGCGGGTCCGAGCATCCGCTGGCCGCCGCGATCGTGGCCGGGGCCGCTCACCTCGACGTCCCCGAGGCGACCGGTTTCCGCGCGAGCGCCGGCTTCGGCGTGCGCGCCCGAGTCGAGGGCCGCCTGGTGGTCGCCGGTCGGCTGCGCTGGCTGGAGGAGCAGTGGGGCTTCGCTCCGGGAGACCTCGCCGAACGCGCCGAGCGGGCCAGCATCGAGGGCGGTACCGTCGTCGGCGTCGGCTGGGACGGAGAGCTACGCGGCTTCGCGGTACTCCGCGACGAGCCGCGACACGAGGCCGCCCGCACCGTCCGCGCCCTGCGCGAGCGCGGGCTGCGAGTGCTGATGCTCACCGGCGACAATCCGCGGGCCGCGCGGGCGGTCGCCTCGGCCGTGGGCATCGACGAGGTGATCGCCGAGGTGCTGCCGGAGGAGAAGCTCGCCGTGATCGAGCGGCTGCGCGCCGAGGGCCGCCACGTCGCGTTCGTCGGGGACGGCGTGAATGATGCCGCAGCGCTCGCCGCCGCTGAGGTGGGGATCGCGATGGGCGCCGGATCGGACGCCGCGATCGAGGCGAGCGACATCACTCTCGTCGGCGACGACCTGAGCCGCGTGCCCGACGCGCTGCGCCTGAGCAGCCGCACCCTCGGCGTGATCCGCGGCAACCTCTTCTGGGCCTTCGCCTACAACGTCGCCGCGATCCCGCTCGCGATGTCCGGGCTCCTGGGGCCGCTGGTGGCCGGGGCCGCAATGGCGTTCTCGAGCGTGTTCGTCGTGCTGAACAGTCTGCGACTGCGATCGTTCCGCTGAGCCGGGTGTGCGGTGCGGGGTTCCCTCGGCGGCACTCGTGACGACGTGCCCGCGGGTGGCGAGGGTGAGCGCGCCGCCGCCGCGGGCGGTCGGATCGGCGACACCGGCGACGACTCCTTCCTGTACCAGCGCCAGTTCGACGATCTCGACGGGTCCCACTACTCCCCGTTCTGGAGGAAGCCGGACGCCGCGACGGCGGAGTGAGGAGCGGACGCGGAGCGCTGGCGCCTGGCGCGCGCCGCTCCCCCGGCATCCGCCTCCTCGCCGACAACCCGGTCAGCGCCGACCGCTACCCGGGCGGCTCCCACCAGCGAACGGATCGACATCGGGGAGCTCACGCGGGTCAGCCGAGAAGGAATCCTCTCAAGCGGCGGCCGACGAGAAGCACCGCCCGCCCCTCGCGCCTTCCGGATCGGCGTGATTGGCTGGCCCGATGAGAACCGAGACCCGCCAGGGCGTCCCCCTCCTGATCGTCGACGACGATGGGGGCGCGCTCTCGACTCCGGAGGACGCCATCGCGCTCATCGGCGAGACCTACGGGAGCGACGTCGAGACGATCGTGGTCCCCGTCGGCCGGCTCGACGCCGAGTTTCTGCACCTGCGCTCCGGGATCGCGGGCGAGTTCGTGCAGAAGTTCGTCTCGTACGGCAAGCGACTTGTGATCCTCGGCGACGTGACCGGACCCGTGGCGGAGTCGAGTGCGCTGCAGGCGTTCGTCGCCGAGTCGAACCGCGGCGACCACCTCTGGTTCACCGCCGACCTCGACGCGCTCGACGCCCGCCTCCGCGGCTCCGGCACTGCGACCGAGCCCGGCGCCGACGGCGGAGTGGAGCCGACGCCCGGCCCTGCCCGCTGACGCCGATGGTCCAGCCCGCCTTCGCCCGCTGATGCCCCTGCTCCTGCCCGGCCCCGACGGCGCACCACCCTCGCTCGGCGGACCGGTCCGCCTCCTCCTGCTCGCCGACACCCACCTGCCGAAACGGGCGACGACTCTCCCCGACGAGGTGTGGCAGGCGATCGACGAAGCCGACCTGGTCGTGCACGCGGGCGACTGGGTCGACGAGGCGACCCTCGACGCACTGGAGCAGCGAGCGCCGCTCCTCCTGGCCGTCTGGGGCAACAACGATCCGGAGTCGCTACGCGCCCGCCTGCCCGAGGTCGCCCACGCGCGCGTCGCCGGGCTCGACCTCCGTGTGGTGCACGAGACCGGGCCGGCAACCGGCCGCGAGATCCGCGCCGACGTCGCCTTCCCGGGCGCCGACGTGCTGATCTTCGGCCACAGCCACATCCCCTGGGACTCCGTTTCGCCGGCCGGTCTGCGACTGTTGAATCCGGGCTCCCCGACGGATCGGCGGCGCCAACCTGCCTGCACCTTCCTGACCGCCGTGGCCGAGGACGGTGCCCTCCGCGAGGTGCACCTGAGTTTGCTTCCGCAGCGGGCACGAACCATTCGCGGCGGCGGCGCAAGGGGGTCACAGAGCCGTGAGGTCGGCCTAGGCTCACCTGAATGAGCAGCTCACACGACCACCCCGACTCCGCGCACCTGCGCCCGGAGGGTCTCGACGACGCCACCGTGGCGGCGCTCGGGAAGCTCTCGGAGGCGCTCGAAACGGTCGAGCCCTCCCGCGGTCTGCTCTACGGCTTCCACCGTCTCACCGGCTCGGCCGATCTCGCTCTCGGGGAGGCTGTCGACGCCGGCGGCCGCCGCCACCACGAGGCGCGTCCGGAGTTGGCCTCGTGAACGCGGTCATCCGGATGCACGCCTCGTCGCTGCGGGTCAAGGCGGTCACGCCGGGCCGCGGCGGCCGCGACACTCCCCCCGAGCCCGAGACGACCGTGCGTCGCACGACGCTCAGCATCGACGGCCGCCGCTTCCTCCTGTCCATTTCGCTCGACACCGAGGAACTCGAGAAGCGCCTCGTCGACGCCGTGCGCAACCGCGGCGACATGGTGAGCTTCACGGTCGCGGGCGAACGCGAGGTCTGCGTGCTGGTCTCCCCGGGCGTTGCCGTCATCCTCGAGCACGAGGACGTCGCGGTCGAGGATCCGGACGCCGAGGACGCGCCGATCCTGTACGACGACGTCGAGTACCTGACCTGATCCGTCCGCAACCGAGATCCAGCGAGACCCTCCGCCGGTCGGACGGGCCGTCGGCGGCTCCGGAACCTCGGCAACGGACACCGGTCGCCTCAGACCGCCCCGGTGCTCGCCCAGAGGTGGAACGCCGCGTGCGCGCGGTGCGGCCGCCACGCCTGCGACGCGGCTTCCGCCTCCGCCGCGCTCACCCGCCCGAGCGCCTTCCGCAGCACGAGGTCGCCCGCGGGGAACGCGTCCGGATCGCCGAGGAATCGCAGCGCGAGATAGTCGGCGGTCCACGGCCCGACACCCGGGATCGCGAGCAGGAGGCGCCGCTGCTGGGCCAGGTCGCCCTCGCGGTCGAGCACCGATCCCGCGGCGAACGCCTCGGCGACGGCCCGCACGGTCCGCGCGCGGGCGTTGGTGATTCCGATCGCCGAGCGCAACGCCTCGAACTCCGGAGCGAGCAGAGCGGCAGGAGTCGGGAACGCCAGCAGGCCGCGCTCGCCCGGGACGCCGAAAACTGCCGCCGTCCGACCGCCGAAGGTGCGGGCGGCGGCGACCGACACCTGCTGGCCGAGCACCGCCATCACCGCCGCTTCGAACGCCTCCGGGTACTGCGTCGCCCGCAGCCCCGGCCGGGCCGCGACCGCGCGCGCGAGCAGCGGATCGCGGGAGAGCTCGCGGCCGATCGCCAGCACGTCGGAGTCGAGGTCGAACCAGGCGCGGACGACCGACGCCGCCACAGCCAGCACATCCGGGTGCGCGGTGACTCGCAGCCCCGTCTCCATTACCTCCAGTGCGACCGCGTGCGCAGCACCGTCAAGGGTGAGCAGGCGCTCCAGGCGCCGGCCGTCAGCGGAGACCCGCTCCACTCCGGGTAGGGCGTGGTTGCGGAGGAGGTTCGCGACGCCCGCGATATCGAATGGACCACGGGCCGGCAGGTCGAGGGAGCGGGTCGCGTTCAGGGGAGCAGCACCACCTTGCCGCGCGCGCGACCCGACTCGACGAGGGCGAGCGCCGCCGCTGCCTCCCGCAACGGGAAAGCTGGGCCCAGCACGACCTGCAGCTCGCCGCGTCCGGCCCGCTCCAGCAGTCCGGGCCGGGCCGCGTCGCGCAGGGCGGTCCCGGAGTCGGCGCCGGGTCCGCCGCCGAGCAGGAGGATCCCGCCGAGACGAGCGGCGTGCTCGAACCCGGCGATGGTCGCGATGCGGGAGCGGTCGGCGACGACGTCCACGGAGGTGTCCAGGGCCTCGTCCGTGCCCGCCGTGTCGAGCGCCGCGTCGAACCGTCGGTCGCCAGGGCTCGCACACGATCCGCCAACCCGGCGCCGTAGCGGAGTGGCTCGGCACCGAACCGGCGGACGACGTCCTCACCGCGCTCGCTCGTCGTGCCCAGCACCCGCGCGCCACGGGAGACGGCGAGCTGCACCGCGAGCGTGCCGACGGCTCCGCCTGCCCCGTGCACGAGAACAGTGTCCCCTGAGCAGACCCGCGTCGCCTCGACGAGATGCTCGGCGGTCGTCCCCGCCAGCAGCAGGCCAGCCGCCGCCGCCCAGTCGAGCCCTCCGGGCTTGGGCAGCACCGCGCTCGCCGGCGCGACCATTTCCTCCGCGTATCCGCCGGAGACCCGGAACGCCACGACCTCGTCGCCGACACGGATCGGACCGAGCGGACCCTCCGGCTTCTCGCCGACGGCGGTCACCACTCCGGAGACCTCGCTGCCCGGACGCACCGGCACCCGGCCGCGCCCGAACATCCCGCGCAGGAGCTTCGCGTCAGCCGGATTCACGCCCGCCGCGCGCACCGCGATTCGCACCCGCCCGAGCGCCGGCTCTCCCGGATGGACCTGGACGGCGCGCAGCGCCTCCGGCCCGTCGAACCCCTCTGCCTGCATCGCGACAACCATGCGCCCCGCCTCCGTTCCCGGCGCCGACGCGCCCGAGCGCGACGCTAGCAGCCGCCGCCCGCCCGGCCATCCCCGTCCGATCTGCAGGCCCCCGTCCGATTCGCAGGCCCACGTCCGATTCGCAGGGCTCCGTACGATTCGCAGGACTTCCCCGGGCTCTCGCGCCCATCCGGCGGCGCAACAGCCCACCTCTGACGAATCCCCTGCAAACCGCACCTGCCCTACCGCAGTCGCCGGAGTCGGCCCAGCAGGCGCAGGTGCGATGTGCAGGACCCGGCGCACTTCGGCAGCGCACAAGGCGGCAGGATTGGCCACTCCGCAGCAATCCCCTGCACATCGCACGCCCGCCGCTCCGGGCGGAGAACGCGCGTTCCCGCACCGCATAGCATGGACGGATGTCCCCGACCCTCGACGAGCGCCCTCCCCGCGAGGCGATCCTCGCGGCCGCCGACCGCCTCTACTACGAACGCGGCATCCAGTCGGTCGGGATGGACGAGCTGCGCACCGCCGCGGAGGTCTCGCTCAAGCGGCTCTACTCCGTCTTCCCGAGTAAGGAGTCGGTGATCGTCGCGGTGCTGCACGGCCGGCACGAGCAGTGGACGCTCGGCGTGAGCGCCAGGGTTGCCGCGGCGAGCGGACCCCGCGGCAAGCTCCTCGCGATCTACGATTTCCTCTTCGACTGGTTCTCGGAGGACTCGTTCCGGGGCTGCGGCTTCATCAATGCTTTCGGCGAGCTGGGATCCTCGAACCCGGCGGTCGCCGAGATGGCGCGCGAGCACAAGGAGTCGTTCCAGCGGTTCCTCGCGAGCCTCGCGGAGGACGCGGGAGGCGGATCGGAACTCGCCGCGCAGCTCGCGATCCTCGCGGAAGGCGCCCAAACCACCGCGGCCATCGCTGGCACCCCCGAGGCCGCTCTGCACGCCCGCCGCGCCGCCGAGATCCTCATCGACGCGGAGACACGCACCGCCTGATCACCCGCGAGCCCCACCCGCACGCCCACTCACTCACCGCGTCCTCCACACCGCACCCTCCTACTTACAGGTGAGGGTCGAGGCCCCCCCTCCAACTCCGACCCCCGGTCAGACTCGCACCCCCGTCCGGCTCAGCCCTCCCCGCCCCCGGGCGGTCCGACCACCAGGAGCGCCGCGAACACCACAGCGACCAGTGCGAGCACGAGCACACCCGCGAGCACCGGTCGCCCGAGGGCCCAGCGGAGGAGGCGGCGCGTCACACGCCGGTCGCGCGGGTCGTCGCTCACGGAGGTGCGCCACGGCCCCTCCAGCAGCCCGCGGCGCTCGACGGCGCGCTCGAGCGGGACTGTCGCGGACGGCACGACGGCACTGGCCACCGCGAGCGCCGTCGCACCGGCCGTCCAGCGCTGGTTCACCGCGAGCACGAGCGCCGCGGCTGCGTAGGCAAGGAACGCGAAGCCGTGAATCGGTCCGGCGACGCTCACCGGCCAGTCGCCGGCTCTGATCGCGTACTTCAGCAGCATCCCGACGATCAGGAGGGTCCAGGTCAGTGAAGGTGAGCGAGCGCATCGGCGGCCTGAGCGCCGACCTCGGCGACCAGGCGCTGGTCGCCGGAGCCGAACCCGTCGGCGGCGGGGTTGCTGCGGTCGAAGTATTCGAGGACGAGGAACGCGCCGCCGCCACCGGGTAGCTCGCCCTGGTCGAGGACATCGACCACGCTGGCGTGACGGAAGTCGATCAGCAGGCGGATCTCACGCTCGCGTCGAGCGCGTTCGTTCGGGGTGTCGGAGAGGTCGCGGTGCACCGAGACGGCCGCTTCGCGGGGGAGCAGATCGCTGGCGCGGTAGACGCTCGCGCTGCCACCCTCCCCCACTCGCTCGAGAACAAGGTAGCGGTCGACCAGAGGGGCCCCGAGCAGCGGATCCATGCTGTCCGTGGGGAGCGACTGCAGACGGGCGAGTTCGTCAAGCACTCGTCATTCCCTTCGACACTCACTATCCAGCACGTCTCACGAGCAGTTCATTGGTAGTGGTGTTCACCGGTGCGGACAACCACCCCGAGGGAGCTTGGCTTAACTAGATGTTCTTGCTACACGTCTGTCTAGACTGTTGCACATGGATGAGGTCACGCTGAAACGAACCGGGGCCTTCTGGTACTCGGGTGAGGCGACCGAGCCCGGAGCGGTGGAGGTCCTCGCCGCGATGCGCGCCTTCCGCACCGCCGAAGCTGCGATGCGCCGTAGGACCCGCGGATCGATGGGCATGGGCGAGAACGACCTGCTCGCCGTGCAGTTCTTAATGCGCCGCCAGCAGAACGGCGTACACGTCAGCCCCAAGGACCTCGCCTCTTACCTCGGCATCTCCTCCGCCTCGACAACCGTGCTCATCGACCGGCTGGTCAAGAGCGGGCACGTCGTGCGCGAACCCCACCCGAGCGATCGCCGCGCTCTCCGCATCGTCGCGACGCCCACGTCGCACCGTGAGGTCCGCGAGACCCTCGACGCCCTGCACCACCGCATGCTCGAGGCCGCCGAGACCTTGAATCCGAGCGAGGCCGGCACCGTCATCCGCTTCCTCCAGACCATGCGCGAGATTGTCGAGCGCCCCGCTGACAGCACACCGATCAACGGCACGCAGGAACTCGTGGGCGAACCGATCGGCGACGACGCAGACCGCATTCTGGAGCAGCGCCGCGCCTGACATTGGCTCGTTTTCCTTCTTCTCCGGACATTCCCGCCGAGGGGCTTTCTGTGGTGTGCCCGATCGGCGCAGAATCGAGCTACGGACGTCGATGGCCAGAAAGCGCAGTCTCGATCGAACATAGCTAGCTCAACTAGTAGACAGCGTGTCTAGCGATATAAAGTGACGGACGTCAGCCACCAGCACGCCAGATCGGAGAACATCATGGGCACCATCCTGTACGGAACTCCCCCCGCCGCCATCGAGGTCGAGGACCGCGCCCTCGCCCACCTCCAGATCGTGATCATCAACAAGTTCCGCCGCGATGAGCGCTTCCTGCTCACTCTCGACGCGAGCCCTCACGCCGGTACCGGGCGCCGCGGCGTCTGGATGCACCCGACCATCCCGATTCAGTTCGAGTTCAAGGGCAGCCGCCAACCCACCATCAACCCTGAGTGGGTCGAGGCTCTGATGGAGCGTGCCAACAGCGGCGCAGGCCTGCGCATCGTGCCCGAGCCGACGAGCGCCGCAGCCGTCCCGCTGCGTCGCGCCGAACCCGCCGCCTGACATTCCGCGCCTGAGTCGCACCCGATCAGACTCCCGCTGCCTGCCACCGACACGACCCGTTTCCCCGCCAGGGAGGCGGGTGCCGTCGTTTTTCGGCACGCGAAGAGCCAGAGAGCGCGCTCGCAAGAGGTTGACATTCCGCGCCACGATCAGGAGCCCCGTCCTACACTGCTCCTGCGGCACAGGATCGTTTCGGCGGGCTCGGCCCTGCTGCCGCACGCAGAACCGGCCGCCGGTCGCTCGAGCCCCCCTCTCGCGCGACCGGCGGGCGGCTGCGCGGCGCAGCCGAAGCGCCGACCGCGAGGTCCGCCAGCTCCAGGAGCGGCGAGATGATCCACGGTACGAGCGGCCACGGCACCAGCGAGGACAGGGTTCGTCCGGGCGACGTCTTCTCTGCCGTTGTCGGGAAGGAGAGCGAGCAGTGGCGAGTCGTCGCCGTCCTCGGCATCCGTGTCCTCGCCGAACGCGTCACCGGCGGACACCGCCGCAGCTTCACCCTCCACTTTGTGCGTCACCAGCTCTCCCCTGCGGCGCGGGTGACGAGCGGGTAGTGCCGCGGGCGGAGTCCCGCTGATGCTCCCCGCTCTCTCCAACATCAGGACGTACTTGTCCACTTGTCATCCGCGTCCGAATCGGCTGCACCCCCTGGGCTGAAGGTGACTCACCGAAGCGGAAGAGGAGGTAGACCATGCGCATAACGCACGTCACAGCAAGCAACTGGCGAAACTTCACGTCTCTCGACTTCCCGATCGACAACCGGCTTTTTGTCGTCGGCCCACATGCATCAGGCAAGTCGAATCTTCTCGATCTATTTCGCTTTCTGGGAGACATTGCGGCGACCGGGGGCGGCCTCACCTCGGCGATCGAACGCCGCGGCGGCATCAGCAAAGTTCGCAGTTTATTCGCTCGCAACAATCAGGGCGGCCGCCTCATCATCGATCTTCGGCTGAGCGATGCGGAGGACGAATGGCGATACCGCCTCTCGATCCGGGGAGAAAAAGGAGGCCTGAATCGTCCCATCGTCGGTGAGGAACTCGCTGAGAAGAATGGGGTGGAGCTGCTTAAGCGGCCTCAACTCGAAGACGAGACCGACGCCGTCCGGCTCACTCAGACCCATCTCGAGCAGATCGCCGCCAATCAATCATTCCGCGCCCTCGCCGACTACTTCGGGAAAGTGCAGTATTTTCACCTCGTACCGCAGATCATCCGCGACCCAGCTCGTATCGGCGGAATCACCAGTGACCCCTACGGCGCAGACTTCATCGCCCAGATGAATGCGGTGCCGACGGCGACGAAGAACGCCTGGCTGAGATCTGAGACCTCCGCACTCGTGAGCCGATGACGCCCCGGGGGCCGACCGAACTCGAGCGCGCCAATCGACCCTCGTCGTTTCACCAGCACGCGCAAAGCCCGCGTCCCCACGGGAATCGCGCTACTGCTCTCCACAGACGGCAGAGAAGCGGCTACGGGATCAACCGCTCTGCGCGAGAGCGGTCGAAGAGAGCCGTGAACGAGTCGACGGTGCGGTGGTAGCTGCTGAAGCCCGCCAGGCGCGACTTGCCTATGTCGGTGACGACCTCGATCTGCCGGCCGAGATCGGCGTCGGTATGCCACCACGAAACGACGCGGGCCAGATCCGACTCGACCAGGCCACGCTCTTCTACGAGGCGCTCCCAGACCGGCTGAGCATCAACCATCTGCTGCTCGAGCGGTTGCGCTACCTCGCCGGGACCGACCGGCTCGACCCCGAAGTACTCGGCGATCCGCGTCCACATCCAGCGCCAGCGGAAGACGTCGCCGTTGACCACGTTGAAGGCTTCGTCGCGGCCTGCCTCCGACGTCGACGCCCAGAGCATCTGCTCGGCGAGAATCGTCGCGTCCGTCATATCGGTGAGGCCGTTCCACTGCGTGAGCGAGCCGGGGAAGACGAAGGGCGTGTTCTCGGCGCGGTGGATCGACGCTGCGACGGCGAGGGTGAGGCCCATGTTCATCGCGTTGCCGACAGCGTGCCCGATGACCGTGTGGGAGCGGTGCACCGACCAGGTGAAGCCCGCTCGATCCGCCGCGGCGAAGAGCTCGTCCTCCTGTGCGTAGTAGAAGTTCGGCGCGTCCAGGCGCTCCTCCTCCTCATGGAACGGAGTGTCCGGCATGGCGCCCTGACCGTAGGCCTCGAACGGACCGAGGTAGTGCTTGAGGCCGGTCACGAGTGCAACGTGCTCAACCGGAGCATGGGTGAGAGCCGCGAGCAGGTCGCGGACCATGCCGCCGTTGACCGCGATGTTCTCCTCCTCCGTCGCCTGCCGCGACCACGCGGTGAAGAAGACGTGCGTGGGCCGCTGATCGGCGAGCACGCGAGCGAGTTCCTCGGCTGAGCGCAGGTCGGCGGCGAGCGGAGTGACGCCGGGGCGGGCGTCGATCGGGCGGCGCGAGAGGGCGGTCACCGGCCAGCCCTGCTCGCTGAGCAGGTCGACGAGGGCGGAGCCGCCGATGCCGGTCGCACCGACGACGAGGGCGTTGCGGGAGTCGGACGGGGAGACGGGTGTGGAGGAGGGCATCCCCAGGGCCAACAGCGCACGGCGTGTGGCATTCCCGGCGGTCCGTGTCAGCCGGTGTGCCTGCGGTGCGTCACGGAGGGACACGGGACGTCATCGTTCGACACGGGCGACACGAGGAGAGGGCCGCTCCCTTACCGTCGAGCGCGAGCAGCCCGGACGGGCGCAGCGGTGAGGAGCAGACGATGACGGCGACCGAGGTGCGGGCCGTGCCCGCCGTGGACTACGAGGAACTGGCGGGGCGTTTCCGGCCGCTGTTCGCCGAGATCGCGGAGGGAGCGGCGGCGCGGGAGAGCGCCCGGGAGCTGCCGGTCGCGCAGATCCGTGCGCTGGCGGAGGCGGGATTCGGCGCAGTGCGCGTACCGGTGGAGGCCGGCGGGGCCGGCGCGAGTCTCCCGCAGCTGTTCCGTCTGCTGACCGAGCTGGCCGCAGCGGACTCGAACATCCCGCAGGCGCTCCGCGGCCACTTCGCGCTGGTCGAGGACCGGCTGCTCGCGACGGACGGGACACGCGAGCGCTGGCTCCAGCGCTTCGCCGGCGGGCAGCTCGGGGGCAACGCCTGGACCGAGATCGGCACGGTCGCGGTCGGCGAGGTGCTGACGAAGGTCACACCCGTCGAGGGCGACCCGACGCGCTTCACGGTGACGGGCACCAAGTACTACTCCACGGGGAGCATCTTCGCCGACTGGATCGACACCTTCGCTCAGCGCACCGACACCGGGCAGAAGGTGATCGCCATCGTCGACGCGCACCAGAGCGGAGTCGAGCACGCCGACGACTGGGACGGCTTCGGCCAGCGCACCACCGGCTCGGGCACGAGCACCTTCACCCGGGCGGTGGTCGCGGCGGAGGACGTGATCGACTTCGACACCCGGTTCCGCTACCAGACCGCGTTCTACCAAGCGGTGCTGCTGGCGGTGCTGGCCGGTTCGATCGCAGGGGCCGAGCGCGAGATCGCGGCAGAGGTGCGGAACCGGACGCGGATCTTCTCCCACGGGAACGCCGACTCGTTCGCCGCGGACCCGCAGATCCTGCAGGTGGTGGGGCAGGTCTCGGCGGCCGCCTACGCAGGAGCGGCGATCGTCGAGCGCGCGGCGATAGCGCTGCAGCGCGCGCACGACGCGGCACTCGACGGCGATGCGGCCGAGGACGAGCGGCAGAACCACCGCGCCGAGCTCGAGACGGCGCAGGCCCAGATCGTGCTGACGCAGCTGGCCACCCGCGCGACCTCGGACATCTTCGACGCGCTCGGCGCCTCCGGAGTGAGCACGAGGAAAAACCTCGACCGGCACTGGCGCAACGCCCGCACGGTCGCGAGCCACAACCCGTGGGTGTTCAAGGCGCGGATTGTGGGGGACCACGCAGTGACCGGCGCGCAGCCGCCCCGCGTCTGGGCGATCGGCGCGGGACCGAAGCGGTAGCCGCAGCGGATCGCCACCGCCCTGCTCCCCTGCGCGGACCCGCTCACCGACGTCTCGGGCGTGGTCGGACAGCGGGCGATCCCCGATGCGGAGTGGCCGAACCGGCGCGACGCACTGCTCGCCGACGGCGTCGCCGCCGTGGACTCCGCCGCTCCGGGCTTCCCGGACGGCCCGCACTCGCCCGACGAGAGCTACCCTCGGATTCTGGGCTCGGTCGTGCGCTCTCGCGGACGCTGGCACCGCCGAAGGACGCGCGCGGGAGATGGTGCGAACCGAGGCGGAGCAGGTGGTCACCGTCTTGTGGAGTGCCCACCGTCACGCCGGGACGCCGGCGCGCCTGCCCGACGTCGACCCGACGCCCGGACCCTTCGAGGGGCGCTCCCGGCGGGGCGACGCTCGGCCGGCGTCTGACCGGGACGCTCGCGACGACGCGGCCGGACGTCGTCGCGATCGCGCGGACCGCTCCCGTCCACCGACCGTTCACCTCGCGACAGGATGCGGCGAGGGCTCCGGCGCTGCCAGGCTGGGCGGATGACTCCGCAGCCCTCTCGCCTCCGACCCTTCGGCCCGTCAGGTGCCACCGTCACCCGGCTCACCCTCGGCACCTCGTGGCGGCCCGAGCGCGTCGCCGACGTCGACCGGGTGCCGGCCCTCGAGCGCGTCCTCGACTCCGACCCCGGCTCCCGGCCCGTCTCGGTGATCGACACCTCGAATGAGTACGCGGGCGGCCACAGCGAGCGCCTGATCGGCGAGGCGCTCGAGGCGCGCGGCGGAGTCCCCGAGGGCATCACCGTGGTCACCAAGCTCGACCGCGATCCCAGCACCGGCAGCTACTCGGCCGAGCGGATGCGGCGCAGCCTCGACGAGAGCCGCGAGCGCCTCGGGATGGACGTCCTCCCCCTGCTCTACCTGCACGACCCGGAGCGCATCTCCTCTGACGAGGCCTTCGCGGAGGACGGCCCCGTCCGCGCGCTCGTGGCGATGAAGGAGCTGGGCGTCGCCCTCTCGATCGGCATCTCGGGCGGCCCCGCGCCGATGCTGCGCCACTACGTCGACACCGGGCTGTTCGACGCGGTGATCACGCACAACCGTTTCACGCTGGTCGACCGCTCGTCCGAGGAACTCATCGATGCCTCCGTCGACCGCGGCGTGACCGTGGTCAACGCGGCGGTCTACGGCGGAGGCGCGCTCGCGCGCTGGCCCGAGCCGGTCGCCTCCTACGCATACCAGCCCGCGCCCCGTGAGATCGTCGACGCCGTCGCGGCGATGGGAGCGGCCTGCGACCGGGCGGGTGTGCCGCTCGCCGCCGCGGCGCTGCAGTTCTCGACCCGCGACCGGCGCGTGACGACGACGGTCGTCGGCGCCACCTCCGCCGAGCACTACGACTCGCTCGTGGCCGACGACGCGCTCGAGATCCCCGACGCGCTGTTCGAGGAGCTGGAGTCGCTCGCTCCGCCGAGCACCGCCTGGCAGGACGCGCCCGGGTCGACCTGGCCGCGCTGACCCGGGCATAGCCGGGCTCTACGCCCGGTTGGAGCACGTGACCCCCTCCGCGAGATGCCACTTACGCACGCCTCCCCCGGCGTGTCGCGTACCTAAGTGGCATCTCGCGGAGCAGCACGACAGGAGAGACATGACCGACACTGCACTGTTCCAGCCGCTGACTCTGCGCTCGAGGACCGCCCGCAACCGCCTCTGGGCGGCGCCGATGTGCCAGTACTCGGTGGAGGCGCAGGATGGCGTGCCCACGCCGTGGCACCTCGTGCACCTGGGCTCCCTCGCGCGCGGCGGAGTCGGCGTCGTCATCGCTGAGGCGACCGCGGTCGTCCCCGAGGGCCGGATCAGCCCCTGGGACACCGGTCTGTGGAGCGACGAGCAACGCGACGCCTGGGCGCCGATCGTCGACTTCGTGCACGGGCAGGGTGCGCTCGCGGGCGTGCAGCTCGCCCACGCCGGACGGAAGGCCTCGACCTACCGCGAGTGGAGCGGACGGGGCTCGGTCCCGCTGGAGGACGGCGGCTGGCTGAGCCTCGCTCCGTCGGCCGTGGCGTTCGACGGCTACGCACAGCCGCGGGAACTCTCTGCGGCGGAGCTGCCCGACATTGTCGACGCATTCCGCTCCTCCGCCCGCCGCGCCGCGGATGCCGGCTTCGATGTGATCGAGCTGCACGCCGCGCACGGCTACCTGCTGCACCAATTCTTGTCGCCGCTCTCCAACCGGCGCGATGACTCTTACGGCGGCTCGCTCGAGAACAGGGCGCGCCTGCTGCTCGACGTCGTCCGCGCAGTCCGGGCCGAGATCGGCGAACTCGTGCTGCTCGTGCGCTTCTCGGCGACCGACTGGGCCGAGGGCGGCTGGACGCTGGACGAGACGATCACCGTCTCGGAGTGGGCGCGCGCCGAGGGCGTAGACCTCTTCGACGTGTCCACCGGCGGTCTCGTGCACGCGAGCATCCCGGTCGCTCCGCTCTACCAGGTGCCCTTCGCACGCGACCTGCGGAAGGCGACGGGTGCGCCCGTTGGAGCCGTGGGACTGATCACCACGGCGGAGCAGGCGGAGGGCGTCATCGCGAACGGCGACGCCGACGTCGTGCTGCTCGCCCGCGAGCTGCTCCGTGACCCGAATGCTCCGGTGCGGATGGCGCACGACCTCGGCGCGCCGCTCCCGGTGCCTCCGCAGTACACCCGCGCCTGGCGCTGAGCCCCCACCGTGAGATGCCACTTGTGTGGACGCGTCACGGCGTGTCGCACGCACAAGTGGCATCTCGCGGAGGAGCGACCCGGCGGAGAGCGGTTAGCTCTCGGCGGGCTCCTCGGGAGCGTCCTCCTCGGGGTTGAAGTGTGAGTCTCCGGAGACTCCTACCGCCAGCCCGTCCTTGGAGTCGGGGATGGTCTCGTCGTCGCCGAGACCGTTCGCCTTTTTCTCGCCGTCCGACGAGGCAGGTGCATCCGTCACCGCTCAGGCCTCGACGTCGCCGCGCCAGGCACCGTCAGGGGTGCCCTGCTTCTCGATGTACTCCTTGAAGTTGTTCAGGTCCTTCTTCACAGCGTGGCTGCCGGCGCCGACGAGCGAGCCGAGGGTCTCGAGGAAGCCCTTCGGCTCCCAGTCGAGCTGCACGGTGACGCGGGTCTCGGTGTCGGAGAGCTTGTGGAAGGTGACGACGCCCGCGTGGTCGGTCTCGCCGCCGGTGCTGTTCCACGCGACGCGCTCGTCGGGGTGCTGCTCGGTGATGTTCGCCTCGAACTCGCGCTCGACGGGGCCGACCTTCACCTTCCAGACGGTGAGGGTGTCGGTGACCTGCTGGATCGACTCGACCTCGTCGAGGAAGCGCGGGAACTCCTCGAACTGGGTCCACTGGTTGTAAGCGACGGACACGGGGACGGTGACGTCAACGGTCTCGATGATCTGCGGCACGGTGGTGCTCCTTGCTGTCTCACTCGGTGTGCGGCGTTCCGCTGCTGCGGTCGTCACCTCGACGTTAGGCGGGAGACCCCTGGGAGCGCACCGGGTTGCGGACTGCTTCGAACGTGGTAAACGCTGCGCCGCTCCGGGCCTGTGCGGTGAGACACCGCCCGGCGGGTGGAGGCGGAGGCGCCTCAGCCGTCCTGGGGGTCCCCACCGAGCTGGCCGATGACGGGGAGGGGCCCACCGTCGTCAGCGCCGGTCCGGCGCCAGCGAGCGATCGCGTTGCCGAGGTGGTAGATCACCAGGGCCGCGCCGGCTCCGAGGACGATGCCGCCGAGCTCGAAGCCCCCCGACGAGAACGAGAAGCCGGCGATCGCGATCACGAGCGAGACCGCGGCCGTGTACTGGTTGACCGGGCGCGAGAAGTCGACGCGGTTGTCGATCCAGATCTTGATGCCGATCACACCGATGAGGCCGTACAGCGCGGTGGTCGCGCCGCCCAGGACTCCCGCCGGGATCGAGTTGAAGACAGCGCCGACCTTGGGCGAGAGGCTGAGCAGGATCGCGGTGATACCCGCGACCCAGTAGGCGGCCGTCGAATACACCCGGGTGGCGGCCATCACTCCGATGTTCTCGCCGTAGGTGGTGGTTCCGGAGCCGCCGAAGGCACCCGACAGCGTGGTGGCCAGGCCGTCGGCGATGAGCGCACGGCCGGTGCTCGCGTTGGCGGAGGCGTCGGTCATCGTCGCGACTCCGCGCACATGCCCCACGTTCTCGGCGATCAGCACGAGCACGACCGGGAGGAACATCGCGATGCCCGACCACGTGGATCCGGACCCGAAGTCGGGAAAAGTGAACGGCGGCAGGCCGAACCAGTCGGCCGCGCCGACCGTGGAGTAGTCGATCTCGTCGCGCACGAGCGCCACCACGTAGCCGATGAGCACACCGAGGAAGATCGAGACGCGACCGAGAAAGCCCCTCAAGAACACGCTCGACAGGATGATCGCGGCAAGCGTGATCGTCCCGGTGACCGGCGCTTTCTCGAAGCTGGTGTAGGCGGTCGGAGCCAGGTTGAAGCCGATCAGCGCCACGATCGCGCCGGCCACCACGGGCGGCATCAGCCTGTCGATCCAGCCGAGGCCGACGACCTGCACCACGACACCGACCGCGGCGAGCAGCAGCCCGACCGCGACGACTCCGGCGAGCGCCGACCCCGTCCCTCCGACCGTCGTCGCCGCCGTCACCGGCGCGATGAACGCGAAGCTCGAACCGAGGTAACTGGGCAGCCGGTTGCGGGTGACCAGGAGGAACAGCAGCGTGCCGACACCCGAGAAGAGCAGGGTCGTGGCGACCGGGAACCCGGTGAGCACGGGCACCAGGAACGTCGCTCCGAACATGGCGACGACGTGCTGGATGCCGATCGCGACGGTTGCGGGCCAGCTGAGCCGTTCACCGGGAGCGACGACGGCGCCGGGCTCGACGGTACGGCCGTCTCCGTGCAGGGTCCAGATGGGCATGGGGCTCCTCGGCGGGAAAGGAAGGCGGGGGTCGGAGTTCACAGTAGCGAGGGGCCTGGCCTCCCCGGAGCCCTCGTCCTACGATCGGGCCATGCACTCCGGCGGCTGTCTCGACGAGGCGGAGTACTGCGCGCACCTCGAGGAGTGGGCCGCCCGGGTCCGCGCCTCCTTCGGAGATCTGCCGCTGTGGGCGGTCTGCGGCTGGAGTGGTCGGCGCCTGCTCGGCGAATGGATCTTCTCGGGCGCACCGCACGGCCTGGCGTTCCTCGGGGCCGGCGCGGTCCGCGGCGGGTCGGGTCCCTCCGTCGAGACGCGGACGACCCTGGGCGATCCCCGCCGGGACGTCGCGCTGCTCTGCGGCCGCGAGGAGTCGCCGGTCTCGTTCGTCCGCCCGGAGGCGCTCCCCGCGCCGACCCGCATCGCCGAGATCGCGGTCGACGGGGAGCAGGAGCCGTTCGAGGTCTGGGAGGGCGACGGCGCCGTCCGCGCGGCCGCCTCCGTGCGCGGGCACGTGCTCACCCTGGAGTGCCGCGGCGTCGGGCTCGACCGGCTCGCGCTGGCCGAGGTGGACGACATCGAGCCGTTCGTCGCGGGCTGGCTCGAGGACGCGGGCGCCTTCGGGCGCTGACGGGTCGCTCGTTCCTCTGCTCCGCGGTCCTCCTCGGCCCCGTCACCGCGCGGCGCGCCGGGCCCTGGCGAGCGGCACCCGGCACCGAGGAGGAGCATGGAGGCATGCCAACTCCTCTCGCGGGCCCGGAGCGCTTCGCCGCTCTCGCCGCCGCGATCGCCGACCCCGTCCGCCGCTACCTCTGGCGCCGCACCGACGAGGCTCAGGCCGACGACGTCCTCGCTTCGACCCTCGGCGTGCTGCACCGCCGGTGGGACGACCTCCCGGACGGCGACCCTGTCCCGTGGGCCATCGGAGTCGCGCGGCTGCAACTCCAGACCGCCCGGCGGGTGCAGCGGAGGCAGGTGCTGCTGGCGCAGCGGGTCGGCGTCGTCGATCCTCCGCAGGTACACGACGAGGAGGCGTCCGATGTCGCCGCCCGCCTCGCTCTAGCCCGGGTCCGCGAGGCCGATGCCGAGCTCCTCAGGCTCTGGGCGTGGGAGGGGCTCGACATCCGCGGCATCGCCGTCGTGCAGGCCGAGTCAGCGGAGTCGGTCGCGATGCGCCTGGACCGAGGGCGGACGGAGTTCGCCGAGCTTCTCGCCGGCCAGGAGCGCAGCTCATCGGCCGAGGACCCGCGCTCGGTGCTGCACACCATCGACCCCGCCGCGACGCTCCCCCCACTCGCTCCGGTCGAGCTCGCCGCTCATATCGCGGCGGCAACCGGCGGGCCCGGCAGGCAGGAGCCGTCGACGTCGGTGTATCGCCGCCGTTCCCCGTGGCTCACGGTCGGCGTGGGAGCGCTCAGCACCGCGGCGGCCGCGTCGCTGCTGCTCCCCTTCGCCCTCGGTATCGGCGGCACATCGAGCACGTCGTTCCAGCTCTACAGCACCGGCGGACCGGGCGCCGTCTGCTCACCGGTCACCGCGGAGGCGCTCTCCCCCGCCCAGGTCGCCTTCCGCGCGGAAGTGCGCGGCATCGACGGCGCGGTCGTCACCCTCCACGTCCTCGACCGCTACGCCGGAGAGGTCGGTGACACGGTGACGCTCACGCAGGCCGCCGAGTCGGCCGTCGACGGCGCGCCGATCACCTTCGAGAACGGTGTCGACTACCTCCTCGCGGCCGACGGAGACACGATCCTCACCTGCGGGCTCAGCGGTCCGAGCTCACCGGAGCTGACCGCGCTCTACCGGGAGGCGTTCGCACTGCGCTGAGAGGACATCGCAGACGGGTGTTCACCGGCGGGGGAATCGCAGCCGGAAGGAATCACAGCCGGGCGCTCGCCGCAAGGGGCTCCTGCGGGGCGAGGATCCCGTCGCAGGCTGAAGGTACCGATCCTTCTGGAGGCAAATGATGTTCTTCCACGTGCAACGACTCATCAACGACATCGAGCAGGACGAACCGGATCCGGCCGCCGCCAACGCCCTGCAGGAGGGGCTCGGCGGGCAGTTCGGCGAGATGCGCACAATGATGCAGTATCTCTTCCAGGCCATGAACTTCCGCGGCGCCGACGCGAAGCCCTATCGGGACCTGATCCAGGGCATCGGCACCGAGGAGATCAGCCACGTCGAGCTGATCGGCACGACTATCTCGCGCCTGCTCGACGGTTCTCCGCGCTATCAGGGGAAGCCGACGGATCCGCTCGACACCCCGGGCGCGGGCGGCGCGACACCACTCAGCATCGCGCTGGACACAAGCAATATCCACCACTACCTCGTCGGCGCCCAGGGCGCACTGCCCGTCGATGCGGCAGGCAACCCGTGGAGCGGCAGCTACGTCTACAACTCGGGCAATCTCGTGCTCGATCTGCTCTATAACCTGATGCTCGAATCCACTGGCCGCCTGCAGAAGTGCCGCATCTACGAGATGACCGACAACAAGACCGCGCGCTCCACCATCGCCTACCTGATCGTGCGCGACCAGGCGCACGAGAACGGCTATGCGAAGGCGCTCGAAACGCTCGGTGTCGACTGGAAGAAGACTCTTCCCATCCCGAAGACGAACGCCGAGAAGTTCCCCGAGGTCAAGAAGCTCGTCGACCTCGGACTCCAGAGCAAGCAGTACACGTTCGACCTCGACGGCGCGTCGGAGGCGGGGAAGATCTACCGCGGAGCCTCGCCCTCGAATGATGGCACGGACCTCGAGTCGAAGGAGCAGGCGCCCGAGGGCGTCCCCTCCGTTATCGCACCGGAGCGCTTCGAGGAGTTCTCGCCGGGCCTGGACCCCGAGCTGCTCAAGCTCATCCAGACCACAGCCGAGATGGAGCTCGACGAGATCAGCTCCTTCTACGGACCGACTGCGAAATGACTGGTCGGGCCCCGCGTGCAGGCGCTGCGCGGGGCCCGATCCGTCGTGCCGACAGGAGGCACGCATGCCGGCGTTCCGGCTCCTCGCCCCGCTCCACACGAGCGGCGCCGCTCTGAACGACCTCGTCGGCCCAGGCCTCCGACTCCTCGGCGACGGCGGTGCCCGCGTGACGAGCGTCACCCTCGCCCACCGCGAGATCCGGCCGGGAGCGCTTTTCGCCGCACTGCCCGGTCGCCACGCGCACGGATCGAGATTCGCCGCCGCCGCAGCCCAGGCGGGAGCCGTCGCGGTGCTGACCGACGACGACGGGATCGAGGCGGCACGCGCCTGCGGACTCCCCGTCCTGGTCAGCGCCGACCCCCGCGCCGCGCTGGGCGGGATCGCCGCCCGCGTTTACGGCTCCGACCGCACACGAATGACGCTCCTCGGCGTGACCGGCACCAACGGCAAGACCAGCACCGTGCACCTCCTCGACGCGGTGCTCCGGCAGCTCGGCATCGTCTCGGGCCTGAGCTCCACCGCACAACGCCGCAGCGGCGACCACGTCGTGGCCAGCCGCCTCACCACGCCCGAGGCTTCGGAGCTGCACGCGCTCCTCGCCCGGATGAGCGAGGACGGCGTCGAGACGGCCGCGATCGAGGTCAGCGCCCAGGCGCTGGTGCGCTCGCGGGTCGAGGGGATCGTGCTCGATGTCGCCGGATTCACCAACCTCAGCCACGACCACCTCGACGACTTCGGCGACCTGGACGAGTACCTCCGCACGAAGCAGCGCCTGTTCACTCCTCTGCGCAGCCGCCGCGGTGTCGTGGTCGTCGACACGGAGGCGGGACGCCGAGTCGCCCGCGAGGCCGCGATCCCGGTCGTCACGCTCTCGACAGACGGCGACTCGGACTGGCTGATCGACGTGCTCGACACCTCGTTCGACCGAACGCGGTTCCGACTCGCCTCCCGCGACGGCTGGTCGATGACCACCTCCGTCCCCCTGCTCGGACGCCACATGGCCTCGAACGCGGCGCTCGCACTGGTGATGCTGATCGAGGCGGGGCACGAGCGCGACGGGCTGGCGGCGGCCGTCGGCTCCGGGATCGACGTCACCGTACCCGGGCGGACCCTGCTCGTCTCGGGTGCCGACGGGCCGCGGGTCTACCTCGACTTCTCACACACCCCCGACTCGGTCGCACATACCGTCGACGCGTTGCGCGAAGTGACTCCCGGGCGAGTGCTCGTCATCCTCGGGGCCGACGGCGACCGCGACCCGAGCAAGCGCGCGCCGATGGGCCGGGCGGCGGCCGAGCGCGCAGACCTGGTGATCGTCACCGATCACCACCCGCGCTTCGAGGACCCCGCGCTCATCCGCCGTGCCCTCGTCGACGGCGCCCGCCGCGTCGAGCGCTGCGAGGTGCGCGAGATCGCGGAGCCGGCCGACGCCGTCCGCGCCGCACTGCGACGGGCGGGCCCCGCCGACTCCGTCCTCTGGGTCGGCCCCGGCGACACCGACTACCGCGTGGTGGGCGCCGTCGACCTGCCCTACTCCCCCCGCGCCGACACGGCCCGTGCCCTCGCCGAAGCGGGCTGGAGCGTCGACCTGCTTGACTGACCGAGTGTTCTCGACCCTCCCGGTGCGTCGCATCCAGGCCCACCCCGAGCACCCCCTCGACCTCGCGCAGTGGCCGGCGACGCTCGCGCCTGTGCGGCAGGTGCTGACCGAGGGCTGGGACCTCGGCGCGGTCACCGTGATCACCGGCGAGAACGGCTCGGGCAAGTCGACGCTGCTCGAGGCGGTCGCCCTCGCCTACGGCCTGAACGCCGAGGGCGGCTCGACCGGCGCGATGCACCGCTCCCGCGTCTCGGAGTCGGACCTGGCCGAGCACCTGCAGCTGGTGCGCGGAGCGGGCGCCTCGAAGCGCGGCTTCTTCCTCCGCGCCGAGACGATGCACGGCTTCTTCAGCTACCTCGAAGACGTTGGGATCGACGGCGGATACCACGAGCGCAGCCACGGCGAGTCGTTCCTCGACATCGTGATGAAGCGCTCACGGATCCGCGGCCTCTGGCTCCTCGACGAGCCGGAGTCCGCGCTCTCCGTCTCGGGGTGCCTCGCTCTGATCGGACAGCTGCGCGACCTGATCGCCGGCGGCTCCCAGGTCCTGCTCTCCACCCACTCGCCGATCCTCGCCGCCCTCCCCGGAGCCGACCTCTACGAGCTCGACGAGACCGGCCTGCGCGACTGCCGCTACGACGACCTCGACCTGGTGCGCACCTGGCGCAGCTTCCTCGATCAGCCGGCCCGCTTCCTCCGCCGGCTGGAGTAGCTCGGCTCCAGGTTCCGCCTCGTCCGCCGCTCCGAGAAGGCTCGCTCGGCCGATCGCGTTCATAACGAAGGATGAACGTCGGCGGCGCCGGGCGTTCTGGCGGATCCGCGGGCGCACGGATGAAGTCTTCCTGAGTTGTGAACGCGATCAGGCCGCTGCCTCTTCCGAGACCACCCAGCCGGCTCCCTCGAGCCGCTCCAGGATCGAAGAGACGCCGCCGGCCGTGCGTCCGCTGGGCTTGGTCACGGTTATGCCCCAGGTCGCGCCGTCGGAGTCGGAGAGCGTCCGGAGGAGGTCAGCGGTGGCGGGACGAGATGCTGGAGTGGCTGAACAGGAGGGATGCTCTCCAGGCAGGAATGGACGCGTAAACGCAGGCCAAGCAGCCGCATAGGCAATTCCACTCTGCGGATTCTCAAGTGCCTGCCAACCCCTGACATACTCCGCAGATGACCGAGTTCAACCCCGCAGTCTTCCCCGACTCCACCCCCGCTGTCCCGAAGAAGACGGGCAACGGGCTGGGCCTCGCCTCCCTCATCATCGGGATTCTCGCGCTGGTTGGCGCCTTGATCCCGATCGTCAACTACGTCTCGGGATTCCTCGCCTTCATCGGACTCGTCCTCGGCGTCATCGGTCTTTTCCTCAAGGGCCGCTCGCGGGGCACAGCGATCGCCGGCGCCGTTCTCAACGCTGTCGCGCTCATCCTCTCGATCATCCTGGCGATCGTGTACACGGCAGGATTCGCGAGCGGCGTCTCGGACGCGATCGCCACTGCGCAGGCCGAGAGCTCCGAGGCGGCCGCCGTGCCGCGCACCCTTGTCTACGAGGTCAGCGGTACCGCGGCCTCGGCGTCGATCACCTGGTCGACCTTCGACGGAACAACCTCCGGCTCCGAGCAGGCGACCGGCCAGGTGCTCCCTTTCACGAAGGAGCTGCAGATCCAGACCGGCGGCGACTTCACCTTCCAGAGCTTCACTCTGTCCGCTTTGAACGGCGTCGACGACGAGGGCGACATCAGCTGCCGCATCACCCTCGACGGCGAGGTCGTCGCCGAGCACACCAGCACCGGCGCCTTCGCATCCGCGCTCTGCACGGCCACCCCGGAGTAAGCGCCGTGCGGAAGCCTTTTCTTGCGATGCCACTCGTCGCGGCGACCCTCGTCGTAACCGCCTGCACCGCCACCCAGCCGGCCGCGGCCCCCCTCGAGTCGACGGCTACTCCGACTCCAGAGATGTCGGTCGGACCGGCCTTCGTCGAGCTCGACACCTCTCAGGCGGCGTCTCGTTATCTCGACCTCGTCTGCCCGAATAACATCGCGATCAATAATCTCTCGGAGGTCTTCTCCGCCGGCGAGGACGACCTCCTGAACGGGGGCTCCCCGGACCCCGCAGGGGTGCATGCGGCCGCTTCAACTCGCCTCGATCTGACGAGACGGACGCTGACACTTCTCGACGACTCCTACTACCACTGGCCGAGCGAGGTCTCCGAGCAGCTGGAAACCATTCGCAGCTCCTTCCTCGCGGAGTTGTCCACACTCGACACGATGGCCAACTCGGCTGACTTCCGGGACGCCTACTACACGACCTTCCCCGAAGCGACCGCCGAGCAGCAGAGCGCGGGGCAGGAGGTCCGCTACGCGCTGGGCATCGATGCAGACACGGTCGCCAGCTGCGTCGGGCACGAGAACGGGGTCGACATCCTGACCGCCGAAAAAGAGAAACGGGAAGCGACCACCTAAGACCTAAGCTGTTCCACCCCGGCGCCCGGCGCACCGCGAAAACAGGTGCGCCGACCGTCTCGCTGCCAGCGGGCTTCACCTCGACGGGTCCGGCGGCGGGTCTCGAGCTGGCGGCTCCGTGTGGCGAGGACGCGACGCTGCTGGCCATGTCGTCGACTCCGAGCAGGCGCTCCGCACCGCGTCGCTCCGTCTCGACGCCCGTCTTCGCGATCGCCGGACCGGCGCCTGAGCCGACCGCGACGCCGACCGTCCTGCTGGTGGAGCCGACTTCGGAAGTGTTGGCCCAGCCCGGAGCCGCCCTCGCGCACACGGGCGTCGCGCGGACGACCGGTCTCGCTGCGCCGGCCCTCACCCTCCTTGCCAGAGGGGAGGGTGCCGTCGTTGTGACCGTCCGACACGAGTCCGCTCACCGGTAGGCCGGAGCCCACACGCACAACGTCAGCTGAGAGCAACTGTCAGCCACGATGGTGGATGACAAGCACTCTCAGCCGACGTTGTGCGCGTCAGTAGCGTCGACTAGTGGCGGAACATCCGCGCCGTCGTCTCGAAGAGCCCCTTCACCGGGCGCTGCTGCTCGCCCTGCTGGGCGCCGAGGACGATGATGACAGCGGTCAGCACGGGAATCGCCCACTGCGTCACCTTCTGCACACGGAGGGCCGTGGTCAGTTCCTGCGAGTTCTGCGGCGACGCTTCGGTCACGCCGGGGGCGCCCTCGTCGGCGTGCTTGGCCTGCGTCGCTCCGGCGACCGCGGCGACGACGGAGGCGGTGCCGGCCAGGCCGGTGACGATCGTCTTCACAACGGTGTTGGTGCGGCTCTCGCGCTGGTTGCTGAGACGGGTCTTGTTGGCAAGGATCAGGCCGATACCGCCGACGCCGTGGGCAGCAATCGCGGCGAGCTGCACCGGGGTCCAGCGCGCCCAACCGTTCGAGGCGAGGCGGAGGCGCTCCGCAGGATCGGACGAGGTGGACGCGGCGCCGTTCAGGCCGACTGCGCCCATCAGCGAGCCGCCGAACCAGGCGGCGGCTCCAAGGTCGTGGAGACTGCGGACGAGGGTGTTGCGGGAGGGCATGGGTCCTCTTCTCTGCCGGGTGCGAGCGCCGGCGGTGGTCGGCGGATGCGAACTCCTCCGACGCTACGCGCGCCCCAGAACGGCGCACGGGGCTTGACCTCTCCCCCTTCGACGCGATCCTCTGAGTGCCGTCCTCTCCGGCACGCTCCGCTCGTCTTTCCGGCGCGCTCCGCTGGAGGTATTCGATCGACCCGAGGAGCCCTGCAATGCCCACCGACGACGACAAGCGGACGACCCGTGACGAGTTCCACGACGCCGTGAACATGACCGCGAAGGAGCTCGAGGATTGGCTCGACACGAACGAGTCGAAGAAGGTCGGGCAGAAGCCGGAGGGCGGCGGCGAGTCGGTCGGCCACGAGAGCGGGCGACGCATTGTCGAGCTGCTCGGCACGAAGCAGGCCGACCTCGACGACGACGACTACGCGCACATGACGAAGGTTGTCGGCTACGTCCACCGGCACGCGAAGCAGCGCCCCTCTGGCGACGTCACCGAGACGAAGTGGCGCTACTCGCTGATGAACTGGGGTAACGACCCCCTGAAAGAGTGACTCGGCGCCTCCCCGGAAGTCGTCCGGGGGAGCTCGTGGTGCAGATGTCGGCATGATGGACCCGTGGAGACTCTCGACGTTGTGGCCGCAGTGATCATTGATCGTGGCCGAATCCTCGCGTGCCGACGGCGCGTGGGTACAGCCTCGGGCGGTCTCTGGGAGTTCCCGGGCGGCAAGATCGAATCAGGAGAGTCGGCTCAGGCAGCACTCGCCCGGGAGATTCGCGAAGAACTGGGCGTCTCTCTTGAGGTGGAACAAGTACTCACAGTAGATGAGACACAGGTCGGTGCTCTCCGAATTCGCTTGCAGTGCTTCAGAGCCGCCCTTCGCGATGCTCGCCCCGACGAGAGCACCGATCACGACCACCTTGTCTGGCTCTTGCCGAGCGAACTTCCCGGGCTTGACTGGGCGCAGCCTGATCTGCCGGCGGTTCGTCTCCTGTCGTCTGCGGAGCGATGAGGTCGAAGTATGTCCACTTCCGCGCGCCCGGGAGGCAGTGACACCTGCCGATGAAGGGAGAATCACACACGTCCGGGCTGACCGGAATGCTTGTGAGCAGCAGGGTTTCTCGCTCTTGGTGACCTTCCTCGCTGCGCGTCGCCCGATATCGTCCCTTTTCCTCTCCGCCTGCTTGACCGCTGAGATCGAGATCTTCATCGGTCTGGTCGGTCTGCTTGGCGGGCTGGTCATCGCCGGGCTCGCGGTCGTCGCAGGGGCCGGCCGCGACGTCGTCGGCCGCGGCGCCCGGCGCGACGGGGGCTCGACGGGGAGCGGCGCGGTCGGCTCAGCCCGGTGCGGGACGGTCGGCTGAGCGGGCAGGACGCTCGGGCCGGCAGGGCCGGTCGGGTCCGGCTGCTCCTCGGGCACTCGGGAGGGGCGCTCCTCTTCGGCCGCGCGCCGTTCGGCCTCGCGCCCTTCGGCCTCGCGGCCCAGGTGTCCCCGGGGGTATCCCGCGTGGTAGCGCGGATCGATGCCGCTCTCGTCGACTCCGCCACGCCCATCAGGGGAGCGCTCCGCTCCGGTGCTCTGCGCCATGCCGATCCCCCGCCCCGTACGGTCGAGCCATAAGGTCGCAGGTCCGACCGGTCCAGCGAGACCGCGACGATCGCGAGCGCGGTTCAGCGGATCGGCTCGGTCGTGCGTGAGGGGAGACTCACGATTCCCGCTCCGAGCAGCAGCACGACGATCGTCACCGCCGTCAGCGCAGGCCAGCCGCCCGCGTCGACCGCCAGACCGAGGAGCCAGCCGCCTGCGGCCGAGCCCGAGTAGAACGCGATCGTGTAGACCGCACCCGCATGTCCGCGGAGCGCCGGTGCCGCCCGGGCCCCCGTCCAGGCCGCACCTGTTGCGTGCAGGGCGAAGAATCCCGCCGTGAAGACGAGAAGGCCCGCGATCACTACGGCCACGATCTCGGCGAGCATCACCAGCAGTCCCAGAATCATCAGAGCGACGCCGATCCGCATCACGAGCCGAGGGCCGATGCGGGGACTCCATGTTCCGGCGAGCCGGGAGGACACTGTTCCCGCGAGATAGGCGGCGAAGAGGAGCGACACGAGCGCCGGTGCGAGCGCGAACGGCGGTGCCTCGAGCCTGAACGCCAGGTAGTTGTAGACGGCGACGAACACTCCGACCGCGAGGAACGTCTGCACAGCGATCGCAACCAGCATCGGATCGCGGAGCACCTGTGCCGTCTTCGTGCGCCAACCGCCGGGTACCGTCTCGCGCGCGCCGCCCCGCGGGGTCAGCACCGCGAAGGCGATCGCCGCCGCGGCGCAGACCGCCGTCACGACGAGCAGGGCGCTCCGCCAGCCGAGCGCCGCCGCGAGCGGACCAGCGAGGAGGCGACCGGCGGCGCCGCCGATCGTGGTCCCGGACACGTAGGCGGTCGCCGCCACCGTCGCTCCGGAACCTCCGACCCGGTCGTGGATGGCGGCCACGGCGAGTGCCGGCACGGCGCCGAGCGCCGCTCCCCCGAGGAACCGCAGGACGAGCAGGAGCTCGAAGCCGGGGGCGACGCACGCCAGCAGTGCCAGGACGACCGAGGTGAGGACCGCGATGCGCATGGATTCGAGCCGGCCGATCCGCTCGGCCACCGAAGCCCACGGCAGCACCGAGAGCGCCAAGCCCAGCGTCGCGGCCGACACGGTAAGCGCGGCATCGGACGCGGCGAGGGACCACTCCTGTGCGAGTTGCGGGAGGACGCTCTGGACCGCATAGAGCTCGGCGAACGTGGCGATTCCGGCTGCGAGGAGGGCGATCGTCAGTCGTCGCTGCGAGAACGGAG
The DNA here is from genome assembly GCF_002932875.1 of Rathayibacter tritici. Lineage (GTDB taxonomy): Bacteria > Actinomycetota > Actinomycetes > Actinomycetales > Microbacteriaceae > Rathayibacter > Rathayibacter tritici. Next base: position 53,126 of record NZ_PSWS01000002.1, read on the forward strand.
CCGCGGCGCGCGTCGATCGGGTCCGCGCTCCGGTGCTCATGGATTCGACCGTAGACCGTCCATAGATGCATGACTAATGTCCTTTCTCCTGCCATTCACGTGTTCTGGACATATCTCGACTGAGGGTGGGAGGCGTGTCAGACGATTGGCCCGCAGTCCTCCGCCTCCTCCCCGTGCTCGTAGCGGTGGCGCAGACCGGAAGCGTCACCGCCGCGGCCGTTGAGCTCGGTGTCCCGCAGCCGACGGCGAGCCGGTCGCTTGCTCGCCTGTCCAGCCTGGTCGGCACCCCCTTGGTGCGCCGCGCCGGCCGCGGGGTGATCATGACGGAAGCGGGGACCGGGCTCGCCGAGGCCGCCCAGGACGGCATGGCGCTCATCCGAGCCGGACTCGCTGAGGTGCGCCAGGCCGGGGACGCCGAGCACGGACGCCTCGGCCTCGCCTTCCAGACACTCCTCGGGGAGAGCTTCGTGCCGGATGTGATCCGCCGCTTCCGTCGACGGTGGCCGCACGTAGGCTTCGGTCTTCGGCACGGCTCGCGCGCCCTCTGCCTGCGGACAGTGGCGAACGGCGAGTCCGAGCTGGCGATCATCGCGGATCCACCCGATCTTCCCGGCACCACTACGAGGACCCTCTACACGGAGCCGCTGCTCGCGGTGGTGCATTCCCGGCGCTCGCGGATCGCTGCCGCGGCTCCCCTGGCCGACGAGGCCTCCGCCCCTGCCGCGATCGACCGGCCGCTGGAGTTCGAGGACGCCGCAGAGCGACTCGACTCCCGCGCTCGGGGAGGCTGTGGCCCGCTGGTCATCCGCATCCCCGCTGCTCCACCGTGCGCGTGACGTCCGACGGAGGGTCCGCCTGCACCAGATCGCGTGGACCGATGATCCGGCGGAGCCATGCCGACCGTCGTGATCGTACGAGGGCACGGCGCCATCGGGGGTCGGTGCGAGCCAGTCGGTGTGGATCGAGCGGACGGTAGCCGCCGTCGGTGCGCTCCTCGACCAGCACGCCGTTCGCACCGGAGCGGTGCAGCCGCCGAGCGGGTTCCCTCTCGGGGTGCGGATGACCGGTGCGGGTGCGGAGCTGATGCTCGAGCTGCTCGGGATCCCGCGCCCACCAGGTGCTGACGCCGACGCGTCCGTCGGGGAGCGGGAAGCGCTCGGTGATGCGGTAGGGAAGGGCGTGCTCGGTCATGTGGTGGTGCCTTTCGAGGTGGTGGTTCGGGGAGCCCGGGCCGCGCTGAGGCGGCCCGGGCTCCGGTTCACGAGGTGCGGGTCGAGCGTCGGCGCCGGGTCTTCAGCGCGCCGCCGATGAGCAGCAGGACCCCCGCTGCGGCCGCGACGGGTCCCGCCGCCGCTCCTGTCGAGGCAAGGACCGTCGGCACGAGTCCGACCGGAGGAACCACCACCTGCGCGCAGCTCGCGCCGCCGTCATCTGCGCACGGGTGCAGGACCGTCGTCGGCTCGAAGCCCTCCGGAACCTCGCTGAGACGCGCCCGGTTGGGGATGGTCCACGCATCGACCCCGTCCGCGACGCGGCCGGTCACCGTCAAGGTGGTCGATGCTCCGGCCGGAAGCGTCAGGTCCTCGATCGAGAGGTCGGACGAGGCCGGGCCACCGTCCTGCGAGATCGTCACGTCGCTCAGGTGCGCGAGCTCGGGGACGTCGGTGAGCGTCAGCCCTTCCGCGGGTCGCGCTCCGTCATTCGCGACCACGATCCGGAACCCGGCCCGCCCGCCGTGGTCGACGCTCTCGTCGAGCGCGGTCTTCTCGAGCGAGAGTCGGCCCTCGACAGGCGGCACGGGGATCTCGGCGCAGGAGGAGGATGCGTCATCGGCGCACGCGTTTTCGACGGTCGGCGGGTCGAAGCCCTCGGGCTGATGCGTGATCGACACCCGGTTGGGCAGGGTCACGGCCTCGTACCCGTCGGCGACCCGTCCACTCACGTGCAACGACACCTGCCCGCCGGCAGGGATGTCGAGACCCGTGACCGGCTCCTCGGCCGGCTGCGTCCCTCCAGCCCCGTCCTCGATGCTCGGCTCGATCAGGTGGTCGAGCGTCGGCACATCGGTCACCGTCACGTCAGTCGCGTCGATCGACCCGGTGTTCGCCACGACGATGTCAAAACCGGCCGTACCGCCGTGCTCGGCGCTCGGCTGCGATGCGGTCTTGCGGAGCAGAAGCGATCCGTCGCCCACGACGTGCTGAACCGTGGCGCACCCCGTGGCGTCGATCCCGGTTTCGGGCTCGGCGTGCTCGAAGGGCGCATCGGCGAGGCAGGCAGTGTTGACGAGGGCATCGTCTCCGGCGCCGGTCACGACTACGTCGAAGGTCAGCTCGGCGGTCGCTCCGACCGCAAGCCCACCCGCGGACCAAGAAAGACGGCCTGTCGCCGGGTCGACTGACGCAGAACCCTGCGACGCACGAAGGGAGTCCGCGTCGAGGTCGGCGTCATCGAGCACGCCCTCATCGAGGTAGTCGACGACGGCCGCATCGGAGTAGTCGCCGGATCCGTCCGAGGTGAGGGTCACCCGGTAGGGGATGCGGGCTCCGGGCAGCAGCGGTGTCGCGGAGTCGACCGAGGAGGACTTCGCGATGGTCACGTGCGGCGCGAGCGGGTCGAGTCGCACGACTGCGACCGCTCCGTCAGAGCCGAAGGCCCAGTCGTCGATCGCGCGCAGGTCGCCGTAGGAACCGTGCACCGAGTCGTTCTCGTTCGGGGTGCGTCCCTGACCGGAGTCGTCGCCCTCCCAGCGGTGAATGCCGCCGGACGAGTCGGCGCCGTTCTCGCCGGACGTCGCCGCAGCGGTGCTCGAGTAGCGGTCCGCGTTCGACTCGGCGAAGAGCGAGTCGTCCCAGTGCACCGTCGACGAGCCGTCTCCGCCGCCAGTGGAGCGCACCACGGAGACTCCTCCCGCCGAGGACTCGGCGTCGACCCGGGTGAAGTGGAACTCGTTCGTCCGCCCGACCGACGCGCGGAAGCTGATGCCGGCCTCGGCGATGTCGACCCCTCGCCCCTGCGCATCGCGACCATCCCAGTCGACCGAGAAGGGTCCGGTCGTGCCCGCGATGCGGGTGAGGTGAACATCGCGCTCGCCGTCGTAGGAGCCATCCCCGTCGGTATCGACGTCGACGACGAGGGTGCCCGGCTGGGTCCCGAGGACACCCGTCACGGCCCCCGCGTTGGAGCCCGCCGAGGAACGGTGAAAGGCGAGTTCCTCGATCGTCGGCTCCCGGTAGGCCGGGGCGATCGATTCCGGCAGATCGGATGACGGCGGATCGAGGAAGAGCTTGTACGTCTGCAGCCCGTCGATCCCGGAGCGCCCGGACGCCTGCACGTACTGCGCACCGATACCACCTGCCTCGGTCGACTGCGGCATGGGGACAGAGAGGTAGGAGGGATCGGACGACCCGACGCGAACGTTGCCCTTGTTCGTGGCCTGGAGCGTGGAGGCGACTCCGTCGTAGCCGCGCAAACCGAGCTCGTACCGGGCGCCCGTCTCGGTGACGGCATGGAGAGTGAACGAGGAGCGCCGCTCCTCGGGTGAGGCGTAGGACTCCTTCGCCCCGGACTGGATCGCGTAGGACGTGGACCACACCCGGCCGGCCAGCGCCGCACCCTGAGCGTCCTCCACTCCAATGCTCCACGCGAGGTTGACCGGAGCGGTCACGTCGTCGTCCGACACCTGGACCTCGAAAACTCCCGTCTCGGTCGCGACGAACGTTCCTCCCGCGGAGACGGATGGTGCCGCCCCCGCCGCGAAGTCCTGCTCATCGAGGACTGTGCCGTCGGGGGCCGTCACCCTGGCGGATCCGCCTCCGGTTTCGCCCTCACCGGCGCCGGAGCCGCCTTTGAGCGGATGCAGGTCGACCCGCAGCGTCTCGCCCTTCTGCACCCAGGCCGAGACGGTCGTCACTCCGGCGTTCGTCGAGCCGCCCTGCAGCAGGGTGTTCTCGATTGTCGTATGCGCAGTGGCGGCGGCCTGAGCACGCGGCGGCGCGAGACCTCCGCCGAGCAGGCCGCCGACGAGCACGCAGCCCACCGTCGTGCCAACCAGCGCCCGTCTCGTCCGCGCTCGAGGTCGTCCGCGCTCGCCCCGCCCCGACAGTTCCGTTCGACTCATCTGATGTCCTCTCCTCTGCCTGCCGAACGCTGTGCGTCGGCGGCGACCGTTCAGCCCCACGTCAGGAGAGTATTGCTCGGGTCAGTGTCGCGACCGCGGGGACGAGGTGATCATCGGATAACGGCGCGAGATGAAGCCTGTGGAGGGACGAAGCGGCGCGCCCGCGGTCTCGGCGGCGCGGCAGGGACGGTCGCCGCTGGAAGCGGTGCGCGGCCGACGACACGGCGGCAGACCTGTCGGCGTGCGCGGCAGACAGCGCGGAGCCAGGCTCGACGGCGTCGACAGAAGACGGTCCCGCCGAAAGCGGTTCAACCGTCGATCACTCAGGAAAACGAGAACGGCCCGCCGAAGCGGGCCGTTCTGCTCTGTCTCAACCAGAGTGCGCCCGGAGGGATTCGAACCCCCAACCTTCTGATCCGTAGAAAGAGTCGCGGCGTCCACAGACGTCCGGTGGTCACGCGGAGCTGCGTAGCGTCCGTCCACACGATCCGGTCCGACAGCTACGGATGCGCTCGCGTTGCTGTCACGGTTGCTGTCTGCGCCCGGTCGGAGACCCTGTGATGGATCAGGACTGGACCAGCGTCTTCCTGCCGGCCCTCATGCCCGATGCTCCAGCCGGCCACCCGCGTATGCGGGCAGATGTGCTTCCTCCAAGCGTCTTCGGCTCGAACGTCCGGGGCATCGCTCGTGAATCCGAGTGGGACAGGACTCGACTCGCGGTTTCTGCACGCGCCGGGAAGCTCTGCGAGATCTGCGGCGACCAGTCTCACGGTCCCTTCGGCAAGGTTCAGCACCCCGACTGCCACGAGATCTGGCGATTCGAGATGCGCGACGGCGTTGTGACCCAGGTGCTCGCTGGCCTCATCGCCCTCTGCAAGAGGTGCCACAACACCCAGCACATCGGTCGGGCGCTAGACCTCGAGGACGTCAACGACCGACTACAACTCGTGAACGGCTGGACCCACTCGGAGGCTCAGACAGACATTCGTCGCGCGTTCCGCCGACTCAAACTCTTGGAAGGACTCGATGTCGATCTCGACCTGTCGGCCCTGCTTGGTCAGCTCGCCGTCCCAGGCTCGCCGGACCTGCACTTCACGGCGGCCGAGCGCTTGCTCCGGGGCAACTCATGGGAGCGATCGCGCCCCGCTCCGCAGGCCACCCAGCTCGATCTTGGGCTCGGCTAAATCAAGAAACAGACGTAAGCTGAAACAGCGGACTCGCCCCACACAAGTGGATCGGCGGGTCTTGCTGTTTAACGGCGCAATCGGCCAGCGCCTCGGGCTCGTCGAGGAGCGCCCGGACCGGAGCGAAGCGAGGACCGGACGCACCGCAGACGAGTCCGCCGGGCGGAGCCCGGCCTTGAACGAGTAAAGAAAGTTCTCACACCGTAGTCGTGCTGAGGAATCGACGCATGAGTTCTGTGACGGCAAGGCCCTGGACCTCGTGTGTCGAATTGCCCTCTCGCACATTGAAGCCTCCGTTCCAAGACACCGGCGCAGCACCTGCCTTCGGGCGAAGCGACCAGACGGTGTAACCCTTGTAGTCAAAAACGGAGAGCGTCCCGGCAAGCTGCGACGCGAAGGCGGGATCAAGCTTTGATTCACGAATCCGTTGCGCGAGCCACTGCATTTGCTTGTCTCTATTTCGTCCGAGAGCCGTCAGTTCGTGTTCGGTGCCCGTGACCAAGAATTTCCCAACCTCGAGCGGCACGACAGAGTACAGTTCCGCGATCCGTTTGGCATGCTCTGGCCGGTCGGCTACTCCGAAGAAGATAAAACCTTCCGCCCCAATCGCGTGGTTTGCCATGGCTGATGCAGTGCGGAGGACCGACTCGAACGCATCATCATCGAAGACCTTGGTCTCGTCCAACCGAGTGAATCCCTGCTTCAACTCGAAAAGCGAATGCTCGGTTAACGCCATTTGCATCTGTATCTCAAACTCCGTCGCCGTTTGCTTGGATCGCACTGCGACAGGATCATCACTCGCCTTGAAGAAGGGTTTCAGGATGGCTTTAATCGAATCAAACAGAGGACGCTTTCGATTGGAGCCCCAGTTTCCTCCACCGGCCGGGATGGTCAGGTCCCTGTCCCAGAAGTGCTCCAGCTTCTTGGTGAGGCCCGGGAGGTCCTCAAGCTCGTTTCCTTCCACGAGCAGCTCATGAACTGCAACGAAGATTGCGTGAAAGTAGCGGGGAATACCACGAGGGTTGCGCTGCGTAATCACCCAAGTAGCCCAAGGCTTGCCGGAGTCGTCGATCGTCTGCTTAATGATATCCAAGGCCGACAGGTAATTGTGCTCTATGTTCTCGACGCCGAGAGAGTTGATCCGATTAGCAACCGTACTCTCCGATGCTGTGGCGTTATCGTCGCGGCCATAAGCGGAATTACGGTAAGCACTTCCGCTCACCGCGATGGGGTCGAGAATGACATCTAGCAACATGTCGAGGACAAGTTCCTCATCTCTCGACTCCCGGACCGCCTCCCGGTCAAGGATGCCATTCTTTACCCAGAAGACCTCGTCGCTGGGGATACCGTATGGAAGATCCTTGTTAGTGATACTGATTTTTGGCATCTCGGACAACGGCAAGGTCTCGGACAGAGACGCGTCACCACGAATGCTGGCACTTATACGACGCACCAATCCGGCAACTTCCGACGTAACCCCTGCCTGGCGGATCTCCTGGAGACTGAGCTTCCTACCGGACGAATTAATTCGCCTGAAGACTTCGTCGACCGATTCTTCTGTCGCGGACCGGTAAGTAGATACCGGCAGCTGATAGTTCACAATCGCGACGCATGTTTTTCGATCCAGAACAGGCTCGCGCTGCAGCAGCGACCCTTCATCGCGTCGCAACTTCGTGTCGGCTAGCGTCTCGAGGTCAAAATAGCCGCCGTCATACGGAAACTCATTCTCGATGAACGAGAATATCGCGTTAAGCCTCTGCAAGCCATCGATGATCTCGAGCCTTGGCTGATTGGACGCGACGCTTTCCGCGAGCAGGACCAAGGGGATCGGCAGACTGTTGCGCACGGAATCGATGAGGGACTGCTTTTCCTCGACGTCCCATACCAGCTTTCGCTGGTAACGGCGGTTCACAACGAACACTCCCTGGGCGTACTGAGTGTACAGATTCTGCAAACTCTGTCCGAGAACAGTCAGTTCGGTGTTGGCAACGTTGGCTTGCGTCAATTTAGATATCCCCTCAGATCTGGTGCCAGCGTATCGAAAGTGGTCCCCCATGCCCAGCCCAGATCAGGCGGCGTCGTTTCAGCACTGGTTCCCAGGTGCGGCTTCAACGCCGTCCGACGGACCTCGTCGGTCGACGAAGCGGCTGGACGGCCGTAGCTCACACATTTGGCTTCCTCCGAGCAGTTTTCTCCGGCTGTCGTCAGCCAATCAAGGATTCAATCAAGGGGTCCTGAGGAACATCTTCCTGGAACACAGGTCGTGCGCAGCGGCGCACCCGATCCAGGAGGAACACCATGCCAGTGAAGAAATCAGGTCTGCCGGTCAACAGCGAGAGCTACTTCGGAGGGCCGGCTTACGCGGTCGGTGACGCGGAACCGCTCATCGAGTTCGTTGACGGTAAGCCGGCCGGCCAGCAGCACGACAGGGACACCGGGAAGCCACTGTGGACGGTCCGGGTGTTTGACACCGACCCCGAGGCTCCCAAGGGTCAGGGTGAGGTCACTGTCAAGGTTGTGGCCGCTACACCGCCCGCTCTGCCTGCGGAGCTACCCGGGCTCCCCTTCCGCCCGGTCATCTTCGATGACCTCGTGGTCGTGCCCTACGTCAAGGAAGGGAATGGCCGGCCCCGCGTCGCATACTCGCTGCGTGCAAGCGGTATTCGCCCGGTTGCTGCGCGGAAGGCCGGCGACTCATGATCGTCGCCGAACTACGGAACTATGGCGCTGCGCTGAGGTCGGTCGTCAAGCGAAACAAGGTGGCCACGGCTCTCTTTGTCGCGACGGTCGTCCTCTTCGGACAGTGGCGACCCGCCCAACTCGTTCTGGGCGCGACACTACTCGTTCTCATCCTCAGCGCCCTCGTTTGGCGGTACCGAGACGGCCCGAACCTCGCTCGCCACCAGTTCCATGTCTGGCGGCGACGTCAGTCCGCCTACATCCTTGCCGTCTGGCCCGAGCTGATGCTCCGGCTTGGACTTGCCGTCCGAGTCGCGCAGTCCGCGCCGGAAGTTCCTACGATCCGGTCGGCATCGTGGACCGGTCACTCTCAGATGCTCAGAGTTCTGATCCCTATGGGGATGGAGCGAGACCGGCTCGCGCTCGCGGCGTCGGCCATTGCGGAGTCGCTTGGATCTGTGGCCGTCACCGTTGATGCAGCACCGGGCGGAGCGAGCGTGACAGTTCAGTTCGCGGATCCGCTCGCTCAGCCGGTCATGGTTCCGGACCCCGGCGACCATGTCGACCTCCAAGCAGTGCCGATGGGGATGGAATCCTCGGGTTCGGCCTGGACGCTCCGTGTTGGACCGCACACGCTCGTCGCCGGTTCATCAGGCTCAGGTAAGGCCTCGATGATCTGGAGTCTGCTCATCGGGCTCGCTCCCGCCATCCGCGAGGGGCGGATCGAGGTCTACGGCGTCGACCTCAAAGGCGGCATGGAGCTGACGATGGGTCGGGGGCTACTCACGCAGTACGCGACCGAACCGGAGGCGGCAGTCATCCTCCTCGAGCGCGCCGTCGTTCGCATGCAGGCCCGAGCTGCGGAGCTGGCCGGCAACGTTCGCGAACACACCGCGACCGTCGAGAGCCCGCACATCCTGATCGTCATCGACGAGCTCGCGGCGCTGACCGCGTATCAAACCGCTCGTGACCTCCTGCGCCGTGCGAACAATGCACTCGCACTGCTGTGCTCGCAGGGTCGCGCTCCTGGCCTCACTGTCTTTGCGTGCCTGCAAGACCCGCGGAAGGAGACGCTGCCAGTGCGAGGACTCTTCACACAGACGATCGGTCTTCGCCTTCGCGACGCGATGGAGACCGCGATGGTGCTCGGTGAGGGAATGCGCGAGAAGGGCGCTCTGTGCCACCAGATCCCGTCCACGCTGCCCGGAGTCGCGTTTGTCGCGCCGGACAAGGGCGGAGATCCCATCCGGGTTCGTGCCGGCTATGCCTCCGACGAGGTCATTCGGTACACCGCGGCGCGCTACCCGGCTCCACGGCACGAGGTCGTTCTCGCGCCGGTTCCCTCGACCGTCGATCCAGAATCCGCGACATCGCGACCTCGCCGGCCGCGTCGCAGCCGCAAGACAGGAGAAGCAGAATGAACACCAAGACTCGCGTCCGCTGGCTCATCGGACTAGCCCTCGGAGCCGTCGCTCTCGCGGGCACTGCCACGACCGGGTACGCCGTTGGCGTCAGTTCGAATCGAATGGCGCAGACGGCCTATCAGCTGGGGGTGGAGACGGCCCGCTCGGACTACTGCAATCTGCAGTTCGACGACAGTCGCTCTCCCGTCGCGGACGATCCGCGAACCTATGCCGGCCTGCCTGAGTCAGTAGTCGTCGCAGATGACTCGTGCAGTGCAGAGCTGGTCACCTCGTGGAACAACGCGCAGGCATCAGTGCCGAGCGACCGACGCGCGTGCATCATCGACGGCGACCTCACTGCGATCGTCGGCGCGTACGTCTGCTCCGTCCCGACGAGCACCGCCTACTGATGCAGACGCTCGCTGATTCCGTCACCGACCGCGTGCGGCGCCCCGACTTCGAGACCTGGATGAAGGGTGCCGCCGCCACCGGCTACTGTGCCAATCCTGTTCGACTCGTCGGCTCCTCACACGTGGTCGATGCGGTCTCCGGCGAGATCGTCTCGTCGTACGAATCCGCACAGCAGCCGGATGGTGTCACCTACGTCCGCTGCGGCAACCGCCGGGCCGTTCGCTGCCCGTCATGCAGTCACGAGTACAAGGGCGACATGTGGCATCTCGTCGTCGCCGGAGCCGCTGGCGGAACGAAGGACGTTCCGGAATCGGTCGGCGGTCATCCTCTGGTGTTCCTCACGTTGACCGCGCCATCGTTTGGCGCGGTTCACTCGGCGAAGAAGTCCGCCCACTCTGGCTCCGCGCGATGCCGTCCGCGCTCGAAAAAGGAACTGTGCGCTCACGGCCGGCCGCTCTGGTGCATGAGCATCCACGACGGAGAGTCTCCTCTCGCGGGCGAACCGCTGTGCCGGGAATGCTACGACTACGTCGGTCACATCGTGTGGCAGTGGCACGCTCCCGAGCTCTGGCGGCGGTTCACGATTGCGCTCCGTCGCAAGATCGCACGCAGTCTCGGACTCAGCGAGACAGCGACTCGGAAACTTGTGCGTGTCCAATTCGCGAAGGTCGCCGAGTTCCAGAAGCGCGGGCTTATCCACTTCCACGCGTTGATCCGCCTCGATGGTGATGCGCAGCCTGGAGATCCGTACCCGGCTCCAGCTGTCCCGATCCCGTCCACGGTGCTTGCGCGCTTGGCCATCGAGAGCGCAGCGTCGGTCTCCGTCGTCGCACCTCCCATTGCGCCCGGCGATGTTGCGCGAGTCCTCCGCTTCGGAGGCCAGGCAGACGCACGCGCAGTTGTCCGGGGCGAGACGGGCGACGATACCGAACTGACCGATCGCGCCGTCGCCGCCTACATCGCGAAGTACGCGACGAAAGCGACTGAGGATGTCGACCCATCTGCGGCGATGAATGGACCTCGACCGCACGTGGCTCAGCTCAAACAGACCATCGAGGATCTCGCTCGGGCATCCCGTCTCGGATCTGACGAGGACACCTACGAGTTACTCGGTAAATGGGTCGGCATGCTCGGGTTCCGCGGGCACTTCGCTACCAAGTCTCGCCGCTACTCGACGACCCTCGGCAAACTCCGCGATGCTCGCAAACTCTGGCAGAGACGCATTGCCGCCAAGAAATCCAACTCCTTCGGTGTCGAGGCCGGCACCTTCGAGGACGACCTCGAGCACGAGACAACGCTCGTCATAGGCCAGTGGAGCTTCACGGGGATGGGCTGGCTTACCACCGGAGACGCCGCATTGGCAGCCGAGGCGGCCGCTCACGCTCGCGAGTGGCAAGACGCTCGACGCGAGGAGAAGAAGACCAACCAGAACAAGAGAAGGTGATCGAAATGGAGAAGCTCATGCTCACTCCCGAAGAAGTCGGCGACGCACTGGGTGTCGGACGGTCCACCGTCTACGACCTGCTGCGACTCAAGAAACTGCCGAGTGTCCGCATCGGGCGTTCGCGTCGTGTCCGCGTCGAGGATCTTCGCGACTACGTGAATCGACTGATGGAAGCTCCGGTGCACCAGTGAGCAAGCGCGCCAATGGAGAGGGTTCCGTCTATCAGCGGAAGGATGGTCGCTGGACCGGTGCAACGTACGTCTTGCAACCGGATGGCGGTCGTCGACGTCGACAGGTCTACGGCACTACTCGAGCAGAGGTATCGAGTCAGCTCGCAGACCTGAAGTCCAAGACCGACCGGGGAATCCCGGCGTCGATCAGCTCGTGGACTGTGGAGTCCTACGCCGCTCACTGGCTCGCGAACACGGCGCACGGTTCGCTGAAGCCGTCGACCGTCGCGAACTACACCTGGATGATGCGCAAGCACGTAGTGCCTGCTGTTGGTCGCCATCGACTCGACAACCTGACGCCGGCCCACGTCCGCGAACTCCACACCAAGGTTGCAGCCTCGGGGGTCTCGTCTCGCACGGTTCAGCTCGCCCACGCAGTCTTGCGAACGATGCTGTCCGAAGCGATGCGGGAACAACTGGTCGCACGGAACGTCGCAACGCTCGTCCGCACGCCACGTGTCGAGCGGACCGATGTCTCGCCTTGGACACCCCAGGAAGCGGCACTCTTCCTGGAGACGAACCGATCCGATCCACATCACTCGCTCTACTTGGCCGCCCTTGCTCTCGGCATGCGCAAGGGCGAGTTACTCGGGTTGCGATGGTCCGATGTGGATCTCGATGCACGCGAACTACGCGTCCGCCAGACGGTCCAACGCCTCGGGGCTGGCCAAGGAATGGTCATCGGCACGCCGAAGACGAACCGCTCACGGCGAACGATCCCGCTCCCCCAACTCGCTGTCGATGCACTCACGGCCCGCCGTCGAGCGCAGCTCGTCGACCAGCAGCTCATGGGTGAAAGGTGGACGGAACTCGGGCTGGTCTTCACGACTTCCATCGGCACGATCATCGAACCGACGAATCTCCGTCGGAGCTTTGACGCCGCGATCGCGAAGGCCGGCGTCCGTCGCATCCGGTTCCACGACCTCCGCCACACCTGCGCGTCGCTGTTGCTGGCCGAGGGCGTGCCAATGCGCGTCGTCATGGAGATCCTCGGGCACTCCGCGATGGCGATCACCTCTGACATCTACGCCCATGTGATGCCGTCCGCACTCACGAACGCTGCAACGGCGATCGACAGTGCGCTCACGCGGAGGGACTCATGAGTTCGACGCCGGAGGACCGCGGTCCCTACCGTCTCGCGAAGTTGTACGCGCTCGGCTATTTGTCGCGCGAGGACCTCATCCGGGAGCTGCAGCAGTGGCGCTATGTGCAGGAATCACAGTCGCCTCTCCCGCTCCACGAGGACCTCGCCGACTTCGTACCCGGCTCGTTCGACGAAGTCACGGACGCCTCTCTCGACGGGCTCATCGACGAGGAGATCTACGAGCTTGCGCACCAGGCGCTGAAGGCCCAGCAGCTCGGCAGCGCAGCAGTCGACGACTAGTCCTCCACCGCTCTCGTTGCTGTCACGGTAGCTGTCAGCTCACGCGAGATGACCTGTCAACTCAGTCGCGACCGCCGATTCAACACCGACCAGGAGAAGTAGAAATGACCGCTCACCAGGCCAAACAAAAGCGGCCCACCGAAGTGGACCGCTTTTCAAAACGTGCGCCCGAAGGGATTCGAACCCCCAACCTTCTGATCCGTAGTCAGATGCTCTATCCGTTGAGCTACGGGCGCAGTCCATTGCGTGGCACGGGGGCGCACGCAACGAGGTACGACTATACATGCCCCGATCCCCCTTTGCGAATCGGTGGTGGCCCGCTGGGCGGCTCCTCCCGAGACACCGGCCCGGCGCCCAGACGCCAGCCCCGCCGAGGCGTCTCGGCGAGCACGACGGCGCCTGGCGGACACAGCCTCCGCACGGCGTACCGTTACCTCATGGAGGCCGCCGCGATCGAGCTCGTGAGCTTCGTCGTCTCTCCGCTGCACCGTTACGAAGGCCGCCCCGCCGAAGGCCCGATCCCCTCTGAGGGGAACGAGCAGCCCGAGCGGATCGAGATCCGCGCCGGCCTGGGCATTGTCGGGGACCGCTTCTTCGCGCAACGCGCGCACCGCACCGCCGCCGTCACGTTCTTCGCCGTTGAAACCCTCGAGCACATCGCCGCCGAGCTCGCCACGGGGCCCTTCGACCCCGCCGACACTCGACGCAATATCATCGTCCGCGGCGCCGACGTCGATGCGCTCGCCGGCCGCACCTTCGCGATCGAACAGGGCGAGGAGCGAATCGAGTTCCAGGGCGGGCGACCGGCGAACCCCTGCGCCTGGATGGACATCGTGCTCGCGCCCGGGGCGTTCCGGGCGATGCGCAGGCGCGGCGGCGTCCGGACGTCGCCCCTTACCAACGGCGTCCTCCACAGCGGCCCGGCACGGCTGATCCTCCACAGATCGGACGACATGCTGATCTGAGCCCCGCGGCGACCGCCTAGGCTCACACCGTCCAGCACCCCGAACAAAGGAGGCCCTCGTGCTCCGTCCGAGCGACCTCCTTCCCACGCTGGCAACGACGCTCCGACGCGGCGTCCGCGACGTCTTCGCGACCACGCGCTCGCGCGGACGGGATCCGCACCGTCGCACCCGCAGCACCGACGTCTCGGTCCAGCGCGTCCATCACCGCGATGTCTGGGCCAGGGTGAGCACGGTCGGGCGCGACGGCGAGCGGACGTTCGTGCTCGTGCCGGGCATCGGAGTCGCGGCCACCTACTTCGAGCGGCTCGCGCCCGCCCTCAACGAGTTCGGTCCCGTTCACGCCCTCGATCTGCCGGGCTTCGGTGGCGTGCCGCACCCGGTCGACGCGCGGCGCATGGGCATTGGCGACTACGCCGAGCTGGTCGGCGCCGTCATCGACGAGCTCGGTCTGGATGATCCCGTCGTCCTCGGCCACTCGATGGGTACCCAGGTCGTGGCCGAGCTCGCCGCCCGGCGGCCCGAGCTGACCACCATCGTCCTCCTCGGCCCCGTGATGAACCGGCACGAGCGCCGCATTCCGATCGCTGCCCTCCGCTTCGCTCAGTCGAGCGTCCGCGAGCCGCTGAAAGTCGCGATCCTCGCGGCCGGCGCCTACCTCCTCTGCGGACCGCGCTGGTTCTCGAGAGTGCTGCCCGAGATGATGCAGTACCGGATCGAGGACACCGTTCCCCGCATCCGTGCGTCCGCCCTCGTTATCCGCGGCGAGTTCGACCGGCTCGTGCCGCGCGAGTGGGCGGAGGAGATTGCCCACGCGATTCCGCACGCGCGGGCGTGGGAGATCCCCGACGCCTCCCACTCCGTGATGCACGCGCATGCGGAGGAGGTCGCGCGGCTCTGCGTCGAGCATGCGCGCGCACCGCAGCCCGACCGTGAGGAGGCGGCCTTGCGCCGCTATCCCGACGCGGAGATCGACCGCGCCGAGGAGGACGCACCGACCGAGGACCCACTCGGCGCGATCCGGGGCCGCATCACCGAACTCGCCGGCATCCTCGTCGACGACGACTCTCTCATCGCCGAGGGCAAGACGCTCCACGCCGAGGCGAGCGACCCCGCAGCCCTGCACCAGGTCGCTCCCGATCCAGGCGACGGCGGGCTGGTCGAGGGCGGCGGACCCACACGACGCGGACCGACACCGGGCGGACCCGCACAGGAGGACGGCCGTGGCGGCTGAAGCCCAACCGTCACGACTCCGCGCCCACGATCTCCTCACGGATGCGGCGCAGGTCCTCCGCGAGCGCCCCGAGCAGGATCCAGTGCTGCGGGTGCGGAGTCGTGATCACAAGGGGGGCCGTGAGGGCAGGCAGCTCGTCAGTGATCGCCTCCGGTTCCGGCACCGCGACCGAGGACTGCACCAGCAGTCGCAAGTCGTGGGCAGCCCGATGCAGCTGCACAGCGATGTCGGCGATCGTCGGCTCGGTGACCAGCTCGTCGTCGTACAGGTCATGCACCGTCCGTGTCATTCCGCGCACCCGGGTCACGATGCGTCCGAGGCGCGGCACGACCGAGTGGAGAGCGAGGAGCCGGTCGCGGTGAGCGGAGCGGCGCGGATTGAGCCGCAGCGACTCCTCGCCGGTCGCGATCGCCTCCTCAGCCTTGCTCTGCATGGTCTGCAGGAGTCGCGCGTTGATCAGCAGCTCGTCGAGCCGACGGCGTGGAACAGGTTTTTGGAGAGCGTCGGCGAGGTCGTCGAGCGCGGCCGCGAGCTGAGCCGTGAGGTCGCCGAGTGCCCGCTCGGCCGGCGCGAGCACGACCGGGGGGACGATGAGGACGTTGATGACGAGTCCGACCGCCGCGCCGAGAAGCGTCTCGAGAATGCGGTCGAGCGCATAGTTCGGCGTGACCGCGCCGACCGAGAGCACGAGCATCGCGCTGATCGGGATCTGCACCGCGGAGGCGGGAGTCAACCGCACGACCCACCCCACGGCGATCGCGGCCACGATCGCGAGCAGCACGATGATGCTCTCACCGCCGAACACGGTGCCGATCACCGATCCGACGATCACCCCGATGATGACGCCGACCGAGCGCTCGAGTGCCTTCGAGAACGACTGGTTGATGCTCGGCGCGACGACCAGCAGGGCCGCGATCGCACCGAAGACCGGGAGGGTCCCGGGGAAGACGACGGCCGCGAGAAGCCAGGTGACCGCCGTGGCCGCCGCCGTCTTGACCAGCTGCAGCACCGGCGGCCTGGTCGGCACGGTGAAGCTCGAGGTCAAGCGCATGGGTCCACGGTAGCGAGCGCCCGACTCAGCGCGACACGCTGTCTCACCTGCCCGCGGACGCCTCGACGCCGGCAAGCACCGCGCGAAGCGAGCGGGGCACCTCAGCCCGCAGATCCTCGGGAACCCCCGACGGCCAGAACCGGCTCGACCTCGAGCACCTCGGGGAAGGCCTGGTCGACCAGCAGGGTGACGTGAACACCAGGAGCGAGGTGCTCGACGGCTGGACCGCGGCGGAGCAGGAGGAGACCTCGCCTGTCGATCGCATCCTTGGTCGGCGTCCGCAGCGCGAGCGCGACGCGGAATCATCAAGCGCGGCTCTCGATACAGCGTCCGCTGCCGTGCCGTCATAGCATTCTTGACGACACAGTGGCCGACGGTCGACAACTCCTGAGAAGGCCTTCTCGAGGAAGCGAAACTCGTCAACCGCATCCGACCGCGTCGGCGGCACACGAGACAGTGGTGCCGTCTGACCCCCCTGCTGACGCCTGAGGCCCCCTACTTCCGCGTGAATCCGGGGAAGTAGCGGGCCTCACAGTGGCGGTACCGGTGGGATTTGAACCCACGGTGGACGCAAGCCCACACATGTTTTCGAGACATGCTCCTTCGGCCGCTCGGACACGGTACCGGGGTCGAGTGTACGCGACGGCCCGAAATCGCGCCAATCGATCGGAGCGACCGCGGTCAGGTGGGGAGCAGGAAGCCGAGCACGCGGTCCCACTCCGGGATCGCGAGCAGGTGGCCGCGGCCGGGGACAACCTCGAGGCGGGAGTCGGGCAGGCGCGCGGCGTACCACTCGGCGTGGAGTCGGCCGGCGACCGCATCCTCGGCGCCGTAGAGGAGGAGGGCGGGTGAGGCGGCCGCCTCGACGGCGAAGCCCCAGTCCTGCACGCCGTAGCCGACGAGGTCGGCGGCGATGCCGAGGGCGCCCTGGGCGACGGCGCGCTCGAGCATGCGCCCGAGGCGCTCGCGGACGCCGGGGGTCTCGAGCACAGCGGCGTCGGCGTTGCCGGAGGCGAGCATCCCCACCAGCGTGTCGACACCGGGGGCCGACCCGAATGCGGCCTCGAGGGTACGGGTGAGCGAACGGACGGCCTCATCGAGCGGAAGGGCGGCGAGGCGCGCTAGTTCGACACGATTCTCCTCGCCGACCCACGGCACGGCGTCGTCGGGAGCGGGCGTCCCGATGACAGCGACCCGCTCCACGAGGCCGGGATAGTTCGCAGCGAGCGCGAGGGCGACACGCCCGCCCGCCGACCAGCCCGCAGCGGCGATGGAGGCGATGCCGACGCTCGCGAGGTACTCGGCGATGTCGGCGGCGGCCTGCTCCGGGCTTGCGCCGGCGCCCGCTCCGGCGGGGTCGAGGTCGGTGAGGAGCGAGGAGGCGCCGTAGCCCGGGCGGTCGAACGAGAGCAGGCGCACGCCCTGGCGCGCCGTCGCCTCGGGATCGGGATCGAAATCCGACGAGCCGGGCGCTGGATGCGCCAGGACGACGACCCGTTCACCGCCCTCGGGACCAGACCACCGCACGCCCAGAGGGCGGCCGAACTTGAGGACGTGGACTGTCGAGGGCATGTCGTCAGTCTCGCGCAGACCTCCGACACCGGGCGGGGCGGCGCTCGGGGCGGCGCGATCTCCGTGACGCGATCCTCGGCTGCCCGACATGATGGCGGCACCGCTCCTCCACAATCTGGCTCGAACACCACCTCTCCACAGACCTGGCGCGCCAGACATCCGACGTCGGTGGTCGGGACTACTGTCGAAGACACGTTCGAACGAGCGGCAGTGTCGGGGGTCCCCCGTAACGTCCTGCTCGTCCCCGCCCTCCGCCCGAAAGGACCTCATGGCCTCCTCGAAAACGCGCACCGCCGCGTACCGCTGCTCGGAGTGCGGCTGGACGACCGCAAAGTGGGTGGGCCGCTGCGGCGAGTGCCAGCAGTGGGGTTCCGTGATCGAGAGCACCGAGCGCACGGGCCTGATCCGCGCTGTCGCCGCAGTGGCTCCGCCAGCGGGGCGCGTCGCCCGGCCCATCACCGAGATCGAGACGACCTCGGCGGCACACCGCCCCACGGGGGTGGGCGAACTCGACCGCGTGCTCGGCGGCGGGATCGTCTCGGGCGCGGTCGTGCTGCTCTCGGGAGAGCCCGGCGTCGGTAAGTCGACCCTGCTCCTCGAGGTTGCGAGTCGAGCCGCGGCCGAGGGCCAGCGCGTCCTCTACGTCAGCGCGGAGGAGTCGGCCGCTCAGGTCCGCATGCGGGCCGAGCGCACCAATGCCATGCACGACAGCCTCTTCCTCGCGGCTGAGACCGATCTCGCCACCGTCCTCGGCCAGATCGACGAGGTCCAGCCGGACCTGCTCATCGTCGACTCCGTGCAGACCGTCGCGAGCGACACCGTCGACGGCCTGCCCGGAGGCCCGAGCCAGGTGCGGGAGGTGGCCGCGACGCTCATCCGCGTCTGCAAGGAGCGTGCGCTCCCCCTCGTGCTCGTCGGACACGTCACGAAGGACGGCTCGATCGCGGGGCCGCGCCTGCTCGAGCACCTGGTCGACGTGGTCTGCCACTTCGAGGGCGACCGGCAGACGGCGCTGCGCTTCGTCCGCTCACTGAAGAACCGCTTCGGCCCGACGGACGAGGTCGGCTGCTTCGAGATGACGGCCGAGGGCATCGCCGAGATCCCGGACCCGAGCGGCCTGTTCCTCAGCCGCACCCGCTTCCCTACCCCGGGCATCTGCGTCACGGTCGCGATGGAAGGGCGCCGAGCGCTCCCCGTCGAGATCCAGGCGCTCGTGATCGCGAACGACGGTGAGCACCCCCGCCGCGTCACGAACGGGGTCGACGCGTCCAGGGTCGCAATGATCCTCGCGGTCCTCGAACGCCAGGCAGGCATCCCCCTGCGGCGCTGCGACGTCTACGTATCGACCGTCGGCGGCGTGAAGCTGATGGAGCCGGCGGCGGACCTGGCGATCGCGGTCGCCATCGCCTCCGCCCACGCCTACACACCGTTGCGGCCCGGGATCGCAGCGTTCGGCGAGATCAGCCTCTCGGGCGACATCCGACCCGCCTCCGGGGCGAAGCAACGCGCCTCGGAGGCGACCCGCCTCGGGCACTCCTCGCACCTCGACTCCAGTGCCTTCACCCTCTCGAGCGCGATCACCCACGCGCTCGTCCCCGTGCCCGAACGCATCCAGCAGGAGCGGGTTCCTGCCCGCTGACCGGCGGGCGGACGGGCGCCGACCCTGCTCACCCGCGCCTCTCGGTCCACGCCGTGACCGCCGGCGAACCGACCGCCCAGGACGACCCTCGACGCACATCCAGGCGGACGGCACTCGGGAACCTCCGTCGCGCCTCCGCCTACACGCCGCCCCGCCGCCTGCCTTCCCGGGTCTACCGGCGACGCCGCGCCGCCGCGCTGCTCGCGCTCGTCGTGATCGTCGCGGGCCTGGCGGTTCTCCCCTCGATGCTTCCGCGGATGG
>NZ_PSWS01000086.1 GCF_002932875.1 Rathayibacter tritici
GGCGTAGGAACCTCCATCATCGGAAGACCTCGACCCCACTCCCGGCCACGACGCGCCGACCCCACACTCGTACGGCTACACCCTCAACTGCGAAGAGCCGGTTATGCCCCACAATTCGGCATAAGACGAACTCTCGCGCACGAAGTACCGCCACCCCTGATCCTCGAAGTACTCCCGCATCGGATCCAGATCAGCAAGAGACCCGTTCGCGCCCTCAGGGGTGATGATCCGGCCGCCTCGCACGTAGTAGGTGTTCTCGCCGGTGCCACCCGGAAGACCACCCCCGACACCGCCGTTGTACCCCTCCTCGGGCAGCGTCTCCCCGCCGTTCCACCTCCACACACCGTCACTGATCCGCAACTGCGCATCCCGCAACAACTCCTGCGCATGCACGTAATGCTGCGCATTCAGCTCAAACTCCTGCTCCAACGTCAGACCCGCCACTTCCGCCCGCGTCATCCCCGCCGCATCCCGCCGCTGTGTCATCATGCCCGGCGAACACGCCGACAAAACGACAACGGCCACGAGAACGCCAGTGATCCTCGCAAGAGCTTTCCGAGAGGTCATTGGCGACCCAGCGGACGGATCGGGTTATCCCAGCGCGGAAACGGGACGTACACGCCCGGAAGCGACTCCTCGAGGAACGGATCGTAATCCCGAGACGCGACAGCCTCGAACAACGCATGGGCATCATTCGTCCAGAACAGTTCGCTGTAGACTTGGATCGAGTACTGACCACTGGTCTGAATGAAATAGTTGACCCGATAACCGTCGCCGGTGATTCCCCACAGATCAGCACTCCACGACGTCTCGCGGATAAAATACTCCCAACCGCGCTCCTCGAAATACGCCACCATCGGATCCAGATCCGCCCTCTCCCCATGAGCGCCCGACGGCTTGATGATTCGAGCGCCCTGGACGTAGTAACTGTTCTCACCGGTCCCACCCGGCAGACCACCCCCGACACCACCGTTGAACCCCTCCTCAGGCAGCGTCTCCCCACCATTCCACCTCCACACACCGTCACTGATCCGCAACTGCGCATCCCGCAACACCTCGTTCATATGCACATAGTGCTGCGCATTCAGCTCGAACTCCTGCTCCAACGTCAAACCCGCCACC
>NZ_PSWS01000077.1 GCF_002932875.1 Rathayibacter tritici
TCGAGGATATGCCTGGTTCGTGAGGGGCTGGCGAGGTTGATGTATTCCTCGGGGACGGGTTTGACGGCGTTGAGCGGTTCGCTCGGGGTGGTGATGTCTGGTGTGAGGGCGTCTGCTTCCTTGCCGAGGAGGTTTCCGCCGGCGCGTCCGGTGCCGGTGAGGCCGCGTCCGAGCAGTGGTCCGCCGGCTCCCATGGCGGCGCCAGCGATTGCGCCGCCGCCGGAGGCTTGGAGGAAGCCGTCGACGGTGTGGGGTCCGGGCCCGGTGGCGTAGGCGTAGGCGTCGCCTGCCGCGCCGGATGCGGCGCCGGAGGCTGCTTCGGAAGCGACGGCGGCTTTGAGGCCGCTGATGCCGGCGGCGCCGAGACGGGCTGCCGTCATGCTGCCGCCGAGGCCTCCGGTGACGGCGGTGAGTGCTGTCTGTCCCCAGTTGACGGAGCCGGTCGTGGCTTTCTGGACGATGACGTCGATTCCGGCGCCGACGAGGCCTGCGCCGATGGGGCCGCCGACGCCGGTCGCCATCAGCACGCCGCCGGCGACGATCATCGCGCCGCCGGCGATGTACTCCCAGTTCTGGGCCATCCAGTCGCCGGCTGCGGCGAAGGCTCCGTTGTTCCCGTCGCGGTAGGCCTGCAGTTGCGTGTCGGTGACTGGGCTCAAACCCGCGGGGTCGAGGGCGTGGACGGGGTCGTTGCCGGCGAAGGAGTACGGGTTCCCCGACCAGGCCGCGCCCCACGTCGGTGATACGGGGTCGGTGGAGAGGAATCCGCGGGTGGCGGGGTCGTAGGCGCGGTGTCCCATCCATTCGAGTCCGGCGAAGGTGAGGGCGCCGGCGGGGGTGACTCCGACGCCGTCGGCGATGGTGGTGGCGGCGGAGGGGTTCCACGGGTCGTGGGCGCTGGTGGAGCGTTCGGCGCGCCAGCCGGGGTCGCTCCACTGGTCGCCGATGCCGATGACGCCGCCCGGTGTGCGCAGGACGGGGGAGTCACCGACGGCAAGGAGATCGGGAGCTCCGCTCGCGTCGTCCCACCACACGTCGGTGCCATCGACGGAGGCGAGGTCGCCGAGCACGTCCACCCAGAGTGCGGTGGTGCGCGGCGCGGAACCCGCATACGA
>NZ_PSWS01000040.1 GCF_002932875.1 Rathayibacter tritici
CGTGAGGGACGGCGTGTTCAGGGTGGCGGAGGGGTCCGCGGCGGGGCTGTCGCGGGCGGCGATGCGCAGGATCGACGCCCCGGTGTACGGGATGCGGTCGGTCGTGCCCGCCACGGCGCTGGTCGACCGATGCGCAGCGCTCCTCCTCCGTCTCGGCGAGCACGCCTTCGTCTGCGGGCCCACTGCGGCGCTGCTCTGGGGCGCGCCCCTCGACCTTCGCTGGGAGAAGCGGACGACCATCGACGTCGCCGTCGAGGCACCGGCGCGGGCACCACACGCCGCCGGGCTCGCGGGGCGCTCCCTCCGCCTCGGGCCCGGGGACGTCCTCGCCGGCCGCCGCGGCCGGCTGACCAGACCCGAGCGGACCTGGTGCGACCTGGGCACAATGCTCCCGCTCGCCGATCTCGTTGCGGTCGGCGACTTTTTCCTGCATGCCCGACTCGTCGATGCGCTGGGACTCGCGGCAGCCGTCGATCACTACCCGAGTCGGCGCGGCCTGCGCGCTCTGCGGCGGGCGCTGCCCCTGCTCGACGGGCGGGCGGAGTCGCGTCCCGAGTCGCTGGTGCGCGTCGCACTGGTCCTCGCCGGGATCGCCGGTGTCGAGGCGAACGTCGAGATCCGCGACCGGGCGGGCGTGTTCCTCGCCCGCGTCGACCTCTGCATCGCCTGGGCCCGCGTCGTGATCGAGTACCACGGCGACTACCACCGCGTCGAGAAAGGCCGTTGGCGTCGCGACCGCGCGCGGATGGGACGCCTCCGCGCCGCGGGTTGGCACGTCATCGAGCTCACCGCCGACGACCTCCCCGACCTCCCCGCTGTCGTCGCCCTCGTCCGCGCGGCACTCCGTGGGCGGAGAGTGCGGTGAGCTAGGAGTTGAGCGCGGCGTCGACGATCGTGCGCGCCTCGGCCTGGACCTCGTGCAGGTGGTCGAGGCCGCGGAAGCTCTCGGCGTAGATCTTGTAGACGTCTTCCGTGCCGGAGGGGCGCGCGGCGAACCACGCGTCCTCGGTGACGACCTTGACTCCTCCGACGGCCGCGCCGTTGCCGGGCGCCTTCGAGAGCTTCGCCGTGATCTCGGACCCGGCGAGCGTCGTCGCCGCGATTGCGTCGCCGTCGAGCTTGCCGAGCGCGGCCTTCTGCGCCTTCGTCGCCACCGCGTCCACGCGCTCGTAGACGGGGTCGCCGAAGCGCTCGGTCAGCTCGCGGTACAGCGCCGACGGGCTCTTCCCCGTGACAGCGACGATCTCCGAGGCGAGCAGCGCCAACAGGATGCCGTCCTTGTCCGTGGTCCAGACGGTGCCGTCGAAGCGGAGGAAGGACGCGCCAGCCGACTCCTCGCCGCCGAAGCCGACCGAGCCGTCGACCAGCCCGGGCACGAACCACTTGAAGCCCACCGGGACCTCCCAGAGGCGCCGGCCCAGAGACTCGGCCACCCGATCGATGATCGACGAGGACACCAGCGTCTTGCCGATCGCCGCGTCCTCGCGCCAGCCCGTGCGGTGGCGGTAGAGGTAGTCGATCGCGACGGCGAGGTAGTGGTTGGGGTTCATCAGCCCGCCGTCGGGGGTGACGATGCCGTGGCGGTCGGCGTCCGCGTCATTGCCGGTAAGGATGTCGAAGTCGCCGGCGCGCGCGACCACCGAGGCCATCGCGCTGGGGGAGGACGGGTCCATCCGGATCTTGCCGTCCCAGTCGAGGGTCATGAAGCCCCACGCCGGGTCGACCTCGCCGTTGACGACGGTCAGGTCGAGCTCGTACATCTCGGCGATCAGCTGCCAGTAGTGCACCGAGGCGCCGCCGAGCGGGTCGGCCCCGATCCGCACGCCCGCCTTTTTGATCGCGTCGAGGTCGATGATGGTCGCCAGGTCTGCGACGTAGTGCGTGCGGTAGTCGTAGGTTTCGACCGCGGAGGGCTCGGCCGAGGTCACGCCGCGGTTGCCGTCGGCGATGAGTTCGTTCGCGCGGTTCGCGATCCACGTCGTCGCGTCGGAGTCGGCCGGTCCGCCGTGCGGCGGGTTGTACTTGAAGCCGCCGTCGCGGGGCGGATTGTGCGAGGGGGTGACCACGATGCCGTCCGCGCGGTCGGTGTGGGCCGGGTCGTTGTTGTAGCGGAGAATCGCGTGGCTGAGCGCGGGGGTCGGCACGAAGTCGTCGAACTCATCGACCAGCACGCGCACCTGATTGCCCACCAGCACCTCGAGCGCGGTGGTCAGCGCCGGACGCGAGAGCGCATGGGTGTCGGCGCCGATGAAGAGCGGACCGGTGATGCCCTGCTCGGTCCGGTACTCGACGATCGCCTGCGTGACGGCGGCGATGTGGTCCTCGTTGAAGGCCGTGTCGAACGCGGAGCCGCGGTGGCCGGAGGTGCCGAAGACCACCTTCTGCGCCGGGTCGGCGACATCCGGTTTCTTCTCGTGGTACGCCCTGACGAGGGCCTCGACGTCGATGAGATCGGAGGCCTGCGCCGGCTTCCCTGCTTGAGCGGTCATGCCGTCCATAGTGGCAGTACGGCCGCTTCCAGGGGTACCGCGGCTGGCTAGGCTTGCGCCATGCCCGACAGTGTCCCCGAGTCCCGTACGTACAGCTATCTCGGACCCAGCGGCACGTTCACGGAGGCGGCCCTCGCGCAGGTTCCGGAGGCGCGCGGGCAGCTGTGGCGCAGCGTCGCGAACGTGGGCGAGGCGCTGAGCGATCTGGTCACCGGTCGCAGCGACGGCGCGGTCATCGCGATCGAGAATTCGGTGGAGGGCGGAGTGACGGCCGCGCAGGACGCGCTGGCGCGGATCCCGGGGCTGCGCATCGTCGGCGAATACCTGGTGCCGGTGTCATTCATCCTGGTCGGTCGCCCGGAAACGCGGCTCGAGGACGTGCGCACGGTCGCCGCGCATCCGGTCGCCTACGGGCAGTGCCGGGTGTGGCTGGACCGGGAGATCCCCAGCCACGAGCACCTGCCCGCGTCGAGCAACGTCCAGGCCACCGTCGACCTGCTGAGCGGGTCGCCCGCGCAGGCGGCGATCGCTCCGCCCGGCATCCTCACGCACCACGACGTGGCGGTGCTCGCCGAGCGGATCGGCGACAACCTGAACGCCGTGACCCGCTTCGTGCACGTCTCGCGCTCTCACGCGCTGCCCGAGCCCACGGGTGCCGATAAGACGAGCGTGATCGCCGAGCTCCCGGCCGACCAACCGGGTGCGCTGCTGGACATGCTGGAGCAGTTCGCGACCCGCGGGGTGAACCTGAGCATGATCCAGTCGCGGCCGATCGGCGATGCGCTGGGCCGG
Source organism: Rathayibacter tritici (assembly GCF_002932875.1). GTDB lineage: Bacteria > Actinomycetota > Actinomycetes > Actinomycetales > Microbacteriaceae > Rathayibacter > Rathayibacter tritici. Next base: position 3,282 of record NZ_PSWS01000040.1, read on the forward strand.
TACCGGTTCGTGATCGACCTCGACGGCCATGTGCAGGACGAGCGGGTCGCCGACGCGCTGATGGGTCTGCGGCGCTTCAGCCCGAAGGTGATCTTCCTCGGTTCGTACCCGCGCGCTGACCGCCGCCCCGTCACCTCCGTGCGACGCTACGACGACGACGTGTTCCTCGAGGCCCGCGAGTGGCTGCACGGGATCCTCTCCCACAGGCTGGAGGTCGACGATGACCGGAGACGACGATGACGGATCGCGACGATGACTGACGACGGCGAGCAGGTCGATCCGCGGTACGACCCGGCCTTCCAGCGCGGATTCTCCGGCGGAGTGGATCGGCTGCGCGGTGACGAGCGCGCCTTCGCGAGGCCCGGCACGGGTGCGGCCACCGCCGGGTCTCCTCCCGGTGCGGCCGTCGCTCCCGATTCGGCCTCTGCGCCCCCGCATCTGGTCCGCCCCGACTCGTCGGCGGTCCCGCGGCGCATCCTGCCCCTGCCCGACATCGCGGGAGCCGCCGCCGGCCGCCGCTCCCACCGCATCGGCGCAGAAACCGCCTCCGTACCCCTGCCGGAACCGGAAGACCCCGGCCAGCAGGCGCCAGCGGAGCCCGCCCGCGAGGCTCCGCTCCTGCGCAACCCGTGGCTGCTCGTGCTCCTGCTCGCCGGTCTCGCAGGATCCGCGATCGGCCTCGCGCTGCTCTACACGGGCTACTCCTCACCGCCCCCGCCGTACTACGGCGACTCCGACGTGCCCTCGCCGGCGTGGATCCAGCGGCAGCTCCTCTACTACTCCTGCATCCCGCTGCTGGGCTGCCTGCCGGCGTCGCTGCTCCTCGCGGTCGGAGTGGCCGCGCTGCGCTGGCGCGGCGTCGTCGTGCGCCCCCGGGCGGAGGTGTCGGGCGAGGCCGCGCAGCTACTCGAGGCCGGCACTCACACTCCGGTCGCGCCGAAGAGCAGGCCCAGCAGGTAGGTGACCAGCGCGGCGCCGTAGCCGATGCCGAGCTGGCGCAGCGCGCGGGCCAGGGGCGGAGCACCCGAGAGCAGCCCGACAACGGCACCGGTGGCGAGCAGGGCGATCCCGACCAGGAGGCACGCGACGAGGACGGCGCCGAACCCGGTCAAGCCGAGCAGGTAGGGCAGCACCGGGATGATCGCCCCCGAGGCGAAGAAGCAGAAGCTCGAGAGCCCCGCGCCCATGCCCGTACCGACCGACTCGTGCTCATCCACGTCCGGGTCGCCCGCCGGGCCGCCGAGCGTGATCGGTGAGGTGACTGCGCCGCCGCGCAGGCCGGTGAAGACGGAGGCGGCGCGCGCGTCCGCCTGCTCCTGCGTCATCCCCCGCGCGCGGTAGACCAGGGCGAGTTCGTTCGCGTCCACGTCCAGGTCGGGGACGACGCGGTTCGCATCGAGGTCGGGGCTCGAGGCCGAGAGCAGCTCGCGCTGCGAGCGCACCGAGACGAACTCGCCCGCGCCCATCGAGAGCGCGCCGGCCAGCAGGCCCGCGATGCCGGTCAGCAGGACGACGCTCGTCGCGACTCCGCTCGCCCCGACTCCCAGCACGAGCGCGAGGTTGGAGACCAGGCCGTCGTTCGCGCCGAAGACGGCCGCGCGGAAGGTGCCGGAGAGGCGGTTGCGGCCGCGCTCGGCGAGACCGCGGACGACCTCGCCGTGGATCCGCTCGTCGGCGGCCATCGCCTCCGTCGCGTCGTCGTCGTCGGCGTAGGGCGAGCGGGCCTCGGCGCGCTGGATCAGCGCGAGCACGAAGACGGAGCCGAAGCGCCGGGTCAGAAGGCCGAGGAAGCGGGTGCGCAGGTCGGCGCGGGGCGCGGGCTCCGCGGCGGGGCCGAGCAACTCGCGCCAGTGGTCCTCGTGCCGGCCCTCGGCCTCGGCCAGCGCGAGCAGGATCTCGCGCTCCTCGCCGGTGCGGCGGCCGGCCAGGTCGCGGTAGACGGACGCCTCCGCGAGCTCGTCGGCGAGGTAGCGGCGCCAACGGCGCACCTGCGTCGGGCTGGGGGTGGTGCTCGCCATGCGGTCTCCCGGGGTAGGCCCGCCGACCCGCACGAGAGGGGCGGTCAGGACGTGTGTCGACTGACCGAAGGTCTCGTTCGCCCCGGCCGGAACCGGGGTGGCGCGCCGGGCCCGGATCGTCCCGGACCAGCATGTCGACGCGCCTCGTCGTCCGCGCAGGCGGACGGTGGGAACTACTCCCCTTCGCGCAGACCACCGTAGCCGAGATCGCGGGCGGCCGCCCGGTGAGGCGCACGCCGCTGCCGGGGTCCGGCTGTGCCCCGGAGCCTGGGGCCGGCGCTCGCCGGGTCAGACCGACGCGGTCGCGCGGGCGGCCCGGCGCGTCTGGCGCTCGTGCTCGGCGTCCAAAAGCGTGCGCGTCGCCGGCACGGCCAGGAACTCCACCAGGATGTCCGTCTCCTCGACGACCCGCTCGGCGCGGTCGAGTGGGTCCGTGCGCAGGAGGCGGCGGGCGGCGGCCGCGACGTGCGCCGGCTTCGCGGCCAGCGCGCGCACCCGCTCGTCGACGCGGCCGGCGAGGTCGGCGCGCGGCACGACCTCGGTGACCAGCTGCCACTCCAGCGCCTCGACGGCGCGGACCGGGCGGCCCGAGAGCACGAAGTCGAGGGCGCGGCGGCGACCCACGACGCGGGGGAGCGCCGCGGTGACTCCGACGTCGGGAACGAACCCGACGTCTCCGTACGCGCTGAGGAAGAGGGCCGCGGGTGTCGCGATCACGATGTCCGCCGCGAGGGCGAAGGCGATACCGGCGCCCGCGACCATGCCGTCGATCGCGCAGACGACGACGGCGCGGCTGTCCTCGAGCAGGCGGATCACCTGGGCGGTGGTGGTCGCGACGTCGCGCAGGTAGTGATCGGGGTGCTCGGAGCCCATGATCGCCGAGATGTCGCCGCCCGTGCAGAAGGCGCGGCCGGCCGCCGCGATCACGATGACGGAGCACTCCGCGTCGAGGTCGGCCACGGTGCGCAGCAGCAGGCGCGCGGTGCCGAGGTCGATCGCATTCAGGGCGTCGGGGCGGTTGAGGGTGATCCGGGCGACGGAACCGTCGCGCTCCAGGACGATGCCGGGGGTCGCGTCGAGCAGGGGGGTGGCGTGCATGGGAGAGCCTTCGGGGGAGCGGGATGTCGAACGGGGGGGGCGTTCTCGGGGGGACGTCACACATTCGCAGCCGTCGATGCGATCGGATGTCTCCTCGCGGTCGATGCTCAGCCGAGCCGGGGTGTTCACTCGGGAGGCGGCCCGTCACGGCCCTCCTCTACACTGCTGGGGTGATTGATCCCGTACTTCTGCGCGAGAACCCGGATATCCTCAAGCGCTCGCAGCAGGCGCGCGGCGACTCCGTCGACCTGGTCGACGACGCGCTCGAGGCCGACCGGGCGCGCCGTGCGGCGATCACCGAGGCGGAGCGGCTGCGTGCCGAGCAGAACGCCTTCGGCAAGACCGTCGCCCAGGCGCCGAAGGACGAGAAGGCGGCCCTGGTCGCCCAAGCGCAGCGCCTCGCCGCCGCCGCCAAGCAGGCGCAGCAGGAGGCCTCGGATGCCGACGACGCCTTCACCGTGCTGGTGAAGCGAATCGCCAACCCGATCATCGACGGCGTCCCCGCGGGCGGCGAGGACTCGTTCGAGCTCGTGAAGACCGTCGGCGAGCGCCCGATTTTCGACTTCATCCCGCGCGATCACCTCGAGCTGGGCGAGCTGTTGGACGGCATCGACATGCAGCGCGGAGCCAAGGTCAGCGGCGCGCGCTTCTACTTCCTCAAGGGCCTCGTCGCCCGCCTCGAGATCGCCCTGATGAACCTCGGGCTCGAGAAGGCGCTCGCCGCAGGCTTCACGCCGCTGATCACGCCCACGCTGGTGCGCCCGGAGATCATGGACGGCACCGGCTTCCTCGGCGAGCACGACGACGAGGTGTACCGCCTCCGCGACGATGACCTGTACCTCACCGGCACCAGCGAGGTCGCCCTCGCCGGATACCACGCGGACGAGATCCTCGACCTCTCCCGTGGCGCGAAGCGCTACGCGGGTTGGAGCACCTGCTACCGCCGCGAGGCCGGCTCGGGCGGACGCGACACTCGCGGCATCATCCGCGTGCACCAGTTCAGCAAGCTCGAGATGTTCGTCTACACCCTCCCCGAGGAGGCGGAGGCGGAGCACGCTCGCCTGCTCTCGTACCAGGAGGACATCCTGCAGAGCCTCGGGCTGCACTACCGCGTCATCGACACGGCGGCCGGCGATCTCGGTCAGAGCGCCGCGCGCAAATTCGACGTCGAGGCCTGGGTGCCCACGCAGGAGACCTACCGCGAGCTGACCTCCACCTCCAACTGCACCACCTTCCAGGCCCGCCGCCTCGACACCCGCTACCGCACCGAATCGGGCAAGACAGCTCCGGTCGCGACGCTCAACGGCACCCTGGCGACCACCCGCTGGATCGTCGCGCTCCTCGAAACCCACCAGCGGGCCGACGGCTCGGTGTTCGTCCCCGAGTCGCTGCGGCCCCACCTCGGTGGCCTCGAGGTGCTCGAGCCCGTCTCGTGAGCACGCGCTCCTCCGGCCGCCGCCTCGTCGCCCTCGACATCGACGGCACCGTCATGCACGAGGACGGCACCATCACCCGCGCGGTGACGGACGCGATCACCCGCGTGGCCGCGCAGGGCGACGAGGTCATGCTCGCCACTGGGCGCTCTCCCGTTGCGACCCTGCCCGTCGTCGAGCGGCTGGGCATCTCACCCGAGTTCGTGATCTGCTGCAACGGAGCCGTGACTCTCCGCCGTGACGCCTCCGGCACGTACGTCCCCGAGGCCGTGGAGACCTTCGACCCGTCGGATGTCCTCGAGACGATCCGCCGCTCCCTTCCCGCCGCGCACTACGCCATCGAGGACGCGGACGGCGCCTTCTTCTCCACCGAAGCGTTCCCCGGCGGCGCCGTGATGGGCGCCGAGACGGCCCGCGTCCCCTTCGAGGATCTGCTCGGCCGGCTGTGCACCCGCGTGGTCGTCATCTCGCCCGAGACCGGCATCGACGCCTTCGCGGCCCTGATCGAGGAGATGGGTCTGCACCAGGTCAGCTACGCGATCGGCTGGACCGCCTGGCTCGACCTCGCCCCGCACGGCGTCAACAAGTCCACCGCGCTCGAGGTCGTTCGCGAACAGCTGGGCATCGAGCGGAGCGACGTGGTCGCGCTGGGCGACGGCCGCAACGACATCGAGATGCTCACCTGGGCCGGCGCCGAGGGTTCGGGCCTCGCGATGGGCCAGGCGCCCGACGAGGTGCGCGCCGTGGCGTCCGCCGTGATCCCGTCTGTGCACCAGGACGGCGTGGCGGTGGCGCTCTCGGCGCTGCGCTGAGGCGGGGCGCTGCGCAACGAAGGCTGTGGGGCGGCAGAAGCCGTTACCGCCGCCGATCGGGGCTCACGGCCTTCGTTGCGACGGAGCCCGGCGCGCGCCGTCCACCTCCGACTCGCCCGGTGGCCCCCGCCAGGCGGTTACTATCGGGTGTCGCTCCTGCGGGAGCGGCGAGGAGGGCTGTCCGAGCGGCCGATGGAGCCAGTCTTGAAAACTGGTGGGCAGAGATGTCTCGTGGGTTCGAATCCCACGCCCTCCGCCGGTAAAAAGCCCTGGTCGGAGGATCGATCACTCGGCGAGCAGTGGCAGGAGCGGAAGCTCGTCCTCGTCGGATCGTGCCATCTGCGTGCCATAGCGGGTGTCAGAACCACCCGCGAGGACCGCGTCAATGCCCGCCGCGATGACCTGTCCGCGCTCGGCGCCGACGTGCTGGTGGAGAATCGCCGCCTTCGCCGTCCGGTGCCCCGCGCGGTCCATCAGCTCGCGCAGGGTCGCCCCCGCCTGGGCTGCCGCGGTGAGCCCGGCGTGCCGGATGTCGTGCGGGTGGAACTGTGTCAGGCCGAGCGCTGTCGTCGCCTTCCGCCACTGCCACTGGATCTGACCGCGGGAGATTGGTCGTGACCGTCCGTGAAGCTCCGGTCTTCGTCGGCGACGAAGGGACGCCGACCTCGTTCGCCGCGGCACTCTAACGGGCATGGTCGGCCCGCGACACCCGACCGCTGCTCGACGGAGAGGTCGCGTATGGTGGCGGTCATGTCCGACATTGAAGACGAGGCCGTCGTCCCGTTCTCCATCGACTGGTCGGCGCGGCAGGGTATGGCGCCGACGTACTGGAACCAGATCCTCATCCAGCCGGGTGTGCCCGTGCTTGACCGCCAGAACGATGGCGCCTACCTGACGTTCGGGCACGTTGCACCGCCGTACGTTCCCGACGAGAGCGCCGCAGCGGGAATGTCTGACGCCGAACGAGTGCTGAAGGTGGAGCCGATCGTGTCGCTTGTGTGCTCGCGGGAGCGGATGATCGAGCTGTATTACGTCATCAGCAACTACCTGAACCTGACCGAGCCGCCCAGCGAGCCGGAGACTGAAGAAGAACCATGAACACCTTCGCTTTGAAGGCAGCGACCGCCGTCGCGATCTCGGCGTCCGCTATCACCTACTCGCCCGCGAGCGCAAAGTTCTCGGACCTCTACCCCACGCAGGACGCCGCGCGCGGTCCGTTCGCGTCAGGAGCGATGTCTTCTGGCTCCAAGCTCGGGATGAGTGTGCGAGCTGCCACGAACAAGGCCGTCGACACCCACGGAAGCCAGGGCTACTACTGGACTGCTGCGTGGCAGCGCGAGGAAGGCATCGCACTCCGTGAACTGCGTAGCGGTGAGTACCAGGACTTCGAGTCCGCGGAGGACCTGATCGCCTGGCTGAACGAGCCCGACGAGTGAGCCACGCTTTCCGCGTTACGCCGAACTTCAAGAAGGTCCTTGGCAAGAAGCCGAAGCACATGCGTGAGGCGGTCGAGGAGTGCATCCGGCAGCTCGCGGAGAACCCTCGTCACCCTGGCCTTCACACCCACAAGATGAAGGGCTTGAAGGAAGCGGTCTTCGAGGCATACGTCGACAACGGTAACCGCGTCACCTTCCACTGGGACGAGGGGCGGATCGTTCTTCGGAACAACTGCAACCACGACATGCTGTACCGAAATCCCTGAATCGCTGGACAGAACTTCAAGGCGCCCTCTCGCCACTCCTTCGGGAACGGCGAGGGGGCGTTTTTGTGTTCCACGAGGGTGGGGCCCGAGTTGCTGGCGCCGATCGTGCCATGCGCGTGCCATTACGAGCGGGTATGGCCCGAGATTGGCCGAGACGGGAAGGGACGACATCCGCGCCGTTCTGCGGATCGCACTGTCATCTCGGGGCGAACTTCGGCCCGCTGACCTGACTCGATAACTGGTGGGCAGAGATGTCTCGTGGGTTCGAATCCCACGCCCTCCGCTTTACAGCCGTGTCGCCGCCCGGCCGGCCGCGTGCCGGCCGGCACGCCCGTCTAGACGCCGCAGCCTCCGACCGGGAACCGGTCGCTCTGCGACACGGAGACCGCCTGCACGACGTCGGAGGCGCCGTCGACCCGGAACCAGATCCGCCGTCCCCGGTCGTCGTCGATCGCGTAGCCGGGCTCGTCGGACAGGGTCTGCCAGGTCGTGAGCTCGGGGTAGGCAGTACGGAGCTCGGCCGCCGAGGAGCCGATGGTGATCCCCTCCGCCGTCGCGGGGAGGGTGCCCGGTGCTTGCACGCCGCCGTCGGCCGCCGGGTCCCACACGCTGACGAGGGCCACCGTCGAGCCGGACGGGTCCGCGTCGACCTGGATCCAGGCGTTCCCGTCGCCGGGCAGGTTGCGGTGGTCGGAGGGGCACTCCCCGTCTTCGATGGGAGCGAGGCCCGTCGCGTCCAGGGCGGCGGTAGCCTCCGGGAGCGCGGCGCCGAGGGTGAGGGGCCCCACTCCGTCGAAGCCGATGATCCACGAGGCCACGCCGCCGTCGGCCGTGCTCGGCGTCGGCCCGGGCACGTCCGGAGGTGTCGGCGTTGAGGCCGGGATCGATTCCGGAGCAGCCTCCTGCGGTGCGGCGGTCGTCGGGCCCGTAGATGCGCGGCCAGTCGGAGCCGGAGAGGCGGTCACTCCCGCCCCTGCGGCGCCGGCACCAGGGTCGAGGGTCGAGCCGATCAGCACCCCGGCGCCGACGAGGACAACCGCGGCCGCGACCGCGCCGACCACGAGGCCGACCCATCGTCCGCGGCGGGGTCCGTCTTCTCGCATGCCCTCGTGAGCGTTCTCCGGAGCGGGCTGGTCGTTCATCTCGCGTCCTTTGCGGGGTGGTGCTGATCCGCCGACGTCGACTCGAGCCGATCCGCTCACCCCTCCCGGATCCGGCAGTCGAACTTTAGCGCTCGGCGCAGGCGAATCGGCGACCGGCACGAGCGAGCCGAGGAGCCCCGCCTGGCGCGCGGGGACGGAGGCCCGCCGCCTTCCCTTCGGATCGCGCCACCCCTCTGTATAGGATTGCGGGATGCCCGCGCTCGATACCAGGGCCTCACCTTCGCACCACTGACGCCTCGACACCGGGAGACGGATGCGCCGCACGGGCCCTACGACACAGACTCGCGACACTCCGCGTGCGCCTCGGCCCTTCGTCCGCCACGGCCGCCAGAAACGGCACACTCTCGGGCGGACCCTGGTGAAGGGAGCCGCTCTGGTCGGCGGCGTCGGCCTGGTCGCCTCGGTGTCGGTGATCGCGCTCGCGGCGAGCCTGCTCGTGGGGTCCGTGCAGCCCTCGGTCGACCTGCACCCGGGCGCCGGCGGGTCCAGCATTCAGGCCGAAGGTGCTCCGGAGATCGGCGCGCTGGAGGGCGGTTTGAACGTCCTCGTCGTCGGCAGCGACTCGCGCAAGGGCCAGGGCGAGGCTTACGGAGACCCCGCTGAGGAGACGAGTGTCCTCAACGACGTCAACATGCTGATGCACGTCTCGGCCGACCACAGCAACGCCACCGTGGTGAGCTTCCCCCGCGACATGTACGTCGACATCCCCGAGTGTGCGAACGCGGTGACGGGCGAGACAATCCCTGCTCGATACGACACCAAGATCAATGAGGCGATGGGCAAGGACGTCAGCCTCGGCTGCGTGGCGGGTGTCGTCGAGGATCTGATGGGCGTTCGGGTTGACTACGGAGCGGTCGTCCAGTTCAACGGCGTGATCGAAATGTCGAACGCAGTCGGCGGAGTCGATGTCTGCGTCGCGACCGAGATCGCCGACCCCTACACCAACACCTACCTTGAGCCGGGCGTGCACTCGCTCAAGGGGATGGCCGCACTGCAGTTCCTCCGCAGCCGCCACGGCATCGGCAACGGCAGCGACCTCACCCGTATCAGCAACCAGCAGGTGTTCCTCTCGGCGCTGGTGCGCCAGATCAAGAGCGCGGACACCCTCCTCAACCCGGTCGCGCTCTATGGGCTCGCGAAGGCGGCGCTGGGCAACATGACGCTCTCGACCGGGCTCGACAACGTGAACACGATGGTCCAGATGGGGCTGGCACTGAAGGACGTCGACCTCGCGGACGTGGTCTTCGCGCAGTATCCGACCGGGGCGACCCCGAGCGGAGTGGAGCCGGACCGCGCCGCGGGCGACGTCCTGGCGAACGCGCTGCAGACCGATCAGCCGATCGCGATCACCGGCGGGACGGGCGCCGGCGCGACCGTGGAGGGCGAGGCAGCCGCTCCCGACGGCACCGCTGCTCCGTCCGGACCGGCGACCGCCGACCCGCTCGCGACAGCGGAGGCGACACCGGGCGCTCCTGCAGTGACTCCCGAGGGCGGATCCAAGGTTGCCCTGCCAGACTCGGTGACCGGCCAAAGTGCCGACCAGCAGACCTGCTCGGTCGGATTCTTCGGCTGAGGCGAGGGCGGGCGGCGGCACAGCTGCGCTCCACCTCGTGCGCTGACTCCGGGACGACCCGCGTCCTGCAGCCGAGAGAGAGTACGACCCGATGAGCGAACGCGCGTCCACCCGGACCACCGCAGCACGGCACGGCCGCCTGCGACGGCAGAGCGGAGTGCGTTTCGCCGTACGGGTCCTCGCGGCCTGCGCGGGTGTGGGCCTGCTCAGCGCCGTCTGCATCGTGGCCATCGCCGCCTCGCTGATCGCCGGCAGCGCGCGTCCCTCCGTCGACCTCGGCGCGGGCGGCGGCACGGTCCCCGAGATCGGGGCGATCCAGGGCGGCGTCAACATCCTGCTCGCCGGCAGCGACAGTGCGGACGGGTCGGCGGCGGGCGCTTTCGGCGACCGGGCCGAGAACCTCAACGACGTCACTATGCTCATGCACATCTCGGCCGACCACTCCACCGTCGAGGTAGTCAGTTTCCCTCGGGACCTGTACGTCCCGATCCCCTCCTGCACCGACCCGAAGACCGGAGCCGTCTCGGGCGCCGTGGACTCGGCGAAGATCAACACCTCGCTCGAAGCGGGCGGGCTGGCCTGCACCGTGAAGACGGTGGAGCAGCTGACCGGGCTGCAGATCCCCTACGCGGCCCTGATCCAGTTCGAGGGTGTCATCGAAATGTCCAACGCCGTGGGCGGAGTCGACGTCTGCGTGGCGACGCCGATCCAGGACGAGTACACGGGCCTGAACCTCGACGCGGGCACCCACACCCTCGTCGGTGCCGAGGCGCTGGCGTTCCTGCGTACTCGCCACGGAGTCGGCGATGGCAGCGACCTCACCCGCATCTCGAGCCAGCAGGTCTACCTCTCGTCCCTCGTGCGCAAGGTGAAGAGCGCGTCGACCCTGTCGAATCCGGTCAATCTCTACGGCCTCGCGAAGGCGGCCGTCTCGAATATGCAGCTCTCGACCTCGCTCGAGAACGTGAACACCCTGGTGTCGATCGGCCTGGCCGTGAAGGACGTCGATCTCGCGAAGGTGGTCTTCGTGCAGTACCCAACGTACGTCGACGGCAACGGCGTGTATCCGAGTGGGGATGCGGCGGCGGCGCTGAACGCCGCGCTCCTCGCGGACCAGCCGATCGCCCTGAGCGGTACGACCGGCGGCGGCTCGCAGTCGACCGATCCGGCGCCCACCGCGACCCAGGTGCCCGCCGCGACGCCCCAGGCTCCCGCGACGACCGCGCCCGACGGGCCGGTCACCCTCCCGAGCGATGTCTCCGGCCAGACCGCGCAGCAGGAGACTTGCACGATCGGCCGCACGCTCTCGGACCAGTAGCAGCACGGCTTCCGGGGCCGTCGCCCCAGTCCGGCGCGGAGGCGTGCGCCCGTGTCGCGGGGCCCTCGCGGGTGCGGTTATGATGGTCGTCGTGCGTCCGCCAGCGGGCGCTCAGGAGTCGTCGCATAGTCCGGTCGAGTGCACCACCCTGCTAAGGTGGAGAACCCTTTATTGGGTTCCGTGGGTTCAAATCCCACCGACTCCGCTCCGTCCGAAGGCCCTGCTCACGCGGGGCTTTCGGTGTTTCCGGGGGCGTGCCGGAGCGGCCACGCTCTCGGGCGGGCCCGCTCCCGGAGCGGCTACCCTGATCGGATGTCCAGCCCGATCCTCGACGCTCTGTCCGCCCCTCCTGCGCGGAGGGATGTCGCCTCGATCCGCGGCGCGCTCGCCGAGATCGCGATCGGCGACTCGGTCCGGGTCCTTGTCCGCTCGCCGCGCTACGGCCTCTACGGGATCGAGGGGGTCGTCCGTCAGGCGGTCGGCGGCGAACTCGTCGTCGCCGACGTCTTCCTCGGGACCGGCACCGAGATCCAGAGCATTGCGTTGGCACCGGACGCCGACGAGGTCGGCGGCGAGCGCTCGGCAGCGGGCCTCGAACACGGGGACCCGGTGCGCGTGGCCTTCTCGACTCCGGCGCTCGGATCGTTCACCATCACGGGCCCGCTGACGGCCGGTGGTCGGGACGCGTTCCTGCTGGTCGGCAGTTGGATCGTGGCCGATGCCGGTGAGCCGGGCCGCCACGTCGACCGCATCGAGCGCCTGACGGACGTCGGAATCCACGAGAAGCACGTCCCCGGGCGCCGCTCGGCAGTCGAGGAGTAGCGGATCAACTCTGGCAGTGCGGGCACCAGTAGGTGACCCGCAGCTGGAGCTCGTCATCGCCGAGTTCGCCGCGCGCGATCGGAGTGCCGCACCGGCGGCAGGGGCGGCGGTCGCGTCCGTAGACCCACAGCTGCTGGCCGGGGCGCAGGTTGCCGGTCGTGGTGCGCTCGATCCGCTCCCGATTGACGGTGATCAGCCGCTTCGCGAGGGCGATGGTGCGCACGAGGTCCCCGCTCTCGGCGACGGGGCGCGTGGGCAGCACGCCGCGCAAGAAGCACAGCTCCGCCCGGTAGACGTTGCCGAGACCGGCCATGATCCGCTGGTCGAGCAGGGCGAGGCCGATCGGGCGCGCCGGGTCGGCGGAGAGGCGGCGCAGGGCCTCGTCCGGGTTCCAGTCGGCGCCGAGCAGGTCGGGGCCGAGGTAGCCGACCACGTCCTCCTCGGCCGCGCGCGGCACGATCTCGAGGAGCCCGAGGTCGAAGCCGACCGCCTGCCAGTCCTCGGTTTCGAGGACGATCCGGGCCTGGAACGCGGGCCGGTGCCACGTCGGTCGCTCGCCTCCGCCGCGGGCGTAGAGATGCCAGCTGCCCTCCATCTTGAGGTGGGAGTGGATCAGTGCGTCCCCGACCCGCATCAGCAGGTGCTTGCCACGGGAGACGACCGCGTCGATCGTCTCGCCCGTGAGGTCGACCGTCGCGTACGTCGGCACGCGGACGTCGCATCGGGTCAGGACCTCGCCGTCGAGCGCCTCGGCAAGGTTGTGCGCGGACCGGTAGACGGTGTCACCCTCGGGCACGGCGGCTCCTCTCGGCGCTCACGAGCGCATCCTCAGGCCGCGCGGATTCGCGACGAAGCCCGCGGCGACGAGGGCGTCGCCGAAGGGTGTGCCGAGCGCGAAGACGCCGTCGATCTTCTCGACGGTCAGCTTCTCGACGCCGCGGGAGCGGACCAGCTGCGAGAGCGCGCCGGCCGCGTCGGCGAGGGCCGACTCGTCACGGGTGAAGGTGAGGGCGGTCTTGCCGCCGCGCTCGAGGTAGACCGCGAGCGCTCCATCGACCACGGCGACGAGCGCGCCGGCCTTGCGCCCGGGGCGGTGGCCCTCTCCCTGGGGCCACGGCAGCGCCGCGCCGAACGGATTGGCGGGGTCGGTCGCGGCGAGGGCGAGGACCGGTCGTGAGCGCTCCTGGGCCTCGTCCTGCGGTGCGAACGTGCGAAGCCGGTCGACGCTCCCGGCGGTGCCGAACTGTGCGGCGCCCAGCTTCTCGATGAAGTAGCCGCGCCGGGCACGACCCTGCTGTTCGAATCCGCTGAGCACCTTGTAGGCGAGGGCGAACCCGCCGAGGACGCCCTCGGCCTGCACGGAGCCGCGGGTGACGATCCCGTAGCGCTCGAGCAGGATCTCACCGAGCGCGTGTCCGCGGATCGTCGCGTCCGACTCCGCGAGCGGGACGATCGACCAGCGACCCCCAGCGGTCGGCGGTCCGACCCGGGTCGCCATCGTGGGCCGCGCGGTCATCCGGCCCCGGGGGGCGCGGGCGCGGGCGGGAGCGCGTGGCTGGCGGTGGGCGCCTCCGGTCGAGCCGACGAGCGTGCGGAGCGGGGCGAGGGTGTCGTTGGTCACCAGCCCCGCCCAGACCAGCTCCCACAGGGCATCGACCAGGCCGGAGTCGTCGGTCGAACCGACCGCGTCGGAGAGCTGGCGGAAGAAGTAGCCGCCGCCCGAGCCGAGCACGCCGACGATCTCCTGCTGCAGCTCGGTCAGCGTCACGGCCTCGACGGCCGGGACGGGCAGGGTCAGCCCAGCCGTGTCGGCGAGGTGCAGGCTCACCCAGCCGTCATTGCCGGGGAGGGTGCCGGCGCCGGCCCAGAGGACCTCACCTGTGGCGGTGAGCTCATCGAGCATCGCGGGGGAGTAGTCGCGGACGCGCGCCGGCAGGATCAGCGACTCCCAGGCCGAGGCGGGGATGGGTGCTCCCGCGAGCTGGTCGATTACGGAGGCGACGCCGTCGATCCCGCGGAGGGAGCCGCCGACGTGCTGCCAGGCGGGGAGGAAGCGGGCGTAGGCCGCGGCATTGACCGGCTCGACCTCCTTGCGCAGCGCGGCGAGCGAGCGGCTGCGCAGGCGCCGCAGTACCTCGGCGTCGCACCACTCGGTGCCGGTGCCGGTCGGCCGGAACTCGCCCTCGGAGACACGGCGCTCACCGGAGAGGCGGCGCAGGGTGTCGGTGACGACCGCGACGCCCAGGCCGAGCCGGGTGGCGACCGCAGCGGCGGTGAACGGGCCGTGGGTGCGGGCGTACCGGGCGACCAGATCGCCGAGCGGATCGCGGACCGGGTCGATGAAGGCGACGGGAACGCCGATCGGCAGCGGCACGCCGAGCGCGTCGCGGAGCCGGGAGGCGTCTTCCATTGCCGCGTAGCGCTGTTCGCCAGCGAGGCCGACAGGCAGGACGCGCTTTGCCTTCACGAGTGCAGCGACGTGAGCGTCGAGCACGTCGCGCTCGATCGGCGACGCCTTCGCGACGTCGGCTGAGGCGACCGCCTCGTCGACCAGCCGCTCGCCGAGCTCATCGAGCGTCAGCGGGCCGAGGAGCCGCAGCAGGTCGGCCGCTCCCTCAAGCCCGCGCAGCCGCCGCTCCGGCTCGATTCGCTGCAACTCGCGCTCGATCTGCGACAGGACGGCCGGGTCGAGCAGTTCGCGCAGCTCGGCGCGACCGAGCAGCTCGCCCAGGAGCGTCGCGTCGACGGACAGCGCAGCGGCCCGGCGCTCGGCCAGCGGACTGTCGCCCTCGTACATGAACGCCGCGACGTAGCCGAAGAGCATCGATCGCGCGAACGGGCTGGCCGTGGGCGTTTCGACCTCGAGGATCCGCAGCTCGCGCCCGTCCAGGCGCGCGGCGAGGCGCAGCAGGGCGGGCAGGTCATAGACGTCCTGGAGACACTCGCGGACGGTCTCGAGGATGATCGGGAACGTCGGGTAGGTGCGCGCCACGTCAAGCAGCTGGGCCGCCCGCTGCCGCTGCTGCCACAGCGGGGAGCGCTTGCCGGGGTTGTACCGCGGGAGCAGGAGCGCCCGCGCCGCGCACTCGCGGAACCGGGCGGCGAAGAGGGCGGATCCGCCGACTTCGCTGGTGACGAGCTGCTCCAGCTCCTCGCGCTCGAACAGGAACAGCTCGGCGCCGGGCGGCTCCGACTCGGTGTCGGGGATTCGCACCACGATGCCGTCGTCGCCGGCCATCGCCGCCCCGTCGACGCCGTGCCGCTCGCGCACACGGGCGCCGATGGCGAGGGCCCAGGGGGAGTGGACCTGCATGCCGTACGGGGAGTGCAGCACCAGCCTCCAATCGCCCAGTTCATCGCGGAAGCGCTCGAGCACCAGCGTGCGGTCATCCGGGATCTGCCCGGTGGCCAGGCGCTGCTCGTCGAGGAAGGACAGGAGGTTGTTCGTCGCGTACTCGTCGAGCCCCGCGGCCGTGCAGCGCTCACGGGCCGTCTCGGGCGCGGCGGCGCCCACCTCGCGGGTGAAGGCGCCAATCGCCTCACCCAACTCGGCGGGGCGCCCCTGCGAGTCGCCCTTCCAGAACGGGAGGCGCCCCGGCTCGCCGAACGCGGGCGTCACGATCACCCGGTCGTAGGTGATCTCTTGAATGCGCCAGCTCGTCGCTCCGAGGGCGAAGACGTCGCCCACTCGGGACTCGTACACCATCTCCTCGTCGAGCTCGCCGACGCGATTGCCGGTGGAGCCGGGCTCGCCGACCATGAAGACGCCGAAAAGGCCGCGGTCGGGGATCGTGCCGCCGCTGGTGACGGCGAGGCGCTGGGCGCCGGGGCGGCCTGTGAGCGTGTTCGCATCGCGGTCCCAGACCAGGCGGGGACGCAGCTCCGCGAACTGGTCGGAGGGGTAGCGGCCGGAGAGCAGGTCGAGGGTCGCCTCGTACGCGGAGCGGGGCAACGAGACGAAGGGCGCGCTGCGGCGGACCGTGTCGAACCACTCGTCCACATCGAGGCTCTCGAGGGCGGTGGCGGCGACGGTCTGCTGCGCGAGGATGTCGAGCGGGTTCGCCGGCACGGCGATGGCCTCGATCAGCCCGGAACGCATCCGCTCGGTCGTGACGGCCGAGTGCAGGAGATCGGCGCGGTGCTTGGGGTAGAACGATCCCCGCGAGACCTCGCCGACCTGGTGGCCGGCCCGGCCCACGCGCTGCAGGGCGCTCGCGACCGAGGGCGGCGTCTCGACCTGCACGACGAGGTCGACCGCGCCCATGTCGATCCCGAGCTCGAGGCTCGACGTCGCGACCACGCAGCGCAGCCGGCCCGACTTGAGGTCGTCCTCGATGATCGCCCGCTGCTCCTTGCTCACCGAACCATGGTGCGCACGGGCCAGCAGCGGTTCCTCGTCGAGAGCGGACTGCCCGGTCCCGCTCGTGCCTCCGGCCGCGCCCATCGCCTGGGCGGGGGCGCGTCGAGCGGAGGAGGAGACCTCGGCCTGCAGCGCCCCCACCGCGACGGGCCCACCCGCCTCGCGCGCCCGCTCCGCCGCGAGTTCGCGTCGCTCCGCGTGGATCTCGTTGAGCCGGGCGGTCAGCCGCTCGGCGAGACGGCGGGAGTTCGCGAAGACGATGGAAGAGGTGTGCGCGAGCACCCGATCGACGATCGACTCCTCGACGTGCGGCCAGATCGATCCGCTCTGCGGGCCGGTGGCCCCCATCGTCGAGCCGTCCTGCGGAGCCGCCGTTCCCAGCTCGGACATGTCCTCGACCGGGACGATGACGCTGAGGTCCCACTGCTTCTCGGAGGCGGGAGCCACGATCGCGACGGGCGAGCGACCGGCGAGGAACCGGGCCACCTCCTCGCGCGGGCGCACCGTCGCGGAGAGGCCGATCCGTTGCACGGGCTGCGGCAGTAGGGCATCGAGGCGCTCGAGTGAGACGGCGAGGTGCGCCCCGCGCTTGGTCGAGGCGACCGCGTGCACCTCATCGACGATCACGGTCTCGACCCCGCGCAGCGACTCACGGGCCGCCGAGGTGAGCATGAGGTAGAGCGACTCGGGCGTGGTGATCAGGATGTCCGGCGGGGTCTTCTGCAGCACGCGCCGCTCGGCGGCCGGCGTGTCCCCGGAGCGGACGCCGACCGTGACCGCTGTGGGCGCACTGCCGATCCCCTCGGCGCTCAGCCGCAGCGCCGTCTGCGTGACCCCGACCAGCGGAGACCGGAGGTTGCGTTCGACATCGACTCCGAGCGCCTTCAGCGGCGACACATAGAGCACGCGCGTGCGGTGCTGCGCATCCTCCGGCGGCGGGCTCTGCACGAGCCGATCGATCGCCCAGAGGAAGGCCGAGAGGGTCTTGCCGGAGCCGGTCGGCGCGACCACGAGAGCGTGCGCACCGCTCGAGATGGCCGACCAGGCGCCCTCCTGCGCCGAGGTCGGTGCCGGGAACGCGCCCTGGAACCACGCCCGCGTGGCGGGGGAGAAGCGCTCGAGGACATCCGGCATGGTCCCATCCTCCCTGCCACCACCGACATTGCCGGGGCAGCCGTCCGAGGGCGAGCCCTTGACGCGCGCGAGCCCCTCGCTCAGGCGAAGCCGAGCCGCACGAAGGTGCTGATATCGGCGAGTTCTGCCTGGCCCACGCCGTGCGCCACCCCCTCGTACACGCGGGCGTCGAGCGCCGTGTGCGTCGGGAACCACGCGGCGGCGTCCCGCACGAGTTCCTCCGGGATGACGGTGTCGAGGGTGCCGCGGCCCCAGAACACCGGTGGACGCTCGCGCGCGAGCCGCTCGTCCGCGTCGTCGCCCTCCGGCAGCGGCGCGACGAATCCGGACAGGGCCACCGCGAAGGCGAAGCGCCCCGGCGCGCGCCGCAACAGCTGCACCGCGAGCGCCGCGCCCTGCGAGAAGCCCAGCAGTCCGACCGGCCCCGTGTGTTCCAGCGCGTCCAGCCACTCGATCACACCGCCGGCCGCAGCGTCGACCGCCTCCGGATCGGCGTGCGGCGCATCCGGCAGGAGCGGCAGGCGGAGTGGCCACCACGCGTTCGCCCCGCCCCCCACCACCAGGGGCGCCCGGAGGGAGGCGAGCACCGGCTCCAGCGGCAGGTAGGCGCCGAGCGAGAACAGATCGCCCTCGTGCGAGCCGTAGCCGTGCAGCAGCACCAGGAGGGGCCGCCCTCCGCGGTCGCGCTCGGAGGAGGACCACAGCACCGCGTTCGCGTCGATTCCCATCGCACCATCATCCCTCCGAGCGCAGGATCCGCCCGCGCCGGTCGGGCGACCAGCCGCGACGGGTAAGAATGGCACCATGAGCGTGCGCACCCCTGACCCGAACTCCGGGTGGCTGTCCGACGATGAACTCGCCGACATCCGCCGGAGGCTGCCGCTGCTGTACGTGGAGGCGGTGCCGGTCCGCGTCGACGGACTCGGGCAGGTCACCGAGGTCGGCGTGCTGCTGCGCGCGACCCCCTCCGGCCAGATCACCCGCACGATCGTCTCGGGCCGCGTGATGTACGGAGAGACGCTGCGCGACGCGCTGTTCCGCCACCTCGAGAAGGACCTCGGCCCGATGGCCTTCCCCCTCCTCCCCGCGAGCCCGCTGCCCTTCCACGTCGCCGAGTACTTCCCCATGCCCGGCATGGGCCCGTTCACCGACGACCGCCAGCACGCGGTCTCGCTCGCCTACGTCGTCCCGGTCACCGGCACCTGCGACCCCCGCCAGGACGCCCTCGAACTCACCTGGATGACCCCCGACGAGGCGTGCTCGGACGCGATCTCCGCCGAGATGGAGGGCGGGCGCGGCGCGCTGCTCCGCGCCGCGTTGGCCTCGGTCGGTCGTCTCTCTTAGCGGCGCCGAGCGGCCTTCTTGCGCGCCGCGGTCGGCGTCCTGAGACGGTGGGCCGAATGGAGCGTCCCGCGACCGCCTGGACGGACTCGCCGTCGCGCGCGGCCCTGCACAATGAAGGCTCAGAGTGGGGTAATCGCTCGTTCACAGGGCTCTAGGTGTTTGCAGCCTTCGTTGTGACGGAGACCCTTCGTGAGGGCTCTCGCCCAGAGGAGCACGAACTCTGGAGCGCGATCACCGATCGCCCGGCCCACGGACCAGCCACTCACCGCGAGGCGAACCGCTGATCCGCGTGCCAGCGGGTCGGCGTAGCCGTCCGCGCCCCGCCCTGCGGAACGCACCCCGTCGGGAACCCGACCGCGGTGCACCGCTGCGCGGGGCGCACAATGGTTCAGCCCTGCGCGCGACGCCCACCGCGGCGCGCGCCGCCCGCGGACTCGCGAGCGGGCGCGGCCGAGGATGCTCCACCGGTCGCGGTGCTGTAGAACGAGCGCGAGCCGCCCGAGGTCGAGGGGGCGCCGGCGGCCGAACGGCTGCGTCCCCCGCGGGCGCCGCCACGGGCGGGTCCCTCTGCGGCGGTGCGGTCGCGGCGGGGGCGGTCGCCTCCGCCGGTCGCTCCACCCGTCGAGCGTCCGCCGCGGGATGCGGCAGTGCCCTCCGTGCGTGCCGCGCGCTTGCGCTGCGCGTTGGCGCCCTGCGAGCGTCCGCCCTGCGACTGGCCGCGAGCGGGCTCGACGACGGCGGAGGGAGTGACGTACGGCGCGATGTCGCCGACGAGCTTCGCGACGGCGGCGGAGTCCGCGGTCACCTGCTGAGGTGCGACCTGGATCGCGGCCTTGCGCAGGAGAGTCTTCACATCGCTGCGCTGCGTAGGCAGCACGACGGTGACGACGTCGCCCTCGCTACCGGCGCGCGCGGTGCGGCCGGAGCGGTGCAGGTACGCCTTGTGCTCCATCGGCGGGTCGACGTGGATCACGAGCTCGACGTCGTCGACGTGCACGCCACGGGCGGCGACGTCGGTGGCCACGAGCACCTTGACGGTCCCTGCGCCGAATGCGGCGAGGTTGCGGTCGCGGGCGACCTGCGAGAGGTTGCCGTGCAGGTCGACAGCGGGGATGCCCTGACCGGTGAGCTGCTTCGCGAGCTTCTTCGCGTGGTGCTTGGTGCGCATGAACAGAATGCGGCGGCCGGTGCCGGAGGCGAGAGTCTTCACGAGCGCGTTCTTGGCGTCGAGACCGTCGACCTCGAAGACGTGGTGGGTCATCAGCGCGACGGGCGAGTTGGCCTCGTCGACCGAGTGCAGCACCTCGTTCTGCAGGTACTTCTTCACCAGCTTGTCCACGCCGTTGTCGAGCGTCGCCGAGAACAGCAGGCGCTGTCCGCCGCGGGGGGTCTTGTCGAGGATCCGGGTGACGACGGGCAGGAAGCCCAGGTCGGCCATGTGGTCGGCCTCGTCGAGGACGGTGATCTCCACGGCGTCGAGGGTGACGAAGCCCTGCTTCATCAGGTCCTCGAGGCGGCCGGGGCAGGCCACGACGATGTCGACGCCCTGCTTCAGCGCGGCGACCTGGCGCTGCTGCGACACGCCTCCGAAGATCGTGGTGGTGACGATGCCGTAGGCCTCGGCGAGGGGCTGCATGGCGGCCGTGATCTGGGTGGCCAGCTCGCGGGTCGGCGCGAGGATCAGCCCGAGCGGGCGGCCGGGGCGGCGGCGTCCGCCGGCGAGAGAGCCACCGAGGCGGGCGATCATCGGGATGGAGAAGGCGAGAGTCTTGCCCGAGCCGGTCTTGCCGCGGCCGAGGACGTCGCGTCCGCCAAGGGTATCGGGCAGCGTGTCGACCTGAATGGGGAAGGGCTCGGTGATGCCGCTCGCGGTGAGCGCGGCCACGAGGGGGGCCGGCACGCCGAGGGCGCTGAAGGAGGAGGGGGTGTTCGACATGGAGTGGTGCCTTTCGGGGGCATCATGCCGATCGGTAGTCGCGCAGGCGGTGGCCGGGGCGCGAGGATCGGCGTTCGGGCGAAGGTGACGGTGGTCACATCCGTTCGCCGTACGTTTCGGTGCGCGCGGCCGGGGCCTCATGCACGTGCGCCAGATGGTCGGGACGGATCCTCGACGGTCAGAGTCCTAGGGGACAAGGGGCGTTCTACGACGCGGGGGAGCGCAGTCGCTGCGCTCGCACCCTCCTACCCTAGTGGATGCCGATCCACCCGCGCATCGCGCTCTGCACCCGGGAGCCGTCCCGGTCGCTCAGCTTCGTACCGACGAAGGCCTCCGCCCAGTCCGACGTCTGCACGCGGAACGGCGGCTCCGGGTCGCGCAGGGTCTTCACAATGACGGCGGCGACATCGGAGGGGTCCTGCGCGTGGGTCGAGGAGAAGGAGGACGCGACGCGGTCGAGGTAGGCGCTGAAGGCCGGGGCGTAGGGGCCGGCCTGGGCGAGCATCGCGCCTGCGTCGAGACCGAGGTTCTCGACGAAGCTGCTGCGGACGGCTCCTGGCTCGATCAGCGAGACGTGGACGCCGACGGACGCGGCGACGGGAGCGAGCGCCTCGAAGAAGCCTTCGACCGCGAACTTCGCCGCACAGTAGTCCTCGTTGAACGGCTGGCCGATCGCGCCTCCGACGCTCGAGACGGTCACAATCCGGCCGCGGGACGAGCGCAGCATCGGTAGCGCGGCGCGGGTCACCGCGACGGTGCCGAAGAAGGTGACCTCCATCACGCGGCGCAGCTCCTCCGGGTCCTCCAGCTCGAGGGTGCCGAGGTGCCCGGCGCCGGCGTTGTTCACGAGGGCGTCGAGGCCGCCGAGCTCCTTTTCGACGCCGCGGAGGCAGGCGGCGACGGAGTCGGCGTCGGTCACGTCGAGCTCCCGCAGGTCGAACTCGACCCGCGCGGCGTCGGCGGCAGCCAGTAGCCCCTCGGCCCGCTCCACATCGCGCACCGTCGCGACCACCCGCCAGCCCGCGCGTGCGGCTTCGATCGCGGTGGCGCGGCCGATGCCGGTGGAGGTTCCGGTGACGAGGAGGACGGGACGGGGCATGCGGATTTCCTGCTTTCCGGCGCGGTGGCGCCGCCGGGAGGCTATCGGCCGTCCCTCCGAGCACGTCCAGGCTCGGCGTCAGCCCCGGTAGCGCTCGCCGACCGGCACCTCGACGGAGAGCGTGTTCCCCGCCTGTGCGAGCGGGCAGGCCCAGGCCGGGTCGTAGGCGCAGGAGGGGTTGTAGGCGAAGTTGAAGTCGATCACGAGCGTTCCGGGGGCGGCACCGGGCCCGAGGTCGGCGCCCTTCACCGTGTCCAGGAGGTAGCGGCCGCCGCCGTACGTGCCGCCCGGAGTCCCCGCCAGCGCGTCCTTGACCGGCAGGAACAGCCCTCCGCCGTAGGACGCGAGCCGCCAGACGTCGAGGCTGCCCACGGCGGGGACGTCGACGGTGCCGACCAGCTCGAAGGGCACAGTGCCGTCGGTGCCGGTCTCCACGTCCATTCGCCGAGACTCCTCGGCGGGGGTGACCTCGAGTTCGAATCGCCACGCCGCGTCGTAGGGTGCGATCGGCAGCGAGCGGAAGTGCGCCCGGTCGGCCGGCAGGAGCGGAGTGGAGGGGTGCTGCGCGAAGAGCGCGTTGCGCCCGCGGATCCACGACGCGTGCGCTGCAAGCAGGTCGACGTTCGAGAGCCGGCGCACCTCCGCGTAGAGGGCCTGAACGTGGCGCCGCCAGTCCGACACCTCCACAGCGGTAGTAAGGCGGCGGCGCGGCGACACGCCGTCGTCGCCCTGGTCGTCCTCCTCCGTGGAGGGCCACTGGAGGCGCAGGAGCTCGGAGCGGGAGAGCTCCGTCGCCTCCTCGGCGACACCGTCGGGGCTCATGCTGCGGACTCCCCGCGCGGGCGGGTGTCGGCGCCGAGATCGTGGCGCCAGGACGGGGCGAGGGAGCGGATGCGGATGCCGCGCCACTGCCAGAACGCCCACATCGACGGCCAGAGCGCGGCCGAGGCGAGACCGGCCGAGAATTCCAGGCGGTCGCGGAACAGCGTGCGCCCATCGGGGAGCGGGGCCACGGCCATCCGGTGGTCCCACGCGGTGATCAGGCGGAGCGAGCCGGACAGCGGCCCACCGCTGTCGCGCAGGATTCGGACGTCGGGCATCGCGGGCACGCGACGGTAGGAGAGGTCGATCGCCTGTGCTCCCATCGGCACGATGCCGAGGGCGTCCATCGCGACCTCGTGCGAGCCCAGACCCCAGGTCGGCCGGAAGCCGCCCTCGTCCAGCGACGCGGCGGTCAGGAGCGGGGACATCACCTCCCGGAACACGGCCGGACTCTGCAGGGCGCGCCAGGCGGAGTCGGCGTCGGTGTCGAGCACGTGCTTGAGCATCACCTTCACATGTGCCATCCTCCTCCGCCCGCCGCTGCGCGGGAACCGGGTGCGCACGAAGCCTGAGGCGTGTATGCGTGTCCGCCGCTCGCTAGCGTGGCAGGGTGATCGCTCCCGCTCCCTCCGCCATCGACCAGTCGAGCTATCAGATCCGCTTCGAATGGGGCGCGCGGGCCCTCCGCGTGCTCGCCCCCGCCCACGTCACGGTCCTCGTCGATGCTCTGCCCGGAGGGGACGGGGTCCTGCCCGGAGGGGACGGGCCCGATCTCGGCGGAGTCGAGGGCCGGATCGTCCGTGCGGGTCTGGTCGATCGCTCCGCCGTCGCTCGGTGGATTCTGGAGCGCCAGCACGAGAACGGCGGCCGCACCAGCGTGAACGTGATCGCCGTCGGTGACGTCGACGCGAGCGGAGCGACACGGTTCGCGATGGAGGACCAGCTCGCAGCCGGCGCCGTCGTCGATGCGCTGATCGGCCTCGGCATCGACCACGTCTCACCGGAGGCTGCCGTGGTCTGCGCCTCGTACGAGGGGCTACGGCGGGCCTGCGCACACCTGCTCACAGCGTCCGAGTCCGGCCGGCAGCTCGTCGCCGGGGGGCGGGCGGAGGAGGTCCGCGCGGCGGCGCGCGTCGATACCGTCGACGAGGTGTCGATCGTGCACTGACGCACCACCGACCCGGGCGGTGCGGCGCCCTGCCTGCGCCCCGTCCGATCTGCAGGACCCCATCCGATATGCAGGACTGCCTCCGATGTGCAGGACTGCGTCCGATCTGCAGGACTGCGTCCGATCTGCAGGGGATCCACCCCTCGCCGTCGGTTTTGCGCGGCTGGACCGGCCTCCGGGCTCAGATCCCCTGCACATCGCACCACTTCCGCGCACCGAACTCCTGCGGATGGCACGCCTTCCTGCATATCGAACTCCTGCGGATGGCACGCCTTCCTGCATATCGAACTCCTGCGGATGGCACGGAGTCCTGTGGATGGCACGGAGTCCTGCGGATGGCACGGAGTCCTGCGGACCGAACGGAGTCCTGCGAAAGGCACGGCCTCCTGCACATCGCACGCGCTTTCGCCCGCCGCGCAAGCCCCCGCGGATCCGTTCCTCCGCCTCGACCACCGCGCCGCCCCCGGCGTAGCGTTCCGCGGAGGCGGTCCCTCCGCCCCTGGCACCCGACCGAAAGCTGGCCCGCATGAAAGCCGTCCTCAACGACGTCGTCCTCGCCGACGCCCCCGACTCCGACCTGATCTCGATCGAGGGCAACTGGTACTTCCCGCCGTCGAGCATCGCCGAGGGTGTGCTCGTCGAGAGCCCCACTCCCTATACCTGCCCGTGGAAGGGAGAGTGCCAGTACTTCTCGGTGCAGACCGGCGACGGCCTTGAGAAGGACAAGGCCTGGTCGTACCCCCACCCGTACCCGACCGCGTTCGACCGCGTCGGGAAGGACTTCTCGCGCTACGTCGCCTTCGACCGATCGGTCCGCGTCTCCGACTGACTCGTCTCGCCGCGGCGCCTGCACCGGTGCCGCGGCGGCCCGTCCGTCGCCGCCCCCGTCAGCCGTACCCCGTCCATCGCTCGCCCGCCACCGAGCCCCCTCACGAGGAGGACGCCGCGCGCGCCCGGTAGGCCCGGACCTTCGCCCGGTTCCCGCAGCGCTGCATCGAGCACCAGCGGCGCGAACCCGCTCGGGACGTGTCGAGGTAGAGCATCCGACACTCCGGAGCCGCACAGCGCCGGAGCCGTGTGGTCTCGGCCGGTCCCAGCAGCACCACGGCCCCGCGGGCGATCGACGCGAGCGCCTGCCGTCCGGCCGCGCGCAGCCGCCCCGCCTGCCGCGATCCTCCGCTGAGCACCGGTGGGATGTCGGGCGTCGCCGCGAAGAGATTGACCACGTCGACGTCGCGCGGATCGAGTCGACGTCCCGCTTCCGCCGCGACGGCGAGCCGCGCTATCGCGTCCCGCAGCATGAGAGCGTCGTCCAGACGCGCGTCTGCGCTCTCGGGTCCGACCGCCTCGAACCGCTCGGCGAGCCAGGCGGCCAGGGCCGAGTCGGAGTCGAGGTGCCCGGCCGCTTCCCGCGCTCCGGTCGTGGCGAAGTCGAGGGCGAGGCTCCCGGAGTCGAACCACCAGCGCCGACCGTCGTCCTCGAGGAGCCACTGACCGGTCACCGGCGTCCGCCCTCCGCCGGAGGCCTGCGCTGCGCTCACGACGCGGGGACCGGACGGCGGCGCCACTGGATCGCGTTCGCCGGCTCGAACCTGCGCGCGCAACGCCCGCAGGCCAGGGCCCGGGTCGGGCGGCGGTGACGGTAGAACAGGTGGCCGCCCGGGCAGCTGCCGACCCACGGGGCGAGCTCGTCCGCGGTCGGGTTGCTGTGGGTGCGCGAGCCCGTGTAGCCCAGCCGCGCCGCGATCGACCGCCACGCGGGCCCGTGCCCGGCGTCGGGCCCGGCGAGTGCGTGCGCGACCTCGTGCAGGAGAGTCTGCTGCACCTCGTCATCGCTGCATCGCGCGGCGAGATGACGCGAAACGGTGATCCGGCGACGCGTCCAGTGGCACGCTCCGGCGCGCGTTCGCGCATGGTCGAACGCGAAGCCCCAGGAGGGATCGAGGTGCTTCTCGATCAGCGCGTAGGCCCAGCGGGCCACGTCCTCGAGGTCGGCCACCGGTGGCGCTGCCTAGGACTCGTCGCCGTCGGCGCGGCGGCGGCCGCGGACGGCGCCGTCGGTGCGGGGGCCGCGGTCGGACTCGTCCTGGAATTCGGAGGCGGCGGCGAACCCGAGGCGCGCGACTTCGAGTTCCTCCTCGGGGACACCCACGCGCTCGCCGAGGGCGGTCGCGGCGTCGAAGTCGCGCATCGCTCGGCCGTACTCGCCGAGCTCGAAGAAGGTGAGGCCGCGGTGCTTGAGCGCGAAGGAGTGCTCGAGGTGCCACTCGTGCGTGCGCGCCTCTTCCACGCAGAGCGCGAGCTCCGAGAGCGCTTCGTCGGTGCGGCCGCGCAGCTGCATCAGGCGCGCGCGGCGCACGCGGGCCGTGAGTAGCTCGGCGCGGTCGCCGGAGAAGCGGGTGCGGCGAACGGCCTCGTTCGCGAGGTCCCACGCCTCGTCGACGCGCCCGAGCAGGCGCAGAAGCTCCGCCTTCTCGGTGAGCGCGGCGAGGCTGCGCAGCGCGCCGACCTCCTCCAGGCGCTCCTGGGCGGCGTCAACGTCGATCTCCTCGCGGAGGGTCGCGGGGTCGTGGCGGATGATGATGCTCAGGGCGATGCTTCCTCGTGGAGTGCGGGTCCGGATCGGCGCGCGCGGCGGAACGGGAGGATGGTCGGGGTCGCTGACCCCGGCGTCGAGTGTACCGGCGGGTCCGTGAGCGCCGCCCCGACGCGCGACCGGGCTCAGCCCCTGCGCACCTGGAAGATGCTCCGCGCCGGTAGCGGCGACGGCGTGGCCGTCTCGTCCGTGACGACGAGCGCTCCGGCGACGAAGTTCTCGAGCTCGCGCCCCTGCACGAGCTTGGCGGGGGCGGGGTCGGCGGCGAGTCGCCGCGGCAGGGTGTCGACCGGCAGCGGGTCGGCCGAGGCGAGCATCACCACATTCCCGAAGCGCTTGGCCTTGAGCATCTGCGTGTCCGTCATGATCGCCGTGTACGCGAAGACGGAGGCGAGCGTCGCCGCCTGCGCGCGGGCGAAGGCGAGGGCTCCGCCGTCGGCGACGTTCACTGCGATCAGCCCGCCGGGTGCGAGCAGCGGCGCGATCGCGGCGTAGAACTCCGCGCTCGTCACGTGCGCCGGGGTGCGCGCCCCCGAGAAGATGTCGACCACGACCACGTCGACCGTCCCGCGCAGCCCGGGCGGCAGCTTCCCGAGCACCGCGCGGGCGTCGCCCTGCCGAATGCGGATCTGCGCCGCGCGGGGGAGTGGCAGCGCCTCGCGCACCAGCTCGACCAGGGCGCCCTCGATCTCGATCACCTGCTGCCTGGATCCCGGGCGTGTGGCGGCGACGTAGCGCGGGAGGGTCAGCGCGCCGGCGCCGAGGTGCAGGGCGGTGATGCTGTCGCCCTCGGGAGCGGCCAGGTCGATCGCGTGCCCGATCCGGCGGACATACTCGAAGGAGAGGTGCGCCGGGTCGGCGAGGTCGACGTGCGACTGCGGAGTGCCGTCGACCACCAGCGTCGCGGCCTCGAGCGAGTGGCGGTCGGGCTCGATCTGCGCGACGAAGCCGCTGTCGAGCACCGCGCGGGGGTGTTCGGAGTCGTCTCCACGTCGGCGGCCGGTGCGTTCCTGCATCCGACCAGTCTGCCGCGGGAGCGGGCGGGAGCACGGCGCTGGGGCTGCCCGATCGGCCGTGGATGCCGGGTTCCCTCTGCTCCTATACCGGACCCTGCCCTCTGCTCCTATACCGGACCCTGGGAGGCGGCGCAAGCATTCGTCCTTGCGCGGCGTGGCGTGGTGCGGCTATAGTCGTACTTTGCGCTCCCGAGTACCCATGCCCTCATATCGCGGTCGGCAGGTCACCGGAATCCGGCATCAGATGGTGGTTGCCGTTGCCATACTCTCACCCGCCCCGAAGACCGAGTCGCCTCGGTCCGCACGGCGTGCGGGAAGGGTGTCGGCCCGCTCCGGCGGGAGCCCACTCCACACATCCCACAGATTGAGACCCGCGAGGGTCTACGGAGGTTCCTTCCTTGGCTGCTGCGTCCACCGCGACCACCACCTCACCCAAGAACGGACGCGGAGCTTCGCGTCTCTCGTTCGCCAAGATCAGCGACACCCTGACCGTTCCGGATCTGCTCGCGCTGCAGACCGAGAGCTTCGACTGGCTCGTCGGCTCGGAGGCGTGGAAGACGCGCGTCGCCGAGGCGAAGGCCGCCGGCCGGGAGGATCTCCCTGCCAACTCCGGCCTCGACGAGATCTTCGAGGAGATCTCCCCGATCGAGGACCTCAGCGAGACGATGCAGCTGAGCTTCGCGAACCCGTACCTCGAGCCCGAGAAGTACACGATCGAGGAGTGCAAGGAGCGCGGCAAGACCTACGCTGCTCCGCTGTACGTCGAGGCCGAGTTCATGAATCACCTCACCGGTGAGATCAAGACTCAGACGGTCTTCATGGGCGACTTCCCCCTGATGACCGAGAAGGGCACGTTCATCATCAACGGCACCGAGCGTGTCGTCGTGTCGCAGCTCGTGCGCAGCCCCGGCGTCTACTTCGAGCGCCAGCAGGAGAAGACGTCCGACAAGGATATCTACTCGGCACGTGTCATCCCGAGCCGCGGGGCCTGGCTCGAGTTCGAGATCGACAAGCGCGACCAGGTGGGCGTGCGCATCGACCGCAAGCGCAAGCAGTCGGTCACCGTGTTCCTCAAGGCTCTGGGCCTGACGAGCGAGGAGATCCTCGAGCAGTTCGCCGGCTACGAGTCGATCGAGCTGACCCTCGAGAAGGACAACATCCTCACCAAGGAGGACGCGCTCCGCGACATCTACCGCAAGCTCCGTCCGGGCGAGCAGGTCGCGGCCGAGGCCGCCCGTGCGCTGCTGGACAACTTCTACTTCAACTCCAAGCGCTACGACCTCGCGAAGGTCGGCCGCTACAAGATCAACCGCAAGCTCGGTATCGACAAGGCGCTGTCCGACTCGGTGCTCACGGTCGAGGACATCATCGCGACCATCAAGTACCTGGTCGCCCTGCACGACGGCCGCACCGCCCTCCCCGGCGTGCGCGACGGCGAGTCGGTCGAGCTGCGTCTGGACGTCGACGACATCGATCACTTCGGCAACCGCCGCATTCGCGCGGTCGGCGAGCTGATCCAGAACCAGGTCCGCACGGGACTGTCCCGCATGGAGCGCGTCGTCCGCGAGCGCATGACCACGCAGGACATCGAGGCGATCACTCCGCAGACCCTGATCAACGTGCGCCCGGTCGTCGCGGCGATCAAGGAGTTCTTCGGAACGAGCCAGCTCTCGCAGTTCATGGACCAGAACAACCCGCTCGCGGGTCTGACCCACAAGCGCCGCCTGTCGGCGCTGGGCCCCGGCGGTCTCTCTCGTGAGCGCGCCGGCGTCGAGGTCCGTGACGTCCACCCCTCGCACTACGGCCGCATGTGCCCGATCGAGACCCCGGAAGGCCCGAACATCGGCCTGATCGGATCGCTCGCGTCCTTCGCGCGCATCAACTCGTTCGGCTTCATCGAGACCCCGTACCGCAAGGTCGTCGACGGCACGGTCACGTCGCAGATCGACTACCTCACCGCGTCCGAGGAGGACGAGTACCTGGTCGCCCAGGCGAACGCCCCCCTCACGCCCGACTTCCGCTTCGCGGAGGGCAAGGTCCTGGTCCGCCCCAAGGGCGGAGAGGTCGAACTCGTCGATGCCGAGCGCGTCCACTACATGGATGTCTCGCCGCGTCAGATGGTGTCGGTCGCGACCTCGCTGATCCCGTTCCTCGAGCACGACGACGCGAACCGTGCGCTCATGGGCGCGAACATGCAGCGTCAGGCCGTCCCGCTGCTGCGCAGCGAGTCGCCCGTCGTCGGAACCGGCATGGAGGGCTTCGCGGCCATCGACGCCGGAGACGTCATCACCGCCGACAAGGCCGGTGTCGTCCAGGAGGTCTCCGCCGACTCCGTCACCGTCCAGCTGGACGAGGGCGGAACGCAGACCTACTTCCTCCGCAAGTTCGACCGCTCCAACCAGGGCACCTCGTACAACAACCGCGTGGTCGTCTCGGCCGGCGAGCGCCTCGAGGTCGGCGAGGTCGTCGCCGACGGTCCCGCGACCGAGAACGGTGAACTCGCGCTCGGCAAGAACCTGCTCGTCGCGTTCATGCCGTGGGAGGGTCACAACTTCGAGGACGCGATCATCCTCAGCCAGAACCTGGTCAAGGACGACGTCCTCTCCTCGATCCACATCGAGGAGTACGAGGTCGACGCCCGCGACACCAAGCTCGGCAAGGAGGAGATCACCCGCGACCTCCCCAACGTCAGCCCGGAGCTCCTGGCCGACCTGGACGAGCGCGGCATCATCCGCATCGGCGCCGAGGTCCGCCCCGGCGACATCCTCGTCGGCAAGGTCACGCCCAAGGGCGAGACCGAGCTCTCGGCCGAGGAGCGCCTGCTCCGCGCGATCTTCAACGAGAAGAGCCGCGAGGTCCGCGACACATCGCTGAAGGTGCCCCACGGCGAGCAGGGAACGATCATCGGCGTCAAGGTGTTCGACGCGCAGGACGGCGACGACGAGCTCGGCTCGGGCGTCAACCAGCGCGTGGTCGTCTACATCGCCCAGAAGCGCAAGATCACCGAGGGTGACAAGCTCGCCGGTCGCCACGGCAACAAGGGCGTCATCTCGAAGATCCTGCCGGTCGAGGACATGCCCTTCCTCGCCGACGGCACTCCGGTCGACATCGTCCTCAACCCGCTCGGCGTCCCCGGCCGGATGAACTTCGGCCAGGTTCTCGAGATCCACCTGGGGTGGATTGCGAAGCAGGGCTGGAAGGTCGACGGCCAGCCCGAGTGGGCCGCGCGCCTGCCCGAGCACGCTCGCGAGGCGGCGCCCGGCACCAAGGTCGCGACCCCGGTCTTCGACGGTGCGGCGGAGGAGGAGCTCGCCGGGCTCCTCGACTCCACCACTCCGACCCGCGACGGCGAGCGCCTGATCGGCTCGTCCGGCAAGACGCAGCTGTTCGATGGCCGCTCCGGGGAGCCTTTCCCGGACCCGGTCTCGGTCGGCTACATGTACATCCTGAAGCTGCACCACCTCGTCGACGACAAGATCCACGCGCGCTCGACGGGCCCGTACTCGATGATCACCCAGCAGCCGCTCGGTGGTAAGGCGCAGTTCGGTGGACAGCGATTCGGCGAGATGGAGGTGTGGGCCCTCGAGGCCTACGGAGCGGCTTACGCCCTCCAGGAACTCCTCACCATCAAGTCGGACGACATCCTCGGCCGCGTGAAGGTGTACGAGGCCATCGTCAAGGGTGAGAACATCCAGGAGCCGGGCATCCCGGAGTCCTTCAAGGTCCTCATCAAGGAGATGCAGTCGCTGTGCCTGAACGTCGAGGTCCTCTCGGCCGACGGCACCGCGGTCAGCCTGCGCGACACCGATGACGAGGTCTACCGCGCCGCGGAAGAGCTCGGGATCAACATCTCCTCCCGGTTCGAGTCGTCCTCGGTCGACGACATCTGATCCGCGCCAGCCTCCGACGACTCCCGTCTCTGACGAGACACCCTGTTTTCCGACAAGGAGAAAACATTGCTCGACGTAACCACTTTCGATGAGCTGCGCATCGGCCTCGCGACGGCCGATGACATCCGTCGCTGGTCGCACGGTGAAGTGAAGAAGCCCGAGACCATCAACTACCGCACCCTCAAGCCCGAGAAGGACGGTCTGTTCGGCGAGCAGATCTTCGGACCTTCCCGCGACTGGGAGTGCTCCTGCGGCAAGTACAAGCGAGTCCGCTTCAAAGGCATCGTCTGCGAGCGCTGCGGCGTCGAGGTCACCAAGTCCTCGGTTCGTCGCGAGCGGATGGGCCACATCGAGCTCGCCGCTCCCGTCACTCACATCTGGTACTTCAAGGGCGTCCCCTCGCGCCTGGGATACCTGCTGGACATGGCGCCGAAGGACCTCGAGAAGGTCATCTACTTCGCGGCGTACATGATCATCGACGTGGACGACGACGGCCGTCACGCCGACATGCCCGGCCTCGAGAACGAGCTCCGGCTCGAGATCAAGACCCTCTCGGACCAGCGCGACTCCCGCATCGCGGACCGCCTGGCGCGCCTGGAGACCGATCTCGCCGCCCTGGAGGCGGAGGGCGCGAAGAGCGACCAGAAGCGCCGCACCAAGGACGGCGCCGAGAAAGAGATGGGCCAGATCCGCAAGTCCTTCGACGAGGACATTGCGCGGCTCGAGAGCGTGTGGGAGCAGTTCCGCACCCTCAAGGTCGGCGACCTCAAGCCCGAGGACGCCGTCTTCAACGAGCTCGTCGACCGCTACGGCGTCTACTTCGAGGCCTACATGGGCGCCGAGGCGATCAAGAAGCGCCTCGAGCAGTTCGACCTCCAGGCCGAGGCCGAGACGCTGCACCTGCAGATCGCCGAGGGCAAGGGTCAGAAGAAGATCCGCGCCATCAAGCGCCTGCGCGTCGTCAACTCGTTCCTCGCCACCGGCAACTCGCCGGCTGCGATGGTCCTCGACGTCGTCCCGGTCATCCCGCCGGAGCTGCGCCCGATGGTGCAGCTCGACGGAGGCCGGTTCGCGACCAGCGACCTGAACGACCTCTACCGTCGTGTGATCAACCGCAACAACCGTCTCCGCCGCCTGCTCGACCTCGGTGCCCCCGAGATCATCGTGAACAACGAAAAGCGCATGCTGCAGGAGGCGGTCGACGCTCTCTTCGACAACGGTCGTCGCGGCCGCCCCGTCACCGGTACCGGTAACCGCGCCCTCAAGTCCCTGAGCGACATGCTCAAGGGAAAGCAGGGTCGATTCCGCCAGAACCTGCTGGGCAAGCGCGTCGACTACTCGGGCCGCTCGGTCATCATCGTCGGCCCGCAGCTCAAGCTGCACCAGTGCGGTCTGCCCAAGCAGATGGCGCTGGAGCTGTTCAAGCCGTTCGTGATCAAGCGCCTGATCGACCTCTCGCACGCTCAGAACATCAAGGCCGCCAAGCGCATGGTGGAGCGATCGCGCCCGCAGGTGTGGGACGTGCTCGAGGAGATCATCCGCGAGCGCCCCGTCCTGCTGAACCGTGCGCCCACGCTGCACCGACTCGGCATCCAGGCCTTCGAGCCCCAGCTGGTCGAGGGCAAGGCGATTCAGCTGCACCCGCTCGTGTGCGCCGCGTTCAACGCGGACTTCGACGGCGACCAGATGGCCGTCCACCTGCCGCTGTCCGTCGAGGCCCAGGCCGAGGCCCGCATCCTGATGCTGGCGTCGAACAACATCCTCAAGCCCTCGGACGGCCGTCCGGTCACCCTGCCCACGCAGGACATGATCATCGGCCTCCACCACCTGACGACCATCCGCGAGGGTGCCGCCGGTGAGGGACGTGCATTCTCCTCCGTGTCCGAGGCGATCCTCGCGAAGGACCAGGGCTCGCTGCACCTGAACTCGAAGGTGAAGATCCGCATGTCGGACGTCTTCTTCGGGCAGGGTCAGGCACCCGAGGGCGTGGAGCTCGACGACAAGGGCAAGGTCACTGCGCCGGTGCTGCTCGAGACCACACTCGGTCGCGCCCTCTTCAACGAGGCGCTGCCGGTCGACTACCCCTACTTCGAGCAGGTCGCCGACAAGACGACCATCTCCGGGATCGTGAACGACCTCGCGGAGCGCTACCCGAAGGTGGAGGTCGCCGCCTCCCTCGACCGGATCAAGGACGCCGGCTTCTACTGGGCCACTCGGTCCGGCGTGACCGTCGCACTGTCGGACATCCTCACGCCTCCGTCGAAGCCCGAGATCATCGCGGGCTACGAGAAGAAGGCCGCGAAGGTCGAGTCCGAGTACGACAAGGGTCTGACCACCCAGGCCGAGCGCCGCCAGGAGCTCGTGAAGATCTGGACCGAGGCGACCGACGAGGTCGCCACGGCCATGCGCGCGAACTTCCCGACGGACAACACCATCAACCGCATGGTCACCTCCGGTGCCCGTGGAAACTGGCTGCAGGTGCGCAACATCGCCGGCATGCGAGGCCTGGTGAACAACCCGAAGGGCGAGATCATCGCCCGTCCGATCATCTCCTCCTACCGCGAGGGCCTGTCGGTCGCCGAGTACTTCATCGCCACGCACGGTGCCCGCAAGGGTCTGGCCGACACCGCGCTGCGCACCGCGGACTCGGGGTACCTGACGCGTCGACTCGTCGACGTCTCGCAGGACGTCATCATCCGTGAGGACGACTGCGGCACCACGAAGGGTCTCGAGCTGCCGATCATGCTCCAGGACGCCACCGGCGCCTGGATCAAGGACTCGAACGTCGAGAACTCGGTCTACGCCCGTTCGCTCGCCACCCCGGCGTCGAACGAGGCGGGCGAGCGCGTCGCCGAGGCCGGCGAGGACGTGGGCGATGTTCTGATCGAGAAGCTGGTCGGAGCAGGTGTCCGCCACATCAAGGTGCGCTCCGTCCTGACCTGTGAGTCCGCCGTCGGCGTCTGCGCGGCCTGCTACGGCCGTTCGCTCGCCACCGGCAAGCTCGTCGACATCGGCGAGGCCGTCGGTATCATCGCGGCCCAGTCGATCGGCGAGCCCGGCACCCAGCTCACCATGCGCACCTTCCACACCGGTGGCTCGGCCTCGGCCGACGACATCACGCAGGGTCTTCCCCGCGTGCAGGAACTCTTCGAGGCCCGTACCCCCAAGGGTGCGTCACCCATCGCGGAGGCCGCCGGTCGCATCACGATCGAGGACACCGACCGGGCCCGCCGCGTCATCCTCCAGCCGGACAACGGCGACGAGGCGGTCATCTATCCGGTGCTCAAGCGCTCGCAGCTGCTCGTCGAGGACGGCCAGTCGGTCACCCTCGGGCAGCAGTTGCACGTCGGAACGGTCGACCCCAAGGAGGTCCTGCGCGTGCTGGGCGTCCGCGAGGTCCAGAAGCACCTGGTGGGCGGCGTTCAGGGCGTCTACCGTTCGCAGGGTGTGCCGATCCACGACAAGCACATCGAGGTCATCGTGCGCCAGATGCTCCGGAAGGTCACCGTGGTCGATCACGGCGACACGGAGCTGCTGCCGGGCGAGCTCGTCGACCGCTCGCGGTACAGCGAGGTCAACCGTGCGGCTCTGACCGAGGGCAAGCGGACCGCGTCCGCACGCCAGGAGGTTATGGGTATCACCAAGGCCTCGCTCGCGACCGAGTCCTGGTTGTCGGCCGCGTCCTTCCAGGAGACCACCCGTGTTCTGACGCAGGCGGCGATGGAGGGCAAGCGCGACCCGCTGCTGGGCCTGAAGGAGAACGTGATCATCGGAAAGCTGATCCCGGCGGGAACCGGTCTGCCCAAGTACCGGAACGTGTCGGTCGAAGCGACCGAGGAGGCGAAGGCGGAGCGGTACCCCAACCGCATCTTCGCCGACGACGCCGCCTTCAGCGACGCCGACCTCTCGTTCGTCGACTTCGACTCGTTCTCGAGCGACGGCTACGAGCCGGGCAACTACAGCTGACTCACGTGAGCTGAACGATCGAAGGCCCCGTCGGGACACCGGCGGGGCCTTCGTCGTTCCCGGGCCGGCCACACCCGCACGGGGGGTGCCGGCGGTTCGCGCCTGCGGACGTTCTGCCCGCGGTGGGAATGATTGACTCGAGGGGTGCTCGCCGGGTCGCGTTCGTCCCGATCCCCGTCCTGGCCGCGGCACTCGAAGGACTGCGCGGATGAGAGTCGTGATCGTCGTGCTGGCCGCCCTGGTTGCGGTGGTCGGCGCGCTCATCGTGCCCAGTGGGCGCGCCGAGGCGGCGGAGGCCGTCGTCCCGACGTCCTGCGGAGCGGCGCAGCTCGCGCCGGTGCTCGCGGGTGACGACGTCGAGCCGCGCTCCGTCAGGGCTGTCGTGCCGATCGTGCTGCTGCACGGCTGGCTCGGCACAGCGACCCACGACGCGAGCCGCACTGGCGTCTTCTCGCACCTGGTCGACATGGTCTCGTCGGGCTCAGCGACCGCTCTCGACGCTCCCAGGCCTTCGCTCCTCGGCCGGTTCCAACAGATCGAGGGCGCCGCCGTTTACACCTTCGACTATCGTCGCCTTGCCGCCCGTTGGGTCACCGACCCCGGGATCAGCGATGCTCTTTCCTCCTCGATCGCCTGTCTGGTGTCGGCGACCGGCCAGCGTGCCATTGTGGTTGCGCATTCGATGGGCGGTCTCGCCGCACGTCAGGCGCTGAGCAGCACGGTCGACGGCACGGCCGTGTCATCGATGGTCTCGTCGGTGCTCACCTTCGGGACACCCAATACCGGTTCCGATGTCGCCGAGCGTCTGGGCCGGATGGTCGATGAGTCCGGTCGGGTGAGTCCCGCCGTGATCGCCGGGCTCGACCCGCCGAGCCGGCTGAGCCTCTCGGCGATGCTCGCCTCCTGCGGTGACGCCGTTTCAGAGAACGCCGAGTACGCGGGGGAGTGCACGGGAGTGCCCTTGATCGACGCTCTCGCCTCCGCCGCGGGCAAGGGCCTGCGCACCGGATCGTCCGAGCTCAGCTCCCTGCCGCCCTGGCCGGCCGGCGTGCACGTGACGGCGCTGGTCGGCGACATCCAGGTCACCGCGGCTGTAGCGCTCGGCCGGGCCAGCGCGCCGGTCGGCCTCGGCGACATCATGGTCGCGACCGGATCGGCGACAGCCGGGGTCGACGACTCCGTGGTCTCGACCTGCCGCTACACCTATCTGGCTGCGGCGGATGCTCCGTCGGTGGTCGCCGAGCTCACGCCCTTCGCACGCCTGGGCAACGCCCTGCGCTTCGCCAAGCTCGTGGTCGATGTGGACGCGAGCCCGTGCCATCACGCGCGTCTGACCCGCAACGTCGACCTCGTCGAGCACGCCACGGGCGTCGTCTCCGATGTCATCGCCCGGGAGCTGGCCGTCCCGCGCGCGACAAAGGCGCGGGCGACCGCGCACCTGTTCCCGGCGGCGGAGGAGTCGCGGCGGCGCTCCTTGTGAGCGTCCTGAGGCGGGTCGCGGACAGCGAGGAAACATGGTGTCGCGACGTTTGACGGACGAATGTCGCGCATCATACGGTCGGACCGGTCGCTGGGGGCGGCCGCCTGGGGGGACAGGCAGCGCGGTCCGCGCGGTACCCGAGCCGCATGCGCGGCCCGCGCCCGTCCCCGCCCCGCTCTCACCCGCTGCCCGCGGAACGGGTACGCTCTGCTGGACACCAGATGTCGGAGAGGTCTCCGCACATCCCAGCGGAGGCCCCATGAGTGACGAGCCCCCGGCGACGCCGGAGACGACGCGTACGCCGCGTCTCTCCCGCGAGCAGGTCCGCATCCGCCTGCTCGACGCGGCCCTCGCAGTCGTGCGGACCGAGGGTCTGCGCGTCGGAGTCGGCCACCTGTCGCTCGAAGACGTCATCCGCTCGGCCGGGGTGCCGCGCAGCACGGTGTATCGGATCTGGCCGACCCGGAAGTCGTTCTACGACGAGCTGATCGGTGCCATTCCCGAGCGGGTACTCGCGACTCGGCTCGACCAGCCGTCGCTGGCCGCCGGGGACTCCTACCTGCATCGCCACCTCGTCGCGGAGCTCACGCCGGAGCAGCGTCGCGAGGCCCTGGTCGCCTCGGTGCGGGTGGCCGTCGATGCGAACGTCGACAACGTTTTCTCAGCACAGCACTGGCGCAACTTCATCGCCCTCGCCGGCGCGGCCGACTCGCACGAGGAGCCGGCGAGGACCGCCATCCGCTCGGCGCTGCGCGTCCGTCAGCTCCACTTCATCGACAACATGGCGAAGTACTACCAGCACACCCTCGACGAGGCAGGGCTGCGGCTGCGCCCGGGCCGCAGCCACGCGGCACTCGCCTCCGCCGTCTCTGCCCTCGTGGAGGGTCTCTGCATTGCCCGCATCGCCGCGCCGGAGCTGGTGACCGGCCCCCTCGACCCCGCCGACCCCGACGGCCCCTCGCTCGCCGTCGTCTCGGTGTTGATGCTGATCGACGGGTTCACCGAAACGGACGACTGATCCGGGGATCCGCGTGCGCTCAGTCCTCCGCGACCGGCTCCAGCATCCCGTCGACGATCGAGCGGATCGTCCACGCCGCGAGCATCCACTCGACCGGCTCTCCGTCGAGGCCGGGGGCCGTCACGGCGGCGTCGAGGTCATCGTCCAGGAGGCGGCCGCGGTGCGCGAGTCCGTCGATCACGGTCGCCGTGAGGTGAGCGAGCTGGAGCGTGGTGAATCCGGGGCGCAGTGAGGCGCCGATCAACTCGAGGAACTCCTCGTAGAAGTCCCGCATCCGGCGGGTCAGCATGCCCTCGATCCGCTTCGCCGTCGCCTGGACGGCATCGCGCGCGGGCCCGGCCTCCATCGAGAAGGTGCAGGCGAGGAGGGCGTTGTAGGAGGACCAGTCAGCGGATCGGCGGAGTGACTCCGCGTTCGCGCGAGCGCCGATCCGGATCATCTCCCAGCCGACCTGTCGGCGTCCGGCGGCGGTCACGAGCAGGTGGGAGAAGCGTTTGCGGACCTCGCGCGTCTCCTGTCGGGTCTCGAGTTCGGCGCCCTCGGCGTAGCGGTCGCGCACGAAGATTTCGCCGATGAGGTCCGCGACGAACTCCTCGCGGGTGCTCCAGATGCGGTAGACGGAGCTGCGCGGCACCTCCGCGAGGCGGATGTACTCCTCCATCGGCAGGTGCGCGAAGCTCACGGTGAGGCCGTGGGTCGAGACGACCTCGCGGGCCGTGGTGATCATGCGGTTGCGGACCTGCTCCGCGGGTATCCTCCGGGCCCGTGCGGCGCCTCCTGAGCTGTCGTCCATGCTGAGGGACACTATCCGGTGCCGGGGGCCCCGAGGCGCCCTTCAGGCGGTCCATGAGCCGATTCGGAACGGTCTGGGGGTCTCCTCCCACTGAAACGAAATGTCTCATCAGCTGCGCGCTGAGTGCCATGCCCGCTACGGTGCAGCCGGGGCGGACCCGAACCTGCCCCTGCAAGGGGACCTCCGTGACCGGATTCGATCGGTTCACGCTGGACGTCGCAGACGGACCAGCGATCGAGCGCGCCGCGCTCCAGGCGCTGCTCGCGCAGCTGCTGCCGCAGTTCTCGCACGACGAAGAGGGCGTGGACCGGATCGCGGTCCTCGACCTCGACGGCGTGCCCGGCGAGGAGGTGGCCGCCGCGATGGAGCGCGCCGCGGAGCGCACGGTCGGCCTCGTCGTCCTCTCCTCCTCCGACTCGCTCGAGCCGGTGCGGGCTGTGCTGCGGCGCGAGAGAGCCGCCTACGTCTGGAAGGGAGACGACCCGAGCGAGCTCGCCGCCGCTGTCGTCTCGGTCGCTTCCGGCCGCACCTGGATCTCGGACACGGCCCGGCACCGGCTCGTGCACGGCCGGGAGGTGCGCCGCCCGGTGCTGAGCCCGCAGGAGAGCCGGGTGATGCGCGCCTACGGGGCCGGAGCCGCGGTCAGGACCGTCGCCGTCGATCTCAACGTCGCCGAGCACACCGTCCGCACCTACATCAAGCGGATCCGCGCCAAGTACCTCGAGACCGGGGTCACACTCGACTCACGGGTCGACTTCTACCGTCACATCGGCGACCACGACGTCGCCATCCGTCGCGGCGGAGACCGGGTGCGGGCCGTCGAGCAGCAGGCGGGCAGCGACGCCGCGAGCGAGCGCCGAGCGTGAGGCCAGGAGAATCGCGTTCCCGTCGCTGCGCCCCTCGATGAACGCGGTGGCGCCGACCGCGGTGGTGACGGGGAGCAGCTCCCGTACGACCCGGCGCAGGCGCGTGAGCCTGCGGTGGTCGGCGTCGTCGGCGACGTTGACCGCGAGCAGTCCCGCGGATCCTACTCGCGCGGTGAGCGGAGCGAGCACGGCCGGCGAGTAGAAGGCCTCCGGGATCTCGTCGCCGTCGTAGACGTCGAGCACGACGAGGTCGGCCTTCCAGGTGGGCAGTGCTCCGGAGGCGTCCGCTGTCACGACCCGCACGCGGGCGTCGCGGGGGAGCGGGGCGTGGGCGAGCACGAACTCGACCAGTCCCTCCGCGCTCTCGACCGCGAGCTGCTCGGAGCCGGGCCGTGTCACCGCGACGTAGCGCGCCAGTGCCAGCGCGCCGGCACCGAGGTGCAGCACGCGCAGCGGCTCACCCGCAGCCGCAGCCGCGTCCACGACCGCGCCGAGGCGGGCGAGGTACTCGAGGTGCAGTGATCGAGGATCCCCTGGGTCGATCAGCGACTGCTCGATGCCGTCGACCGTGAGCAGCAGTGCCTCCGGCCGCACCGGGTCGGGCCTCAGCTCGGCGACGCGGCCATCCGGCAGTACGAGGCTCGGCGGCATGCCGTCACGCTAGCGCTCCTCGCGCGATCCGCCCTGGCGCCGGTACGGTGACAGGCATGGTCGCCTTGATCCTGCTCGACGTCGATGGCGTCCTGAATCCCTCCGTCCGCAGCGATCGCGCGGCGGGCTCGCACCGGCTCGAACTCGAGCCGGAGCGGGAGGCGCTCGTCGCCCGGCTCGCCGCGGTCGGCACGATCGTCTGGGCCACGA
The DNA here is from genome assembly GCF_002932875.1 of Rathayibacter tritici. Lineage (GTDB taxonomy): Bacteria > Actinomycetota > Actinomycetes > Actinomycetales > Microbacteriaceae > Rathayibacter > Rathayibacter tritici. Next base: position 43,570 of record NZ_PSWS01000040.1, read on the forward strand.
CGTGGCCGCCCCGCCTGACCTCGGTCCTCGCTGAGGATCTCGGGTTGCCGGGCGGCACGGAGGCGATCGTCTTCGACGGCGGGCTCCCTCGCGATCCGCGATTCCCCGGGCAGACCGGCAAGCTTCAGCCGGTCGCGGCCTGGCTCGAGTCGGCCGCCGACCGCGGCCCGATCGACGCGGTGGTCTGGATCGACGACAACCTCCGCGAGGACGCCTACCTCTGGGCGCGCGAGCAGAGCACCCCCTTCCATCTGATCCGACCGGACTCGGCGGCGGGCCTCACCGACGACGAGGTCGCGGGGACGGAGCGGTTCCTCGCCGCGCACTCGGCGTCACGGGGCGACATCCGGGAATAGCCGACCCCTTCCCCGGTTATCGTCTGTGCGAGTGGGTCCGCTTCGCCGCGGTCCCCTCCTGGACGTCCCGTCCCGTCGTCGATCCCCGCGCCGCACCCCGCGCACCGCGACCGCCACGACTCCGTGATTCACCGAAGGACAACACCGTGACCCTTTCCGCCCGTACCTCTCTGCGCGTCCTGTTCGGCACTGCTGCTGCCGCCGCCGCCCTGGTCCTCGCCGGCTGCGCGCCCGCCTCGACCGACGACGTGGTCTCGGGCTCGAGCGGCGCGGGCACGACCTCCGCGAGCGACGGCCTGACCCTCGCCGAGGTCAAAGACTCCGGAAAGCTCACCATCGGCACCGAGGGCACCTACCCGCCCTTCTCCTTCCACGCCGATGGCGGCACCGGTGCGCTGACCGGTTACGACATCGACGTGGTCACCGCGGTCGCCGAGAAGCTGGGCGTGGAGCCCGAGTTCCAGGAGACGCAGTGGGACGCGATTTTCGCGGGCCTGGAGGGTGGGCGCTTCGACGTGATCGCCAACCAGGTCGCGATCAACGATGACCGCAAGGCGAAGTACGACTTCTCCGAGCCGTACTCCGTCAGCCCCGGCGTCGTGATCGTGCCTGCGAGCGACACGTCCATCACCGATCTCGCCGGCCTCTCCGGCAAGACCACCGCCCAATCGCTCTCGAGCAACTGGTACACCGTCGCGCAGCAGAACGGCGCGCAGGTCGAGGGCGTCGAGGGCTGGGCCCAGGCCATCGCCCTCGTCGAGCAGGGACGCGTCGACGCGACGGTGAACGACCGCCTCACCTGGCTCGACTGGTCCACGACCTACCCCGACCAGGCCGCCGGACTCAAGGTCGCCGTCACGACCGCCGACACCTCCGCGAGCGGTTTCGCCTTCCCTCGGGGATCCGATGACCTCGTCGCCGCCGTCGACTCCGCCCTCGACGAACTGCGCGCGGACGGCACCCTCGTCTCCCTCTCCGAGCGCTACTTCGGAGCCGACGTCTCCCAGTAGTCCGCCGCGGCGGCTCCTTCTGCACCGGGAGGAGCCGCCTCGCGCGGGTTCGGCCTCGCGGTGAGGGAATGCACTGCGCCGGAGGCCGACGCGCCGGGCGCAATCGTGCCCGGGCATGCCAGCATTCCGAAGGAGGCGGACTCGGTCCGCCTCCGATGCCACCACCCGACCGAGCCGACCGCGGGGCTGCTCCGCGAAGGAGAGAATCTATGGATCTTGTCCTCCGGTCGTTCTGGCCGATCCTCTCCGGGGGCATCGTCGGGACGATCCCGCTCGCGGTGGTGAGCTTCGCGATCGGGCTCGTGCTCGCGCTGGCGGTCGCCCTGATGCGGCTCTCGCGGGTGCGGATCCTCTCCTGGACCGCCCGCGCCTACATCTCGGTCATCCGTGGCACACCCCTCCTGGTGCAGCTGTTCGTGATCTTTTACGGCCTGCCGAGCCTCGGCCTCAAGATCGACCCGTGGCCCAGCGCCACGATCGCCTTCGCCCTGAACGTGGGAGGCTACGCGGCCGAGGTGATTCGAGCGGCGATCCTGAGCGTCCCGAAGGGGCAGTGGGAGGCGGCGCACACCATCGGCATGAGCCGCGCGCTCTCCCTGCGGCGGATCATCCTGCCGCAGGCCGCGCGGGTCTCGGTGCCGCCGCTGTCGAACACCTTCATCTCCCTGGTGAAGGACACCTCGCTGGCCTCGCTGATCCTGGTGACCGAGCTCTTCCGGCAGGCGCAGAAGATCGCGACTGCGTCCAGCGAGTTCATGCTGCTCTACGTCGAGGCCGCCCTGATCTACTGGCTCATCTGCCTGGTGCTCTCCAGCGGCCAGGGTCTGCTCGAAAAGCGATTGGACCGCTATGTCGCCCGTTGACTCCCCGACCGACGCTCGGCCCGTGGTCACGGCCCGGGGCCTGCGCAAGTCCTTCGGCGGCGTGGAGGTGCTCCGTGGGATCGACCTAGAGGTCCGCCGAGGCGAGGTCGTCGCTCTCATCGGTCCGTCCGGCTCGGGTAAGACCACCGTCCTGCGCTCGCTGAACAGCCTCGAGGTGCCGGACGGCGGAGTCGTCGAACTCGCGGACGGCAGCGTGCTCACCTTCGATCGCGGTGTCGGACGCAAGGCGCTCACCGGTCTGCGCAATCACTCCGCGATGGTCTTTCAACATTTCAACCTTTTCCCTCATCTGACCGTCCTGCAGAACGTCACGGAGGGGCCGCTGCGAGTGCAGCGCCGCTCCGCATCCGAGGTGGTCCCGGAGGCGGAGCTGCTGCTCGAGCGCGTCGGCCTCGGCGGCCGGGGGAGCGCCTACCCGTTCGAGCTCTCCGGCGGGCAGCAGCAGCGCGTCGGCATCGTGCGGGCGCTCGCGCTGCGGCCCGAGCTCCTCCTCTTCGATGAGCCGACCTCGGCGCTGGACCCGGAGCTGGTCGGCGACGTGCTCTCGCTGATGCGAGAGCTGGCGGGAGAGGGCTGGACGATGCTCGTGGTCACGCACGAACTCGAATTCGCCCGGCAGGTGGCCTCGGAGGTCGTCTTCATGGCCGACGGCGTCGTCGTCGAACGCGGCGCTCCCGCGCAGATTCTGCGGGAGCCGCGCGAGCCGCGGACCCGGCAGTTCCTGCACCGTCTCCTCCATCCGCTCGACTAGGTCCGCCCTCCATCGACGGGAGCCGCGCGGCGCACCGGAAGTGGCGCGACCCGTGCCTATGCTGTCCGGGTGAACTGGAGCAGCGACGCCGAGACCACGCGGATCCCCTCCGCGACCGAGACGTCCGGCGGAACCGGACCCCAGCCGACCCGCGAGTACGTCTGGCCCGAACCCGAGACCGAGCGTCAGCCGACGCTCGAACCGTCCCCACCGGCCGCTACTGCCGAGGCGCCGAGTGCCCTCGGCCCGGTCGAGGCCGAGCCCGAACCTGTCCGCCGCTCGGGCAACCGCCTGGCCGGTCTCGCCCTCGCGCTGCTGACCACGGCGGTCTTCGCCGCCCTCTACCTGGTGGCGCTCACCGCGATCCGCCTCCTCGTCGGCCGCGCAGCTGGGGATCCGGTGGCGCTCGCGCTCGAGACGGCGCCGACCGCGCTTTTTCTCGCGCCGGTCGCGGCGTTCTTCGTCGGACTCGCCCTGATCGTGCTGGTCGTGAACCGCGCGGGCTGGTGGGCTTACGTCCTCGGCGGGTTCCTGGTCGCCCTCCTCACGGCGGCGGCCGCGCTCGCCGGCGGCTGGAGCGCCGTCGGGCCGCTCTCGCTGCCGGTCGACCGTACCCTCGCGCTCGAGTACGTCCGCGACCCCGCTGTCCTGGCCGCCGTGCTCGCCGCGGCGGTGCTCGGCCGGGAAGCGAGCGTCTGGGGAGGCGCCGCCATCTCCGGGCGGGCCAGGGGCGTCAAGCGCCGCAACGCCGAGCGGGAAGCGGCCGATCCGTCGTGACGGGCCAGGAACAGGGCCGCAGCGCCGGGCTGGGCTACGGCCTCGCGCTGGCCGCCTTCGCCGCGTTCCTCTACCTCGCCCTGGTCGTCTGCGCGTTCGGGGTGCTCAGCCTCCTGCTCGATCAGGACGTCGTGCCCGAGCGCGATGCTGGCCCGCTGCTGGGGCCGGTGTCGGTGGCGGTCTGCGTCCTCGCCGTGCTGGTCGCGATGATGACCCTCGCCGCGCGCCCCGCCGTTCACCGAGTGCTCGGCCCATCGCTGCTGACCGGGGTCGTCGTCTCCCTGCTCTTCCTGCTCACCGGCGGCGCGCTCTACGGCCTCGGCCGGCAGGAGCCGGGCGACATCCTCGGCTGGGTGCTGGATCACGCGCCCACCCCTTTCGCGCTCGCGACTGGCGTGCTCGCGGCGGCGGTGCAGCTCGTGTTCCTCCTGCTCCTGGCTCGCCGCGACGCGGGCGGCCACAGCCCGCACTGGGGCTGGGAGGGCGACGAGCGGGAGTGATCGTGTCGGCCGGGCGGAGCGGCGTCGCGCGCTCTCCCAGGGCGAACGCCGCTCGGTTGACCGGCCCCGTCACTCCCCGTAATATTCTCCGGGTGTGCGCTGTGCCGTGCGCTTGTGTCATGCCTCCGGGTCGACGCGGTCGCCGCACCTCGCTCTACCGGGTCCGCAAGGATCCGCGGGTTCGTCCGATCGGGCGGCCCCCACGGCATACCCCTCACCCTCCCCGGTCCCGCTCGCGGGGCCGCGGGGTGCGTCGGGTCCAGATGAACTCGGCCGTTCCCGGAGACGGGAGGGCCGAATGTCGACCATCGATCCGCTGTCACCGTGCAGCATCCAAGGAGCAGAACCAGTGCCAACGATTCAGCAGTTGGTCCGTAAGGGACGCACGCCGAAGGTCACCAAGACCAAGGCGCCCGCCCTGAAGGCCAACCCCCAGCAGCGCGGCGTCTGCACGCGCGTCTACACGACCACGCCCAAGAAGCCGAACTCGGCCCTCCGCAAGGTGGCCCGCGTGAAGCTCTCCAACGGCACCGAGGTCACCGCCTACATCCCCGGCGAGGGCCACAACCTGCAGGAGCACTCGATGGTGCTCGTGCGCGGCGGTCGCGTCAAGGACCTCCCCGGTGTCCGCTACAAGATCGTTCGCGGCGCCCTGGACACCCAGGCCGTCAAGAACCGCAAGCAGGCTCGCAGCCGGTACGGCGCGAAGATGGAGAAGAAGTAATGCCTCGTAAGGGCCCAGCTCCCAAGCGCCCCGTCGTCGCAGACCCCGTCTACGGCGCTCCCATCGTCAGCCAGCTCGTCAACAAGATCCTCCTGGACGGCAAGAAGGGTCTCGCCGAGCGCATCGTCTACGGTGCCCTCGAGGGCGTCGCCGGCAAGAACGGCCAGGACGCCGTCGTCACCCTCAAGAAGGCTCTCGACAACGTCCGTCCGACCCTCGAGGTCCGTAGCCGCCGCGTTGGCGGCTCGACCTACCAGGTCCCGGTCGAGGTCAAGCCGCATCGCGCGAACACCCTCGCGCTGCGCTGGCTCACCAGCTACGCGAAGGCCCGTCGCGAGAAGACGATGACCGAGCGTCTGATGAACGAGATCCTCGACGCGTCGAACGGTCTGGGCGCCGCTGTGAAGCGTCGCGAGGACACCCACAAGATGGCCGAGTCGAACAAGGCCTTCGCGCACTACCGCTGGTAGCGCACCCGCGGTCGCCCTCGGGCGACCGTTACCGCCGGGCCCACAGCGTCAGCGCTGCGGGCCCGGTCCCGGCGGTGGATCGCCCGATCCCCGCGACCGGGCGATCCGCCACCACCAGAATCCCAGCCATTCGGCCATGAACCCGGTGCGCTGGCTCCATCACCTATCGGAGGAACTCCGTGGCACAAGATGTGCTCACCGACCTGAACAAGGTCCGCAACATCGGCATCATGGCCCACATCGATGCCGGCAAGACCACCACCACCGAGCGCATCCTGTTCTACACGGGTATCACGCACAAGATCGGCGAGGTCCACGACGGCGCCGCGACGATGGACTGGATGGCGCAGGAGCAGGAGCGCGGCATCACGATCACCTCTGCCGCAACCACCTGCTTCTGGAACAAGAACCAGATCAACATCATCGACACCCCCGGTCACGTCGACTTCACGGTCGAGGTCGAGCGCTCGCTCCGCGTCCTCGACGGCGCTGTCGCCGTCTTCGACGGTAAGGAGGGCGTCGAGCCCCAATCCGAGACCGTGTGGCGTCAGGCCGACAAGTACGACGTCCCCCGCATCTGCTTCGTCAACAAGATGGACAAGCTCGGCGCCGACTTCTACTACACCGTCGACACCATCGTGAACCGCCTCGGTGCGAAGCCGCTGGTCATCCAGCTGCCCATCGGCGCCGAGAGCACCTTCGAGGGCGTCGTCGACCTGGTCGAGATGCGCGCGCTCACCTGGCGCGGCGACTCCAAGGGAGACGTCGCGTTGGGCGCCAAGTACGAGATCGAGGAGATCCCGGCCGACCTCGCCGATAAGGCGGCGGAGTACCGCGAGAAGCTCCTCGAAACCGTCGCGGAGACCTCCGACGAGCTGCTCGAGAAGTATTTCGGCGGCGAGGAACTCACCGTTGCGGAGATCAAGGGCGCCATCCGCAAGATGACCGTCAACTCCGAGATCTACCCGGTGCTCTGCGGCTCCGCGTTCAAGAACCGCGGCGTCCAGCCGATGCTCGACGCGGTCGTGGACTACCTCCCCTCCCCGCTCGACGTCCCCGCCATCGAGGCGCACGACGTCCGCGACGAGGAGAAGGTCATCATGCGCCACGCCGACTCGACCGAGCCCTTCTCCGCGCTCGCGTTCAAGGTCGCCGTGCACCCGTTCTTCGGCCGCCTCACCTACGTCCGTGTCTACTCGGGCAAGCTCGACTCCGGCGCCCAGGTCATCAACTCGACCAAGGGCAAGAAGGAGCGCATCGGCAAGATCTTCCAGATGCACTCCAACAAGGAGAACCCGGTCGACTCGGTCACCGCCGGCCACATCTACGCCGTCATCGGTTTGAAGGACACCACCACCGGTGACACCCTGAGCGACCCGCAGGCGCAGGTCGTGCTCGAGTCGATGACCTTCCCGGAGCCCGTCATCGAGGTCGCCATCGAGCCCAAGACGAAGGCCGACCAGGAGAAGCTCGGAACCGCGATCCAGAAGCTCGCGGAGGAGGACCCCACCTTCCGCACCGAGCAGAACCAGGAGACCGGTCAGACGGTCATCAAGGGAATGGGCGAGCTGCACCTCGACATCCTGGTCGACCGTATGAAGCGCGAGTTCAACGTCGAGGCGAACGTCGGAAAGCCCCAGGTGGCGTACCGCGAGACGATTCGCCGCACCGTCGAGAAGTACGACTACACCCACAAGAAGCAGACGGGTGGCTCCGGCCAGTTCGCGAAGGTGCAGATCACCATCGAGCCGATGGCAGTCGATGCCGATAAGACCTACGAGTTCGTCAACGGCGTCACGGGTGGCCGCGTTCCGCGCGAGTACATTCCCTCGGTCGACGCGGGCATCCGCGACGCCATGCAGGTCGGCGTGCTCGCCGGCTATCCGATGGTCGGCGTGAAGGCGACCCTGGTCGATGGAGCGGCGCACGACGTCGATTCCTCCGAAATGGCGTTCAAGATCGCCGGCTCGATCGCGTTCAAGGAGGCTTCACGCAAGGCGCAGCCGGTCCTCCTCGAGCCGCTTATGGCCGTCGAAGTCCGTACTCCCGAGGAGTACATGGGCGACGTCATTGGCGACATCAACTCGCGTCGCGGAATGATCCAGTCGATGGAGGACGCCACCGGCATCAAGGTCATCCGGGCCAATGTCCCGCTGTCCGAGATGTTCGGCTACATCGGCGACCTGCGCTCGAAGACCTCGGGCCGCGCCGTCTACTCGATGACCTTCGAGACCTACGCCGAGGTCCCCAAGGCCGTGGCTGAGGAGATCGTCCAGAAGAACAAGGGCGAGTAGCGCCGCCCCTGGGTCGCCGCCGTTCCCTCGAACGGCGGCGGCCTGGTAGTGTCGTGCGGGTTTGCTGCCGAGCGCAGCGCGCCCCCTGTCGCAGCGGGACGGTCGCACGACCACTGCCGGTAACATACGTACACGAAACCCCCGCAAGTCCTCCTGTCCTCGTGCCGCCCCCGTGCGGCTTCCGGATGCGGATGCTTGCACCTAAGTCCTGAGGAGGACCCACAGTGGCTAAGGCCAAGTTCGAGCGGACCAAGCCGCACGTCAACATCGGAACCATCGGTCACGTCGACCACGGAAAGACCACTCTCACCGCGGCGATCTCGAAGGTTCTGGCGGACAAGTTCCCGTCCGCGACCAACGTCCAGCGTGACTTCGCATCGATCGACTCCGCTCCCGAGGAGCGCCAGCGCGGCATCACGATCAACATCTCTCACGTCGAGTACGAGACGCCGAAGCGCCACTACGCGCACGTCGACGCCCCCGGTCACGCCGACTACATCAAGAACATGATCACCGGCGCGGCTCAGATGGACGGCGCGATCCTCGTGGTCGCCGCCACCGATGGCCCGATGGCTCAGACCCGTGAGCACGTCCTCCTCGCCAAGCAGGTCGGCGTCCCCTACCTCCTCGTCGCGCTGAACAAGGCCGACATGGTGGACGACGAGGAGATCCTGGAGCTCGTCGAGCTCGAGGTCCGCGAGCTCCTCTCGTCGCAGGGCTTCCCCGGCGACGACGCTCCCGTCGTCCGCGTCTCCGGCCTCAAGGCTCTCGAGGGCGACGACACCTGGACCCAGTCGATCCTCGACCTGATGGACGCGGTTGACGAGTCCATTCCGGACCCGGTGCGCGATAAAGACAAGCCGTTCCTCATGCCGATCGAGGACGTCTTCACGATCACCGGTCGTGGAACCGTCGTCACCGGCCGTGCGGAGCGCGGCACCCTCGCTCTGAACTCCGAGGTCGAGATCGTCGGCATCCGTCCGACGCAGAAGACCACGGTCACCGGAATCGAGATGTTCCACAAGCAGCTCGACGAGGCCTGGGCCGGCGAGAACTGCGGTCTGCTCCTGCGCGGCACCAAGCGCGAGGATGTCGAGCGCGGCCAGGTCGTCGTCAAGCCGGGTTCGGTCACGCCGCACACGGACTTCGAGGGCACCGCGTACATCCTGTCCAAGGATGAGGGTGGGCGTCACAACCCGTTCTACGCGAACTACCGCCCGCAGTTCTACTTCCGCACCACCGACGTCACCGGCGTCATCACGCTGCCCGAGGGCACCGAGATGGTCATGCCCGGCGACACCACCGACATGACGGTCGCGCTGATCCAGCCGATCGCCATGGAGGAGGGCCTCGGCTTCGCCATCCGTGAGGGTGGACGCACCGTGGGTGCCGGTACGGTCACCAAGATCGTCAAGTAGGTCCGTCCTACCGATCTCGCGAGAGGGGTCGTCCGCTTCGTGCGGGCGGCCCCTCTCTTCGTTTCCGGGGTGAGGCGCGGCTAGCGTGGGTGCATGCCCTTCGTGAAGAGCGACCCGCGTGCCCGCCCGCAGTTCTTCGAGTGGGAGGCGGCCGGCCTCGACTGGCTGCGCGCGGCGGCCGGGGGAGTGGCCTGCGTCCCGGTGCTCACGGTGTCGCCCGGGCGGATCGAACTGGAGCAGATCCGCTCCGTCCGGTCCACACGGTCGGCAGCCCGGGAGTTCGGGGCGGCGCTGGCGCGCACGCACGAGGCGGGAGCGCCGGCATTCGGAGCCCCGCCCACCGGCTGGAGCGGGCCCGCCTACATCGGGCGGCGCGCCATGACGTGTCGGCCCGATTCCTCCTGGGGGCGCTTCTGGGCGGAGCAACGCGTGCGGCCGTTCCTCGGCCCGGCGGTGGACGCCGGGAATCTCTCCGCCACGGACGCGTCGACCGTCGAGCGCGCACTGGAGTTCGTGACGAGCGGGGTTTTCGACGACGGATCCGCACCCGCCCGGATCCACGGCGACCTCTGGACCGGCAATGTGCTGTGGTCGGGTGAGGGTGCTGTGATCGGCGCAGTGCTGATCGACCCCGCTGCCCACGGCGGCCATCGCGAGACCGACCTGGCGATGCTGGCCCTGTTCGGTACCGCGCACCTCGACGCCGTCCTCGAGGGCTACCACGAGCAGCATCCGCTCGCCGCCGGAGTCGAGGAGCGGATCCCCCTCCACCAGCTGCACCCGCTCGCCGTCCACACTGCGGGCCACGGTCCCTCCTACGGGCGGGCGCTGGCGGACGCCGCAGCACGGGTGATCGCGCTGGCCCGCTGACCGGCGCGCCCGCACCGTTCCCCCAGGAGTGGCCGCCACACTGAGGCGCGCGCCGCCCTGTGCGCGTCGACAAGGAGGCATCATCGTGGATCTCGGGAAGCTCGGACGTCAGGCCGGCGAACTGCTGAACAGTCAGAAGACGCAGGACGCCCTGCACAGCGAGAAGGCGGAGCAGGTCTCGGATCAGGTGCTCGAGAAGACCAGCGAGATCGCGAGCCGCCTCACCAAGGGCACCTACGACGACCGCATTGAGGATCTCAAGCGCGAGGCCGACAAACGGGTCGGCGACGAGTAGCGGCGCGAGGCGAGTGCTCCCGCCCAGCGTCAAGCGGGTGCGGGCACCCGATCCGCCGTCCTATCGTCGAGTCGATGGCTGACACTCGCGCGCAACGACTCCGCAGGACCGACTCGAGCGGACGCGGCTACACCCGGGTGCGCGCGGGCTCCGGCTTCAGCTACCGCGAGCCGAAGGGCGCGACGGTCGCCGACCAGGAGCTTCGAGCCCGCTTCGACGCCCTCGGCATTCCGCCGGCCTGGAAGGACGTCTGGATCGCGCCGTACCCGAACGGCCACATCCAGGCCACGGGCGTCGACTCCGCCGGCCGGCGGCAGTACATCTACCACCCGACCTGGCGCGAGCAGAAGGATCGGATCAAGTTCGACCGGGCGCTCCGGCTCGCTGAGGCGCTTCCGGGCGCGCGACGAGCGGTGACCGTCGCCCTGCGCTCGGACGGGCCGAGCCGTGACCGTGCGCTCGCGACGGCCTTCAGGATGCTGGACACCGGCTCCCTCCGCGTCGGCAGTGAGCGGTACGCGAAGGAGCACGGCAGCATCGGCCTCTCGACTCTGCTCTGCTCGCACGCGAGCACCCACGGCGACCGGGTAGCGCTCGCCTTCCCCGGCAAGAGCCACCAGGCCTGGACGAGCGAGATCCTCGACCACGACCTTTCGCGCGTTGTCCGGGCTCTCAAACGCAGGGGGCCCAACGCTCGGCTGCTGGCCTGGAAGGACGGCCGGGAGTGGCGGCCGCTCTCGGCGCCCGAGATCAACGACTACGTGCGGGAGCGAGCGGGCGACGACTTCACGGCGAAGGACTTCCGCACACTCCACGGCACCGTGGCGGCCGCGATCAGTCTGGCGAAGTCCGGCCCGCAGGCGACCCAGCGCGCCCGCACCTCCGCGATCGCCCAGGCGATGCGCGACGCGTCCGAGGTGCTCGGGAACACGCCCACCGTGGCCCGCGCGAGCTATGTCGATCCGCGTCTGCTGGACCACTTCCGGGCCGGCGAGACCATCGATCCGTCGCGTCTCGCCTCCGCCGAGACCGCAGTCAGAGCGCTCCTCTTCGAGTAGCCGCGGCGGAGGCCTCCGGTGCGACACGCCCGGGTTGCAGGGTCTGATGATGTGTGGGAGACTCTTCTAGTTCACAATTCCTTCTCCTGCGGCTTGTCGCTGAGAGGGGGACACTGCCAGGCAGTGCCGAGACCGCATCGCGGAGGCTCGACCCGAGAGGGCGGCCTCGCGGGTGCGACGTCGAGGCGGCGGGTAGCAGAACGACAACAACCGACATCTCAGCGGGTTCTCCGTGCGTCGTGCGTTCTGCACGTCGATCGGAGCGCCCCGGATGCGGTGCTTTTGACAGAAGAACACTGGTTGCACGTTTCCGGGTCACCGGAGTTCCTTCGCGAGCGCGTCCAATGCGAGACGAGTCCGGTTTCGGCCGGGGGAGTCGCGTACGACGCAATAACAAGAGAGTGAGAGATCACACATGGCGGGACAGAAGATCCGCATCCGACTGAAGTCGTACGACCACGAGGTCATCGACACGTCGGCGCGCAAGATCGTCGACACGGTCACCCGTGCCGGTGCAACGGTCGTCGGCCCCGTGCCGCTGCCGACCGAGAAGAACGTGGTCTGCGTGATCCGTTCGCCCCACAAGTACAAGGACAGCCGCGAGCACTTCGAGATGCGCACCCACAAGCGCCTCATCGACATCATCGACCCGACGCCCAAGGCCGTCGACTCGCTCATGCGCCTCGACCTGCCGGCCGACGTCAACATCGAGATCAAGCTCTAAGGAGGAGTGCCACCATGTCTGTCACTGTTTCCCCCACGCTGAAGACCAGCAAGGGCCTCCTCGGCACCAAGCTCGGAATGACCCAGGTCTGGGACGAGAACAACAAGCTCGTGCCGGTCACCGTCATCGAGATCAGCCCCAACGTCGTGACCCAGGTCCGCACGGAGGAGAAGGACGGCTACACCGCCGTCCAGCTCGCCGCCGGTGCGATCGACCCGCGCAAGGTGAACAAGCCCGCCGCCGGTCACTTCGACGCCGCGGGCGTCACCCCCCGCCGCCACCTCACCGAGGTTCGCACCTCGGATGCGAGCTCTTACTCGGCCGGCCAGGAGCTGACCGTGGACGCCGTCTTCGAGGCCGGCACCAAGGTCGACGTCGTCGGCACCAGCAAGGGCAAGGGCTTCGCCGGTGTGATGAAGCGTCACAACTTCAAGGGCGTCTCGGCGTCGCACGGTTCGCACCGCAACCATCGCAAGCCCGGCTCCATCGGTGCCTCCTCGACCCCCAGCCGCGTGTTCAAGGGCATGCGCATGGCCGGTCGCATGGGTGGCGAGCGCGTCACCGTGCTCAACCTCAAGGTGCACTCCGTCGACGCCGAGAAGGGTCTGCTGCTCGTCAAGGGCGCCGTCCCCGGTGCCCGCGGTCGCCTCGTGTTCGTTCGCAACGCCGTGAAGGGAGCGTAGTTCCATGGCTACCTCTGTCGACATCATCGACGTCAAGGGCCAGAAGGCGGGCTCGTTCGAGCTCCCCGCCGCGCTCTTCGACGTCCAGACCAACATCCCGCTGATCCACCAGGTCGTCGTGGCCCAGCTCGCTGCGGCGCGCCAGGGAACCCACAAGACGAAGAACCGCGGTGAGGTCTCCGGAGCCGGACGCAAGCCGTTCAAGCAGAAGGGAACCGGTCGCGCTCGTCAGGGCTCGATCCGCGCCCCGCATATGACCGGCGGTGGCGTGGTCCACGGACCGACCCCGCGCAGCTACGCGCAGCGGACCCCCAAGAAGATGATCGCCGCTGCCCTGCTCGGCGCTCTCTCCGACCGCGCCCGCGGTTCCCGCGTTCACGTGGTCGAGTCCCTCGCCCTCGGTGACACCCCGAAGACCAAGGATGCCCTCGTGCTGCTCGACGCCCTCTCGGTGTCGCGCAACGTCCTCGTGGTGCTCGAGCGTGACGACTACATCGCCGAGCTCTCGCTCCGCAATGTGCCGTTCGTGCACATCCTGCCGGCCGACCAGCTCAACGCGTACGACGTGCTCGTCTCCGACGACATCGTGTTCTCGAAGGGCGCGCTCGACGCGTTCATCGCGGCCAAGTCGGGCGTCGAGTCCAACGGAGCCGAGTCCAACAAGGAAGAGGTGAACGCATGAGCCAGTCCGCCGCGTTCAACAAGGACCCCCGCGACGTCATCATCTCCCCGGTGGTGTCGGAGAAGTCCTACGGCCTGATCGACGAGGGCAAGTACACCTTCGTGGTCGACCCGCGCTCGAACAAGACCGAGATCAAGCTCGCCATCGAGAAGATCTTCGGCGTCGAGGTCGCGTCGATCAACACGCTCAACCGTCAGGGCAAGACCCGCCGCACGAAGTTCGGCACCGGCAAGCGCAAGGACACCAAGCGCGCGATCGTCACGCTGAAGTCCGGCTCCATCGACATCTTCACGAGCGTCGGCTGAGCCGAAGAAGCGTAGAGGAAACAGACAATGGCTATTCGTAAGTACAAGCCCACGACCCCCGGTCGCCGCGGCTCCAGCGTTGCCGACTTCGCCGAGATCACCCGCTCGACGCCCGAGAAGTCGCTCCTGCGCCCGCTGTCCAAGACCGGTGGCCGCAACAACTCCGGCCGCATCACGACGCGACACATCGGTGGTGGCCACAAGCGCCAGTACCGTCTGATCGACTTCCGTCGCAACGACAAGGACGGCGTCAACGCCAAGGTCGCTCACATCGAGTACGACCCCAACCGCACGGCGCGCATCGCGCTGCTCCACTTCGTGGACGGCACGAAGCGCTACATCCTGGCCCCGAACAAGCTCTCGCAGGGCGACGTCGTGGAGTCGGGCGCCGGCGCCGACATCAAGCCCGGCAACAACCTGCCGCTGCGCAACATCCCGACCGGTACGGTCATCCACGCCATCGAGATCAAGCCGGGAGGCGGCGCCAAGCTCGCCCGCTCGGCCGGCACCTCGGTGCGCCTCGTCGCCAAGGACGGCCCCTACGCGCAGCTGCGCCTGCCGTCCGGCGAGATCCGCAACGTCGACGCGCGCTGCCGCGCCACGATCGGCGAGGTCGGCAACGCCGAGCAGTCGAACATCAACTGGGGCAAGGCCGGCCGTATGCGCTGGAAGGGCGTGCGCCCGACGGTCCGCGGTGTCGCGATGAACCCCGTCGACCACCCGCACGGTGGTGGAGAGGGCAAGACCTCCGGTGGTCGCCACCCGGTCAGCCCGTGGGGTCAGTCCGAGGGACGCACCCGTCGCCCCAACAAGGAGAGCGACAAGCTCATCGTTCGCCGCCGCACCGCCGGCAAGAAGCGCAAGTAGCTTCGGAAGCAGAGAAGGAACGCGTAGAAGATGCCTCGCAGTCTCAAGAAGGGCCCCTTCGTTGACGACCACCTGCTTCGCAAGGTGTTCACGGCCAACGAAGCCGGCAACAAGAACGTCATCAAGACCTGGTCGCGCCGCTCGATGATCATCCCGGCGATGCTGGGACACACCATTGCGGTCCACGACGGTCGCAAGCACATCCCCGTGTTCGTGACCGAGACCATGGTCGGCCACAAGCTCGGCGAGTTCGCCCCCACTCGGACCTTCCGCGGTCACGAGAAGGACGACAAGAAGGGCCGTCGTCGCTAACGCGGCGACGAGAAGGAGGAGAGAAATGGTGGAGTCGATCGCACGCGTGCGACACATCCGCGTCACCCCCCAGAAGGCTCGCCGTGTCGTGAACCTGATCCGCGGCAAGCAGGCTCAGGAGGCACTGGCCATCCTGAAGTTCGCGCCGCAGGGCGCGTCGGAGCCCGTCTACAAGCTCGTCGCCTCGGCGATGGCCAACGCTCGTGTCAAGGCCGATGCCTCGAACGAGTACCTCGACGACCAGGACCTGTTCGTGTCCCGCGCCTTCGTCGATGAGGGAACCACCCTCAAGCGATTCCAGCCCCGTGCTCAGGGTCGTGCCTTCCGCATCAACAAGCGCACCAGCCACATCACCGTCGTGCTGGCCACTCCTGAGGAGGGGACCAAGTAATGGGTCAGAAAGTAAACCCCTACGGTTTCCGTCTGGGAATCACCACCGACCACGTGTCGCGCTGGTTCTCCGACAGCACCAAGAAGGGCCAGCGGTACAGCGACTACCTCGCTGAGGACGTCAAGATCCGCCGACTCCTCGCCACGCAGCTCGATCGTGCGGGCGTCGCCCGCATCGAGATCGAGCGCACCCGTGACCGCGTCCGCGTCGACATTCACACCGCCCGCCCGGGCATCGTGATCGGTCGCCGCGGCGCCGAGGCCGAGCGCATCCGCGCGGACCTCGAGAAGCTCACGGGCAAGCAGATTCAGCTCAACATCCTCGAGGTCAAGAACCCCGAGGCCGAGGCGCAGCTGGTCGCCCAGGGCATCGCGGAGCAGCTCTCCGCCCGTGTGGCCTTCCGCCGCGCGATGCGGAAGGGCCTGCAGGGCGCCCAGCGCGCCGGCGCCAAGGGCGTCCGCATCCAGGTCTCCGGCCGCCTCGGCGGCGCCGAGATGAGCCGTTCGGAGTTCTACCGCGAGGGACGCGTACCGCTGCACACCCTCCGCGCGAACATCGACTACGGCTTCTACGAGGCGAAGACCACCTTCGGCCGTATCGGCGTGAAGGTCTGGATCTACAAGGGCGACATCACCAACAAGGAGCTCGCCCGCGAGCAGGCGAACAGCAAGTCGTCGCGCCCCGAGCGCAGCGACCGTCCGCGCCGTGCACCCCGCCAGCAGAGCGAGGCGCCCGTCGCAGCAGGAGTTGAGGCATAACCATGTTGATTCCGCGTCGAGTCAAGTACCGCAAGCAGCACCACCCGGGCCGCACGGGCCAGGCCACCGGTGGCACCAAGGTGTCATTCGGTGAGTTCGGCATTCAGGCCCTCACCCCCGCCTACGTGACCAACCGTCAGATCGAGTCCGCTCGTATCGCGATGACGCGTCATATCAAGCGCGGCGGAAAGGTGTGGATCAACATCTATCCCGACCGTCCGCTGACCAAGAAGCCCGCCGAGACCCGCATGGGTTCCGGTAAGGGTTCGCCGGAGTGGTGGGTCGCGAACGTCAAGCCGGGTCGCGTCCTCTTCGAGGTCGCCGGCGTCGACGAGCAGCTCGCTCGTGAGGCCATGACCCGTGCCATCCACAAGCTGCCCCTCAAGGCACGCATCATCAAGCGCGAGGAGGGAGACGCGTAATGGCGATCGGATCCAAGGAGCTCGCCCCCGCCGAGCTCGACACCTTCGAGGACGAGCGTCTCGTCACGGAGCTGAAGAAGGCCAAGGAGGAGCTGTTCAACCTCCGCTTCCAGTCGGCCACCGGCCAGCTGGACACGACCGGCCGCCTGCGTGCGGTCAAGCGCGACATTGCCCGCATCTACACGGTCATCCGTGAGCGCGAGCTGGGCATCCGCGCCACCCCTGCACCCGTCGAGGCCCCGGCCAAGGCGGAGAAGAAGCCCAAGACCAAGAAGGCCGCCAAGGCCGAGGTCGAGGCGACCGAGCCGACCGAGGAGGCCAAGTAATGGCAACCGTCAGTGACACCGCCGGCCACGAGTCGGCCGCCCACGACGTCAAGCAGGAGGGCGCTCGCGGCTACCGCAAGACCCGCCGCGGCTACGTCACCAGCGACAAGATGGACAAGACCATCACCGTCGAGGTCGAGGACCGCGTCAAGCACCCGCTCTACGGCAAGGTCATCCGCCGGACCTCGAAGGTCAAGGCTCACGACGAGCTGAACACCGCGGGAATCGGCGACCTCGTCGTCATCAGCGAGACCCGTCCCCTCAGCGCCTCCAAGCGCTGGCGCCTGGTCGAGATCCTCGAGAAGGCCAAGTAGGCCGCGGCCTACTTGAGTTAGCAGGAGAGACACATGCTTCAGCAAGAATCCCGAGTGAAGGTCGCCGATAACACCGGCGCCAAGGAACTCCTCACGATCCGCGTTCTCGGTGGCTCCGGCCGCCGCTACGCCGGTCTCGGTGACATCATCGTCGCCACCGTTAAGGACGCGATCCCCGGTGGCAACGTCAAGAAGGGCGATGTGGTCAAGGCCGTTATCGTCCGTACCGTCAAGCAGACCCGTCGCCCCGACGGCTCGTACATCAAGTTCGACGAGAACGCGGCCGTCATCCTCAAGAACGACGGGGACCCCCGTGGCACCCGCATCTTCGGGCCGGTCGGTCGCGAACTCCGCGACAAGAAGTTCATGAAGATCGTCTCGTTGGCACCGGAGGTTATCTAGTCATGGCCAAGATCAAAAAGGGTGACCTCGTTCAGGTCATCTCGGGAGCGACCCAGGCCCGCGGCGGAGACCGCGGCAAGCAGGGCACCGTCCTCGAGGTGCTGGTCGAGCGCAACCGCGTCGTCGTCCAGGGCGTGAACTTCGTGAAGAAGCACACCCGCGTCGGCCAGTCGCAGCGCGGCTCGAAGGAGGGCGGCATCGAGACCGTCGAGGCTTCGATCCACATCTCCAACGTCGCGCTCGTCGACCCGAAGACCAAGAAGCCGACCCGGGTCGGCCACCGCAACGTGGCCGTCACCAAGGACGGCGTGACCAAGACCGTTCGCGTGCGCTACGCGAAGGCGTCGGGTGAGGAACTGTAATGACTGACACCACCGCAGTGGCTGCGAAGGTTCAGCCGCGGCTCAAGGCCAAGTACCAGGCCGACATCATCCCCGCTCTCAAGGAGCAGTTCGGTTTCGGCAACGTCCACCAGGTCCCCGGCCTGGTCAAGGTCGTCGTCAACACCGGCGTGGGTGAGGCGGCCCGCGATGGCAAGATCATCGACGGCGCCATCAAGGACCTCACCGCGATCACCGGCCAGAAGCCTCAGGTCACCAAGGCCCGCAAGTCCATCGCGCAGTTCAAGCTGCGCGAGGGCCAGGCGATCGGCGCGCACGTCACCCTCCGCGGCGACCGCGCGTGGGAGTTCCTGGACCGTCTGCTCTCGGTCGCGCTCCCGCGCATCCGCGACTTCCGCGGTCTCTCGGACCGCCAGTTCGACGGCAACGGCAACTACACCTTCGGCATCACGGAGCAGTCGATCTTTCACGAGATCGACCAGGACCGCATCGACCGCGTCCGCGGCTTCGACGTGACCGTCGTGACCACCGCCAAGACCGACGATGAAGGTCGCGCGCTGCTCAAGCAGCTGGGCTTCCCGTTCAAGTCCTCGGACAACGCGTAAGCAATAAGCCTCGAGGCCGGGGGACGGTGAGAACCGCCCTCCGGCCTCGTCGTGCGTCCGCGGCCGGCGCGGGTCACTCCGCCCGGCTGCAGCGCGAAGCCCGCGGACTCCGTGCACGATCGGCCCTCGACCGCAGGACCTCGGCCATGTATCATGGCTCGTTGGCCTGCGTTCGCGCGGCCGCATGGGCGTCGACGTCGTCGGCGCCGTCCCGCACCACAGGTCGTCACTCTTGTAAAGGGTGCCGAAACCAGGCGAGAAAGGCACCATCAGCCATGACCATGACTGATCCGGTCGCAGATCTGCTGACCAGAATCCGTAACGCGAACTCCGCGCACCACGACTCCATCACTCTCCCGGGCTCGAAGCTCAAGGCGAACATCGCCGAGATCCTCAAGACCGAGGGCTACATCGCCGACTGGAAGGTCGAGGAGGCGCGCGTCGGCACGACGCTCTCCATCTCCCTCAAGTACGGCCCCAACCGCGAGCGCTCGATCGCCGGCATCAAGCGGGTCTCGAAGCCCGGACTGCGCGTGTACGCGAAGTCGGCCGAGATCCCCACCGTGCTCGGTGGCCTCGGCGTCGCCATCCTGTCCACCTCGAGCGGTCTGCTGACCGACCGCCAGGCCGAGAAGAAGGGCGTGGGTGGGGAAGTCCTCGCCTACGTGTGGTAACCCCTCATGTCGCGTATTGGAAGACTCCCCATCGAGATCCCGGCGGGCGTCGACGTCTCCGTCGCCGGATCCGCTGTGACCGTCAAGGGCCCCAAGGGCGAGCTGACCGTGCCGGTCGCCAGCCCCATCGAGGTCTCCGTCGAGAACGGCCAGGTGCTGGTCTCGCGTCCCGACGACGAGCGCGAGTCGCGTTCGCTCCACGGCCTCACCCGCACGCTCATCGCCAACGACATCATCGGTGTCACGCAGGGCTACTCCAAGGGCCTCGAGGTCGTGGGAACCGGTTACCGCGTGCTGGCGAAGGGCTCGGACATCGAGTTCGCGCTCGGCTTCTCGCACCCGGTCGTCGTCACCCCGCCCGCGGGCATCTCGTTCACGGTCGAGGGCAACAACAAGCTCACCGTGCACGGCATCTCGAAGCAGGCCGTCGGTGAGGTAGCCGCCAACATTCGTAAGATCCGCAAGCCCGAGCCCTACAAGGGCAAGGGCGTGCGCTACGCCGGCGAGGTCGTTCGCCGCAAGGCCGGAAAGAGCGGTAAGTGATCATGGGACTCGGAACCAGAGGAAAGAGCAAGTCCGCTGCGCGCGGTCGTCGTCACGACCGTCTGCGCAAGAAGGTCGTCGGATCCGCTGAGCGCCCCCGCCTCGTCGTCAATCGCTCGGCCCGCCACGTCTTCGTGCAGATCGTCGACGACGCGCAGGGCCGCACCCTCGTGTCGGCGTCGACCCTCGAGGCCGACCTGCGCGTGTTCGACGGTGACAAGACCGCCAAGGCCCGCAAGGTCGGCGAGCTCGTCGCCGAGCGCGCCAAGAACGCCGGTGTCGAGGCGGTCGTCTTCGACCGCGGAGGCAACAAGTACGCCGGTCGCGTTGCCGCGATCGCCGATGGAGCACGAGAGGCAGGGCTCAACCTGTGAGCGCCGCAGAGAACAAGGAACCCGAGGTCGCCGCTGTGTCGGAGGCCCCCGTCGAGACCGCTGCGTCCACGCAGCCGCAGCAGGAGGCTCGTGAGCCCCGCCGCGGCGGCCGCGACCGCAACCAGGGAGGCCGCGACCGTGGTGGCCGTGACTCCGAGAAGAGCCAGTTCCTCGAGCGCGTGGTGACCATCAACCGCGTGTCGAAGGTCGTCAAGGGCGGTCGTCGTTTCAGCTTCACCGCACTCGTGGTCGTCGGAGACGGCAACGGACTGGTGGGCGTCGGCTACGGCAAGGCCCGCGAGGTCCCGACCGCCATCTCCAAGGGCGTCGAGGAGGCGAAGAAGAACTTCTTCCGCGTTCCCCGCGTCGGCTTGACGATCCCGCACCCCGTGCAGGGTGAGGCCGCCGCCGGTGTGGTGCTCCTGCGCCCCGCCGCCGCGGGTACCGGCGTCATCGCCGGTGGTCCCGTGCGTGCCGTCCTCGAGTGCGCCGGCATCCACGACGTCCTGAGCAAGTCGCTCGGCTCGTCGAACACCATCAACATCGTCCACGCGACCGTCGAGGCTCTTCAGCAGCTCGAGGAGCCGCGCGCCGTCGCCGCTCGTCGTGGTCTCGACTTCGATCAGGTCGCGCCGGCCCGTCTCGTCCGTGCCGAGGCCGACGCCCTCGCCGCCGCGTCCACCGCGAAGGCAGGTTCCTGATGGCTCAGCTCAAGGTGACCCAGATCAAGTCGAAGGTCAGCGAGAAGCAGTACCAGCGCGATACGCTGCGCTCGCTCGGCCTCAGGAAGATCGGTCAGAGCGTGGTCCGCGAGGACAACGCCCAGAACCGTGGATACGTGAAGACCGTCGCCCACCTGGTGAAGGTCGAGGAGATTGACTAATGGCTGAGACGAACAACGCCGCCGCGGAGTCCACGACTTCCGCGCCGACGTCCACCACGAAGGGCGCGGCGGCGCCGGCGACCAGGGAGCACGTGCTCAAGGTCCACCACCTCCGCCCCGCTGCCGGAGCCAAGAAGGCCAAGACCCGTGTGGGTCGCGGTGAGGGCTCCAAGGGCAAGACCGCGGGACGCGGCACCAAGGGCAGCAAGGCCCGTTACACGGTGCGCATCGGCTTCGAGGGCGGGCAGATGCCGCTGCACATGCGCACCCCGAAGCTCCGCGGCTTCAAGAACCCGTTCCGGGTCGAGTACCAGGTCGTCAACCTGTCCGCTCTCTCGGCGCTCTACCCCCAGGGGGGTGACGTCACCATCGGCGACCTGGTCGCCAAGGGTGCCGTGCGCAAGAACGAGAAGGTCAAAGTTCTCGGGGACGGCGACATTGCGGTTAAGCTGAACGTCGCGGTCGACAAGGTCTCCAGCTCTGCGGAGCAGAAGATCGTCGCTGCGGGCGGATCCATCAAGTAGCACCAGCAGCTTGTCGGTCGAGCTTGCCACGCCGACTCCCTCCGGGAGCGCGTGGCAAGCTCGACCTGTATCCCGCACCACAGAATTGAGCAGGAGACCTTAGGTAGTGTTTGGCGCCGTTGCGCGGATCTTCCGCACCCCCGACCTCCGCCGCAAGATCGGCTTCACCCTCGCGATCGTGGCGATCTTCCGGCTGGGATCCTTCATCCCTGCTCCGTTCGTCAGCTTCAGCGCCGTGCAGGCCTGTCTCGCCGGCAATCAGGGCACCTCGGGTCTTTACGAACTCGTGAACCTGTTCAGCGGTGGAGCCCTGCTCCAGCTGTCGATCTTCGCGCTCGGGATCATGCCGTACATCACGGCGTCGATCATCGTGCAGCTGCTACGCGTGGTCATTCCGCACTTCGAGACGCTGTACAAGGAGGGGCAGTCCGGTCAGGGCAAGCTCACCCAGTACACGCGCTACCTCACCATCGCGCTCGGTGTCCTCCAGTCGACGACGCTGATCACCGTCGCCCGCTCGGGTGCGCTCTTCGGCAACTCCGGTGTGCCGGAGTGCTCGGCGCTCATCATCACCGACGAGTGGTACTCCATCCTGCTCATGGTCGTCACGATGACCGCGGGCACCGGCATCATCATGTGGATGGGCGAGCTCATCACCGAGCGCGGCATCGGCAACGGCATGTCGCTGCTGATCTTCACCTCGATCGCCGCCCAGTTCCCCACCTCGCTCTGGTCGATCGCGCAGTCCCGCGGCTTCGAGACCTTCCTCCTCGTTCTCGGCGTGGGCCTCGTGCTCGTGGTCGCTGTGGTCTTCGTGGAGCAGTCGCAGCGGCGGATCCCCGTGCAGTACGCCAAGCGGATGGTCGGCAGGCGCACCTACGGCGGCAACAACACGTACATCCCGATCAAGGTCAACATGGCCGGCGTCGTGCCCGTCATCTTCGCCTCGTCGCTGCTGTACCTGCCCGCGCTGATCGCGCAGTTCAACCAGCCCGCCGCGGGTCAGGAGGCGCCGGTCTGGGTCACCTGGATCACGAACTACCTCACCAAGGGCGACCACCCGCTCTACATGGCGCTGTACTTCCTCCTGATCGTCGGATTCACGTATTTCTACGTCGCGATCACCTTCAACCCGGACGAGGTCGCCGACAACATGAAGCGCTACGGCGGCTTCATCCCCGGCATCCGCGCCGGCCGCCCGACCGCCGAGTACCTGAACTACGTGCTCACTCGCGTGACACTGCCCGGATCGGTCTATCTGGGCCTGATCGCGCTCGTGCCCCTCGTGGCGCTGGCGCTCGTCGGCGCCAACCAGAACTTCCCCTTCGGCGGAACGTCCATCCTGATCATCGTCGGAGTCGGCCTGGAGACGGTGAAGCAAATCGACTCCCAGCTGCAGCAGCGCCACTACGAAGGACTCCTCCGATGACGTCGCACCCGATCGGCTTCCGTCTCCTGCTGATCGGCCCGCCCGGTGCAGGCAAGGGGACCCAGGCCGCTCGGCTGAGCGACATCCTGAAGGTGCCGGCGATCTCGACCGGCGACATCTTCCGCGCCAACGTCGCGAACGAGACGGAGCTCGGGCTCCAGGCGAAGGCCTACCTCGACGCCGGCCGCTACGTCCCGGACGAGCTCACCAACGCGATCGTGCACGACCGCCTGCAGGAGGCGGACGCGTCAACGGGCTTCCTGCTCGACGGCTACCCGCGCACGACGGAACAGGTCGACGAGCTCGACCGCATCCTGGCCGCCGACGACAACCGACTCGACGCGGTTGTCCAGCTCACGGCCGACCCCGACGAGGTCGTCGGCCGCCTGCTCAAGCGCTCGCTCGAGCAGGGCCGCAGCGACGACACGGAGGACGTCATCCGTCGCCGTCTTGCGCTCTACGAGGAGCAGACGGCGCCCCTGATCGATGTCTACGCCGCTCGCGGGCTCGTCGTCGTGGTCGACGGTCTCGGCCCGGTCGATGAGGTGACCGAGCGGATCGTCGTCGCGCTCGAGGGCCACCGGGTGAGCCGTCTCGATTCGCCGGCCGCCTGAGCCGTGGCACTGCGTTCCTCCCTGTACAAAACGCCCGCGCAGCTGCGGGCGATGCTCGCGCCAGGCCTGGCCACCGCGGCCTCACTGGAGGCAGTGCGCGTCGCGATCCGGCCGGGCGTGACCACGCTCGAACTCGACGCGGTCGCGGAGGCCGCGATCCTCGAGCACGGCGGCCACTCGAATTTCCAGCTCGTCCCGGGCTATCGGCACACGATCTGCGCGTCGGTGAACGACGAGGTGGTCCACGGGATCCCCGGCGGGCGCGTCCTCGAACCGGGCGACATCGTCTCGATCGACAGCGGTGCCGAGATCGACGGCTGGAACGGCGACTCGGCGATGACGCTCGTGCTGCCCGATCCGACCCGTCCTGAGGAGGTCGCCGCGCGCGCCGAGCTCTCGCGGGTCACCGAGGGATCGCTGTGGCGCGGCATCGCCGCCCTCGCCTCCGCCCGGCACCTCAACGAGGTGGGCGCGGCGATCGAGGAGTACATCGAGGACGAGGCCGAACGCTCGGGCCGCGTCTACGGCATCCTCACCGACTACATCGGCCACGGCATCGGCCGCACGATGCACGAGGCGCCGCCGGTGTTCAACTACCGGGTGCGCCAGCGCGGACCCGAGGTGAAGCCGGGCCTCGTCGTCGCGATCGAGCCGATGGTGACCGCCGGCAGCGCCGAGACCGTCGTCCGGGAGGACGAGTGGACCGTCGCGACCGAGGACGGCAGCACGGCCGCCCACTGGGAGCACTCGGTCGCCGTGCACCGCGACGGTATCTGGGTCACCACACTCGCCGACGGCGGCGCGGCCGGCCTCGCCCCCTACGGGATCGTGCCCACGCCCGTCGCCTAGAGCGACGGGGAGCAGGAGTTCACCCTCGCGACACCTCCGTCCAGATCAGGAGTGGAGTCGGCTAGCTGTCGATCACCCGCACCAGCTCCTCAATGAAGCCGCCGAAGTCGGTGGAGCGGCGGATCAGGCGCTGCACCTCCGCCCGGTCGGCGAACACCTCGACGAACTGGTCGAACACCGACTGGAATGTGCTGCGGCCGGCCGAGGCGAACGCGATCATCGCGATGACGTTCACACGCTGCTCGCCCCACTCCATCGCCGTGTCGTTGATCACGATCGCGATGGAGGTCCGGCGGGCGCTCATCGCCATCGCGTGCGGCACGGCGAGATTGTCGGTGAAGGCGGTCGAACTCATCCGTTCCCGCTCGATGGCGCCGTCGACGTAGTCCTCGTCGATGATGCCGTCGGCGACCATCCGCCCGCCCAGCATCCGAATCATCGCCGCTTCGTCGCGGGCGTGCACGTTGCGGAAGAACAGCGACTCATCGAAGAAGTGCAGCAGCTCGTCCTTGATCTGCGCGCGGCGGCGATGCCGGCGCACGCGGGCGATCGCACGGCGCACTGCCTCCACATCGTGATCGGTGAGGAACGGCTGCACGAGCACCACATCGTCGGAGGAAGGGCGCTCGTCGATCGTGGTGATCACGAGGTCGGCGGTGAGCCGGCCCCACTCGACGTCGCTCCGGGTGATCAGGGAGCGGACCTCGACCTCGGTACCGAGTGAGCGCTCGACGCGCAGCCGGAGCATGTGCGCGAGGTCGTAGTAGCTGGGGCACACGATCACGCAGGACAACCGCTCCTCGCGCCGCGACACCCGCTCGAGGAAGGAGCCGACGTGCAGGGCGATGTAGGCGATCTCGTCCTCGTTCACCGCGATCCCGCGCCGTCGCTGCAGTCCGCTCGCCAGGAACACGGCGATCTCGTACGTCATCGGATAACTGGTCTTGATGGAGCGGGTGAGCGGATTGCGGGAGTAGCCGCCCTCGGAGGCGCGCGCGACCAGGTTCCGCACGTGCAGGGCGAGGCGGACGATGAAGCCCTCGTCGTCGAGATCGACCAGGTATTCGCGGTTCACCTCGGCCACGAGGTCGCGGACGACGGTCAGGTCCCCGGGGTCGAGGTAGTTCTCGACCACGGCGGCGACCGGTTCATTGTGGCCCGGAGTCGCTACGCGTGTGGTCATCAGGATCGCGAGCTGCGCGAGCTCGGCGTCGGTCAGGCGCGTGGCGAAGTGCCGCTCCACCAGCTCGGCCAAGAGCTCGGCGAGCTCGCCGTGGATCGCGGGGGAGGGCCGGGCGCCGGCGGGGTCGCGGATGCCGCGGGCGACCCGGTCGACGGCGATCGCGATGTGCAGGAGGACGCTGTTCACTCCGTAGTCGTTGATGTAGTAGCCGCGACTGTCGAGCTCGGCCAGAAGCTCGGTTGTGAAGGCACCCAGGCCGGGGGAGGCGAACTCCCGCTGCACGTCGTCGAGCGTGAAGACGCCCTGCGCGCTCTCGTCGCGGAACAGGCGCGAGATCAGGCGTCGGTGCGCCTCCTCGCTGCCCTCCAGGCGGACCGACGGGCCACGGCGGACCAGCGAGAGGCCCGCCTCGTCGGCGAGTGTTTTCACCCGGCGGAGGTCGGCGTCGACGGTCGACTCGCTCACGGAGAGCGCAGCGGCGAGGGCGGTGACGTCCAGGCCCCCGTCCGAGTCGACCAGGCGGCGGACGATGCTGTAGAGCCGGTCGCGCGGAGTGTCGGGCTCGATGTCGCGGTTGCGCTGCGCCTCCAGGTACGCCGCGTACACCTCACGGGCCAACCGGTAGCCGTTCGCCGAGGACTCGACCGGCTCCAGGGGCGCGGCCTGCGCTTTCACCGCGGTGACGTAGCTGCGGACGCTGCGCGTGGTCACGCCGAGCCGGTCGGCGAGCTCGTGTGCCGTCACCCAGCCGTCGGCGCGGGAGAGGTACTCCAGCAGTCGGTCGCGGTTATCAGGCATCAGGCTCCAGGCGTACGGTTCAGGTCGGGGCCAGCACGTGCCACGACCTGCCCGCGGGCTCGCAGGACGCGGGCGGCGAATCGTGCGTTCCGCCAGTCAATCATCACGGCGACGCGCCAGGGAGCCCCCGCGCCGCGGGCGGTCGGGGCGGCTTTCCGCCCCCGCGGAAGATTTTCTGCTGGAGCGTGCCGTACCGCTTTCGGGATGCTTGGATGGGTCACGACCCGGACGCGAGGAGGCGAACGAGGTGCGAAGAATCCTGATCGTCTGCGGTGCAGGCGCATCGAGCACGTTCCTGGCCCACCGGCTGCGAGCGGGCGCCAAGGAGCGCGGCATGGGTGCTGAGTTCCGCTCCGAGACCCTCACCGGTCTCGAGCACTCGCTCCCCGAGGCGGACGTCCTCCTCGTGGGGCCGCACCTCGAGTCGCAGTTCGACGGGCTCCGCCAGCGCGCGGAGCTCGTGGGAGCCGCGGCCGCTCTCCTCCCTCCGGATGTCTTTGGAGCGCACGGTGCCGATGCCGTGCTCGAGACCCTGCCCGTCCTCTTCGCCGCTCGCGCGGTCGTCGCAGGTGCGGACACGGACTCCTCCACCCGCCCGGTCCGCCCGGGCGAGCCCGACTCCGGGCACCACTGATGCAGTCGCGACTGCAGGATCAAGGAGAAACGTTCATGGTCGAGCGCACCGTGCAGGTTGCATCGTCGAAGGGCCTTCACGCCCGCCCCGCCTCGCTGTTCAGCCAGGCAGCGGCCAAATCGGGTCAGAAAGTCTTGATCGCGAAGGGCGACGCGACTCCGGTCAACGCCGCGTCGATCCTCGGGATCATCTCGCTCGGCATCGAGCACGGCGACGAGCTCACCGTGAGCGTCGAGGGCGAGAACGAGCAGGCCGTCCTAGACGAGCTCGCGACCTTCCTCACCACGGATCACGATGCGTGACGGTGTGCGCGCCGCGTAGCGTCGCGCACAGCGTCGCGCAAGGCGGCAGCCCTGCGCGACGCAGAGCGTCGCGAAAGGCGGCAGCCCCGGCGCACACGGCGCCGGCAGCCACGGCAGCCCCGACAACGCACCGGCGACCCTCAATGGGTCGCACCCCGTCCCTGCTAAACCGCACCACTGAGCCCCCACCCCCACCC